>CALEZT010000168.1 GCA_937927975.1 uncultured Phycisphaerales bacterium
TGGCTCCTACGGATGGTTATCGGCCAAAGACACTGTTTTGAGATAGTTTCTAAGCTGATCACCGCGGCGGTCGTCCTCGTCACGATCGCGACCGGCGTGGTTGTCTATAAGAACTCCTTTCACAGCCCGACGGACGTGGCTCCGCCGCCTTCCATGACACGGGAGGATCATCGTCCAGCCAATCGCCCGATTTTGCGGAAGCAGCAGGAACTGCCGCCTGAGGCTGAGCCGGAGTCCCCCGACGTTGCTCCTGCCGTCGAGCCTGTGTCTACGACGGAATCCGCTCCAGGTCCAGAAGTGGCGGAGAGTCATGTCGCGCCCCCTGAAGATCAAGACGTTCCGAAGGAGAAGGTGGCCGTGGATCTCAGTAGTCCCGAAACGACCGTACGCAGCCTCATCAGGGCGATCGTTGCGGGAGACGCGGAGTCTGTCCTGGCCTGCATGGCTCCTGACTGCGTTGATCGCGATGAGACTCAAGAGATGCTGACTGCTGGTCCTGATGATTTGCAGGCGAAGGACAAATATGAGATGAAGCTGTTCCTGCAGTCATTCGATCCGGACGCCGAGATGCCCATCCTTTCACAGGAGCAGTCCGGTGGCGGCCGGACCCACGTATCCTGGCAGGTGACTTTCAAGAGAGAGGCTGCGAGGGGGGACCGCGTGTTTCACGTGGGCGACACGTTTGAGATGAGGGCGAATCTGCGGCAGATCGATGGCTCCTGGTTGATCGAGGACATCTGATCGCGAACCAAAACAAAAGCCGCTCGAGTGCGGCGACGCGCCCGAGCGGCTTGTTTCTTGTCTACCTTTTGCGACACTCAGCTCAGCAGGCCGTAGTCGGTGAGGGTCTGCTTGAGGGCTGTTTTCTTGGAGGGTTCCAGCGGGGTCATGGGCAGACGCAGCTCGTCGGAGCACATGTCCAGCATGGCCATCGCGGCCTTGATCGGGATCGGGTTGGTCGCCAGGGTCAGCATGTTCTTGCTCAACGCGAAGAGCTTGCGGTGCCACTGGCGGGCCTTGACCAGGTCGCCTTCGAGGATCAGGTCGGTCATGGCCTTGACGTCGGCCGGGACGATGTTCGCCACGACGCTGATGACGCCCTTGCCGCCGACGGAGGCCAGGGGCAGGGTCAGCGAGTCGTCGCCGGAGAGGATCGTGATATCGCACCGCATCGCGATCTCGCTGGCCTGGTCGAGGCTGCCGGTGGCTTCCTTGATCGCGACGATGTTCTCGTGTTCGTCGAGCCGGGCGACGGTCTCAGGCGTCATGCCCGCGCCGCAGCGGCCGGGGATGTTGTACAGCACGATCGGCAGATCGACCTCGTCGGCGATCGCCTTGAAGTGCTGAAAGAACCCTTCCTGCGTGGGCTTGTTGTAGTAGGGGCACACCTGCAGCGTCGCGTCGGCGCCGACTTTCTTGGCGTAGGCGGTCAGCTCGATGGCCTCGGCGGTGCTGTTGGACCCGGCCCCCGCGATCACGCGTGTCCCGCCGGCAACCCGCTTGACGACGCGCTCGATGACCTGCTTGTGCTCTTCATGGGTGAGCGTGGGCGATTCGCCGGTCGTTCCCACCGGAACGATCGCGTCGATGCCGTTCTCCAACTGAAAATCGATCAACTCGTCGAGCGTTTCAAAATCGACTTTGCCGTCCTGGAAGGGCGTGACGATCGCCACCATGGCGCCTGTGAACATCCAATCTCTCCTGATTTACTATTTGCGATTTACTATTTACTCTTTTGAGTTTCTGCGTTGGGCACGATTCTACAAGGTGGGCGATTCGCCTGTTCGCTTCACGCTTCACGCGGTACGTACTTCGTGCTTGTCGATCAGCTCGATCATTTCCCGCGTGGCCTGGCGAAGGCCCACGAGCACGGCGCGCGAGATGATGCTGTGCCCGATGTTGAATTCGCACAGCCCCTCGATGCGGGCGACCGGACCGATGTTGCGGTAGGTCAGTCCGTGTCCGGCGTGGACGACCAGCCCGTTTTCCAGGGCGAAGTCCCGCCCGGCCATCAGTTCGAGCACCTGTTTCTTGGCTGCCTTCTCGGTTTTGGCATTGGCGTACATGCCGGTGTGCAGCTCGATGGCGTCGCAGCCGGTTGCAGCCGAGGCGGCGATCTGGTCCCGGTCGGCGGTGATGAATGCGCTGACGACGATGCCTTTCTTGTGCATCCGTTTGACCACGTCGGCCAGCCTGCGTTTGTACTGGACGCAGTCCAGACCGCCTTCGGTCGTCAGCTCGGCGCGGTTCTCCGGCACGATCGTCACCTGGTCCGGCACGACCTGCTCGGCGATCTTGACGATCGGCTCAGCCAGCGACATCTCCAGGTTCAGTTTGCAGGCGACGGTTTCCTTGAGCACCCGCACGTCGCGGTCGTTGATGTGGCGCCGGTCCTGGCGCAGGTGCACGGTGATGCCGTTTGCCCCTGCCAGTTCGCACTCCACCGCCGCCCACGCGGGGTCCGGCTCGTCGGTGCGCCTTGCCTGGCGGATCGTCGCCACATGATCGATATTGACATTCAGAACAGCCATCGGTCAGCCTCTATAAAATCGGATGAATTGTATCAACGCCCGAATGAACATCAAGTCGATAGCGGCATAAAATCCGCACCAGGGGAAAGAGTCGGCAAAATACCGGCCTCGGAGAGTCCTCGGGCCCCCCGGACGACGCCCGGGCTCAGAACGAGAGCACGTCGCCGTACACCTGGGCGAACAGCGTGAAGATCATGTACACCATCAGGCCCATGATGACGAAGTAGACCACGATCGGGAAGCCCCTGGCAAACCCGCGGAAGTACATGTCCGCGCGGTCGGCGGAGATCTGGGCGATCTTGTCGACAGTCTGGTCGAGTTCGCCGGACTCCTCTCCGATCTGCCAAAGGTGCCGGTACTCGCTGGGCAGCCGGGGCGAGAGGCCCTCCCAGGCCGTGGCGCCGTTGCGAACGCTGGTGATCGACCCTCGGAAAAGCCCGGCGACGGCTTCATTGCCCACCGCCCGACCAGCTCGCTCGACGCTTTCGGCCATGGGAACGCCCGCTCTATAGAGCATGGCGAACGCCTTGACATAGCGGCTGATGCACAACTGGCGGACGGCCGCTCCCAGGACGGGGATTCGCAGGACCAGGTAGTCCAGGGGCAGGCGGATCAAGCGTGTCGTCTCGGGCCGATACACCCGAATGGCGATGATGAACAACAGGATGTAGAGCCAGATGACCACCCCAAGGACGGAGAGCAGATACTGGCTGATGCCCATTTGGCCGAAGATGAGCTTGGGCAGGGGGAATATGAAAGCTGCGGCGTGCAAGATGAGGAATGGATACGCCAGTCCCATGAGCATGCGATGGACGATCCTCTGGACGAATTCGTGCCATTCCGACAGCATCTTGAACGACTGGCCCAGCGACCCAGAGTGTTCGGCGGCCTGTACGAGCATCCGGTCCAGGGTGGGGAACACATGGCGGTGTCTTTCCATCGATTCAGCCAGGCTCGATCCCTTGGACACCGAGTCGCGAACCTGCGAGAGCACGCGTTTGAAGTACCCGCTGCGCCCCTCAATCACGATGTCGAAGGAACGCATGATCGGCACCCCTGCATCCAGCATCACCGACAGATCGTAATAGACTCTCGCCAACCGGCTTCGTGCGTTCATGATTGCTTGCTCCGCCTGTTTGGATGTTCGAGGGTTGCCGAGGGACTGGAAAGAACCCTCTCTTGTCAACCCGCGTAGCCTCCTTTAGTATAACGAGCCTGGCGACGGATGCAATGACCAGCAATGGACGGAGTTCGAGATGGACCACGACCTCCACAATCGAGGACTGAGGGAATTGCTGGGGCGGATGTGGCGGGCCGATGCCCCGCAACTGAGCTGGCCGACGCGGATCACGATCCTGCGAATCCTGTTGATCGCGCCCTTCGTGGGCTGCATGCTCAATACCCACGACCCTCAGTTCAGCGAAGACTCGCGGGTGTTCCTGCGACGCTTCGCGGTGGTGCTGTTTTTCCTCATGGCCGTCAGCGACGCCATCGACGGCTATTGGGCCCGCCACAGCGGACAGATCACCAAGCTGGGCACATTCCTCGACCCCTTGGCCGACAAACTGCTGATCACGTCCGCTTCGCTGCTGCTGGTCTCCGAGCAGGGGCACGTGGACGGCTGGCAATTGCCCACGATGGTCGTGGTCCTGATTATCGGCAAGGATCTCCTGATCACGCTGGGTTTCCTCATCGTCTACTTGATCACCTCCCAGGTTCATATCGTGCCCGTCTGGGCGGGCAAGCTGGCGACCGCTCTCCAATTGAGCATGGTGATCGCGGTGCTGGTGGCCCCGGAACTGGATCGCGTCGTCCCCGGCTACCGCGCGTTCGCCCGCGTGCTCTGGTGGTCGGCCGGGGCGGCAGCGGTTTTGGCGGCCCTCATTTACATCCGCAACGGAGCTCGATATATTGAAGAATACGAGCGGACGCAGGCGGCAAACTCCGGCCGCTAGCGCCTTGACCGGTCGGTGCGCAACTCGTGGTCTGGAAACGACATTCGCATCGCGGCCCAGGTCGCGTCTCTCCTGCGGCGGCCTCAAGTCCGGCTTTGCGATAATCGTTGCGCCGAAAGCCCCCGCGCAACATACAGATGGAGACCGGGCCGCACGTCGGTGTGGCGATGGCTCCAGATAGGATGGTTGACAAGTAATGCCAGAAGTAACTACAGGACAAGGATTTAGCGATATTCCAGAGGTCCTTGAGGACCTCCGCCAGGGAAAGATGATTGTCCTGGTGGATGCGGAAGACCGCGAGAATGAAGGGGACTTGGTCTGTGCGGCGGAGAAGACCACTCCCGAGATCATCAATTTCATGGCCAAGTACGGACGGGGTCTGATCTGCCTGCCGCTGCCGGCGGAGAAGTGCGATTCGCTGGGGTTGTACCCCCAGGCGGTGGAGAACACCGCCCGTCTGGGCACCGCCTTCACCGTGAGCGTTGACGCGGCCGAGGGGATCACCACCGGCATCAGCGCCGCGGACCGCGCCCACACGATCCAGGTCGCCATCGCCGACGGCGCGAAGCCCCGCGATTTGGCCCGACCCGGTCACATCTTTCCGCTGAGAGCCCGCGACGGCGGCGTCCTGGTCCGCGCCGGACAAACGGAAGGGGGGATCGACCTGGTCCGCCTGGCCGGGCTCAAGCCCGCCGCGGTCATCTGCGAGATCATGAGCGACGACGGCTCGATGGCCCGCGTGCCGGAACTGCTGGGGTTCTGCAAGGAGCATGGTCTCAAGATCGCCTCGACCGCCAAGCTCATCGAGCACCGCCTCCAGCGGGAGAGCCAGGTCAAGCGGTTCGAGTCCATCAGTCTGCCCACCGATTACGGCGACTTCAAGCTGGTCGCCTACGAGAGCTCGACGTCGCCCGAGCCGCACCTGGCCCTGTGCAAAGGGGGCATCGGCGACCTGGACGCAAAGGGGCAGCCCATCGAGCACGAGGAGCCTGTCCTGATCCGCGTTCACTCCGAGTGCATGACCGGCGACCTGTTCCATTCGCAGCGGTGCGAGTGCGGCTACCAGCTCATCACCGCCCTGAAGATGATCGAGAAGGAAGGCAAGGGGGCCCTGATCTACCTCCGCCAGGAAGGCCGGGGGATCGGCCTGTCCAACAAGATTCGAGCGTACAAGCTTCAGGAGCAGGGTCTGGACACCGTGGACGCCAACCTCAAGCTCGGGTTCCTGGCCGACCGTCGGGACTACGGCATCGGCGCCCAGATCTGCCGCGATTTGGGGCTTCGTAACGTGCGACTCCTGACGAACAACCCCAAGAAGGTGAGCCGGCTCGAGGTCTACGGGATCAAGATCGCAGAACAGATCCCCCTGAGGGCCAAGCCCTGCAAGCACAACGTCGACTATCTGCGGACCAAGAAACGCCGGTTCGGACACATCCTGGACGAGGACCTGTAAGTGGATTTGCGATTGGCGATTGGCGATTTGAGATTGAATCGGTCCCGGCCTCCGTTGAGCAGGCGTCTGTGCCTTCTTCTCTGCGGGTGTCTCCTGGCGACCTCTCTTACCGGTGGTTGCGAGACCCCGCCGCAGTTGGCGCCGGTTGCGCCGCCGACCGCGGCGCCCGCCACGCAGGCAGGCGACCCGGCTTCCGCACCGGTCCCCAGCGGATTCGGTCCGGCCAAGATCACGATCCTTCCGATCAGCGAAATCGCCGGAGCAGCCGGCATCGGGCAGGACGCGAGACTGAATGTCTACGTGGCCCTGCTGGACGCCTTCGGATCTCCGATCAAGGCGCCGTGCTCGCTGCGGTTTGAATTGTATGAATACGTCCGTCGTTCGGCCCAGACCAAGGGCCAGCGTCTGATGATCTGGCCGGACATCGACCTGACCCGTCCGTCCGACAACCACAGGTCCTGGCGTGACTTCCTGCGGGCCTATGAGTTCACGCTGGACCTGCGGGTCGAGCGGGACAAGACCTACATTCTCGAAGCCACCTACCTGGGTTCCGACGGCCGACGTCTCTCGGGTGAATGGCCGATCCGCGCCGGACAGTGACCGACCGTGCAGAGAAACGCCCGCGCAGACTGCGGCAAAATGCGGGTCTGCAGGACAAAAACTTATCGGTCCCAGGGTGAATTTTCTTGAGGTTCCCGCGGTCTCTGTGGTACAAATAAGGTGAATGACCTGCGTCTTTTTTCATTCCCCGACGTGCGTCAGTGCGGCGGGCCCGGAGGATCGGCTATGGGTTTGGCATTGCAGTGGGGCCGAAAGGGTCTGAATCCACAAGTCCGTTCTGTGCGCGCCCGGGCGAAGCAAAGTTCGGCACAGAGGTCATGTCCGCATGTTTCATGTCGCAAGTTCTTTCTGAGAGGGTGTTTGGGTTAGGAGGTCTCCTACAGCCAGTCCGGGGATTTGTCGAAGACATACATGGTGTGCGCGGGCCCCGATGGGGGGCAGTATGCCTGCGTTTGCCTATCGCCAGGGATGGAATGGCCAGTGTTGGTCGGTTTTCAATGGGTAGAACTTGGTTTGGAGGATTGAGTATGGTTCGGAAATCAGTAGTCTGGCTCGCTTTGATTGGCCTGTGTCTGATGGGCGGAGCGGCCAGTGCCCAACTGGTCATCAAGGTCAACTTCCAGTTGGAGACGGCCGCCGTGCCGGCAGGATACCTTATGGACTCCGGCGAAGTGTTTGGCGACCGAGGCAACGGTTACAGTTACGGCTGGAGCGCTTCCGCCACGGCGGACGACCGGGAACGTAACGCCAACCCCGACAAGCGGTACGACACCCTGGTCCATTTTTCCAAGAACGCCGATAAGACGTGGGAAATCGCCCTGCCCGCCGGCAAGTACAACCTGTTCATTGTTTGCGGCGATGCGAGCAACACCGACCAGACGAACACCCTGGACGTCGAGGGCGTCATCGTCACAGACCCCGATGGTCAGGACAACTTCGACGAGTACACGGTCAATGGTGTGGTCGTCACGGATGGTCGTCTGTCGATCAAGCCTGCGCCGGGCGCTTCCAATGCCAAGATCTGTTTCATCGACATTACGCAGGCGATCGCTCCGACGAAGGCGAGGGAGCCGTCTCCCGCCGACGCCGCAACCGACATTCCTCGCGACACGATCCTGAGCTGGACCGCGCCGGCGAACGTCGCCAAGCACATCGTTTATCTGGGCACGGATCTCGATGAGGTCACCAATGGGACGGTCGGCGATGAAATGTCCGATGCGACTTACGATCCGGTCGGTCTCCTCTATGGCCAGACCTACTACTGGCGAGTCGACGAGGTCAACGCCACCAGCGCCAAGGTCACCAAGGGCGACATCTGGTCGTTCACCGTCGAGCCGTTCAGCTATCCGATCACAAAAGTCACCGCCACCGCCTCCAGCTTCCAGGCGGCCATGGGTCCCGAGAACACCGTCGGCGGCGTCGGCCTTGACGCCGACGACCAGCATTCGGTCGATGCCAAGACGATGTGGCTCAGCGGCGATGTGTCGCCCGCCTACATCCAGTACGAATTCGAGAAGCCCTACAAGCTCGACCAGATGTGGGTCTGGAACTCCAACCAGATGATCGAGGCCTTCATCGGCTTCGGCGCCAAGGGCGTCACGGTCGAGCACTCCCAGGACGGCGTCGCCTGGACGGAACTGGTCGGGGTGCCCGAGTTCGCACAGGCGCCCGGTGTGGCCACCAACAAACACGACACCACGGTCGAATTCGGCGGCGTGGTCGCCAAGTACGTGAAGCTGACCATCGAGAGCACTTGGGGCGGCGTCTCCAAGGGCGGTCTCTCCGAGGTGCGGTTCTATTACGTTCCTGTGCAGGCCTTCCAGCCTGTGCCTGCCGATGCCGCCACCGGCATCGAGCTCGACGCCACGCTGAGTTGGCGTCCGGGACGCGAAGCCGGCTCGCACAAGGTGTATCTCGGCAAGGACAAGGACGCGGTCGCCGGCGGCGCCGTGGCGGCCCAGACGGCGGTCGATCACAGCTTCACCCCTGCGACCATGGATCTGGCCAGCACTTACTACTGGCGCGTCGACGAGGTCAATGGCACGAGCGTCTATGAAGGCGATGTCTGGAGCTTCGCCACTCGCAGATTCCTCGTGGTCGACGACTTCGAGAGCTACACCGACGACGAAGGATCGCGGATCTACGAGTTCTGGATCGACGGCATGACCGACGGCAAGAGCGGTTCGGTCGTCGGCCATATGGAGGCTCCGTTCGCCGAGAAAACGATCGTTCATGGCGGCGCGCAGTCGATGCCCATGGCGTACGACAACACGAAGATGGCGACCTCCGAGGCGACGCTGACCTTCGCCACCGCCCAGAACTGGACCGCCAGCGGGGTCAAGAGTCTCTCGCTGTTCTTCCGAGGGTTGGCCGAGAACACCGGAAACGGCAAGCTGTATGTGAAGATCAACGGCGTCAAGGTCGCCTACAGCGGCGACGCAGCCGACATCGCCAAGCCCTTGTGGGCCGCGTGGAACATCGACTTGTCCAAGGTCACCGGGAATTTGAGCAAGGTGACCAGTCTGACGATCGGCGTCGAAGGCGCCGGCAGCATGGGCACCCTCTACATCGACGACATCGGCCTCTATTCCACGGTGGCCGCTTCCGCCCAGGCGCCGGTCATCACCGCTGTCGTGCGGGCCCAAGGCCAGCCGGGAACCCGGACCGACGCGTCGCCCATCACCACGTTCACCGACAGCACGACGCCGTTGTTCCTCGTCGCGGGTCTCCGCGATGGAGCCACGGTCTTCTCCGATCGCCCCTATCCGTGGGCCAACACGCCTGCGGAGTTGATCGGCGCTGACTACGTTCTGATGTTCAACCAGGATAAGACGGCCGGCGAGATCGACGTCACGTACACCGTGACTCTGGCTCGGGCCGCGACCGTGTACCTCACTTGCGACGATCGGATCACCGGTCAGCAGGCTGCGGTGGACAAGGTGGTTGCGGCGTTCGCGCAGCCCGGTCAATTCAAGAACACCGGCCTGAAGCTCTACATCCGCGAGAGCGCCACGGTGGACCGTCCGATGAGCGTGTTCGCGGCCGAGTTGGCCGCAGGCACCTATGTCTTCGGCGCCCAGGATTCGACCTTCAATTTCTACACGATCGCTGCGATCGGCAAGTAAGAGTCAATTTCGTCAAGCCTCCGGCGTTTGCGCCGGATGTGAAGTGGTTCTCGGTTCCCCTTCCTGCCCCGTCTGGGGCAGGAAGGGGAACCAAAGCATACAGAAACGAAAAAGCGGTCCCACGTTACTGGGACCGGGAGTACCACGCGGTGATCCACACCTTTTCACTGTCCCCGCGTGTCCTGAGGATCGTGTGGCCCACACGATCGGTTCTTCGAAAAGGGCAAAGTGTGGTGCGGATTCTTCGGGACCCGCCGCAACAGCGGCGGGCGACGGTCCTGCATTCCTTCGCAGTGAGTCATCCCGGCAGCACCGCAGGTTCGCACGAACCGAGAATCCGCCGGCATATTCAGTCCAGGAACGCTTGAGTATTCGATTGCTGACGTCTGCGTCCGTCCGCATCGAAGGACGACCTCATGGGATCCTTCTCCGTTGGACGGTCGCATCAACCGTTTTCATGTGTGTGTGGGATCGAAGGAGAACAGGTATGTGCCGGAAATCATTCATTCTATCGATGTTGGCGCTGGGCCTGCTGGTCGGCTCGGCGCAGGCCCAGTTGATCACCGGGCTCGCCCATCGCAACACAGACACGGACGCCCCGGAGACGCCGCTGGTGGGGGCCGCTCCGCTGGCGGAGGGGTCCGTCACTTTCCTGGACCGGGTCCACATCTACAAGGATGTCCCGGCCCTCGTGCTCGGCGCCGAATACATCCTGCTGGCCAACGACAACAAGAACCAGTCAAGGTATGAACTGGACGTCACGGTGTCGAGGGACGCGACGATCTATGTGTTCGTGGACAACCGCATGGGCGGCGCCGCGGGCGGCAAGGGAGTGGCGCCGAACATCACCGGGATGCCGTGGCTGACCACCCTGGGGTTTGTGGACACAGGCGAGGACATCGGCATCGATGAATCCGCGGACGGGAGCATCAACCAATACTACTCCATCTTTGCCTTGGCGGTCAAACGCGGCACGGTCACGCTGGGCGGCTGCACCGAGGGCCATGGCGGGAACATGCTGGGCGTAGCGGCCATGCCGCGGACTTCGGCCTCGCTGGCCAGCGAACCTGTGCCGGACGACGGGGCGACGGATGTCGCTCGCGATGTTGAGCTTCGCTGGACCGCCGGAGAGGGGGCGACGACCCACAACGTGTACCTGGGCACCAGTTTCGCGGACGTCAATAACGCGGCTTTGGCCGACGCGGTCAGCGCGGGCCAGGCCGACACGACCTATAAGCCCCAGAGCGTCCTCGCCTATGGCCAAACCTACTACTGGCGCGTCGACGAGGTCAACAGCGCCGACGGCAAAGTCGCCAAGGGCGCCGTGTGGACGTTCACCGTCGAACCCTACGCGTATCCGATCCGCAGCGTCACCGCCACCGCCTCCAGTTTTCAGCCTGGAATGGGGCCCCAGAACACCGTCAACGGTTCCGGGCTCGACGCGGACGGTGGGCATTCGACCGAAGCGACGCACATGTGGACCAGCGCCGGCGGGGCGTCGAACTGGATTCAGTTCGAGTTCGATGCCGCGTACAAGCTGCATGAGATGTGGGTATGGAACTCCAACCAGTTGATCGAGATGCTCATCGGCTTCGGCGCCAAGACCGTCAAGGTGGAGTACTCGGTCGACGGCGCTGCGTGGACGGAACTGGCCGGAGTGCCGGAGTTCGCCAGGGGGCCGGGGCAGTCGGGGTATTCCCACAATACCACGGTCGACTTTGGCGGCGCGGTGGCGAAATACGTCAAAGTGACGATCCTCGCAAGTTGGGGCGGCCTGCCGACGGCCGGCCTGAGCGAGGTCCGGTTCCTCTACATTCCGGTCCAGGCTCGCGAGCCCGTTCCGGCGGTCGGCGCCACCGGCGTCGATCTCGACGCGGAACTGAACTGGCGGCCGGGACGCGAAGCCGCTTCGCACAAGGTGTACTTCGGCAAAGACGCCGCGGCGGTGACTGCCGGCACGGCGCCTGCTGCAACGGTGGCTGATCACAGCTTCGGCCCTGCGGCGGTGGAGTTCGGAACCACTTACTATTGGCGAGTCGATGAGGTCAACAACGCCGAGACGCCCAGCGTGTACGAAGGGGCGGTCTGGAACTACACCACCCGCGAATACGCGGTCATCGACGACTTCGAGGGGTACACCGACGACGAGGGCAGCCGGATCTACGAGTTCTGGATCGACGGCGTCACCGACGGCAAGAGCGGTTCGACCGTCGGCTATCTGGAAGCCCCGTTCGCCGAACGCAGGATCGTCCACAGCGGCAAACAGTCGATGCCTCTGACGTACGACAATTCCGCGAGCTTCTCCCTTTCCGAAGCGGAGTTGATCTTCGACACCCCCCAGAACTGGACCGGCAACGGCGCCGACAGCTTCGTCCTGTGGTTCCGCGGCCAGACGCCGGCCTTCGCTGAGGTAGGCAACGGCAACATCATCATGAACGGCATCGGCGCCGACATCTGGGGCACCTCGGATGCCTTCCGCCTGGCCTACAAGACCCTCAACGGCGACGCCACGATCGTGGCCCGCGTCGAGAGCATCTACAACAGCAACGCCTGGGCCAAAGGCGGCGTGATGATCCGCCAGAGCATCGAGCCCGGCTCGGTCCACGCCTTCATGCCCATCACCCCCGGCGGCAGCAGCGGCGGCAACGGCGCCAGCTTCCAGCATCGTCTCGCAGCGGCCGGAGCCTCGACGAATAACGACAACCCCGGCGCGGTCGTGGCGGCTCCCTACTGGGTCAAGCTCGAACGCAAGGGCAACGCCTTCTCGGGATTCATCTCCCCCGACGGTGTGACCTGGACGCAGTTGGGCACCGCGCAGACGGTCCCGATGACCGGTCCTGTCCTGATCGGCCTGGCTCTGTGCAGCCATGACGCCGCGGTGGCCACCGGCGCGGAGTTCTCCAATATCTCCATGACCGGCAACGTGACCGGCTCCTGGCAGGCGGCGGAGATCGGCGTCGCGCAGCCTGCGGGCAATTCGGTCGAAGGGCTCTACCTGTCGGTCAAGGACAACGCCGGCAAGGTCAAAGTGGTTCAGCATCCCAGCGCCGCCGCCACGGCGTTCCTGGCCTGGCAGCAGTGGCGGATTCCGCTGAGCGAATTCACCGCCGCCGGCGTGAAGATGAACGCGGTCAAGTCGCTAATGATCGGCGTGGGCAACAAGGCCGCCCCGGTCAAGGGCGGCGTCGGAACGCTCTACATCGACGACATCGGTTTCGGCCGTCCGATCGGCCAGTAGGTGCAATTGCGACGCAGACGATGGGCGGTACGCTCATCTGAAGCGAACCATCCGCCGTGGCTTCGGTGTGCATCCCCGGAGCCACGGCTTTTTTCTTGACGAGTGCTCCCACGAATGATACCACGTTTCAGACTTGGATCGTGCGGACAAGGGTCGATGCGTGGATCTGGTTGGGCATGGCAAAGGTTACGCTGAAGCGGATTGCGGAGAAGGTCGGTTTCTCGGAGGCGACGGTTTCGAGGGTGCTGAGCGGTCACGGCAGTGTCTACAAGATTCGGCCGGAGACCGAGAAGGTCATTTTCGAGACCGCCCGGGGGATGGGCTATACGCACGGTCACAGCGTCTTCAAACCCAAACCCCTGCGGACCCGGACCCTGGGTTTGGTCATCCCGGATCTTTCCCATTTCTTCCTGGGCCGGCTGGCCCGCACGATCGTGAGCCGGGCTGCGGCTTCCGGGCTCTCGGTGCTGGTTTGCGATACTTTGGAGGACACCGAGACCGAGGTGCAGCGGATCGAGCAGTTGCTCGAACAAGACATTGACGGGCTGCTCGTGCTGCCGGTCGGCAGACAATGGGACCACATCGTCCGGCTCTCCCTCCGCGGGTTACCGATGGTTGTTGTGGACCGCATCGGCCCGAATCTGGGGTGTCATTGCGTTGGAGTGGACAACTACAACGGGTCCTTCGAAGCAACCGAGCACCTGATCGAATCGGGATACCGCCGGATCGGCTGCATTCAGCGGCTTCCCCATTCCTGGATCAACGATGAACGGATTCGAGGCTATCGGGACGCCCATGCGAAACACGGGATTCCTGTCGACGACCGATTGATCGTCGGTGATCTCTATGGCCAGCAGAACGGCTATCTGGAGGCCAAACGGCTCTTGCAGATGGACCCTTGTCCCGACGCGATCTTCGCGATGAGCCACCTGGTCACGCTGGGCGCCCTGCGGGCTCTCCGCGAGCACGAGATCGCTATTCCCGGCCAGATGGGCTTGCTCGGATTCGACGATATGCCCAACGCAGAGTACTTCGATTGTCCCATCACGACGGTGCGACAGCCGATCGAGGAGATGGCGGATCTGGCGGTCACTCTGTTGATTGAGCAGCTCGAATCCCAGGGGTCCGTGGAACCGGTGACGATCAAACTGCCCACCGAATTGGTCCGCCGCCGGTCGGTCTGACCGGGAGAAGGATTTTCCTGGCGATCGGAGATTTTTTCCTGAAGTCGCGCCGAACACGGAGAACCCGTGAACGCCACAGGTCGTTTGGGACCCCATTCTTCGCTGTACGGCCCTTTCGGCACGGGATTTGCACGTTTTCTTGCTTGGCTGTATGGATTGTGCAAGTGACTTCAGAAGGAAGGGCAGAACATGTCGATTTCGGCGGTAGATCGGTCGTTGACAGCGGCGTTGAATCAGATTTACGGCGTTAGCGGCGCGTCCAGGACGAGCACAGAGAAGACCTCGACCCCGACGGATTCAGCCACGCTCTCGCCGCAGGCGTTGCAGTTGTCGGCTCTGTTTGGCGGTCAGTCGGGAGACGCGATCACGCTGAACGATCTGATGAAGTTCGCGAACAAGAAACTCGAAGAGTTCCAGGAGCAATTCAAACAGTTCCTGGAGGCAAACGGCGTCGACACGACCAAGCCGATTTCCCTGGCCGAGGATTCCCGCAGCGGTCGGTTGAAGGTCACGAACGATCATCCCGACGCAGCCAGGATCGAGCAGTTGCTCGCTGAGAATCCCGAACTGTCCAACCTTTATACCGCGGCCACCTCGGCCCTGGAGATCGCCAGGCACGGCCAGGAGCACAACCGGTTCGCGGAGGCGTACGAAGCCAACCCCTTGGCTGCGACCGCCCAATTCGGCTACCTGTTCAACAGTCAGTACGATGCTCGATTGACCTTCAGCGAGACGGGGTATGACGTGTCCTACGTCCCACTGCCCCGAGGACCGTCGTCCATCGACTGAAAATAATCTCGCCATTTCTGTCACCGCCGGGGGTTTTCTGCTACTATCAAGCTAGATAAGCAGCCGGTGCAGTGTCGGCCCGTTGAGACCTGGGCGCGTGTTTCGTCTGGATTTTTGACGGCGGGGGTGCTGTGTTGCGCCGCGTCTGCGCGGTTTTTAGACAGATTTGGCTTTTGGAGAAGGTTAAGCCCGGTCCTACCGAATAAAAGAGCCCAGAATGGTGTGGTTTCTCGAGCAGGCCAAAGCCTCTCGCATTTCCCAAGGGGGTTCTTGCGGCTCTTACGCCGGGTTTGAGGGATGGGGCGTTCTTCGCACGCCCGATTGCTTCTCCCCACGCGGATTTCGTCCGTCATGCCCGGAGTCTGTCGTCAGAATGCGGTCTGAATGTGAATGTGAGCAAACGCCGAAACAAACGTTCGCCCCGGAAACCACAGCGAACGCAGTCGACGGTCGTTCCTGCGAAGGGACGGGGCTTTTGGACTGCGCCGACCACGTGTGTATTCCTGGCGATTTCACTGGCTTTGGTGGGTCTGGCGGCATGGGCTGCGCATTCGACGTGGTCCTCCAACGACCTGGGTCCGCCGCCGGCGCCGCAGATCGGGTCCGACGTCCATCGGATGCAGCTTGTCTCCGAGATCGACTCGACTCTGGCGGAGAGCCGGGCCGTCCTTCTTGGGCAACGTCCCGAAGGCGACCCCACCTGTATCACGCGAGACCTCCAGGACCACCGCGTCGTTCTGCAGGGCAGTCCCACTGGTGGCATCGGACTGCGAATCGTGGCGTTCTACAGCGAGTCGCCTGAAAACCCCATGGCGTTGTATGAATGGTGTCAGATGAAGCTGCGTCCGTTTCTGCGCGGGCAGCGAGACGCCAACGCCTCGGCGCTGGTCCGAGCGGAGAGACTGGCGACCGTCACTCGGGAACTGGCTGATTCTATCCGCGGCGGAGCCATGCCTTCGGTCGGCGGCGTGTCGGTCCTGCCGGCCTGGCCTGCGGAGTGCCTTCGCCGGCTGGAGGCGGCCGTTGCGGCGGGGGATTCGCTCTCCTCGCGGATCTGGGCGGATGAACTGGCGGCTGCGGCCTTCGCCTTGGCGGATCTGCACCGCTGGCTCAACGTCCTGCTGGACAGCCACCTTGTGTCGCTGGATTTCCAGGCCCGATGCCGGACGGCGTTCGAGTGGACGGAACGGGTCGCCCAGGAGCCCAGGAAGGACCAGGAGTCCTGCCTTCCCGCCGCCGGCCAGATGGTCGCCTTGTGCGTGAACTACCTGGAGGTGGAGCGCCAGGCCGAAGGGCTGTTCGGACCTCCTGCGACATGGGCCGCGACGGTCGTCTCCCAGGAGTTGTCCAATACGCCGGCCGCCCGCTGGATGCCGCCGGAGATTCGGTCGGCGTTTTTGACCGTGCGAAGCCGCCTGTCGCCTGCGACTCGGGTGGTCTGGGATCGGGCGGCTGCGGCGCCTTTCGAGCGGTCCTACCTGGCCAACATGCTCTTTCGCGCCGCCTCCGCGGGCGTGCTCGAACAGATGGCTCTGGTCCTTCAGCGTTTTGAACAATCGCACCGTGCCGTGACGATCGCGGAACTGATGGACGTGCTGTTCTACCGCGCCGGGCTCCACAGCAGCGGATTCCCTTGGTCTGATCGCTACGATCCGCGTATCCTCAATGCGGCCGGGGCTGTGGCCGGGACGCGGGATGTGACGATTCTGCGAGCTCATGGCCTGGTGAACGGCATCCTGAAGGGATGGGAGAACTATGTCGGCGGCATCCCGACTCTGGCCGATTGTCTGGACGCCGGCAAGCTCGATTGCGTGCGCGGCACGGACCTGGTCGGGGCCTTGTACCGGGGGGCAGGGCAGGGCGAGTTCTTCGTAATCCGTCTCAACTGCGGCGTTGTCGGCCACAGCGTCGGCGCGGTCCCCTTGGGGCAAGCCAACGAACGGCGTCTGCTGATCGTGGATTGCCTCGATTCCCAAATGCCCAGCCAAACCTGGCCCAGGGCCTTCTTCCATGGTCTGACCTGGCCGGTGGGCTATCCCGGCGAAAAGGGCAAGTTGTTCTCAGCGGAGCTCTATGCGAGAGGGCTCGATGGTTGTCTATTCGCAGAAGGATATGTGGTTCGAGGCGAGCACGCCGGCCACTGGACGCGAGCGGCTCTGCCCTATCTGCCCGGCGGCGAGAAGGCTGCCTCCGCGAAGATTTTCGAGGGTCCCTATCCTGAGTAATACCCTCTGTTCTATGCGAGGGCGATGCGTGCGTCGCCCCTACCGGAGGGCCTCGCCGGAACCGATGAGCGTGATGTTCGGACGAGGCGGAGCGGCCATCCCCTGGCCCAGGAAGAAGCTCATGTGCGGCGGCTTGTTGTAGACCACGTTCTGCCAGGCGATCGAGAGGCGATACTGCGGGTCGTGCATCAGCGTGTGGAGGCGATGCTCCGTCGGGATCGTCGTGGTGTACAGTCGAAGCGACTTGCCGTCCGGGGCGGTCATCAGGATCTCTTCACGCCAGTCGCCCAGGAGATCGGCAGTCAGGTTCGGGCCGCGGCCGCCGGGGCGGGACCCGGTGGCGAAAATCCTGTCCTCGGTATTCGTCTGCCAGTTCCATTTCGTGACGTTCGAGCCTCCGATCAGCTCGCGCAACAGGTCGCCATCCCACCAGATTGCGAATCCGCTCGATCGTGGGGCCGGA
Organism: uncultured Phycisphaerales bacterium; assembly: GCA_937927975.1. GTDB lineage: Bacteria > Planctomycetota > Phycisphaerae > Sedimentisphaerales > Anaerobacaceae > PLanc-01. The sequence continues at coordinate 17,525 of CALEZT010000168.1, forward strand.
CCGATCTGATTTCCGGCGCAATCCCGCAGACCGCCGGGGCCGCCCCAGGCTTCGCAGCCGTGGTGGCGCGGATCGATATCCGCCACGAGGCCGCCGCCGACGTCGATGCCGGGGCTGTGCTTCCAGATCGCTTCACCCGTTCTCGCGTCGCGCATCGCGGCGCCGGGGCTCTGGAATCGGACGGTGTCGTCCTCGTTCTCGTGGACGGTGAAGACCTCCAGGCCCGGCCGGTCGGGACAGAAGTCGCCGATGTGCATGGCGTCGCCGTGGCGCCAGCCGGTGGAGTAGAGGCCTTTGCCGTTGTCGTCGACGACCATCGCGTGATAGACGATCTCGTCCCGTCCGTCCCGGTCGACGTCCGCCACCGAGAGCGAGTGACCGCCCATGCCGGAGTAGGGCGATGCGTCGGAGAAGGGTGGCATACTGATGCCGGAGTCGAAGACCCAGCGGCTGGTCAACTCGCCGTTTCGCCAGTCCCAGGCGGCCAGGACGGTCCTGCCGTACACGCCGCGACACATCACGACGCTGGGACGCACGCCGTCCAGGTAGGCGATGCACGCGAGGAATCGGTCGCAGCGGTTGCCGTAGCTGTCGTTGCCGCCATTGCCGCCGATGCCGCCCCAGCCGTCGATGGGATCGCGGCTCGGAATGTAGTCCACCGTTTTGAGTGCGGCTCCCGTCCGACCGTCGAAGACCGTGAGGAACTCGGGACCGTCGAGGATGCGTCCGTCGGTTCTGTCGCCTGGTTTGAGCGTGCGCCAGTCCTTGTCTTCGTCTCCGATGACCTTGCCCAGGCCGTCTTTGGTTCCATCGGCGGTCTTGCAGACCATCTCGGCCCGCCCGTCGCCGTCGAGGTCGTAGACCATGAACTGCGTGTAGTGTTCGCCCTCGCGGATGTTGATCCCGAGGTCGATCCGCCACAGGTGAGTGCCGTCGAGCTTGTAGGCGTCGAAGACCGGGGTTCCCGTCACGCCGGCGAAGGAGTTGTCCCGCCCGCGCGAGACCTGGTGGAGGATGATTTCGTACTGGCCGTCGCCGTCGAGGTCGGCCACGGAGGCGTCGCCCGGGCGATAGTCGCCAATGGGCTGGATCGGGATTTCGAGATAGTTGTCCTCCCAGGCCCCGACGGGCTTGGAAGCAGCCAGTTCTTTGCCCTCGACGATCGGTCGGACGAAGTACCGCAGGGGCAGGTTCGGGTCGGCCTTCGTGTCGACGTGGTTCGTGGCGCCGGCGATGGGGGATTCGTTGACTTTGACCGGTCCGGCGTCGCCTGCGACGCGATACAGGTTGAAGGCGATCCCCTCGGGGTCGGTTCCGAAGAGCCGCCAGCCGACGTAGACGCCTCCGGGCTGTTTGACCGCCACGACGCCGCGGGTGAGGTTTTCCATCTGTCGGGGCGCGTCCAGGGCAAGCAGACCCGTCGCCAACACGACCTGAATCGCCAGATGCGTCATCGCAGTCACTCCCATGATTGAACTGCCGCCTTGGGGCGTTTGCGTCTCTCAGGGGACGCGTGCTCGGATTCTATCATGAGCCGGGCCATCGCGACAGAGGAATGCGGGTTTTCCACATTCGCATGGCGTCGCCCTGTGCAGGGATCATGGGTAAAATGATGGATGCGGCATAATTTTGTCTAAAGAGCATGGTTGTAGATGCCTATAATGGTTAAGATAGGCAGGTATCGCCTATGGCGCGACGGGTATTCTCGTCGGATCGAGTGAATCGGTCCCGTGTGGGCAGTAAGATCCGACGGATTGAGGATTATAGGAGGACTGAATCATGCGTAAAGCGAGTGTTTCCCTCGGGCAACGTTTGGCAAGGATTCCGGCTGTGCTCCTTGTCGTCGTGGCCCTCGTCTCGGCTGGCCAGGCCGGGACGCTGACCATTGTGGATCTGCCTGTCACAGGCACCGACGCCGCCATCGGCATCAGCGTCGACAAGATCTACACGCACACCTTCGACTTCGGGTCCAATGCCCCGGTCACCATCAACGGGGTTGCCTTCGAACAAGGCCCGACCGCGTCGATAACCGCAGCCTTCAACGGCACGAGCAGGCAAGGATTCGCCTACACCATCACCGACACTCGCGCCGCCGTTTCCGTCGCCATCCACGCCGGCAGCGACACTGCCTCGCAGGCCGATGGAAACTCGCGGGGGCTGCTGACGGACATGATCTATCACAGCGGTTCGACCACCATTGGCGCCGGAGTTCAACTGACCCTCTCGGGTCTGACGCCGGGCATGACGTATTCGACTCGGTACTACTATCGCTCCTGGGGCAGCGGCGCGACCGCCCGAACGATCACCATCCAGGGCGACGGCGGCCACCACGGCGTCTTCTCCGACGTGATCGACGTGGAGATCGACGGCGGCGGAGCCCACTACCTGGACTACACCTTCATCTCCGACGACGCCAACGTCACGATGAGGTTCCTCACCAACGACAACAACAACGGCGTGCACCTCTACGGCATCACCAACGAAGTGGTCCCCAGCGGCATGGCCATCAAGCCCGTGCCTTCGGATAAGGCCACCGACGTCTACCGGGAATCAGTGCTGTCCTGGGGCGCCGCGGATGACGCCGAGACCCACGACGTCTACTTAGGCCTCTCCGCAGCCGACGTCGATGCCGCCACTTCGGCCGATCCGAGAGGCGTGCTCGTCAGCGCGGGCCAGGATGAGACCACCTTCGACCCAGGCCGGCTCGAACTTGGCAAGACCTATTTCTGGCGCGTGGATGAAGTCGGCGGAACCCCCGACTTCACGGTGACCAAGGGCATGGTCTGGAGCTTCACGGTCGAGCCGGTCTCCTACGCGATTGCCGGCGCTTCCATCACGGCCACCGCCTCCAGCGTCAGCCTGGCCGACATGGGACCCGGCAAGACCGTCGATGGCTCCGGCCTCAGCGTCAACGATGCACACTCCACCTCGGGCGAGACCATGTGGCTCAGCGCCATGAACGATGCGCAGCCGTGGATTCAGTACGCCTTTGACCGGGCCTACAAACTCGACAAGATGCTGGTTTGGAACTCCAACCAGGCGGCCGAGCCAGCCATCGGCTGGGGCGTCAAGGCTGCCACGGTCGAGGTCTCGCTCGACGGCCAGACCTGGACGTCGCTCGGCGAGTTCGAGTTCGCACAGGGTTTGGGCGCAGCGACCTACACCGCCAACACGACCGTCGATCTCGGCGGCGCCGCGGCCCAGTACGTCAAGGTGTCGATCGTCAGCAACTGGGGCGGGGTCGTCAAGCAGTACGGCCTGAGCGAGGTTCGCTTCTTCCAGATCCCGACGGTGGCCGCCAAGCCGAGCCCGGCTTCCGGCGCTGCGGGTCTGGCTCCCGAAGTAACCCTCTCCTGGCGGCCCGGACGCGACGCGGGCTCGCACCAGGTGTTCCTGGGAACCGACGCCGCCAATCTGCCTCTGGTCGCCACGGTGACCGAGAACTCGTATGAAACGGAAGTGGCCCTCGGAACGACCTACTACTGGAAGGTGGTCGAGGTCAACGACGCCCAGACGCCCAGCGCGTGGGAAGGCCCGGTGTGGAGCTTCTCCACTGTCCGCTCCATTCTGGTCGAAGGTTTCGAGAGCTACAACGACGATATGGACGCCGAGGGCGCGATCTTCCAGACCTGGCTCGACGGCTTCGAGAATCCTTCGAACGGCTCGATCGTCGGCTATGGCCAGGCGCCGTTTGCCGAGAAGACGATCGTTTTCGGCACTCAGTCCATGCCGTTCGCATACGACAACACCTCCGGCGCCTCGTATTCCGAGGCCGAGCGAACCCTCGACGGCCAGGACTGGACCAGGTTCGGGCTCAAGGGCCTGTCGCTCTACTTCTTCGGCAACCCAGCTAACACCGGCGCCGGAAAGCTCTACGTCAAGATCAACAATACCAAGGTGGTTTACGGCGGCGCGTCTTCGGACCTGACGATCAGCGTCTGGATGCCCTGGACGATCGACCTGGCGGCCACCGGCGCGAACCTCAAGAACATCACGAAGCTGGTGGTCGGCGTCGAAGGCGCCGGCGCCAAGGGCAGCCTGTTCATCGACGAGATTCGCTTGTTCCCCAGCGTGGCCGGGACGGCGATGCCTGTCGATCCGGGCACGACCGGTCTGGTCGCCTACTACAAGTTCGACGGCGACGCCAAGGACTCGGCCGGCACGCACCACGCGACTCCGACCGGCTCGCCGGGTTATGTCGCCGGCAAGGTCGGCCAGGCCCTGAACATGACCGCCGACGGGCAGTACGTGACGGTTCCGTACTCCGCGGACCTGGCGATGAACACGTTCACCGCTGCCGCCTGGGTCAATGTCTCCAATGTATCGGCTCTCCGGGCCATTCTCGGAACGCGTTTCAACGGCGACAACACCTTCGACATGAAGGTCGAGGCCACCCGCGTCCATGGCGACATCGGCGACGGCACCGTCTGGCTGAACACGTCGGTGGACGTCACCGCAGCCCAGGGCGGCGTTCTGCCGACCGGCGTCTGGCACCACATCGTCTATGTGATCGACGATGCCAGCGATACCGCGAAGATCTACCTGAACGGCGCCTTGGCGTCGACGGTGACCTTCACCGGGACGCCGCTGTTCATGAAGGCAGGCCAGGAGCTGCGGATCGGCAACTGCTCCGGCACCGAGTACATGCACGGCATGATCGACGAGGTTCGGCTCTACAACCGCGCCCTGTCCGACGCGGAAGTGGCGGCTCTCGTCGGCCGGCCGGGACCGGTGTACGTCGCTCCGTAAGGAGTGTTTGAACCAGCAGGATGATCGTTGCCTCCGGGGATGCCGTGGGTTGTCTGGGTTCTTCGAACCGACGCCCACGGCGTCCCCTTTCTCTTTGGCATCGGGGAAATGCCGCAAAGTGGTTGATTAACGGTCGCTTTTGCGCTTGACTCCGGCTGCGAGACCCGATATTATAGGATGCTGTCAGATGTCCGATAAGAGGGGGCCCTAAGGGCCGGAGAAGTTGTGAGGGATGGGCTCGAGCGTTTCAGGCCCACGGAACAGCGTCGTAGGTGGGTGCTATGGGGTCGACCAGACACATCATACGCAGCGCAGGGGCTTTCAGAGTGCATTTCTTCACGGCCGCGGTCGCGTTTTGGATTCCGACCCGGTCGTTTGTCGATATAGCCGTCAGGAATTGCCGTCTCCGGGCGGTTCTCAATGCGCGCGGTCTGTCGCGTCCTTGGTGTGTGGCCGAGGGTCGCGTGGCTGTGCATTCGTTTTCGACAGGAGGAACAGTCTGTGTGTGGTGATCATTTCTATTGCCTTCCCGATGGTTAGGTTCCCGGCGTCCATCCGTCCGGGTAGAGTCCTGTGAAATTCTTTGGAGTTAGGTCGCATCGCGACCGAGGGTTAGGAGCAAGCATCATGAGAAATGGAACATTGTGGCTGATGGCAGCCTTGGCGATCGGACTGGCGGGCGCCGGCGCCGGCCAGGGGCAGCAGGTCGTGAACCTGCTGGCCAACGGCGGTTTTGAGAGCGGCGCGATCGGGCCGTTCGGCATCTACGGCAGCGGGGTCGGCACCGTCGTGACCGAGTGCGCCGGCGCTGCGGTTCCCGAAGGTCCGGTCGAGGGCAAGTACTGCCTGCATGTGACGGTCGCGGCCGCAGGGGCCAACAACTGGGATGTCGGCATGACCGACGGCAGTCAAACCTTCAAGCAGGGCAAGAAGTACACGTTCGCCTGCTTCATGAAGACCAAGTCCGGAACCCTCCAGGTTCGCCTCAAGCCCGAACGAGGGGCGGACCCGTGGACGGCTTATGGCGAAGTCGTCGTCACCGTGACGGACAAGTGGACGGAATTCTGGACGACGACGCCTGTGATGACCGCGGACGTGACGCCGGCCAGCCCCACGTTCCACTTCGCTTTCGCGCCGGGCGATTTCTGGATCGACGGCGTGAGGCTCTATGAAGGCGACTATGTTCCCCCCGCCTTCCTGAAGAACTACGCGGCCAAGGATCCCAGCCCCGCCGAAGGCGCTACGGATGTGGCGCGCGAGGTGGTGCTTGGCTGGCAAGCCGGTCCCTTCGCTGCAACCCATAACGTGTTCTTTGGCACGAGCTTCGACGATGTCAATGACGCTACGGTTCCCACCGCCTCGGGCCTGACCGACACGAGCTTCGATCCGGAGGCCGTGCTCGAATTCGGCCAGACCTACTACTGGCGCGTCGATGAGGTGAATGCCCCGTCGGCTCCCGCCACGTTCAAAGGCAAGACGTGGAGCTTCACGACCGAACCGTACGCCTACACGGTCACCGGTGTGACCGCCACGGCCAGTTCCTTCACCAAGGACATGGGGCCCGAGAAGACGGTTGACGGTTCGGGTTTGGCCGACGACCGGCACAGCACCACGGACGTTGCCATGTGGCTCAGCGGTCCCACCTCCAAGCTGCCCGCCTGGATCCAGTACAAGTTCGACCGCGTCTACAAGCTCGAGAGCATGAAGGTGTGGAACTCGAACCAGAAGGTCGAAAGCTTCATCGGTTTCGGCGCCAAGAGCACTGTGATCGAGTATTCCGTCGATGGCGAGACCTGGACCACGCTGAACACCGTGGACATCCCGCAGGCCAGCGGAGCGGACGGCGACGCCGGGGCGGTGATCGATCTGGATGGCATCGAGGCGAAGTTCGTCAGGCTCACGATCCAGAGCAACTGGGGCGGCTTCATGCCGCAGACCGGTCTGAGCGAAGTTCGATTCACCTACATCCCCGTCGCGGCGCGACTCGGATCTCCGACCAACGGCGCCGAGGGCCTCTCGCTGGAACCGGTCTTGAATTGGCGGCCGGGACGCGACGCGGTCTCGCACAAGGTGTACCTCAGCGGCGACCGTCAGGCGGTGGTCGATGGGACCGCTCTGGTCGACACTACGACGGGAGTCACCTACCAGGCGGACGGCCTGGAATACGGTAAGACCTACTACTGGAAGGTGGATGGGATCGCCGAGGACGCGGCGGTTCGACCGGGGCAGGTGTGGAGCTTCTCGACGACGGAGTTCATGGCTGTCGATGATTTCGAGAGCTACACCGACGACGAAGGCAGCCGGATCTATGAGGCCTGGATCGACGGCCTGACGACCGGCGCCAGCGGTTCGACCGTCGGCAACCTGCAGGCGCCGTTTGCCGAGCAGGGGATCGTCAACAGCGGTCGGCAGTCGATGCCGGTGGATTATGACAACAGCAAGTCCCCGTTCCTCAGCGAGGCCGAGAAGGTGTTCGACACGCCGCAGAACTGGACCGCCAGTGGAGCCGACACGCTGACCGTGTGGTTCCGCGGCCAGGCCCCTGGCTTTGCCCAGTTGGCCTCGGGCAATATCGTCGTCAGCGCCATCGGCGCCGACATCTGGAACAACAGCGATGAGTTCCGCTATGTCTACAAGAGCCTCAACGGCGACGGCACGATCGTCGCACGCGTGGAGAGCATCGTGCAGACCGACGTCTGGGCCAAGGGTGGCGTGATGATCCGCCAGAGCATCGAAACCGGATCGAACCATGCCTTCATGGCGCTTACTCCCAGCGGCGGCAACGGGGCCAGCTTCCAGCACCGGCTCACAGCCGTCGGCGCGTCGACAAACAACGACAGCACCACGGCGGTGACGATGCCCTATTGGGTGAAAGTCGAGCGCAAGGGCAACGCGTTCACCGGCTTCCTGTCTGCCGATGGCAATACCTGGACGCAGTTGGGCACCGCCCAGACGGTCGTGATGACCAATCCGGTTCTGATCGGTCTGGCCGTGACCAGCCACAACGCCGGGGCTGCAACCGCGGCGGAGTTCTCCAATGTCGCGACGACCGGCAACGTGACCGGATCCTGGCAGGCCGCCTCGATCGGGGTCGATCAGCCGGTAGGCAACTCGATCGAAGGGCTGTACCTGTCGGTCAAGGACAACGCGGGCAAGACCAAGGTGATCCAGAACCCCAACCCCGCCGCGACTACCGCGATGACGTGGCAGCAGTGGCAGGTTCCGCTGAGCGAGTTCACCTCGGCGGGCCTGAAGATGAACACCGTCAAGTCGCTGGTCATCGGCGTGGGCACCAAGGCCTCGCCGAAGGCCGGCGGCACCGGGCGGATCTACATCGACGATATCCGTGTCGGGCGGGTCGGCTCCAGCGATCCTGGCGTCGGCGTGGCCTACTACGCTCTCGAAAACGGCGTGACGGATGGTTCGGGCAACGGCCATGACGGCGCCATCGTCGGCGCTCCGGTCTTCATCGACGGACCCGCGGGGATGGGCAAGGCCCTGCAGTTCGACGGCGCCGGTGGCCAGTATGTGAGCATTGGCACGTGGAACCCCTCGGCCGAGACGGGCCAGTTGAGCGTCTCTCTGTGGGCCAAGTGGGGCGGCCTGACGACCTTCTACCAGGGCCTGATCGGCAAGCGGGACACCTGGGCGGCCAACCAGATGATGTGGCAAATCGAAGCCAACCAGACGACGGGAAACCTGACGTTCTCGCGGACGGACTCCTATCCGGCCAGCGGCAATCCGCAGCTTCCGATCGGGGAGTGGGCCCATGTGCTGGTGACCTTCAACGGCACGACGGCCAAGTTCTTCTTGAACGGCAGGATGACGGGCCAAGGCGCGTTCTCGTTCGGAACGGATCCTGAGGCCGCGATGCAGTTTGGCGCCTGTGAGGCCAATGGCGGCAACCCGTTCAACGGGGCCCTCGACGACGTCCGCATCTACGACAGGCCGCTGTCGGCGTTTGAGGTCAACTACCTGGCAGGGGGCCAATAAGGTCGCTGCGGGTCCTTGATCTGAAGTTCGGTTGTTTCCGGGGCCCGTGCCGTATGGTGCGGGCCCCGATTTTCATGTACTACGCAGACGCCACGTTGCTTTTCCCGGCGTCTGTCGATTCGTGTGTGGTGGAAGTCCGTGAAGTTCGGTCGCGCGGCGACCCTGCAGGAAGGAGAAGACGACTATGAGATCTCGCGTACTCTGGCTGGCCCTGATTCTATTGTTCGGATGGACCTTGTCCCCGGGCCACGCCCAAAGCGTGACGAACCTGGTACAGAACGGCGGTTTCGAATCGGGGGCCCTGAGTCCCTGGGGCAGCTATGCGAACTCGCCGGGGGCTCGGACCACGACCGTGGTGCAGGATTGCGTCGGCGCTGCGAAGCCCGAGGGACCGATCGAGGGCAAGTACTGTCTGCACGTCAACGTAACCGCGCTGGGCGCCAACAACTACGCGATCGGTTTGCAGCCTCGGCCGACGATCACGTATCAGAGCGGCAAGAAGTACACGTTTTCCGTCTTCCTGAAGTGCAAGTCCGGCACCATGCAGGCGACGCTCAAGCCCGAGCTGGGCGCGGACCCCTGGACGGGATACAACTCGCTCGTCGTCACCATGACGGACAAGTGGGTCGAGTACCACACGACGACCCCTGTGTTCTCCAGCAACGTCACGCCGGGGCAGGTCTCGATGCACATCGGCTACGCCATCGGGGAATTCTGGGTCGACGACGCCAAGATCTATGAGGGCGACTATGTCCCGACCGTTGTGAAGAACAAGTTCGGGGCCCAGAACCCGACGCCGGAGACCTCCGCGACGGACGTGGCCCGCGAGGTGATCCTGGGTTGGAAGCCCGGGCCGTTCGCTGCGACGCACAACGTCTACTTCGGCACCAGCTTCGACGACGTCAACAACGCCACGGTTCCCACCGCCTCGGGCCTGACGGAGGCGACGTTCGATCCGGAAGGCCTGCTGGAGTTCGGGAAGACCTACTATTGGCGCGTGGACGAGGTGAACGCCCCGTCGGCGCCGGCCACCTTCAAGGGCACGGTCTGGAGCTTCACTGCAGAACCCTATTCCTACACGCTCACCGGCGTGACCGCCACGGCCAGTTCCTCCACGACCGGCATGGGACCGGAGAAGACCGTCAACGGCTCGGGTCTCAGCGCCGCAGGCCAGCACTCGACGCTGGACACGGACATGTGGCTCACCGGAACGGGCCAACCGCTGCCGGCCTGGATTCAGTACAAACTCCCGCAGGTCTCCAGGCTGATGAGCATGACCGTGTGGAACTCGAATCAGAAAGTGGAGTCCCTGGTCGGCTTCGGCGCCAGGGGCGTCATGATCGAATACTCCGTGGACGGGCAAACCTGGAGCACGCTGGACACCGTGGAACTCCCGCGGGCCTCCGGGTTGGATACCTACGCAGGTTCGGAAATCGATCTGGCCGGGATCGAGGCCCAGTTCGTCAAGCTCACGATCCAGAGCAACTGGGGCGGTTTCGTGCAGCAGGTCGGTCTGAGCGAGGTCCGCTTCGTCTACGTCCCGACGACCGCCCGCCAGCCCACGCCGGCCAGCGGCTCCGAGGGCGCGGCGCTGGAGCCGACGCTGAGCTGGAGGCCGGGACGGGAAGCCGTCTCGCACAAGGTCTACCTCAGCGGCGACCGGCAGGCGGTCGTCAACGGGACGGCGCTGCTGGAATCGGCGACCTCGACCCGCATTCAGGCGGATCGTCTCGAATACGGCAAGACCTACTTCTGGAAGGTGGACGAGGTCAGCGACGACGGTTCCATCCGGGCCGGCGACGTCTGGAGCTTCTCGACCACGGAGTTCACCGCTGTCGACGATTTCGAGAGCTACACCGACATCGAAGACGACCGAATCTATGAAGCCTGGATCGACGGTCTGACCACCGGCGCCAGCGGATCGACCGTCGGCCACATGACGGCGCCCTTTGCCGAGCAGACGATCGTCCAGAGCGGCCGGCAGTCGATGCCGATGGACTACGACAACAGCAAGGCCCCGTTCTACAGCGAGGCCGAGCGGGTGTTCGACGCCCAGCAGAACTGGACCGTCGACGGCATCTCCGATCTGACGCTCTTCGTTCGAGGCTATCCCGCTCTGGGTCCGGTCGCGGTCACCGAAACCGGCGGCAAGATCACCCTGACCGGCGCCGGCGCGGACATCTGGGGCAACTCCGACGAATTCACCTACGCGTTCAAGGCCCTCACCGGCGACGGCAACATGATCGCCCGCGTCGTCAGCAACGGCACCGGCACCAACACCTGGGCCAAGGGCGGCGTGATGATTCGCGACAGCCTCAACGGCGGTTCGACCCATGCCATGATGGTCATTACCGGCGGCGGCGGCAACGGCGCCAGCTTCCAGTCCCGCGTCGCGACCAACGGGGTCTCGACCGGCAGTGACAGCGTCGCGGTCGTCGCTCCGCCGTACTGGGTCAAGATGGAGCGGGTCGGTGGCAGTCTCACCGGCTCGGTCTCCGCCGACGGCAAGACGTGGACTTCCATGGGTTCGGCGTTCATCGCGATGGAGAACCCGGTCTACATCGGCCTGTGCGTGACTTCGCACGTGGCGGGCGTGGATCGGACGTACCAGTTCGACAACATCTCGACCAGCGCCGCAGTCACAGGCGCCTGGCAAGGCGCGGTCATCAACTCGGCGCAGCACAACAGTCCCGAGACTCTGTACGTCACGCTCGAGGACAACGCAGGCAAGAAAGCCACCGCCACGAACGCCACCGCGGTGACGTCGGGCGCGTGGACCGAGGTTCGCTTCCCGCTCAAGAACTTCACCGGCGTCAACCCGGCGAGAGTCGCCAAGCTGGTCATCGGCGTGGGCGACAAGGCCAGTCCCAAGGCCGGCGGCGTCGGGCGGATCTACGTGGACGACATTCGCGTCGGCCGCAAGGGCTCCAGCGATCCGGGCGCAGGCGTGGCCTACTACGCGTTGGAGAACGATACGACCGACGGTTCCGGCAACGGTCGCGACGGCGTTGCGATGGGCGACCCCGTGTACGTGGACGGTCCGGCGGGGATGGGCAAGGCCCTGTTGTTCAACGGCGCCGGCGGCCAGTACGTCGCCCTCGGCACATGGAACCCCTCGGAGGCCACGGGGGAACTGAGTGTCTCGCTGTGGGCCAAGTGGAACGGCCTGACCACCTTCTGGCAGGGCCTGATGGGCAAACGCGACACGTGGGCCGACGGTCAGACGATGTGGCAAATCGAAGCCAACCAGACCACAGGCGCCGTTTCGTTCGCCCGCTACAACATCACCGGCGCCAGCGCTCCTGCGCTGACGATCGGCGAGTGGACGCATATTGTTTTGACTTTCAACAAGACGACGCCGCAGTTCTACTACAACGGCAAGAAAGTGGGCACGGTCACCGCGGGGTTCTCTTTCGGCCCCGATACCGAGGCGGGCATGGCCTTCGGCGCCTGTGAAGGAGCCGGCGGCAACCCGTTCAACGGGGCCCTCGATGAGGTCCGCCTGTTCGACAGGGCTCTGTCGTCGTTCGAGATCAGCTTCCTGGCGGGAATCCAATAGGATCGCCGGGGATCATTGATCGCGAAGAATCAGCATGTCTTTCCGGGGCCTGCATCCACAGGGTGCGGGCCCCGGCATTTTCGCAGCTTTCCAGGACGGAGTTCCGATAAAAGGGCCAAGTGCGCCCGATGGCGTGCTGAGGGTGTGACTAATTTTTCTGGCGCGAAATTTGGGGGCTTTGTAGAATACGGGCA
>CALEZT010000169.1 GCA_937927975.1 uncultured Phycisphaerales bacterium
GGATGATACGCCGCTTCTCCCAGCCACTCCATCCACAACTTTCGGTTATACCTCGGTCGAACGTTCCGAAGTGCGTTTGGGAGTACCATATCGGCGGGTATCAGGTGATCAAGAAGTGGCTGAGCTACCGGGAGAAGGCGCTTCTCGGACGCGGACTGCGGGTGGAGGAGGCAGAGTACGTGACGGAAATGGCCCGGCGGATCGCGGCCCTGATCCTGATGCAGCCCGAACTCGACGCCAACTACGAAGCGGTGAAAGCGGACACCTGGCCTTGGCCGCAGGACAGGCAGAGAAACGGGTAGGCCGGATGAAGAAGCCGATCGACATCGAGAACCATTTCTTCGTCGATGAATCGGGCGACCCAACGTTCTACGACCGACTGGGAAACCTCATCGTGGCGGACTTCGGGGTCACGGGGATAAATAGGGACTGTCCCTCGGCACCCTTCCAGGGCTGTCACGTCGATCCTGCGGGATCGACAAACGAGTGAACAGGACGCGGTACTGACGTTGTTCTGGTCCCGACGAAGTCGGGATGGGACCCGGCCCGTGTGCGAGAGCCCAGGGGCCGCGGTCCAGATCCGGATGGATGACTGCACGAAAGAGCCGCCGGGATTGTGGCCGGCGGACTCGATACGCTGCTCCAACGAACTTCGCAGGAGCGAAACAGGACGATAGAGTTTGGACGTTTCGAGAGATGGATGTCACGCTGCAAAACAGCAGACAACCGAAGGCCGAAATATCGCCGGATTCAGAGGCGAGAAGAATTTCGGCTCGGAGAGAGTATTTTTGTACTTGACAAGAACCCTATATGGATGACCCCTGGGGTTCCCGGTGGGCCTCCTCGTCCGCGCGAAGGACCTGCGTATCGTCTGTGGCAAGGTCAAAGGCTACACCAGCATCGCCGACAGCGGCCGCAAGATCACTCGCGAGTTCTGCCCGAATTGCGGCTCGCCCCTGTTCACCCGAGCCGAGAAATGCCCCGATCTGGTCTTCCTCAAAGCCGGATGCCTGGATGAATCGCATCTCGTCAAGCCCAACTGCCAGACCTGGACGAAACGAGGCGTCCCCTGGGCCTATATCGACGCGAGTCTGCCCTGCTTCGAGGAAAGCAGACCGTCAAAAGCCGACGACCACCAAGCCTGAGAGAAATGCCAGCCACTGTCATCCACGCCAAGCGTCTCTCCCCCGCTGTCCTCGGATTTAACCAAACCGCCAATTCGTATTCTGCAAGCTGGCTCTGCCCTCCCCCTTCTCTTCCCGCAGAACGTGCTTACCATGATCCCCACCTGACTAACTGCGCGCCTTCACCTTCCGTCACAGACAATCCTCGCTTACTGGCCCAGCGGTACGCAGCACGCGATAGTTCTTTGTTTCCAGAGTTCAGAAAGGATTCCGCCATAGTCTGATCGCCCTCTGAATCCAATATGCGACATAGATCGTCTATAAGCTCTTCCCTGCCCAGCGCAACCGCTGCATAGACAGCATTCGCTATCACTCTGTAGTCCTTACATCGAACATCTTCCAACAACACACGATGAGTCTCCCACCACGTGATGGTTAGGTCCTTTTTGTTTCGCAGAGCAATAGCAAAGTGCACTCTATCCTCGGTATTCTGAGGTCGCCATGCACAACTTCGAAGTGCACGCGCCGCTGCCGTGCCCGAAAACCAGTCTGGAAGTCCAGCTACAAGCGAGGAGATGGCTTTCTGGCCACCTATGGATCCCAAAGCACTCGCCGCGCTGCGCCGTACAATCGAAGACTCGTCTCTTAGCGCAACAACAAGAGGCTCAACGGCAGGTTCGCCGATGCTCCCCAGAGCTCCAATTGCGCTGCCGCGGACATCAGCGTCATGATAGTCTAGCAAAGCCATGAGAGGCTCGATTGCTGAGGGATCTCCTATCTGTCCGAGGGCTTGCACGGCCCTGACTCTCGGTAACGCAGCAATAAGAGATGCCACGGCAGGTCTACCGATTCTCACCAAGGCTTCCGTTGCGGCACCGGAATCTCTAGGTGCTCTGACAAGAGGCTCCACTGCACGTGGGTCGCCTATCTTCCCGAGGGCCTCCGCGGCTCCGCTGCGCGCTCTATAAGCAGAAGGGTTATCATACCGCAAAACTGCAATAAGAGGCCGTAATGCGGGCTCGCCAATTGTCGCACACTCACCCCAGTCTTGTTTGGCAACAAGGTAGGTGGCTCTTTCTCTCTCGTCTCTCGGCTGCCAACCCAGCTTGTCCAGAACCTCCGCTGCTTTCATACGGTACTGGTCGGATTCATGCTCTAGCACAACCATAACGTGTTCTACAGCACGTGTATCTCCCATGTCTCCAAGGGCCTCCATAGCCTCAAAGAGAGGACCCGAACTCCCATCCTTCACTATGCCGATAAGGGCTTCGACCCCATTCTTGTTACCCATCCTCCCGAGCGCTTCTGCGGCTCTGACCCGTATAAACTCGGCGTCATCGTTCAATGCCTTGATAAGAGGTTCGATGGCGCGTGTGTCTCGTATGGTTCCCAAAGCTGTGGCGGCCAGGAAGCGGACATAGAAATCACCATCATCCAATGCGCCAATGAGAGGCTCAACAGCAGGCTGGCCGATTGTGATCAACGCCTCTGCTGCAACACCGCGAACGTAGATATCGCTGGTCTTCAGCACAGCGATAAGGGGTTCGACCGCCCGCGCATCTCCTGTCCTTCCTAAGGCCTCCGCTGCTCTGCAGCGGACACGTTGGTCTCCATCTCCTAATGAGGCAACAAGGGATTCAACTGATTCCCTATCTTTTTTGCAGCCAGATATGCAGACCACGGAAGCAACACCGCAAGCCAGAATGAGAAAGCACGGATGCAGCCCATAAGCCGCCATGAAGCAGCAACGCCAGAATCCTGGCGATGGACCGTCTAACCGGCGGATTGTGCGCCCACACTTGCGCATTTCAGATTCTCTTCCAGCAATCTCAGTCCGTGAACTAAAGCTTCTTCGGCCTCTTCCAAGGCCCCATTCGTTCCGAACTCGTGCCTTTATTATGGTAGACCTGCATCAGAAGAATGTCAAGGGCAATCATAACAAAGACCGAAGATGGGGAAGATGTGGGCCCAGCTGACATGAAAGGCAGAACGTCCTCGCCGCTATAATAGCAGCGACAGAAGTTCATCGGACAAGGAGGTCCTGCCACGCACTGTGCAGGGGGGAGACTTCGGGGTCAGGCACTCGATTACGCTTTTGCGAGGCAACAGGACGGTGTCAGGTCCCTTTTCCGTCGTGTGACGACCGATTTGTGTCCAGGAGGCGAATAAAGGTGTCAGGTACTTTTTCCAACTGGCGTTCTGTAAATGTCTTCAGATACAGGACTTAAAGATTTCAGTCTCTACGGTCTAGCAGGGGCTTCGGGGTCGGGCACTGGATTACGCCTTTGCGAAGGGGACGGTGTCCGGTCCTCTTTCCCGCGTGTGACGATCGCTTTGTGCCCAGAGCCGCGGTTTGGGTCGGCTGTTCTTGGTGCGGCGGGCCGGGAAGAGCCGTGTCGCGGGAAGAGTAGTCGAAGACCTGCGCATCGTCTGTGGCCAGGTCAGGATCCTGGGAAGGGACCATCGATCCGGATTGGGACCGAGGGCGGGTCTGTGGTATAATCCCGCCGCATGCAGATCGGCGACCGACAGCACAGACTGGCCTATGCGTATGCGCTGGTGGCGGTGGTCTTCTGGGCCACGGCCGCCTCGGCGTTCAAGATCTCGTTGCGCCACGTGGGCGTGATGCCGCTGCTGGCCATCGCCTCGGGGACCTCCGCGGTCGTCGTCCTGCTCTATCTGGTCGCCTCGAACAGACTGCGGCTGCTGCGGTCCTTCACGGCCGGCGACTACCTCTGGTCGGCGGGTCTGGGCCTTTTGAATCCGTTCCTGTACTATCTGGTCATCTTCAAGGCCTACTCCCTGCTCCCGACGCAGGAGGCGCAGCCGATCAATTTCGTCTGGCCGCTGACGCTGGTGCTGCTGTCGATCCCCATCCTGCACCAGCGGATCAAGCCGGTCAGCATCGTGGCGATCCTCATCAGCCTGCTCGGCGTGATCGTCATCGCGACGCGCCCCGAGCGGCCCGCGGACATTCTGGCCTTTCGGTTCAGCAGCGGTCTCGGCGTGGCTTTGGCCCTGGGCAGCACCGTCGTCTGGGCGCTGTTCTGGGTGCTCAATACGAAGGACCGCCGGGACGAGGCGGTGCGTCTGTTCCTGAACTTCCTCTTCGCCTTTGCCTACATCCTGATCCTGACGCTGGCGTTGGGCAAAGCGGGCCCTCTCCCCTGGCGGGGCCTGCTGGGCGGCGTCTACATCGGCCTGTTCGAGATGGGGATCACGTTTCTCGTCTGGCTCAAGGCCCTCCGCAGCGCCAAGACCACCGCTCACGTGGTGAACCTGATCTACCTGGTCCCGTTCCTGTCGCTGCTGCTCATCGGCCTGGTCCTTGGCGAGGAGATCCGGGCCTCGACCGTCGTGGGCCTGATCCTGATCGTCGCCGGGATCGTATTGCAGAAGGCCTGCGGCTGAGGTCCGCGATCCGCCAGCGCAGGCCTCACGCAAGCAAACGAAGGGGCGCTCCGCCCGATCGGCGAAATGCCCCTTCGAGTCGAATGCGATGCGATCCGCGTCAGACGTCCTTGGGCACGACGAACGGCGCCCGGTAGGGCCGGGTCAGCAATTCGTCGGCCTTGGGGTTGCCCACGAACTTCTCCGCCTTGGGAGCGAACGTCAGCATCGCCCCGAGTTGGTAGGTGTTCTGCGTCAGATCGAAGCCGATCGCGCCCTTGGCGGTCTCGGCGATCCGGTCCCACGATCGGGCGATCTCCTCATGCCTGCCCAGGACGTCGGGTTTTGCATTGCCGGCGACCTGCTGGCCCAGCCGATACGAGATGTTGCCCAGGTGGCAGCAGGCGGAGGACAGGTGCCCTTCGAGGATGTCCGCGTTGAGGTCGTCGGTCTTGCGGCTGCGCATGGCGTGGATGAAGTTCTCGAAGTGGTCGCCGGGGCCCATTTTGACGTCGAGATTCGGCAGTTCTTCGGCCTTGTCGGAATCCTTGGGATAGAATTTGCCGCCTCGGATGAGGCCCGCCTCGAGGTAGAACTCGTTGCCCACATTGTTCGGGTACTTCTTGCCGTCCAGGCCGATTCGATCGACCAGCCCGAGGACTTCGAACACCAGCAGCGTGCCGCCGAAATCCATGATGGTCAACTGGCAGTTGGGGGTCTCGGCCTGATCAGTGAACGGCGGATGCCCTTCCGTCGAATTGACCCACCGGCCGCCCATGCTGATCACGCTGTCGGGCAGCGTCGCGCCGGGGATCGCCCACCGGGCGATGTCCATCTGGTGCACACCCTGATTCCCGATTTCACCGTTCCCAAACATCCAAAACCAATGCCAATTATAGGGAGCCAGATTATCGTGATATGACTGCTCGACGGCAGGGCCGAGCCAGAGGTTGTAGTCGAGGTTGGTCGGCGGGTCCTGGATCGGCTTGAAGCCGATGCTCCAGCGGCCGGTCGCGGAGCCCTTCGAGGCGGCGCCCTTGGAGACCAGCAGTTTGCCGTACTGGCCGCCGGCGATGGCCGCGACCTGCCTGGCCCAGCCTTTGCTGGAGCGGCTCTGCGTGCCGTGCTGGACGATGCGATTGTACTTTCGCGCGGCCTCGAGGCACTTGCGTCCTTCGAACACATTGTGGCTGCACGGCTTCTCGACGTAGACGTCCTTGCCCGCCTGGCAGGCCCAGATCGTCTGGAGCGAGTGCCAGTGGTTGGGCGTCGCGATGGCGATCGCGTCGAGGTCCTTGTTCTCCAGCATCTTTCGGATATCGACGTAGGTCTCGACCTTGTGGGCGTACTTCTTTTCGAACCCCGCGGCCTTGCTGTCCAGCACCTTGTGATCGACGTCGCAGAACGCCGCGACCCGCACGCCCTCCATCTCCTCGAACGCGCTGATGTGGGACCCGCCCCGCCCGTTGATCCCGACGACGCCGACCCGGATCTCGTCGTTTGCCCCCCGCACCCGCGACAAGGGCCCAACCATCGCCATGCCGAGCCCCGCGGCCATCGACCCTTTGACGAACTGCCTACGCGTGATCCTGCTCATGTGCTGCCTCCTTCTGCCTGCCTTGTCACGAAAACGGCGCCCGCACTCACGATGCAGACACCAGGATCTGCCCCAATCTGCACGCGCCTGCCGCCGGCCTGGCGCAAACCCCTTCGGCGACTCCCTGCAGTGTAGCCGACCCGACCCGCAACGGCAACCCCCGACCCCGCCGGCCGCGAACGGGCGCGTGCGACAAGACCTCGACTCATCCGCCACGTTCTTGTCGCACCGGTTCGCAGCGACGCCGCAAGGCGTTTGCCTCACAGTCCCAGGCCTGCAAATTGGCTTCGTTTCGCGGAATCGCTCACCACCGAGACGCAGAATCTGGACCGAACATCTGCTTCGGTCAAGACCCAGAGGCACGAGGGAAGCGGCACTATTTGAGCGTGCCGGATGAACCCTTCGAGAGGGCCGCCAAGGCGGCGCAAAAGGCGGCGCAGTCAGGTGCGGAACGCTCTGCACCAGGCCGCGATGAGCGCAGACCCGCACCTTCGGAAGGCCCCGAAAATGCGGATTTGCTCGTACTCGCGGGAACTCGCGGCTCTATAGACAGCTTGCTGGAATTCCCAGTAGCCCCAAGGGGATTTGAACCCCTGTCGCCGGGTTGAAAACCCGGTGTCCTAGACCTACCTAGACGATGGGGCCACGTTCGAATCGATTATCGATGATTGATAATCAATCCTTACAGGCTTATTGCCGACACCGGGCAGGCATCGACGCAGACACCGCAGTCGACGCAGCCATCGGCGTTCACTTGTGCCTTGCCACTGACCATGCTGATCGCGCTGCTCGGGCATTCGCTGACGCAACTCTCGCACCCGGTGCATTTATCCTTGTTGACTTCGGCCGGCATCCACAAACCCTTTCAAAGAACGACCTCAAACCATTGTACAAGAGAACACGGAATCATAACGCATCTTCAAGCGATTACAACCGAAAATTCATAAACTCCAGGCAAAAGTGTTTCGAAAAACCACCCTCCCGACGCAAACTCGCAGCGCTCGTCCAGCCGGCCCATCGCCGGCCTGAGGCAACCCCACTACTTGAGATATCTACGCAGCCCGCCCCGCACGGGTTTCCCGCCGGATCGAACGATTTCTCCCGTCGTCAGTTCCCTTTCCCCCGCGCCCGGGATACGGCCGCACCGCCCCGGCAGACGCCCGGCGTTCCCCCATCCTATCAACAGTCAATCATCCAGAATCAATTCCACCGCCTCCCACCACAACCGCGGATAGTCCCGCCCCTCGTCAATCCACCAGATATCCTCAGCCCCGTTGGCCGTCTCGCCGACAAAATCCCAGCCAGCGTCTGTGAAGGTGGCTACCGTCTGCATCTGCTCTGTTGTCTTACCAGTTCCGCCGGCACTGGCGGCCTTGCCGGACGCCTGAGTGTCCCAGAAACAGCCAACGGCCTCTCCCTGGCGACCGGAGCCGGTCCGCGACGGGGCCCGGTCAAATCCTACGAGGCCGCCGAGGGATTGCCCCGGGTTGTTGATCAGACCCGCGCTGTAGCAGCGGGTCAGCCTCCCGCTGTTGCACCCTGCCAAACCGCCCACTTTTGAACCGCTTGCACTAACCTGGCCGGTGCTATAACAGTCGGTCACAACACCCGAGTTGTAGCCAACCAATCCAGCGGTGTTGCCAGGCATTGGCCACGGGCTGTCTACGACAGCATCGACGAAACCACGATTATAGCACTGGGTCACGATAGCGAAGTTACAGCCCACCAACCCGCCGACGTAGACATGGCGATGGACGTCTGTCCCCGGTCGCACTGTCCCGGTGTTGGCGCATCGAACAATCTGGCCTCCGTTCTCCCCGAGCAGACCACCCGCGGAGCCGGAATTGGCGACGGTGGCATCGTTGTGACAGTCAGTCACGTCGCCGAAATTCCTCCCCACCGGACCGCCCAGGATCAGTGCCTCGCCCACCGCGCCACTGCTGACGCAGCCGCGGACAGTGCCGGCATTCTCGCCCGCCAGAGCGCCAACATAGCGTCCCCGACCAACATTGGCGTCCACCAGGACAAGATCCCTGACAACCGCGCCCGACTCCAGCCGCCCGAACAGACCCAGATAGTGGGACATACCGGAGATCGTCAGGTGGGAAAGAGCCTGGCCGCGACCGTCGAACACGCCATAAAAGCGTGGAATCACGGGCAGGCTCCAGCGGATCCCCATCAGATCGACCGGCGCGACCAGCCGGTAGTACGCATCGCGCGGCCGTTGTTGTATCCGATCCATCCTACGAGCCCACCGGTGTATGCTGCCGGACCACTCACTGCGCCGACGCTGTAGGAGTGTACAACGGTATCATCGTTCGCTCCTACGAGGCCGCCAATTGCCCTCGAGTCGCCGCGAACTGAACCGGTGGCGTAACAGCACATCACAAGCCCCTCGGCGTCGTTGTGCCCGATCAACCCGCCTATGCCCTGCCCGCCGCTGACGGTCGCTGCGCTGTAACAGGCGAAGACCTCACCCAGGTTACGTCCGATCGCCCCGCCTCCGCCGTACTCCGCGGTTACACTGCCCGCGCTATGACAATCCCTCACGACGGCGGTGTTCGCACAGTTGTCGCCAACGAGTCCACCCACATAAGATGGCCCCATGACCGTGCCGGAGTAGTGGCACCGTTCTATGGTTCCCCTGTTGACGCCGGCTAGACCGCCGACCTTGTACCCTGTGACCATCCCTCCGGAAATGTGACAGTCTACGATGCGGCCATCGCAGCCCCCCACGAGTCCGCCCACCTCGCTCCCCCCTTCGATGTCCACCGTCAGGTCGGTCAATCCAAGATTCCGGATCTTCCCCGAGGGGCCGCCAAGCGCACGAAAGAGGCCGACGTGGCTCGCATAGGCCGAGCGGTATGTGAACCGCGCGATCGTGTGGCCGGCTCCATCGAATGTGCCCGTAAAAGGAGTCCTCGGAGGGTTTCCTCCTCGCGCGATGAGGTCGAACGCCGGCCGGCCTTCTTGGCCGTCGTAGGCGGACAGGTCGATGTCGGCCATGAGCTTGAAGTGTTTGTCCCAGTCGTTGGGCTCGGCGCCGATGGCGTTCATCTGCTCGGCCGTCCAGATCTGGTAGGGGTCGGCCGCCGTACCGTCGCCGCCGCCGTACTTGGCGTGGGTTGGGACTGCGATCAGCCAAAGGATTGCCCATGCAGGGATCATCCGCGTGATTGCGGGTACGCTCCACGTCGCTTTCATTTCTCAGCCTCCAACTCGCCAACTCCGCCAGGAAGTCAGTCGCTCCCTCCCGGACGTACGGGCCGTTCCATCACCGATTCCCTGCCAGGGATTATGCCGGATAAGGATAGCCCAAGTCAATCGGGGACAAGAGACCCTCGCCAGGGGTGTTCGAGCTTGACGCTGTCGCCCATCATCATCTCTGCGGATGGGCCCTCGCGTGGGCTCACATGGCCGGGACCGCCTCGGGGTAGAGCTGGCCCGTGGGGCTGATTTTGAAGACGTAGATCAATCCCTCCCTCAACGGCTGGTACATCACGCTGCCGTAGATGGCCCTGATCCCGTGCTCGTGCAGTTTGTTGGGGTCGTTGGCCAGGTCCCAGATGGCGGACCAGAACAGCTCCCGATGCTTGATAGGCAGGGCCTGGAGCAGACCGCTGTAGCGTCTGGGTTCGGCGCCGGGCTCCTCGATCGCATACCCCTCCCCTGGCGGCATCTTCTCCCCATAGACGCGACGCCACAGATACAGGGCCCTCGATTTGCCGTCTGCGACCATCTTATCCTCGAACTTGACGATCAAGGCGTCGAAATGGACGATGTCGCCCTCAACGGTGTACTCCCTTTGGAGGATGACCTTCGTTTTGTCGCCCCGCGCGGTCTCGACAAACCGGATCGTGGTCAGAAGTCGGCCGTCCTCCTTGCGTTGCGAGATCACTTTGGCATAGCCGATCTGGTCCTCTTCAGTCAAATTGGCGATGGCCTGCTTGAGATGCTTGTTCTCGCTGAGCAGTTCGTGAATGGTCATCGCCCCGCGATAGAGCCCAGGGCCGATGAGTGCGGCGGCCGCAACGAACAAAGCTGCAAAAGCATACGAAAAAAACCTCATCTTCTTGAGAAGATACACCATCTGTGCCGACCTGCCTATTCCCATGCCTTTTCTACGAACCGCCCCTCCCCCCTGTTTCATCGGCCCCGAAAGGCAGGTTTCTGCATCGAAACGCTTTCGGAACCGGAAGTTTCATCGTTGCATTCCGTTTCGGGTTCTCCTATGATAGTCGGGCAAATTGGGATTGGTTGGAAGGATAAGGCCTATGGATAGGGTACGATTTTCGTTCGCACACATCAGCCTGCTCGTTGGCCTGCTGGCCCTTTCCGGGTGCTACGAGCCCGAGCCCAGACCGCTGGTCCTGGGGGAGGTCCCGCCTCTGGTGCTGCCGCCTCAGGAGGCGCCGCCCGCCAGGCACAAGCTGATCGGCCGTTCGGTCCAGGGAAGACCCCTGATGATCCAGATCCTCGGCGACGGACAGGACACCGTCCTGATCATGGCCACCATTCATGGCAGCGAGCCGGCCGGAACGCCCCTGGTCAACCGCCTGATCGACCACTTGCGATACAACCGCAATCTGCTGCAGGGCCGTCAAGTTGTGCTGTACCCCCTGGCCAATCCGGACGGACTGGCCGCCGGGACGCGGGAGAACGTCCGTCGCATCGACCTCAACCGCAACTTCGAGACCGCCAACCGGGTGAACGACGAAACCACCGGCCTTCGCCCCCTGTCCGAGCCGGAAACCCGAGCCCTGTACAGCCTCATCAAAGAGTACAGTCCCAGCCGGATCGTGAGCATCCACCAGCCGCTGAATTGCATCGACTACGACGGTCCCGGCCGCGTGCTGGCCACCCGCATGGCCCAATACTGCGACCTGCCGGTCAAGAAGATCGGCGCCAGGCCCGGCTCGCTGGGCTCCTACACCGGCGAAACGCTCGGCATCGCGACGATCACGCTCGAACTGCCCGGCGAAGCCTCCAAAGACAGCGACCAGGTCCTCTGGGACAAGTACGGCAAGGCCCTCCTGGCAGCCATCCTCTACCCTGAGCATCCGCTCTGAGAGCGCCCGACCGCCCGGCCGATCGCAGCAAGGGAACAGCAGGTAGTGATCCGCACTACCGAGGCCGACTAGATGGCCTCAGTGCGGGGTATCGCCTTCGGACAGGTCCGCGAGTCTTCCGTCGCAGCCGGCTCCTCTGGTCACCAACGAACGGACCACGCCCAGTGGCAGAGTTATCCCTTCTCCCACCAGGGCAGATCCAGTAGCCCATTCACAATCGAAGAAGGGATCGGACCGATCCGGATTCCACCGCCCCGACGCGAAGCGGCGCTACGCACCGCTCCGGCGGGAACTTGTCGCCTTCAAGCCGCCATCGGAGCGGTTGCTCCGCACGCCGGACGCACGATCCGCACACTCGCAAGCGAGCGCCCCGCTAGATAAATAGAGATAAATAGGGACTGTCCCTCCCTCCGCCATTGTCAGCGTCCAGAAGCGGACGAATAGGGGGATAAATATGGACTGTCCCTCGGGCGACGATCACTTTCGGACTGCGGATTCGCAGCGTCAGGAGCGGGCCTGTCCGAGTCGGCGCTTCAGCGTGGTGTCCGCCTAAGCCGGCCAATGGCGGTAGTCAGGCCGAGCAGGCCGAGCAATGCCGCGCTTGGGATCGGGACAACCGGCGGATCGGGATCCGGGACCTTCGAAACGTCGGCCGACCGAACCGCGATTCCGTAACCCCAGCCTTCCGCCGCACTGTGCGTCAGAGCGCCCACGGTGAAGTTGAAGCCCCAAGCCTGGCTCAAGTCGAGCGAGTACTTGCTGCTTGACCAGTAGAACACGATATCTGTCGGCCCCGTGGGCGTCACCATGTTTTCGAAGAGCCCGACGTTCAATAGCCCATAACCGGAACTGCGATAAGTCCCATCGGTAGCGCGGACACCGAGGTTGTCCAGGGACTCGTAGAACAGGGACCCCATCTCGGAGTTGGTCATGTTGTAGCCGTGGGCGTAGTTGTGGTAGCCTGTGCCATTCGGCCCCGCATAACCAGCACCGCCCGAGAGATTGGCCTTGCTTTCATCGGTGGTGGGCAGACGCCATACTGTGTCGTCCCAGTTGACGCTGTACGCTGAATCCAGGGTGTAGGTCAGCGTACCCGAGCTGTTCAGACTCGCCGCCCAATTGACTTGGTTCTGCCGCAAGTTCTTGGCCCTCGTGTAATCCAGCCAGACCAAATCCTGCGTGTCTTCATAGATCAGATTGTACGCGGGCCCGTCTTTCTCGAATTGGGCGGTGCCGATCGTCATCAGATCGGCGCGGGCCGCAGACGCACAGCTCAGCAACACGGACACAACCACTCCCACCGCAACTTGCCTTTTCATCGTTCTTCCGATCTCACATTTGCCTGTCTACGACCTCCTGCTCCATGTTGTCCGCCATGCTTGAACACACGGACACCACGACGGTCTCTCGACGGCTTGGTTCCTTCGTCGGATCAAATGCTTCCCAACCAGCCTCACCGCCCGACTCTCTATATCCTATGAATTCATAGGTGCATGAGTCAATAGCAAAATGGCCTTTTCTTGGCTCATCCGGTTTTTTTCGTGCTTCTGTGGTTGCGTGACGTCCCGCGACCGGGGACGCGGTCCCCGGACCGGGACCCCGAACGCGTTTCATTGCGGTTGGGAACCCGACCTGGCGTTTTTCGCCTTACGCCAGCAGCATGGTAGTGCGGGGCGCCGTCTGAGACGGCTGGTCTGGCCCATGATCGGATCGGGGGAGCACCCAGCGAATGTGGACCCGAACCGCAGGCGCGTCTGACTGCTCGGATGAACCAAGACTCCGAACTCTTGAATCCGGACAAGTCGGGGTGATCTTCGGATGATCTCTTTGCCTTTGATTCCAGGGAGGTCTTGCCGATTTCCGCCTCACTCGACACAGGACTGCAACGACTGCATCTACTTGTGCATCGATCCGGAAGAGTGGCCGCCCGAGAGGAGACGGCAGGTGCAGGCGGAATACCGGTCCGGCCGGGATGGCAGACAGGTCACCGCTTGATTCTGCCGGCCGGTCGCGATACGATGTCCGAGTGGGTATCTACAGGCTCAACAACCAGTTCCAGCCCTCCGGCGACCAGCCGCAGGCCATCGAGCGGCTTGTTCAGGCTCTGCGCGAAGGCAAGAAGCACCAGACCCTCATGGGCGTCACCGGCAGCGGCAAGACCTTCACCATGGCCAACGTCATCGCCCGGTTCGACCGGCCCGTGCTGGTCATCTCGCACAACAAGACGCTGGCCGCCCAGCTCTACGAGGAGTTCAGGGAGCTGTTTCCGCAGAACGCGGTCGAGTACTTCGTCAGCTACTACGATTACTACCAGCCCGAAGCGTACATCCCGGCCAGGGACATCTACATCGAAAAGGACGCCTCGCGGAACGCGGACCTCGACCGGCTGCGGCTCTCGACGACCACGAGCCTGTCGTCCCGCAAGGACTGCATCGTCGTGGCTTCGGTCTCGTGCATCTTCGGTTTGGGCTCGCCCGAGGACTACAAGGCCAGCGTCGTGGCGGTCCGCGTGGGCGAGATGCAGGAGCGAAACGCCCTGCTGGGTCGCCTGGCCGACATGCAGTACGCCCGCAACGACATCGACTTCCAGCGGGGCACCTTCCGCGTCCGCGGCGACGTGGTCGAGCTGCACCCATCCTACGAATCGTTCGGCATCCGCATCGAGTTCTTCGGCGACACGGTCGAGAAGATCTGCTACATCAACCCCGTCTCCGGCGAGATCCTCGCCCGGGAGAGCCAGGTGTTCGTCTACCCGGCCCAGCACTACGTCATGCCCGCCGAGCGGATCGAGCCGGCGGTGCAGGGAATCCGGGCCGAACTCGAACAGAGGCTCCAGCAGTTCCGCAGCGAGGGCAAGCTGCTCGAAGCCCAGAGACTCCAGGCCCGGACCATGTACGACCTGGAGATGATCGAGGAGGTCGGCTACTGCAGCGGGATCGAAAACTACGCGCGGCACCTGGCGGGCCTGCCGGCCGGCGCCAGACCGTACACGCTGGTCGATTATTTCCCGAAGGATTTCCTGCTGTTCATCGACGAGTCGCACGTGACGATCCCCCAGCTCCGCGCGATGTGGGCGGGCGACCGCAGCCGCAAGGAGGTGCTCGTCGAGCATGGTTTCCGCCTGCCCAGCGCCCTGGACAACCGCCCCCTGCGATTCGAGGAGTTTCAGGAGAGCTGGAACCAGGTGGTCTTCGTATCCGCAACGCCCGCTCCCTACGAGATGGGCAAGTGCGAGAACGAGGTGGTCGAGCAGATCATCCGTCCGACCGGCCTGCTGGACCCGGAGATCTTCATCTTCCCGGCCGTCAACCAGGTGCAGCACCTGCTCGACGAGATCGCCCGGCGGGTCGAGGTCAAGGAGCGGGTCCTGGTGACCACGCTGACCAAACGAATGGCCGAGCAGCTCTCGGACTACATCGCCAAGCGGGGTTTCCGCTGCCGGTATCTGCACAGCGAGGTCGAGACGCTCGAACGGATCGAGATCCTGCGGGACCTCCGCACAGGCGAGTTCGACGTGCTGATCGGCGTCAACCTCCTCCGCGAGGGTCTGGACCTGCCCGAAGTCTCCTGCGTGGCGATCCTGGACGCGGACAAAGAAGGCTTCCTGCGAAGCCAGACTTCGCTGATCCAGACGATCGGCCGGACCGCGCGAAACGTCAACGCGACGGTCTTTCTGTACGCGGACAGGGTCACCGACTCGATGCAGAAAGCCATTGACGAAACGAATCGCCGCCGTACAATTCAACTCGCGTACAACCAGGAGCATGGAATCACGCCTGAGACGATACGCAAAGAGATTCGCAAGAGCCTCACCGAGCAGATCAAGGCGAGGAAGATCGCCCAGGAGGCGATCCAGCTCGACGATTCCGAGTACGACAAGGTCGAGATGGCCGGCCAGATCGAGCGGGAGATGTTCGAGGCCGCCGAGGCCCTGGATTTCGAGCGGGCCGCCGCCTTGCGGGATCAGTTGCGCCAGTTGAAGGAGTTGCCCGAGCTGATCGTCACCAGCAAGACGAAGAAAGAAGTCGCCCGCAAGACCCGGGGCAAACGACAGGCGAAGTCCTGATGGGACCGATTGCGAAGGCCCCCGCTGGCAGAATTTGCCACAGAGGTCACAGAGCACACAGAGAGACCGAAAGAACGGAGCGACGGTTCCGGGTTCCCCTCTCTGTGCCCTCTGTGTTCTCTGTGGCCGAATGGGCTCTGGGAAAAGAAGTAATGGCTTTGGTGGCTGGAATGCTTTGATGAAGAAACTCGATATCGAACAAGTGCGACCGCTGATCCGCATGGCCATGGAGGAGGATCTGGGCAGCGGCGACGTCACCACGAACCTGTTGTTCAAGGACGGCCAGAAGGCCGAGGCCCGGATCGTCTCCCGCGAGGAGATCGTCGTCGCAGGCCTGCCTGTTCTCGAAGAGATCCTGCGGCAGTACGATGAGCGGCTAAAGATGACCGCACACTTCCGCGACGGCCAGTCCGCCCACGTGGGCAACCGCCTGGCCACGATCCGCGGTCCCCTGCGGTCCATGCTCAGCGTCGAACGCGTCATGCTCAACTTTCTCCAGCGGCTCAGCGGCATCGCGACGACCACGAGCCGCTATGTCCGCGCGGTCAAGGGCACGAAGGCCAAGATCTACGACACGCGAAAGACCCTCCCCGGCTGGCGGCTGCTCGAAAAATACGCGGTTCGCTGCGGCGGCGGCCACAATCACCGTATGGGCCTCTACGACGGCGTCCTGATCAAGGACAACCACATGGCCGAGCTGGGCAGGAACTTCCCCACCCGGATTCGGCGGCTCGTCGAGGAAGCCAGGAAGGTCAAGGGCCTCCAGTTCATCGCGGTCGAAGTGGACCACGTGGACAATCAGTTGAATCACGTGCTCAAGATCGCCGGCATCGACATCGTCCTGCTGGACAACATGGGCCAGTGGCAGCTCAAGCACGCGGTTGGAATGCGGGACCAGATGTGCGGCAAGGGCAAAGGCCCCCTGCTGGAGGCCTCCGGCAACATCAATCTCAACAACGTCTCCGAGATCGCCCATTGCGGCGTGGATCGAATCGCCATCGGCGCGATCACCCATTCCGCGGCGGCAGTGGATATCGGGCTGGACAGATAGGCTTTCAAGAAGACTCGAAATCCGAAGCACGAAATCCGAAACAAGCTCGAATGACAGAAACCTCAATGTTCAAAACGGCTCATCCGAGGGGCGGCAGCGTTTCGGTCATTGGAGTTTTGGTCCTTTGGATTTGTTTCGGATTTCGAGATTCGAGTTTCGGATTTACTCTCTTGTTCTGTAGCTATGACTGTTGACGATCGCCTGGACCCGGACCTGATCCGGGCCAACCTCAAGACCAAGCGAATCGGCCGGTCGATCCTGGTGTACGAGCAGACCGCCAGCACCAACGACGTGGCCGCCCAGTGCGCCCGCGGCGCCGGCAGCGACGGCCTGGTGGTCTTCGCGGAGGAACAGACCGCCGGCCGGGGACGCACGGGCGCTGCGTGGCTGAGCCCCCCTGGCGAGAGCCTCCTGTTCTCCTTCGTCCTGCTCGACTTCAAAGCGGGCAACGAACTGCTCTCCCTGGCCTGCGCTGTGGGCGTGGCCGAAGCGATCGGCCAGGTCGGCGGGCACCAGGCCGGGATCAAATGGCCCAACGACGTCATGCTCGACGGCAAGAAGGTCGCAGGCATCCTCGTGGAATCCAGGCTCGTAGCTTGTGATGCGAAGCGCCAGCCACGAGCCACAAGCCACGGGTCACGGGGCACGACCGTTGTCGGCATCGGCATCAACTGTCATCAACCCCCCGAGGCGTTTCCCGAGGAGATCCGGCCTGCCGCGACCAGTCTCGACCTGTTCGGAGGGACGAGATGCCAGCGGGCGACGGTGGCCAAGCGGGTCCTGACGTCGCTGGACCATTGGATTCGGGTCGCCGAACGCAACAAGAAGCAGGTCATCGAAACCTGGAGCCGCCTGAGCACGCAACTGAACCGGCGGGTCGCCCTCTCCTACAACGGCAAACGCTTCACCGGCAACTGCATCGGCGTGGACCCCGAAAACGGCCTGATCCTCCAGCTCGACCGAGGCGGCATCCGCATGTTCGACGCCGCCCACACGCACACCGTG
Organism: uncultured Phycisphaerales bacterium; assembly: GCA_937927975.1. Classification (GTDB taxonomy): domain Bacteria; phylum Planctomycetota; class Phycisphaerae; order Sedimentisphaerales; family Anaerobacaceae; genus PLanc-01. Next base: position 17,303 of record CALEZT010000169.1, read on the forward strand.
CGATGATATGGATTCGGATCAATTCGTACGCGGGTCTTGTCATCCTGAACGCAGCGCAGCGAAGTGAAGGATCTGGCTCGCGA
>CALEZT010000170.1 GCA_937927975.1 uncultured Phycisphaerales bacterium
CGTATTCGGTGACTGGAGTTCAGACGTGTGCTCTTCCGATCTCCTCGTCGGCGGCCAGGAAACCCTCGCCCGAGGAACTCCCCGGCCGGCCGACGGCGGTGATAGCCTCGACCGGACGACCGGTGATCTTCTTCGTCCGGTTCAACTCGTCCACAGAGTGCAGGCCCGTCTTCGCCAGCGTGGGGAAGTCGTTGGCGTCGACTTGGAGTTGGTTGCCCTTGCCGATCTTTCTTCCGCCGTAGGGGATAGTTGGCTCCGCATTCTCAACGGTAACCACCGCCATAGCGCATCGGCCGTCCTTCATGCGGACCACGACAATCTCGGTCCCGCTCGCCAGCGTTGCCGGCGAGGCCATGTGGGCCGGCTGGGATGCTGCGGCCGGGACCAGGCAGGCACACATCGACCACATCGCAACGAGGATGTTCTTCGTGGACATACGGTTCATCCCTTTCCCAAAGATCCTTGGTATTCGATCCGAACGTATCTCGATGGGTAGGACGTCGATGGTGGGCAGGCGGTTGACAAGAAAACGAGTGTCCAGGTGGACTGTAACACTCCCTTCTCTCGACCGTCTGTATCTGTGAATGCGGCCGGCCTCGTAGCCCGGCGGCCGAAACGGCGTCGAGACGATTCGCGCGGTTGTCTCAGAACGTGTATGAAAACGCGTCGCGGACATCCTGTCCGCGGAAAGGCGAGGCCAAGATGGCCTGGCCGCGCGGGCGGGACGCGCGCGACACGCGAGATAGCGGTTCTCATCCACGTTCTCAGAAAGGGAGAAAGGGCATGTTCAAAACGGTTGACATCCGGAGTGCTGTGATCGGCGGGTTGCTGGTTCTATCCGCGCTGTATGTCCTTGGTGCGACACCGACGAGGCCGGCGCCCGGGGGGGCCGTCCAGCGGTTTGCCATCGTCCTGTCAGATCTTCCGGGCGGCGAAGCCTTCGTACTCGATACGGCCACCGGTCAGGTGTGGTCACGAGACGGGAGTCATGCCTTCTACGGCCCCAAGCTCAAGACGCAGGCGCCTGATGAGCCGAACGGATCGGGTCAATAGGGCGTTGCACAACCCGGACTTGGGCACGGTGGTGCAGAGTCAGTTGAGTTTGGGCTCGATGACCTGCTGGACGCGGAAGCTTTCGCCTGTGAGGTAGTCGGTGAAGGTGACTCTGAGGGTCAGCGGCTCGGAGAACACGCCGACCGCGTCGGGCCGGTCGAAGGTGAGCCGGTAGCTGGTGGTGGCCAGGGAATTGAACCAGAGCTTTCGCAGCTCGGCAGGCTCGACCTTCCACTGACCCAGCAGCGCCTGGCCGTTGGGATTGTTCAGGTTCCAGAGCTGGACGCTGACGGTCCCGGCGGCCTTGACCACGTCGCCTTCGGTGTCGATCGGCTGGACGTAGACGATGAGCTTCTCCTGGACGCCGTCGCTGTCCTTGTCGAAGAAGTTGGAGATCTTCGCGATTCGCAGGGTCGTCAGTTCGTAGGGGTTGTTCTGCTTGTCCTTGAGGACGGACAGATCGCGGATCTGGGCACGGAGCTGCTCGACCTGGACCCGATGCTGCTCGACGTCGCCCGTCAGCGAGGCCTTCTCCTGCTGGAGCCTTTCGGCCTGGAGTTCCTCAGGGGTCTTTCTCTCAGTGCCGATCCCGCAGCCGCCCAGAAAAAGCAGAAGCGTGGTTGCGCAGATGCGTAAGTACGTGGCTGTCCGCGAACCTCTCGACGACACTACCACGCCTCTACGCTTCCACGCTTCCACGCTTCTACGTTCCATCGTTTTCTTACCCCAACCTTGTCTGCTTCCTTGCACTTCGACGGCTGGATGAATTCCGGTCGTCAGTCTTTTTCGCCGCCGCGGACGATCTCGGGCGCCCGCGTCAGGATCTGGTCCACGAGGCCGTAGCTGACCGATTCCTCGGCGTCGAGCCAGAGGTTCCTGTCGGTGTCCCGCTCGATCTTGGCGGCATCCTGACCCGTGTGGTGGGCGAGGATCTGGTGGAGCCGCTCGCGGAGCCGCAGGATCTCGCGGGCTTCGATGTCGAGGTCCGTCGCGGGGCCTTCGAGCACGCCCATCACGTGCGGCTGGTGCAGCAGCACCCGGCTGTTGTTCAGCACGTACCGCTTCTTCGGGGCGCCGCCTGCCAGCAGGACCGCGCCCATGCTGGCCGCCTGTCCGACGCAGTAGGTGGCGACGTCGCAGCGGACGAACTGCATCGTGTCGTAGATCGCCAGACCCGCGGTGATGACGCCGCCGGGCGAGTTGATGTAGAAATGGATGTCGCTCTTGCTGTCCTCGTTGCTCAGGAACAGCATCTGCGCGACGATCAGGTTGGCCACGGCGTCGTTGACTCCGCCGCCGAGGAAGATGATGCGGTCTTTCAACAGCCGGGAGTAGATGTCATACGCCCGTTCGCCCCGACCGGTCTTTTCAATGACGATGGGCACCAGGGTCGTCTCGTTATTGCTCATTGTTCGGATTCCTTGCCATGAAGTTCGGTTTCAAGCCCGCGCCGAGGGTCTCCTGCCCCCGCGCGGCTCGCGGCCTGTGGAGGCTACGAGCCCTTGCCCTCGTCGGTCTTGGCCTCGGTCTTGGGATGTTCGTCCTCGTGGAGGACTTCGTCGATCAGGCCGTAGGCCTTGGCGTCCTCGGCGCTCATGTACCGATCCCGCTCGGTTTCGAGCTGGATCTTCTCCAGCGGCTGGCCGGTGTGCTTGGCCAGGATCTGGTTGAGCGTCTGCTTGGCACGCAGAATCTCCTCGGCCTGAATCTTGATGTCCGAGGCCTGGCCGGTGACGCCGCCCCAGGGCTGATGGAGCATGATCTTGGCGTGGGGCAGGGCATACCGGCTGCCCTTGGTGCCCGCGGCCAGGACGACCGCGCCGCCGGACTGGGCCCGGCCGATGCAGTACGTCGCGATCGGCGAGCCCACGAACCGCATCGTGTCGTAGATCGCCATCGTGTCGTCGACCGTGCCGCCGGGGGAGTTGATGTACAGGCTGATCTCGCGGCCCTTCTTCATGTTGTCCAGGTACAGCAGCTTCATGATGACTTCCGCCGCCCGGGCGTAGTTGATATCGCCGATCAGGAAGACGATCCGGTTCTCGAGCAGCATGTCGTCCAGGCTCATCTGGCGGTATCGCTGATACCCCGCATGCTGGTCGTAAGTGTCGGGTCTTCCGATATGTCTGAGGTAGTCTTGTACGGCCATTGAATGATCCTTCATTGCTCTATGCCTATGCCTCGGTCGTGTCTTCCTGGGACTCGGCCGCAGCCTTCTTCTTGGATTTCTTGGGCTTCGCCGGTTTCTCTTCGGCCTGGCCGCCGGCAATGTTCGCCGACTCCAGCAGCTTGCTGATGCACTTGCTCTGGCGGACGTCGAGCCGGAACTGGGCGAGAGAGCCGTCGCGTTCCATCTGCTCCTTGAGTTTCTCGGGACGCTGGCCTCGCTGAATGGCCACGCGGGCGATGTGTCCGTTGATCTCTTCCTCGGTCACGTCGACGTCGAGCTTCTCGGCCACCATGTCCATGATGAAGAAGGTCCGAAGCTGCTCTTTGGCCTGCTCCTCGCTGCCGGCGCGGAGCTGCTCCATCTGCTCGTCCACCTGCTGGCGGCTCAGGCCGCGGGACAGCATATTGATGTACTGACGCTGCAGGATGGTGCCTGCCTGGCGGGCGACGATGTCCATCGGCAGATCGAACTTCGTGTTGTCCAGAAGGTATCGGTAGATCTGATCGCTCATCTCGTTCTGGACCTGGCTCTCGACGCGGGACTGGAGGTTCTCGCGGATGCGGTCGCGCAGATCGTCGGCCGTCTCGACGCCGAAACGCTGCAGGAACGACTCGTCCATCTCCGCGAGCTTGAGGAATTTGACGTCCTTGACATCGATCTCCACTTCGACCTTGCGCCCCTGATACTCGGCGCGGAAGAAGGTCTGCGGGACCTCGACGGTCGTGGTCCTCTTGTCGCCGGCCTTGGCGCCGACGAGCAGTTCATCGAGCTTCTCGACCGGGATCGGGCCGACGAAACCGTTGGGCCGGACGAAGACTTCCGCGTTGTCCAGCTTGGTCTCGGGATCGGGGATCGGGGTCTGCTGGGCCTCGTTCTCCTGCGGCTTGCCCTCCGCGATCGCGGTCTGGCGGGCCTTCTCCTCGTCCGTCAGATCGACCCGCAGGCGGACGTCGGCGACCACCTGGTCGTCCTTTTGGACGACGCCGTCTTCGCGAGGAGTCCACACGCCGGACCAGCGCTGAAGCTGCTCGACCTCAGCGTCGATCTGGCCTTCGGTCACCTCGATCGTGGGCTTGGTGACCGGGATGCCTTCCAGCGCCGGCAGTTCGAACTGGGGCCGGACCTCGACCTCGAAGGAGAACTTCATCGGCCCGGTCTCGGGCAGCTCGGTGTGCTCGTGGTCGATCTCGGGGTCGGTCAGAACGTCCAGCTTCTGGGACTTCATCGCGGCCTCGCTGGCCTCGGCCAGCAGCTTGAGCTTGACGCTGTCCTTGGTCTCCTTGCCGAACCGCTTCTCGAGCAGTCGGCGGGGGGCCCGGCCTTTGCGGAAGCCCGGCAGCACCGCCTCGCGGCGGAGTTCGCGGTACTGCTCGTCGGCCATCTCCTTGATCGTTTCCTCGGGGATCTCGACCGACACCTTCTTCTTGCAGGGCCCGATCTCCTCGACCGCCACCGTGTTCTTGGCGGTCCTGGACTCCGTCGTGGACTGCGGGGTTTCCTGCGTACCTTCCTCCTGCTGCGAGGCCGTTGTGTCCTGTTTCTCTTCCGCCATTGCGGAGCTCCCAAAAAGCTGTGATGAATTTTCACCCAAAACGAAAAAAGGCCTCAGGGGACAAGATCCCCTTGGCCAGGCGAACGTTTCCGACTCTGCTGCAAACGCAGCGGAGCTTCAACGTATCGACGACCAACGCCGAGACTACCATCTAGCCGGTACCTCGCCGATACTATAGGAAGCCGGGATGAACGACAACACACCCGGTGTATTCCCATCCATGGGAGCAAAACTCCCAAGAGCGGGCGATGAGGCTTGAACTCACGACACCCACGTTGGCAACGTGGTGCTCTACCACTGAGCTACGCCCGCAAATTAGTATGCAAAGTATATACGTCGTCCCGAACCCCTGCAACCCCTTTTTTTACAAAATTTTGGGGTGGACCGGGCCGTTTCTGTGCGGTCTCGGTCAATCCGGCGCCGAGAACGTCGTCGCCACCGGATGTGCCCGGAGGAACCGCTCCACCTCGGTGCCAGCTTCCTGGGGCGTCTCGATATCGATGTCCTCGATCAGCCAGGGGGTCGGCGAGTTCGCCGATTTGACGAGTTGAAACGTCAGCGGCCCGGCCTGCCCGTGGTCGGCCCGGATGGCCGATGTGACCGCCAGGGCGGCTTCGTCGGCGGCGAAGACCGCCACCACGCGTACATCCTGACCGGTCAGGAGTTCCTTGAACTCCTTCAAATCGTCCAGCGGCTGTCTGGGGTGGGCGAACGCAGCGGCCGCTCCGTAGTCTCCTTTCAATGCCGCCGCGAGGAAGCCTTCCACCGATGCCCGAGGGCCCTGCGTCTTCGTCTCGGCATCGGCCGGCTGATCCGTGGTTTGTTTTCGAATGATCTCGCCGAGGACTTGGCGCAGTTCGTCCTGCTCCTGACGTGGGACGGTTTCAAAGACTCCCCCAGGCAGAGCGGATTTGTCGTTGAAGCGGCACTGTGCCAGGTCCAACGCCATCCGCTGTCTCCTCAAGAGCGAACCATCCTGGATGTTGGCGGATTCCACGATGTTCTCCACCGGGAACCAGCCCCCTGGGATGACTTGCTCCAACCTCACCGTGTGATTGACTCTCCGGACTCCGTCAGGCATATACCACTCCTCGCGCACGAGGCTGTAGCCTTTCGCGGGATCATAGTGCTCAACGATGTACTCGCCGTAGCTGACATCAGTGTTCATGTTCTTCGCCACACGCCGGATCAGCTTGACCCCATCGACCTCGACAGCAGACCATTCCACCGCCATATGCTTCATGCGTCCTCCTTCGAGTATCCGCTTGTCCTGAGAAGCTCGCCCTCGCCAGCGGATGACGCTGCTGAACCAGTTCTCGTATGGCCGCCACCGCGGCTCGCGGGCCAGCAAGCCGCCCGTGTAGATATTGCTGCCCTCGGTCCGGCCGATCCAGTAGTACAAGCGGTCCTTTCCCTGCCAGCTTGTCTCGCTCGGGCCCGGAGGGGGTTCGCGAGAGCTGTGAAGCCCTTCGATTGTCCACTTTGTGGCGATCTTGTCCCCATCCCACCACATCCGATGCTGCCCGCCGTATTTCACGCCACCCTGAGGTATGGGTATGTGCAGCCCGGCGAAGCCGTTGTCCTCGGTCTCTCGGGTCCAGGCCAGGGTGCCGCAGGTGAACTTGGCCCGGTTCTCGGCGAACCCCTTCAGCAGCTCTCGTTCGAGATCGGTCGCCGAATCGGTGTAGTAATCGGCCGCAGCCAGGCCGGCGGCTGCCGCCAGTGAGAACGTCAGGATGGCTACGGCCAGAATCGGCGCCCACAGGGAGGGCTTGTTCTCCGTGGGCGTCTGTCCGACCAGTCGGTGGATGCGAGCCAGGAGGCTCCCGCCGCTGGCAGCCATCGCCAGTTCCGGCCGGCCGGCACGGAGGTCCTCCATTGAAGACAGGGCTCGCGCATATCGCAGGTTGTCTCCCAAGGCCTGCGCCGCCACGTCGTCGCAGCAGTTCTCCCGTTCGATGCGAATCCGGTGCGAGGCCCACCACACGGCCGGATGATAGAAGCCGAGGATTTCCAGCATCGTCTGCATGAGGTTGACCAGATAGTCGCAGCGCCGGATGTGGGCCAGCTCGTGCAGCAGCAATGCCTCCAGTTGATCGCGGCTCAGGCCGGTCATGGCGCTGGCCGGCAGCAAAATCATCGGCCGCAGCCAGCCGATCACGGTGGGCGCCTGGACCAGGGCGGATTCGACGAGTCTCACGGTCCGCTCGATGCCCAACTTCCGAGTCAACGACGACAGCCTGTCGCACAGGGATGCGTCGGCCGGTCGGATCTGCCTGCGTCGCAGTTCCTGAACCCGGGTCCAGGCCAGCAGGTGCCGGAGCGAGAGGAGCAGCACCCCGATCAGCCAGCCGCAGACGGCGTAGGGCCGAATCGATTCCAGCCGACCCAGGACGACGTCTCGCCAGGATCGTTCGCGGATCGGTTCCGATAACGCTCTCGCGGGAACGATTGGGGCCGCCGTTCTGGAGAACTCCGCTTCTGCCGGAGTCGGGGCGGGCTGGGGTTGCGAGATCGAAGCTGTCGCAGTGGCCACGTTCCTGCTCGGCAACGACAGCAATCCGCCCGTCGCGGCCGGCAGCAGGGCCATGGCCACCATCGCAACGCAGGCGGCCGCATAGCGTAGTTGCGGCGACGATCTCGCCAGGAGCCTCAATGCGATCGCCAATCCTGCCGCGATGAGCGAAGCCTCCCACAGGGAATGCAGCAGCGTCCAGCCGATCCGTTCGGCCACTCCGTGCGACAACAGAGCCGTCAGTGTGTTCATGGTTTGTCTCCCTCCAATTGATCGAGCAGCTTTCGTATCTCTTGGCGCTCGTGGGCCGAGGTCCTTCTCAAGGATAGCGCCCGCAGGACGAGTTTTCCGGCCGAGCCGTAGAAGGCCTTCTCCAGCAGGTTCCGCAACAACTGCCGCTGGGTCTTTTCCTGCGTGAACGCGGGGCGATACACGGCGGGCCGGTCCGAATCGTCGCGAATCAGCAGCCCCTTGTCGGTCATGATCTGCATGAGCTTGAGGGTCGTGGTGTGAGCGGTCTTGCGGTCTTCGCACAGGGCCCGGTGCACCTGCTTGACCGTGCTGGGCCCGAGGTCCCAGATCACGCGAAGAATCATCAACTCGCCATCGGTCGGTCGCGGGACATCCTGTTTCGCCATGAGGTTTCTCCGTTCTTGCGGTTCGTATCTCCGTCTTGCTGCCTCAATGTATACGAAGCTCTTCGTAAAGTCAACGAAAATATTCGTCGATAGGGGTGAAAAATTCCCTTGCGGGTACTGGATCGCCACCCGCGAGAAACGCAGGTTCGGCCGCGGAGGCGGGGGATGATTCGAGCGTCTGGCGGGCTATACCCCCAATCTGCGCCAGATGCGACCTCCCCTGGTGCAATTACGTTGACGTACCGATGGCGATTCGCCAAGCTCGGGCCGCGAGGACTTCTTCTTGCTCTGAACTTCAACTTTCTTACTTCAGACTTTCCTGATTGACACCCCCGGCTCCTGTGGTAGCATCCGTGCCTTGTCGGGACTGTCGCAATCTGCGGCCAGGAGGCTGGGATTGCGGCCGGGACGACCCTCTAAGGTGAAGGAGTGCCGCGATGAGCAGGAATTGGACGGGCGTGTGTGCCTTGTTTGTCTTGTTGGCCGCCGGCTGCCAACAGAACGTGCAGCCCGAGGCGCTGGCGGTCGCGCCGGTTGCCGCGGCGCCGAAGTTCACGACCGTGACCCTGTCGGCGGAGCAATTGATGTCTCTCGACTGGGCGGGCAGGGCCGCCGGACGAGCCGTGATCGTGGACAGGCGGGCCGTCGGCGCCGGCGTCGAGTTCGATATTCGCTTCCCCGGCGCCGCCGTGGGCGTTTGCTCCTTCGATTACACCTCTTCGGGAGCCGCTGGGCAGGGGGCTCTGGCCGGCCTCGATGTCCGCGCATATCAGGCGTTCGCTCTCAAGTTCACGTTGGTCGCGGTCGATGGGCGGAGCGATCCGAACTTCCCGCTGGAACTGGCCGTCGGAGCGGTCATCGGCCCGGCCGGCGACGGCAAGGTCTCATCCTATGAGCCCGTCGTCCTCGGATTGGCGCCCGAGCATGCGACGAAGATCGCCAAGACGCCGATGCACACCGGCAAGATTCGCGTGATCGGCATTCACGCGCACGTGGAGAACCCGAAGCTCTGGGACACCGCCGGCGGCGTGGTGACCCTCCGCGTGGAACCGGCTGCGGACGCCGAGATTCTGCCTGGGCCCGCGGCGGTGGCCGAAGCCAGGCCAGGGGTCGCAACGTCAGGACCTGCGGCGGCTCGATCGAAGACGACGACCGCGGAAACTCCGACGGACACCGCGTCCAAGCCCCGCGGGAAATCCCCCTCCAGTTCCACCCTGGGCTTCAAACGCGTCGGCGCCTGGTGATTCTTTCAGGTCTTCGCCTATTCGCCCAACGGCGTGTCCGCCCAGTGGACCCAGAGACGGGCTTCCGCGCGGTCTCTCTTGGCGGCTGCGTACAGGTCCACCTGCGTGTGGTCCGCGTCGATTGCGCGGATCTCCGCGCCGATTCGGTAGCGAATCCCGATGCTGCCGCCGTCCCAGAGCGTGATTGAGCTGCTTTGGTTCTCCGTTGACAGTCTGTCGCTGACGCCGGGCTGAAATGTCGCGGTCTCTGCCATTGCGTACCGCCGACGGGCCCGAAGCAGGATGCGTTCGTGCACGACCTGGTAATCGGCGTCCACCTCAAACGAGTGCGCTTTGTAGGAGTCGCTCCGCAGAGCCGATGCGCTGCCGGGCACGCCGCACCCGGCCAGACAAAGCAATCCTGCCGCGATGCCGATCCACAACGCCCGATGATGAAAAGTCGATTCCATTCTCTTACCGCACGCGAACCGAGCCGCTGGTGGTTCGCAGAGTCAGGCTGCCGTTGCCCGAGCCGATGGTGCCGCTGATGTGCTTGGCGCTCACTCGGCCCTGGATGGTGATCGCCAGGTGTTCGGACTGGACGGAGCCGCTGGTTGTGGACAGTTCCACCCGGCCGCCGAAATCCCGCGGCAGGGCGACGCTGACGCCGCCGGAGATCGAACTGAGCGTGGCCGTCAGGTCGCCGGGGGCCAACGGCGCGAACTCCACCGACACGCTCCCGCTGGTGGATTCGGCGCTGAAGGTCGGGCAATCGATGTCCCTGCCCTCCACGCGCCCGCTGACGCCTCGCATCTCGATGCTCTGTGCGCGTGCACCCTTGAGCTCGACGGACCCGCTGGTCGAGCCGATCCGGATCCGTTCGGCCTGGACCCGTTCGGCCTGGGCCCGCCCGCTGGAGGTGTGCATCTCGCACGAGCCGATCTCGGCGCCGTCCGAGAATCGCACGGCGCCGCTGGTGGACCGTATGTTCACGTCGCCGGCGCGGAGGTTCTCGCAGGTCACCGAGCCGCTGGCGGTGTCGGCGCGGACGCTGCCCTGCAGGCCGGCGGCCCGGATACTGCCGGAAGCGCTGTGGCATTCGACGCTCGTCCGGGTCGGCACGACGATATCGTAGCTGACGCTGACCGAGCGGCCGTTGCCTTGTCGGGGCGTATCGGCCTTGATCGCGACCCGGCCGCCGGATCGCTCGATCCGGATCTCTGTCGCCTCCGCCAGCTCCCGTGCCTCGTCCTCGGTGGGGGCCTGCCCGCGAATCGTCGCGACGATTCGTATTTCACTGACCGCCTGGCCTGAGACGTCGATGGAGCCGCTGGCGGTCGAGACCATCAGGCTCGCGCCGTCCGCCATCGCCTCTTGAAGCTCCACCGTCCGCTCGTGGTGCGCCCGGGACCAGTTGTGGACTTCAACGTTGCAGGCGCCGACGCCCGTCGCGACCGCGATCAGGACACATGCCTGCATAACAGACCGCATCGACCTCATGTTTCTTCTCTCCTTCCCTCAGACAGCCCGCCGGCTCCGGGCGTTTCGACGACCGGACGGGGGCCACACGCCCTTAGTCGCATCCTGCGACCATCTATTTCTTGGATTTATACTGTTCGATCAGCTTCTTCACCAGTCCATTTCGCGGCGTCTCTTCCTCATTGAGGGTCTCGGTCGCCGAGGCCAGATGGCCCGGCTCGGTCCGATGCAGCCGCTGGATCAGGGCCAGGGCCTCCCGCCGGATCTCGGGGACGTGCTCATCGACCATCAGACCCGCCTGTGGTCCCTGGCCGTAGATCCGCACGAGCGACTCCCGCTTGGCCAGAGTCTGCAGGAACGCCTTCTCCAGGACGATGATCTCCTGCTCGGTGATCAGACGGTCGTCGATGCGTTTGTCCAGGTGGGCGGCGCTTTCCACGCCCAGCATGTACAGCACGTGTCCCCACGTCCGGCAGGGCAGCATCTGGATCTTGGTGATCGCCAGCAGGGCCTTTCGCTCCTCCTTGAGAAAGACGCCGAACATCTGCTGGGCTTCGTCTCGCAGGCGGATTTGCTGCTGCCTGTGGACGAGTTCGAACTGCCATCGGGCGGCTTTCTGCGGCGGTGTCCCCGTCCTGATGAACGCCAGCAGATCGCGGGCCTCCTGCCCCGCGGCTTTCTGCACCGCCGGCAGGGTCTGTTCATTGAGGATCTCCGGCACGGCCGGCTCGGACAGGGCGGCCGTCACCGCGGTGTCCCCCATCGACACCGCGGCGGGCTTGGCTTTCGCCACAGGACGGCCCTCGCGGACGGTCCTCATGAACGACAGAAACGCAGCCGCGGTCTTCTGGTACTTGCCCTTGCCCGTCCAGCGACCCAGGACCTTTCGCCAGGTCTTGTACCGATGTTCGTCTTTGAAGTACTCCGCGACGTCCACCGCCAGACCCGAGGGCACGCCGGCCTCTGCGCTGTGCTCGCTGATCGTCTGGATTCCGTGAATCACGGTGAACATGTTGTCCTGGTATTTCTCCGCGCTGCCGTCGTGGAATCGTCGCAGCCGTCGGAGCGTCAGGCCGATGTTGTCCAGCATCATGTCGTTGACGGTCAGCACGTATGGCGGCGTCTGCTCGGCCTGCTCGAACTCCGCGATCTCCATCATCCCTGCGAGGACTCCGTTTTCGGGTGCGGCCTCCTCTTCCTTGGGGGCCTCGCTGGCGACCTCCGCCTCTTTGCCGATCTGCTTGAGCAGTTCGTCCACCGGCCGGACCGCGCGTCTCAGCCGGCGGTCCTGCATCCCGTAGTAGATCTGCACCGGCGCGACGATCTTGATCGCCAGCACCGCCGAGAGGCCGATGCCCACCCAGAGGAAGACCCGCCCATATCGCTGCAAGGACTTGTGTATCCGGTCGAAGGGGTCGTTGGTCCGGCGCGTGACCATGCCGAATCCGTCGTCGTCGGTCGTCGGAACTGCGCTGGCGGAAAAGACCGGCCCGAGCGAGGGGAAGGGCGGAGCTGCCACCGGCCCAAATCCGAAGCACGAAGCACGAATACCGAGGCAAACCCAAAGCACGAAGCCCAAACGACCGAAATGCCGCTGCGAGTCCATGCGGATCGTTTTGTGCTTTGGATTTCGGTCATTTGGATTTGTTTCGGAATGACGTTCCCGCCTTCGCGGGGTCGGATTTCGAATTTCGGATTTCTCCCGCATGGAGTGAGCCGCTCCACCTGGGTGGTGCCTCGACAGACCTTGCCCATCGCCCCCCGCGTCAACGCCAGCAGCCTGTCCCGGATCGAGAGATTGCATGAGAGCACCTCTATACCCAGCCCTCGTCAGTCACCTCGATCATTTTACCATTTCTCCCGGCGGGCTTCATCCCCTTTTTGTCGCGTTCTTCCGCGACTCGCGGCCGAATCCCTTCGTGAGGATCAAGACCACGGCCGCCAGGATGAGCAGGACGATCGTCACCGACATCGCCCGGCGGATCATGGCGTCTCTTTCCGCGAGAGCCCTTTGGGGATACCCCGCCGAGGATGCCTGCAGCGTCCATGTGCCGATGTCATCGGCGTCGTTGCCTTGGGAGGAAGTCACGCCGTCCCGACCGCAGGAATAGATGCCGAAGCCGCCCGGCAGGTTGGGATCGAGCGCATAGACGAATTCGTGATCCCAGGCGTCCTTGGGGACATCCGGCGTGTCCAGATACCCGCCTGCATGCCAGTTCGGGACACCGCTCGGCTGGTGGATCAAGGCGTTGAGACCCTCGGCCGCGGTGGGCAATCTGCCGGTGTCCGACTTGAATTCACCTACGGCAGTCTGCAGGAGCTTCAGATTCGCCTTGGTTGTTATGACACGGGACCTTTCGGCCGGCCACGAAGATACCACAAATGCCAGGAATACAATCGCAGTCTTCATCTCGATCCACTCCGAAACAGCGAGGCTGCTCTCTTCCCACTCGGATCTCTCCTGAAGGGACTCACTCCAATAGACAGCACGGGTGGTCCGGAGTTCCACGTTTTCGGACGCATCGAGCGAAAAGCCTCTCGTCGCTGTGAGCGCTACAAGGGGGTAGACAGCCGGTGGCGGCGTGTACACAATGGACGGCAGTTGGCCGGCCCCTGTCGTTCGGCCGCGATCGGGATGTTCCCCGGTCGGGGCCGGACGTCGTCACAGTGCAGAAGGAGATGGTATGATGTCGCACATGAAGTCCTGGTGCCTGTCTTGCGTTGCTATCCTGCTGATGCTGTCCGTGGTCACCCCCAGGGGCGTCACCCCGGGAAGTGGGAAAGAGCGGTCCTACGTGTCCGGGAGCTTCATGCTGACGCTCGACGGCAAGAACCAGGGGTTCATCAAGAGCGTCGATGGCGGCGCCATCACCGCAGAGGTGATCAACGAACCCGCCGGGCCTGACTCCTTCGCCAAGAAACACATCGGCCAGCCCAGGTACGAGGACTTCACCGTCCAGGTGGGTTTCAGTATGGGCAGGCCTGTGTACGACTGGATCGCCAGATCGTGGACGGTGAAGACCGAGCGAAAGAGCGGCAGCTTCATCGTCGCCGACGCGCAATTGCAGGCCCAGTCCGAGCGACGCTTCTTCAACGCCTTGATCACCGAGACGACGATCCCGGCGATGGACGGTTCGAGCAAGGAGCCGGCCTATCTCACGGTCCGGCTCGCTCCGGAGTCGATTCGCGTTGACAAAGCCTCAGGCAGGGTCGAGGGCGAACTGGCCAAGGTCGAACAAAAGAAGTTCCTGCCCGCCTGCTTCCGGATGCAGATCGATGGCCTGGACTGCACGAAGATCAGCCATATCGACTCGTTCACGGTCAAGCGGCCGGCGGTCATCGACGACGTGGGCGATGCCAGGGACCGTGCCAGGCAGCCGGGCAAGGTCCTGTTTCCGAACCTCCGCATCACCCTGCCCGAGTCGGCCGCCCAGTCGTGGTTGGACTGGCACGAGAGCTTCGTCGTCCAGGGCAAGAATGACGACAAGGCCGAGAGAAACGGCATGCTGACGCTCCTTTCGCCGAACCAGCAGACAGTGCTGGCCACGATCCGGTTCTTCAACATGGGGATCTTTTCCATCCAGAACGACAAGGCCGAGGCCAGCGCCGATCAGGTCAGGCGGGTGACTGCGGAACTGTACGTGGAGCGAATGGAGTTCGAAGCCGGTGGGGAGGGCGCCCAGCCCGGCTCGACGGGAACGACCCCGCCCCCAACCACCCAGCCCGTCCCGCTCCGTCGCGGATAGCGGACTTCCGAGCGACAGTTTTCCATTGCGGAGACCCACCTTGATGGCACAAACCAAGGGGATCGCGAAAGGGTGCTGCTGGCAAATCCTGGATTGACGCCGCATTCCTCAATCCTTATAATGTTTCCCTGTAGGGCAAGTCCTATTGCGGCCTCCACCAGGTCTCAAACAGGCGAACACTTTTCTCGTAGAGTTTTCGAGACTGTAGCACGCACACAGAACGAAAGTGCGATAACAACTGTAGAGGTAAGGGATTACGTCAGAACGACGTTACTGAGGACTCCACACCCGACAGGTGCGCCTCTGCATCAGTGGCCGAAAGCTCGCGAAGTAGACCCTTTCTCGCCTGGTGGCGGACCAGTGGGCTCAACTGTTCTCTGCAACGCTCCTACAGTCTCGAGTTTTCGCTTCTTTAATGGCGAATGCGAAGCCGGGGACATGTACCCTGCGTGGGTAGGGACTGTGAAGATGATCTGGCGTTCTCTGTATACAGGGAAATGGTGTTGGAAGCAAACGGTTCGGAGGTGACGCTCTTGAGACAAGAAGCAACGAAGAACGCGCGGTATCCGCTGCACGAATGTAACACCTGGACCACCTGTCCAGTGTTGATCGTCGCGTTCGTGGTTGTGCAATTCTGCGTCTGTTTGAAGTATTTCCACGTGGGCATCATACAAGTTCATGACAAGATTTGCGGCCAGCCATCGAAGGAGCTTTCTAATGTTGATCGCGAGGAGGGGTCCAACCGGATCGTAGGTGGATTCCCGATGCCGTCGGCCAAGGGGCTTCTCTCAGGTGCTTTCCAACGCAATTTCGAGGGCGCTGCACAGAGGAACTTTCTGTTGCCAGAAGCAATTCTGGCACCGGCTTACCGTTCTGCTTCGATGGCCCTCACCCGGTTGTCACTCGCGTTGACCCCAACATCCTCGACCCGATCCAAACCTCTCTTTGCAGGATTCACCATAATGCAGGCTGACGACGGCGAACGGATTTCTGATTTGCCGACCTTCTGTTACAACGGTGATCACGCCAAGCTTTCTGACCGGGCGTTGTACTACAACGGTCTGTGCGTCGCGTGGCCGGAAGTCCGTTTTCATGTCTTCCCCACACTTCCGGTGGCGGATTGGTTTGTGCTTGCTGGTACGTATGGGACGCAGGCAAGACAATCTCTTGTTGGAGACCAATACTTGCGAAGATTCCGAACCCTGCTGGATCCTGCCATAGGGTTTGGCTGGGCAGCGGAAGGCTGTTCATTTGAGGAGGCGATCTCATGTTATTACCGAACGGATCACCATTGGGGTTTCCGAGGAGCCTACAGAGTCTATCGTCAGCTCTGGCTACTCCTTCACCAACAGAATCCTCGGGTAGGGCAGGTGTTGGACTCCAAGGGGTGGATTGAGCTACCTGGCCTGGCATTCTACGGTTCTCTCGCCCGCCGCGCGGGGTACTATGATGCTATCGGCGATGTGATTGTGGACGGGGTTTTCGAATTGCCTTCCTTTGAAGTACACATACATGGCTTTGGAGACAGGGAGAGGAATCAGAAGTGTCGGTATCGGACTGGACAATACGCGCGGGAGAAATTCGCCAACCATTATGCGGAGTACTTCGGAAACGACTACGGCCTCATAGAGTACCTGTCCGGCGCTTCCGGAGGAGGCAATCTTTTGGTCATAGGCGACTCCTTCGACAATTGTATTGAGCCGCTGCTGGCGTCTCACTTCTGTCACAGTTGGTTTGTCGATCTTCGGCATTACCACGCGGATGTCGGTAAGGAATTTGACATGGACGATTTCCTGGCGCGCCACGCGATCACAGATGTTCTATTTGTCGGTAACCAGTACTGGGTGCTGGGACTCAAGCCCCTCGCACCCGTCCAGTAATGATCGAGTCTTAACTGAAGGTCTTGATCGATGGTATTCTCAAGCTTGACGTTCCTCTTCTTCTTTTTGCCGTGCACATTGGTTGCCTATTACACCAGGTCCAGCCGCCGGTGGCGGAATACTCTTCTGGTGGTCGCGTCAATCCTATTCTATGCCTGGGGCGAACCGGTGTACGTCATCCTCTTTCTGGCTTCGATTGTCACCAACTGGGGTTTAGGATTGGCCATGGTCCGTCTCGGTTCTCGGAGGGCCTGGATTCTGGCCGGGGGTGTCGCCCTCAACTTGTTGGGTATCGGAATCTTCAAGTACGCTGGATTCCTCGTGTGGAATATGAACTGCGTCCTCGGAGCCGCCTGGCCCATCCCGCAGATTGGTTTGCCTATTGGCATCTCGTTCTACACATTTCAAGCCATTTCGTATCTGGTGGATGTATACAGAGGCGAGGTGAGACCTCAGAAGAACCCGGTCTTCTTCGGGACCTATCTTGCGATGTTCGCACAGTTGATCGCCGGGCCCATCGTCCGTTACAAGACCATCGAGGAAGAATTGCTCGAACGAAGGGAGAGTACGAGGGAGTTCGCTCTGGGGCTTGAACGTTTCTGTGCGGGATTGGGCAAGAAAGTCCTGATCGCCAATACGATGGGCTATGTCGCAGATGCGATTCTGGCTCAGTCGCCCACAGTGGGGCTCCTTCCCGCGTGGTTCGCCTTCATCGCCTACTCGTTTCAAATCTACTTTGATTTCTCGGGCTATTCGGACATGGCTATCGGTTTGGGCCGTATGTTCGGATTCCATTTTCTGGAGAATTTCAACTATCCGTATACCGCCAGATCCGTCACAGACTTCTGGCGACGATGGCACATCTCCCTCTCCAGTTTCTTTCGCGACTATGTGTACATCCCGCTGGGCGGCAATCGCGTGAGCACACTTCGTTGGATCGTGAATCTTCTCGTGGTCTGGGGACTGACAGGAATGTGGCACGGAGCGAGTTGGAACTTCGCCCTCTGGGGCTGCTACTATGGCGTCCTGCTGATCGGCGAGAGGTGTCCTTTCGGCAGGGCTGCATGAAATAGTCCGTGCGGATCAGTATCTTCGAT
>CALEZT010000171.1 GCA_937927975.1 uncultured Phycisphaerales bacterium
TTGGCTCCTACGGATGGTTATCGGCCAAAGACACTGTTTTGAGATAGTTTCTTAGAGGTTACTCGGGACTGTCCCTATTGCAGCCCGCACGACGAGGCATCATCCTGCCACCCGCAGCGCTTCCTGGGCTTCCGTAGACAATTCCACGAGGATGAAATAGGACGCCGGATACAGGTAGTCTTCGCCGGACTCATCGATCACGCGGAAATACCCCTCCTTTTCCGCGTCCTCATCCGCCAGCACGACGTAGATCTTCCGCTTCTCCAAGTTTTAATAGGGACTGTCCCTATTTACCCGTCCCTGTTTACCCCCTATTTACCCCTATTTACCCCCCTATTTACCCCCCGTCCGAGAATGGCTTCAGAATTCGGCGTCGCAGCCGCAGCGCCTCCATTGCCACCGGCTCCAAACCAGCGTTTTGCCGGTTTCGGTTCGCCGCCCGCAGGATGTTCAGCATTTGCCGCCTTGGTTTCTTGCTTGCGCCCATCCTTAGCCCGTCTCGACCTTCCGACGGTCGTGGTAATATAGCGGACTTGGGGCTTCAGTTCTGTGGGGGAGGGACGGTATACTGGCCAGCCAGGAGGCCGGCCTTTTTGCCGGGTGGAACTCATATGGGAAACATGGACTCAATGAAACTGACGCTCGTATGGCTGACGGTCAACGTGTTTTCGTTATGCGGTGTCGCGCAGCCGCTCCCGACCTCCACGCCAGGCGCGGAGGGTCTGGACGCCCAGAGGCTTGACCGGACGCATGCTCTGGTGCAGGAGTACGTGACCTCCGGTAGACATGCTGGGGCCGTCTCACTGGTCGCGCGGCATGGCAAGATCATTGATTGCCGGGCCTATGGCTATCGCGATCTGGAGGCCAAGCTTCCGATGGAGCCCGACACAATTATGCGTATCTACTCGATGACAAAGGTCATAACGGGTGTCGCAGTCCTTCAATTGTTCGAGCAGGGCCGGTTCAGGCTTTCCGATCCCATAACCAACTGGATGCCCGAACTGGCCAATCCTACGGTCTGCATCGGTGGTACACCGGACAATCCAAAACTGGAGCCAGCCCGCACGCCCATTACCATCAAGATGCTAATGAACCACACCGCAGGTTTCACCTATGATGACGATTACTTCTCGAAACTGTTGGCCGAAATCTACAGGCGTGCAAATCTGTGGGACTCTTCATCGCTCGACGAGTTTGTTGGCAAGCTCGCCAAACTGCCGCTTATCTCACAACCGGGGGCGGAGTTCAACTACGGTGTTGGCTTTGACGTGCTTGGGCTGCTTGTCGAGCGTGTTAGCGGAGAGAGATTCGACGCCTATTGCGAGAAGCACATCTTTGAACCGCTCGGAATGAAGGATACGGGATTCGATGTGCCGCCGGAGAAGATGGCTCGCCTTGCCAAAACGTATACGCGCGAACCGGATGGGAAGTTGCGCGAAGCCGAGGTGTCATACGGGAGAACTAAAGGTGTCAGGTACCTTTTCTCAAAGTACTCGCGTAACTCCTTATCGGAACAGAGCTTACCGACACCCTCTTTCTTTGCTGCGCTCTTTCCTCATCCCTGCGTCGCTGCGGCCGTGCGCGAGACGAGCCTGGTTCCGGCCGGAGGCGGGGCGTGGTTCGTCGCCGGTGGTTCGTCGCTCGTCGCTGGTCCCTCGTCGCTCGGGGCCCGTGGCCCTGGGAGGGCGACGCATGCGTCGCCCCTACAGACTGCTTGTCCTGGGTCCTCCCCCATCCATCCTTCTCAGTGTCCTCTGTGCCTTTGTGGTGAATCGGCCGGTGTTTCGTTCTTGGGCCGTTAGGCTTCGAGCTCTTCCTCTTCTTCCTCGGTCTCCTCTTCCTCTTCGTCCACCTCGGTGGACAGGTAGCCCAGTTGGCCTTCGGTGGTGTAGGCGTTGGCGGGCTCGGGCTGGGCTGCGGGCTCTTCCATGCCGTCGAAGGTCATCTGTTTGCCGGCGTTGAGGTCTTTGAGGAGCTGCTCGTAGTCCTCGATGGTCATGAGGACCTCGCGGGCCTGGCTGCCCTTGTAGTCGCCCAGGCGAATTAAAGGTGTCAGGTACATTTTTTCACATACTCGCGTAACTCCTTATCGGAACAGAGCTTACCGATACCCTCTTTCTTTGCTGCGGTCTTCCCTCGTCCCTGCGTCGCTGCGTCTGTGCGCGAGACAAGCCTGATTGCGGCCGGAGGCGGGGCGTGGTTCGTCGCCGGTGGTTCGTCGCTCGTCGCTGGTCCCTCGTCGCTCGGGGCCCGTGGCCCTGGGAGGGCGACGCATGCGTCGCCCCTACAGACTGCTTGTACTGGGTCCTCCCCCATCCATCCTTCTCAGTGTCCTCTGTGGCAAGAATCGTGACTCGTGACTCGTGGCTCGTTCTGTCGCTTCACGCTTCACGAGGCCCGCTTCACGCAGCCGTGCCCATGGCCCGCGAAGACAACGCCTTACGGCGTCACGACGAACGGGGATCGGGGTTTTCACCACGAAGGTCGGAGCGAGGCTCACGCAGGGATGCAGCGACGCTGGGGTTGGGGCAGGAAGAGGAGGGGGAATCCTGTCAGGCCTACGCATTCCGCTGGCGTGCGTGGGCGACGCGTGCGTCGCCCCTACGAGGGGCGTGTGTCTCTTGGCCGCTTCCACGCTTGCAGCGGGGGAGCCGCCGGCCACAGACGAGGCTCGGGTCACGAGCGACGGGCGACGGCCGCGGGGGCAAAGGTCGCATAAATGGCGGTTAAGAATGCAGAAATCGCGTCGGGAGTGCCGATATAGACCTAGTTGGCGCTCGACGGAGGCGGTGCCGACACTTACAATGGAGAGATTATAGGACGGGGCTTGCCGCCGGCAGGAGGCTGCGTGGGGCGGCCCGCAGAGCATGGAGTCGGTGCGGTGAAGAAGACCAAAGGATCGCGTGGCAGCAAGGCAAGGGAAGTGATCTTCGGGCCCGGGGCGAAGGCCGCGGCGTTGTGCGTGGGGATCGGTCTGTGCCTGATGTTGCTGTTCAGTTGCATGACTTTCGACATCGCGGACCCGCCGAGCCCGTACGTGGTGCCGGTCAATGAGCCGCCGGTGAACTGGTGCGGGTCGATGGGTGCGTTCCTGGCGTTCTACCTGTTCTATTACATAGGGCCTGGGATCTATGTGGTCCTGGCGTCGGCCTTGTGCTATTTCGTGGTCCGGCTGGCCAAGCGGCCCGTGAACCAGATGGTGTTTCGGGTGATCGGGATGGTTGTGGTGACCGCGGCGGTCTCGGCGACGTTCTACAGCTTCTGGCCGCACAGGACGTATGAGTTCCCGATGGGGTCGGGGGGCGTGCTGGGGATTTCGACGCTCGTGTTCCTCAAGAGCACGTGCGGGCGGCTGGGGGCGTTTTTCGTGGTTCTGGGGATGTGGGGGTTCGGGCTGGCTTTGGTGGCGGACAGTCTGATCGTGGGGTTGTTCGCGGCGTGCGGTTTCGCGGTGCGGCGGGTCGTGGGCGTGGTCGTTCCGGCCTGGGCGGTCGCGAAGGAGCATTCGGAGGCGTTGACGGAGATCTGGCAGCGGCTCAGTGCGACGCAGAAGGCCCCGGCGGTGGCGGCCGGACCGCGGACGATGTCGGTGAACGGCAAGACGTCGGTGGTCGAGACCGAGTCGCAAGTCGAAGAGGATTCGGTGGTCGAGACCGAGGGAGCGGACGAAGTCGAGGTGGAGGCGGAGGTCGAAGAGGCCCCTGCCCCAACGCCCGCGGCCAAATCGGGAGTCGTCGAGGTCAAGGCCAAGCCCCTGCCGGTGCGGGTCGAGAAACCGCCGGTCGCACAGCCGACCTACGACGACTACGTGCTGCCGCCGCTGAGTCTGCTGGCCGAGCCGGAACGGGGCTATGACCAACTGCAGGAGAAGGTCGTGAAGGCCAAGGCCGCGGAGCTGGAGAAGCTGCTGGGCGAGTTCAACGTCAATGCGCGGGTCGTGGCGGCCGAGACCGGGCCGGTGGTGACGATGTTCGAGCTGGAGCTGGCGGCCGGGGTGAAGGTCAGCCACATTTCGAGCCTGTCGAACGACATCGCCCGGGCGCTTAGCGCCGGGGCCGTCCGCGTCGTGGCCCCCATCCCCGGCAAGCACACGATCGGCATCGAGGTGCCCAACGGCGAGAAAGAAAAAGTCCGGATGAGCAGCATGCTCGAACTGGCGGGGGACAAGCCGCGAAACATGCAGATTCCGCTGTTCCTCGGCAAGGATTCCTCCGGCGAGGCCCTGGTCTCGGACCTGACCAAGATGCCGCACCTGCTGATCGCCGGCACCACCGGCAGCGGCAAGTCCGTCTGCATCAACACGATCATTGTCGGCATCCTCATGACCAAGCGCCCGGACGAGGTCAAACTCATATTAGTAGACCCTAAAATGGTTGAAATGACCAGTTACTCCACGGTGCCCCATCTGATGTGCCCGATCGTCACCGAGACGCAGGTCGCGGTGCAGATCCTCGAGTGGGCGACGGTCAAAATGGACGAACGCTACGCCCTGCTGGCCGAGGCCCGCGTCAAGAACATCGCGGAGTTCAACAAGCTCGGCCCCGAGGAGATCATCGCCCGCTTCGACCCCAGCACGCCCGACGAAGAGGCCAAAATCCCCAAGAAACTCCCCTACATGGTCATCGTCATCGACGAACTCGCCGACCTCATGATGACCGCCTCCAAGGAGATCGAAAGCTACATCGTCCGCCTGGCCCAGAAGAGCCGCGCCGTCGGCATCCACATCGTCCTGGCCACCCAGCGCCCCCAGGCCACCGTCGTCACCGGCCTGATCAAGTCCAACATGCCCTGCCGCGTGGGCTTTCGCGTCGCCGCCCGCATGGACAGCCGCATCATCCTCGACCAGAACGGAGCCGAAACCCTCCTCGGCGAAGGCGACATGCTCTTCCTCAAGCCCGGCACCTCCGACCTCATCCGCGCCCAGGGCACCTTCCTCGACGACGCCGAGATCCGCCGCGTCGTCAAACACCTCAAGGACGTGGCGGAACCCCAGTTCCACCCCGAGCTCACGCAGCTCCGCAAAGTCGAAGCGGGCGAGCTCCCCCAGGACGAACTCTTCGACCAGGCCGTCCGCGTGGTCCTCGAAACCAAACGCGGCAGCGTCTCGCTCCTCCAGCGACGCCTGGGCATCGGCTACGCCCGCGCCTCCCGCATCATCGAAATGATGGCCGCCGCCGGCATCCTGGGCGACTACAAGGGCAGCCAGGCCCGCGAGGTCCTCATGACCATCGAGGAC
>CALEZT010000172.1 GCA_937927975.1 uncultured Phycisphaerales bacterium
TCTCGTCGTGATCGCAAGGCTATAATACGGGTATGGATCGCGGTACGCTGCTAGCGCAAGTGAAGGACGCCGTTCTGGGCATCGAGCCGACGGCCGAAGTCATTCTCTATGGATCTCGTGCTCGCGGCGATTCGAATGCGGATTCCGACTGGGATTTCCTGATCCTGGTGGACGGGCGAGTTGACGATGGTCGCGTGGATGCCATTCGACACAGCCTCTACGAAATCGAGTGGGAGTCCGATGAGGTCCTCTCGTCGATCGTGCGAAGTCGGGACCAGTGGAACAGCAGACCTTTGAAGGGCACACCTTTCCACCGCAACATCGAACTTGAGGGCATCGCATTGTGAGTGCATTGCCCAGAGACCTCGTTGTGCATCGCCTGCAGAGGGCAAGGGAGTCTCTGGTGGACGCCCGCATTCTGGCGGATGCAGAGCGACGGAATCCCTGCGTGAACCGACTCTATTATGCCTGTTTTTACGCGGTGTCGGCGCTTCTCGCGAAGGAAGGGCTCTCCTCGTCAAAGCACTCGGGAGTTCGGAGCCTTTTCAATCAACACTTTGTGAAGACGAACGTGATCCGTGCGGAGACGGCGCGTATCTTCAACGATCTGTTCGAACGTCGCCAGGAGGGCGATTACGTGGATTTCGTTTGCTTCGAGGAGCAGCAGGTGCGCGCGTGGATGCCGCTGGCAGAGGCGTTTGTCGATCGGATTGCGAGTCTGATCGGAATCTCGCCCGAGTGATTTCTGGCGGAGATGGGCGTTCGGGCAAATCGATTTCCGTTGATCTTCATGATAACAGCCCCCTGGCTGGTGCGTCTGTTGAATAGTGGCCGCCTGGGACAACATACGCGGCGAGGCGGTCGAAGTCGGAAGGGGAGACGATCTGTTTTGAAAGGACGAGACATGACGTGCGCGAGAAGCGGGTGGATTGCGAGTTGGGTTGGGTTGTGTGTTCTGAGCATCTCCGGGTTTGGGCGAGCGGGCACGTTGGTGCTTTCGCCGCAGAAGGCGCTGGCCGAGCCTGGGAAGTGGACGCTCCTGCCGCCGGAGTCGGCGATGATCGATGGCGACGCAGTTCCGCTGTATGAGAAAGCGGCCCAGGCGCTTCCGGACAAGGCGGGGGACGAGCAGATTCGCAAGTGGGCGGCCATGCCCATCGAACAGTTGCCCCTCGATCAAGTGGAAGACGCGCTGTCGAAGTACACGGAAAGCCTCAAGGCGGCGGCCAGGGCGGCCAAATGTCGCCAGAGCAATTGGCCCGAGTATACGCCTGGGATGGAGGTCAAGTACCTGGAGGAATACCGCCGGATCGCTTTCGCCGTTCGGTTGTGGGCGAGACTGGAGATCGCCAACGAGGGATACGACGGGGCGATTCTCGCTCTGCAAACGGCATTCGGGATGAGCAGGCACATCGGACAGGCTCCGACGATCATTCAGGTGTTGGTCGGGACCTCAATCGGCGGCGTGGCATGCAGGCAGGTCGCGGAATTCGTCCAGGGAGTGGATGCCCCGAATCTGTATCCTGCGCTGGCGAGTCTCCCAAGGCCGTTCGTGCAGATGGAGAAGGCCCTGGAGACGGAGCGAAAGGCTGCCGGGCCGCAAGGCGTGCTGGAGGGCTCCAATGCAGCATTGGATCGGTTCCGGCTTATCACGACGAGGTTGGACCGCGATCTGGCGGCTCTGCAGTGTGTCGAGGCGATCCGCTCGTATGCGGCTTTGCACGGCGGAAAACTGCCTGCGAGTTTGGCGGATATCACGGAGGTTTCCGTGCCCGGCGACCCGACCAATAATGGAGAGCCCTTCCGCTATGCGGCGACAGGCTCAACGGCGATCCTGGAGTCGTTCCTTCCCCCTGGCGGCAGCGAGAAGGAGCAGGTTCGGTACGAGATCAGCGTCAAAGGCAGGTAGTCGGGTGCATGTCCGTGGTTGCGTGGGTGTCGTAGGCCGGTGGCGTCCATGGCGTGCGTTTGTCGCTTGGGGGATACCAGCGGAGAGAGGGGCCAACCGTCCGATGGTTTCTTTGTGCCCCCGGACAATCGGGCGAGCTACTGCGTACTTGCCGATATCTTTCCCATGCGGCATAATCTGGCTTCGATTCTCGCGAATCCTATGCAGGATCGCGAACAAAGGGCCGGGTGGGGCGTTATTGTCGATTGAGCGACCGCGTTCTGCCGGCTCTCAACGAAGGCTGTGAGGATGTCGAAGGCATGACGATTATCGATGGAAACAACCTGCTGTGGGCCCTGCACGAGGGGTTCGGCGAACGCGAGATTACGAATGAAGTCGAGTTGTGTCGCGCGCTGAGCCAGTACTTCGCCCGACTGGCCGAGACGGGACAGGTGGTCTTCGATGGCGCCGGACCCTCGGACAAGAGCCAGTTCGACACGATGGACTACCTGGAGGTCTACTTTGCCGGTTTCCATCGCGACGCCGACAGCGTCATGGAGGGGAAGATCCTCGCCGACACATCGCCCCGACGTCTGACGGTCGTCAGCAGCGATCGGCAGATTCGAAAAGCCGCCGGCGAGCGAAAGGCCAAAGCCCTCAAGTCGGAGGACTTCTGGGAGCAGGTGCAGAAGGAACTGAGCCGAAAAGCGCCGAAGCGCAGGGAACCCGAGGAAAAGCGGGAAGGGCTCACCGAAGGTGAGACCGACAAGTGGCTGGAAGCCTTCGGTCTGGACAAATAGTAATTGGCTGAGTCGGCATGGGGGAACGGCATGACCGGGGGATGGCGGCATTGGGAAGGCGGGTCGATTCGTGTCCGGATCATCGAACAAGCCTGCTGTGATTTTTTATTGCGTGTCCCGGCCTGCAGGAGTATAAAAGACCTTTCTTCGCACGCCAGGCGCACATGCAGGGGGCCTATTCTTGCCCGGCTGTGTAAGCAGGATGCTTCCTGAGGCCGGCGGTAATGGAGTACCCTAGAGCTAAGTTATTGTTGTTTCAGCTTTTACGACAGATGGAGACCCTATGAAGCGTAAGATGGTGACGATTGACGGCAACAACGCGGCCGCGCATGTAGCGCACGCGACGAACGAAGTGATTGCGATCTATCCGATCACGCCGAGCTCGCCGATGGGCGAGATTTCCGACGCGAAGACCGCCAAGGGCTTGCCCAACATCTGGGGCACCGTGCCGTCCGTCACCGAGATGCAGTCGGAAGGCGGAGCCGCCGGGGCCGTTCACGGCGCGTTGGCCGCCGGGGCTCTGACGACGACCTTCACCGCCTCGCAGGGCCTTCTCCTGATGATTCCCAACATGTACAAGATCGCGGGCGAACTGCTGCCCACGGTCTTCCACATTACGGCGCGTTCGCTGGCATGCCAGGGCCTGTCGATCTTCGGCGACCACTCCGACGTGATGGCCTGCCGGGAGACGGGTTTCGGAATGCTGTGCTCCTCCAGCGTCCAGGAGGTTATGGACTTCGCGTTGATCTGCCAGCAGGCGTCGCTGGCCTCCCGAATCCCGTTCCTGCACTTCTTCGACGGTTTCCGCACCAGCCACGAGGAGCAGAAGGTCGAGGAACTGACCTACGACGATATGCGGGCGATGATCTCCGATGAGCTGGTCGCCCAGCACAAGGCGCGGGCCCTCACGCCGGACCGCCCCGTCATGGGCGGCACCGCTCAGAACCCCGACGTCTACTTCCAGGGCCGCGAGACGGTGAACAAGTTCTACCTGGCCGTGCCGGGCATCATGCAGGACACGATGGACAAGTTTGCCAAGCTCGTCGGCCGCCAGTACAAGCTGTTCGACTACGTCGGCGCTCCCGACGCCGAGAAGATCATCATCATCATGGGCAGCGGCGCGGACACCGTCCACGAGACCGTCGAATACCTCAACTCGCAGGGCGAGAAGGTCGGCGTCGTGAAGGTTCGCCTGTACCGGCCGTTCAGCATCAAGCACTTCATGGCCGTTCTGCCCAAGACCGTCAAGAAGATCGCCGTGCTCGACCGCACGAAGGACCCCAGCGCCCTCGGCGAGCCGATGTACCTGGACGTCCGCACCGCGATCGGCGAGGCGATGGCCGACGGGATCGCCCCGTTCGAGAAGTACCCGGTCGTCGTCGGCGGCCGTTACGGCCTGGGCTCCAAGGAGTTCACGCCCGCGATGGTCAAGGCCGTTTTCGACAACCTCAGCGCCGCCAAGCCCAAGAGAAGCTTCACGGTCGGCATCGTCGACGACGTGACGAACATGAGCCTGCCGGTGGACAGTTCGTTCGAGCTGCCCACCCCCGGCCAGTACGCCGCGATGTTCTACGGCCTGGGCTCCGACGGCACCGTCGGCGCCAACCGCAACTCGATCAAGATCATCGGCGACCAGCTCCAGGACAACTACGCCCAGGCCTACTTCGTGTACGACTCGAAGAAAGCCGGCGCGATGACGGTTTCGCACCTGCGGTTCGGCAAAGCCCAGATTCGCAAGCCTTACCTGATCAGCCACGCCGACTTCATCGCCTGCCACAACCCGAGCTTTCTCGAGAAGTACGACATGCTCTCCTCGGCCCGCAAGGGCGGCACCTTCCTGCTGACGACCTCGCACCCGGCCGACGAGGTGTGGGACACGCTGCCGCAGGAAGTGCAGAAGCAGATCGTCGACAAGAATCTGAAGTTCTACGTGATCGACGCGATCTCGCTGGCCGAGGAACTCGGGCTCGGCGCCCGCATCAACGTGATCATGCAGACCGCGTTCTTCAAGATCAGCAACATCATTCCGATCGACGCGGCGGTCAAGTCGATCAAGGACGCGATCAAGGCCTCCTACGGCAAGAAGGGCGAGAAGGTCGTCCAGTTGAACAACGCCGCCGTGGACGGCGCGATCAATCGGATGCACGAAGTGAAGGTGCCGGGCAAGGTCACCAGCAAGTTCAAGATGCCTCCGGCCGTGCCCGCCGAGGCGCCCGAGTTCGTCCAGACCGTTACTGCCGAGATGATGGCGATGCGGGGCGATTCGCTGCCGGTCAGCAAGATGCCGGTGGACGGTCGTTTCCCGGTCGGAACGACGAAGTTCGAGAAACGCAACATCGCGGTCAATGTTCCGATCTGGCAGCCGGAACTGTGCCTCCAGTGCGGCATGTGCTCGTTCGTCTGCCCGCACGCCGCAATTCGAATCAAGGCCTACGACGCCAAGCAGCTCGCCGGCGCTCCCGCCGAGTTCAAGAGCATCGACGCCAAGGGCAAGGACTTCGCAGGCATGAAGTTCACTGTTCAGGTGGCTCCCGAGGATTGCACCGGTTGCGGTGCCTGTGTGACGACCTGCCCCGGCGCCGAGCGTGGCGCCGACAAGCAGCCCACGGGCCGCAAGGCGATCAACATGGAGCTCCAGGAGACGATTCGCGAACGCGAACGAAAGAACTACAGCTTCTTCCTGTCGCTGCCGAACACCGATCCTTCGCTGTTCAAGTCCAATTCGGTCAAGGGCAGCCAGTTGATCCAGCCTCTGTTCGAGTACTCCGGCGCCTGCGCCGGTTGCGGCGAGACGCCGTATGTGAAGCTGCTCACGCAGTTGTTTGGCGACCGCATGTACATCGGAAACGCCACCGGCTGCTCGTCCATTTACGGCGGCAACCTGCCGACGACGCCCTATACGACGCGGGAAGACGGTCGCGGCCCGACCTGGTGCAACAGCCTGTTCGAGGACAACGCCGAGTTTGCTTTGGGCATGAGACTGACGGTCGATCAGTTCTGCCTGACCGCATTGAACCTGCTCGAGAGAGCCGAGAAGTGCCTCGACAAGAGCCTCGTTGCCGAGATCCGCGCCGCGACGCTGGCCAACGACCCCGAGCAGAGCGCGATCGAGGCCCAGCGTGCCCGCGTCGCCAAGCTCAAGGACGCCTGCGGCAAGTGCGATTGCCCCGAGTGCAAGCAGTTGCTCACCGTGGCCGATTACCTGGTTCGCAAGAGCGTCTGGGCGCTCGGCGGCGACGGCTGGGCCTACGACATCGGTTACGGCGGTCTGGACCACGTTCTGGCCAGCGGCAAGAAGATCAACATCCTCGTGCTGGACACGGAAGTGTACTCCAACACCGGCGGCCAGATGTCCAAGTCGACCCCCCGCGCCGCAGTGGCGAAGTTCGCCGCCGGCGGAAAACCCGCTCCAAAGAAGGACATGGGCCTGCTCGCGATGACGTACGGCAACATCTATGTGGCCAAGGTGGCCATCGGCGCCAACCCGGCGCAGGCGGTCAAGGCCTTCGCCGAGGCTGAGGCCTATCCGGGCCCCTCCCTGATCCTGGCCTACTCCCACTGCATCGCGCACGGCGTCAACCTGACGAACGGCTACGAGGAGCAGAAGAAGGCTGTCGCTTGCGGTCATTGGCCTCTGTACCGGTTCGACCCGAGGTTGACCGAACAGGGCGCCAGTCCGCTGCAGCTCGACTCCAAGGCGCCGACCATGACATTCGAAGACTACGCCTACGGCGAGGATCGGTACAAGGTGCTCAAGCAGTCCAAGCCTGAGGTGGCCGCTGAACTGATGAAGCTGGCCAACAACGATGCCAAGTGTCGTTACGCGTTGATGGAGCAACTGGCGAAGATCAAGTGCGGTCCAGACTCGCAAGGAAACGGCGGGTCCTGTCCCCAGTCCTGAAAGGGGATGGCAGGGAGTTGACATGGTCGCCAGGGTGGTGTGCCAGGTTGTTCTGACCGTGTTGACAGGTTTGACTCTCACCGGCTGCGGCCGGCAGGTTGCTCAGAGTCCTTCGCGGGATTCGGGCCTGCCGGCCGCAGGGCCGGTTTCCGTGTCTGCGCCGCAGCCTTTTGTCATGCCCTCGATCGAGGTCGTGGGCGGGTTGGCCGCCTGGAGGCAGACCACGAAGCTCGAGTTCGACGCGATCGTGGCGGCGTACCACTCCGACGGCGGCGTCTATCTCACCGAACACCAATTCTCTCTCTACCCCTGGTCCGACGCCATTGGGGTGGCGGCGGGCGAGCCTCGCCTCCGGATCTCCTGGCAGGTCGTCTGTGGACGTTGCACCCTCGAAGGCGATCCCACGCTGGATGTCTCGCCGCTGAAGGGCTCCTATCACGAATATGCCGACGCGGTCATGCAGATCGTGACGGCACCGGCCCGCTTGCAGGAGAGCAGCGTTTCGCTCAACCGCAGGCCCATTCCCATGCAGATCGCGGGCCGGTGGTACCAGCCTGTGGAGGCCAGGTTCGGTCCCAAAGAGATCATCTCCCGCGAGAAAGGGCGCGAGCGGGTCACACTCTGCGAGCCGTACTGGACGCAGGGCGTCTATTTCGAGAACCAGGCCAATTCCATCGTCGACATGATCTGGCTGGCCAATCCCGGCGAACAGAGGTATCTCCTTGTTCGCGGCTACGATTACGCACCGGTCGCGAGCGGAGTCCGAATCCCCACCAAGATCGAGGTCTTTCGATCCGATGCCGGGGCCCGGATCGGTTCGCGGCTAGCCCTGATCGACCTGAAACGATAGCCTTCTTGCCCGATCGTCCTCCGTCGTCCAGCGAATGTGCCGCTGGCCATCCCTTGTGGTTGCGTCACGTAGATTGGTGAACTATCATCACGGCGGTGACGTACGGTTCGTAGTGGTGCGGCGTTGAGCTTTCGGGTGGCAGCGGTGTTCACCGGGTGTCGATGGGGTCTGTACGGACTACAATCTGGGTTCTTCTGAGCATCGTCCTCGTGGCCGTGCTGGCGGTCTTCTTCCTCCGTCGGGGAGGGATCGGCCCAAGGTCCGCGACGATGAATGACGGCGCCGGTCGGCAGACGCCTGGAACCCTGGAAGCTCCGCGATTGCACGGCAGTTGGTCCATGTTCCACGGCGGCCAGGGGCTGTTGGGCCGGGCCGACGGTTCGCTGGACGATTCGCTGACCCTTCTGTGGCGATTCAAGACGGAAGCCGAGGTCAAGTCCTCGCCTGCTATCGAGGGAGGACGGGTGTTCGTCGGTTCCTCGGATCGCCACCTCTACGCTCTCGATTTGCAGACCGGGAAGAAACTGTGGTCCTATAAGGCTGAGGATGCAATCGAGTCTTCGCCGTGCGTGATCGATGGACGGGTGTTCGTCGGTTCCTCGGACAATCATCTGTATGCGCTGGACGCCGGGACCGGCGAACTGAAATGGAGATATGAGACCGACGGGCAGATCCTGGGCTCGCCGAACTGGACGCGCTCGCCCGATGGGCAGAAGACCTGGATCATCGTGGGCAGCTACGACAACAGGGTTCACTGTGTCGATGCCGAGAGCGGCCAGGCGGTCTGGACGTATGAGACGGGCAATTACATCAACGGTTCGCCCGCGGTGGACCAGGGCAAGTGCGTCTTTGGCGGCTGCGACGCACTGATCCACGTGGTCTCGCTGACCGACGGCTCGAAGATTGCCGAGATCGACAGCGGGTCCTACATCGCCGCCTCCGCCGCGTTCCTGGACGGCCAAGTCTACGTCGGCAACTACGAGAACGTCTTCTTGCGGGCCGACCTGAGCGAAGGCAGGATCCTCTGGAAGTACACGCAGGGCGAGGCCCCGTTCTTTTCATCACCCGCGGTGACCGAGCAGTTTGTGGTCCTGGGGGGGCGGGACAGGCATGTTCACTGCGTGCGTCGCGACAACGGCCGGCGGGTCTGGACCTTCAAGACCCTGGACGAGGTGAACAGCTCGCCGGCGATCTGCGGAGACAAGGTCGTTGTCGGCAGCGACGACGGGCGGCTCTATCTGCTCGCTCTGGCCGACGGCAAACTGCTGTGGTCCTATGAGATCGGCCAGCCGGTGACTTCGTCGCCGGCCGTGGCGGGCGGCCTGGTCGTGGTCGGCAGCGACGACGGGTACGTTTATGCGTTCGGTCCCAAATCGGCCGAGGGAGCGAAATCTCCATGAGAATCGTCCAAATCTGTCCGGGCTCCGGCGACAACTTCTATTGCGAGAACTGCCTGCGCGACGCGGCTTTGGTCAAGGCCGTCCGCGGACTCGGGCACGACGTGCTGATGGTGCCGCTGTATCTGCCGCTGCAAGCGGACAAGGTCGAGCAGGTCAGCAACGCCCCGATCTTCTTCGGCGGCGTCAACGTCTACCTGCAGCAGAAGCTCTCGTTGTTCCGCAAGACGCCGCGGTGGATCGACCGCTGGTTCGACTCCCGCGGACTGCTCGAATGGGCAGGACGCAAGGCGGGGATGACCAACGCCCGCGATCTCGGCGAAACGACGATCTCCATGCTGCAGGGCGAAGACGGACGGCAGGTGAAGGAACTCGACCGGTTTGTCGATTGGCTCGTGACCGAGCAGCAGAAACCCGACGTCGTGTGCCTGTCCAACGTATTGCTCGCGGGGTTGGCCCGGCGGATCAAGGAGCGGCTCGGCGTTCCCGTCGTGTGCCTCTTGCAGGACGAGGACGGGTTCCTCGATGGTCTGACCTCGCCGTACGCGGAGCGGGCATGGGCCGTGGTCCACGAGCGGGTGCGTGACATCGACGCATTCCTGGCCGTCAGCAAGTACTATGGCGACACGATGGCGACCCGCCTGAAGGCGGACGCCGGCAGGATGCATGTCGTTCGCATGGGCGTCGAGTTGGACGTGTACAGACCGCACGAGAGCGGCCCGACGGTCCCGACGATCGGCTTTCTCTCGCGAATGTGTCCGGAGCGGGGCCTGGATAAATTGGTCGACGCGTTCATCCTGCTCAAGAGAAACGCCGGGCTCAAGTCCGCGAAGCTGCGGATCTCCGGCGGCAGAAGCGGCGCGGACGAGCCTTTCATCAAGCGACAACAGGACAAGCTCGAGGCCGCAGGCATTCTGGGCGACGTCGAGTTTCTCCAGACCTTCGACCGCGACGCCAAACTGGAATTTCTAAGGAGTCTTTCTGTGCTGTCGGTGCCGGAGCCCCAGCCGGTGGCGTACGGGCTCTACGTCCTGGAGGCTCTTGCGATGGGCGTGCCGGTCGTGGAGCCTGCGATCGGGTGTTTCCCCGAGACGATTGCGGCAACCGGTGGAGGCGTCCTGTACGAGCCGAACACCGCCGAGCGATTGGCTCAGGCGATGGAGCCGTTGCTGGCGGACTTGCAGGCCGCCCGCAAGCTCGGAGCCGCGGGCCGGGCGGGGATGCTCAAGGCGTTCGACATCGGCCGGACCGCCGGCGAGATGGTCCGCGTATACGAACAGATCGTTCGCAAGTGATTGAGACGAGGGCAGGGATGGTCGAGCTTGTCGATGTGACGAAGACTTATGGCGACCCGGGCGATCCCGGATCGGTGAGCGTGCTCAAAGGCATCACGCTGACGATCGAGCGGGGCCGGGCCATCGCGATTGTCGGGCCCTCCGGCTGCGGCAAGAGCACGCTGCTGAACATCATCGGCGGCCTGGACCACGCGACGAGCGGGCGGGTCCTGTTCGATGGGAAGGACCTGGCCGGACTTAATGACGATGATCTGGCTCGCATTCGAAGCCGCGAGATCGGGTTCGTATTTCAGATGCATCATCTGTTGCCCCAGTGCACCGTGCTCGAGAACGTGCTGGTGCCGACGTTGGCCGGCAGAGAACGAACAGGGACGCGGAGAGATGCCGAGTCGCTCCTGACCCGCGTCGGTTTGGCGGATCGCATGTCGCATCGGCCGGGCGAATTGTCGGGCGGGCAGAGGCAACGCGTGGCGGTCGCGAGAGCTCTGATCAACAAGCCCAGGCTGCTGCTGGCCGACGAGCCGACCGGCTCGCTCGATGAAGAGTCCTCTCTGAGCATCGCCGGACTCCTGGCCCAGCTCAATCACGACGACGGCGTGACTATGGTCGTCGTGACGCACGCCCGCGAATTGGCGTCGCGGATGGGGCATGTCGTCGAATTGAGCGCCGGCATTCTGAGCGACAGGGGACGGCCATGAGCTTCTGGCGTCTGGTGGCGCAGAGCGCTCGCTTCTACTGGCGGACGAACGCCGCGGTCCTGCTGGCGGTGGTCGTCGCCACCGGCGTCCTCACCGGGGCTCTGGCGGTCGGCGACTCGGTCCGATTCACGCTCGGAAAGACCCTGGAGGCCCGTCTGGGCGAAGTCGAATTCGCGGTGAGGCCGCATGGGCGGTACTTTCGGACCGATCTGGCCGGCGATCTGAAGTCGCAGGTGGTAGGCGAGGTCGCGCCTGTCTTGCAGGTCTCCGGCGTGATCGCCAACGACGACGGTTCGCGACGAGTCAATCGCATCCAGGTCCTCGGCGTGGACGAGCGGTTCTATGCAGTGGGGCCAGGGGGCGCCCCGTTTGGTGGGGCGGTGGGCGAAGGAGTCGTTCTGAGCCGGGCGGTAGCCGACAGGCTCGGCGTCGCTGCGGGAGGCGAGGTTTTGTTGCGAATCGAGAAGACGACGACGATGCCTCGCGATGTCCCACTGGTCTCGGACGAAGACCGTACGATCGGCTTTCGCTTGAAGGTGCATGCGGTGGCCGATAACTCGGCGTTTGCCCGGTTCGATCTGGCGGCCAATCAGGCTGCACCTCTGAACGTGTTCGTTTCTCTGGCCTGGCTTGCCGAGAAGATCGAGCAGCCGGGAAGGGCCAATATGCTTCTCGTCGCTCGGCAGAAGAGCGGCATCTCCGCAGACGAACTGAACGCGGCCATCCAGAAAGCCTGGGAGCCGACCGACGCGGGAATCGAGGTGATTCGCCTGGAAGCGCAGAATGCGTTGGAGCTTCGCAGTCGTCGGATCTTCATGGAGGACCCGGTTGCGGATGAGGCGATGAAGGCCGGCGCCGGCGCGGTCGGAATTCTCACGTACTTCGTCAACGAGATTCGCCTGGGCGAGAACGCGACGCCGTATTCGATGGTTGCGGCGGTCGGTGCTGGCGATCTGATCCCGACGGGGATGCGAGACGATGAGGTCGTCATCAATCAATGGCTCGCTGAAGACCTCGGAGCGCGGGTTGGCGATTCCGTCGATCTCACATATTTCGTCATGGGACCCAGGCGAAAACTGAACGAGGAACGAGGTCGATTCAAGATCGTCAAGATCGTGCCCTTGGAGGGGGCGGCTCGCGATTCCTCGCTGATGCCTGACTTTCCCGGCCTGGCGGACGTGGACAATTGCCGTGACTGGAAGCCCGGCGTGCCGGTTGATCTGGACAAGATTCGTCCGAAAGATGAGCGGTACTGGGATGACTATCGCGGCACGCCGAAGGCGTTCATCACGCTGGAGGCCGGGCGGTCGCGGTGGCGAAACCAGTACGGCAGCCTGACCGCAATCCGCTATCCCTGGCGGGAGGGACTCGATCGACAGGTCGCAGAGCACTTGACCAGCCATCTCGATCCTGCCGCGGCGGGGCTGTTCTTCCAGGCGGTTCGCGAGTCCGGCTTGCAGGCCGGTCGGGGCGGCACCGATTTCGGTCAGCTCTTCCTGGGCTTGAGCATGTTCCTGATCGGTTCTGCGATCATTCTTATTGGCTTGCTGTTCGTCTTTGGCGTCGAGAGTCGAAGCTCGCAGATCGGAATGCTCCTGGCGGTCGGTTGGCCCGCTCGACGGGTCAGGAGACTGCTCCTGGCGGAGGGCGGACTGGTCGCGACGTGCGGCGCCATACTTGGCGTCATCGCAGGCCTGTTCTATGCCTGGCTGATGCTCTACGGCCTGGCCACCTTCTGGAGCGGCGCGATTGCGGGCGCGGCGATCCGATTCCATGCGACGAATCTCACACTGTTGCTGGGCGGCGTCGGCGGGCTCGTCGTTGCTCTGCTGGCGATCTGGATCACGCTGCGAAAGCACGTGACGCTTCCCGCACGCCAGTTGATGGCAGGGATGGTCGAAAGGCATGCCGCCTCGCGTTCTCGCGGACGAGTGGGCATGGGGCTTTCGGTCGCGTCGTTCGTCGGCGCTGCGATTCTGCTGACGCTCGTTCGAGGCGGCCAGGGGCAGGCTATGGCCGGGGCCTTTTTCGGGGCCGGAGCGTTGCTTCTGCTCGGGACTCTGGGACTGGGACACGTGCTGCTATGCCTGGCGGCGGCAGGCGGCGCCTGGTCTTCGATCTCGCTGCAACGGCTGGGCATTCGAAATGCAGCTCGACGTCGCGGTCGCAGTCTGAGCATCATCGGTCTGCTGGCCTGCGGCGTGTTCATGGTCGTGGCGGTTGGGGCCAATCGACGCGATCCGCTGCGCCAGCCCCAAAGCAGGCAGTCCGGCACGGGTGGATTTGCACTCTATGGCGAGTCTTCGCTGGGCATTCTGTATGATCTGAATAGCGAGGCTGGACGCAAGGAATTGGGTCTTCTCGATCCCGAGCTTGCAGGACTCAACGCCGTCCCATTCCGGGTCCACGAGGGCGATGATGCGAGTTGTCTGAATCTCAACCGCGCGCAACGTCCGCGATTGCTGGGCGTGCAGGCGGGCGACCTCATGCAACTCGGCGCGTTCAAGTTCGCTGCGGTTAGCAGGGAAGCAGCAGCAAATGATGCGGGATGGAGCCTGCTTGACGGGGAATCCCGCGACGGCGTCATCCCCGCGATCGGCGACTATCCGACCGTCGTTTGGGGCTTGGGCAAGAAGCTCGGCGACGAGATCGAATACCAGGACGAACAGGGCAAGCCCTTCCGCGTGCGGATCGTTGCCATGCTGGACAGCTCGATCCTGCAGGGCAGTCTCCTGATCTCCGAGGGGGAATTCGTTCGCAGATTTCCGTCGGTGGACGGGTATCGGGTTTTGCTTGTCGATGCGACATCGGATAAGATGGAGGCGATATCGCAGAAGCTGTCGTCGGGTCTGACCGATCTGGGGCTGGTGCTCACACCGACGCGGGAACGACTGGCCGCGTTCGGAGCCGTGGAAAACACGTACCTTTCGATCTTCACCGCCTTGGGAGGACTGGGTCTGATTCTGGGCAGCGTCGGGCTGGGCCTTGTGGTGCTCCGCAACATGCTGGAGCGAAGGGGTGAGCTGGCGATGCTTCGGGCCATCGGCTTCGAGCGGGCCCGGATACTGCGGCTGGTCTTCTACGAGCATTGGGGTCTGATGCTGGCGGGGGTGGCTTGTGGAGTCGTCGCAGCGGTTGTCGCTGTGATCCCGGCCCTGCGGTCGCCGGCCGGACAGGCGCCTTATGTCTTTCTGGCGGCGACACTCGCGGCGATCGTTTTGAGCGGCGCCATCTGGGTTTGGCTGGCGGGGAAGCTGGCTTTGCAGGGCCGATTGTTGGATGCGCTAAGGCATGAATAGGAAGAGAAGCACGGATTTCGAGTTTCGTGCTTTGGATTTGTTCTCGGGTGTTCGATGAAGAAGAACTTCGTTGCCGATCTGATCCCCATGGCCGTCGCCGTCGTGGGCGTTGTGTCGCTGATGTATCTTTGGCTCAGCGCCGACGCGGCGGTGGGTCTTCAGGAGCGTTTGCCCGGCGCCGACGGCAAACCCGCCAACGCCGGGGGTAGGGACGACGTGGTCAAGATCGCCGGGACGTTGACCCAGGGCGACGGCGCGCCGTCCGAACTGCCTGGGGCCTGGCCGAGATTTCGCGGCGCAAACTACGATGCGATCAGTACCGAGACGGTCTCGCTGAGCCGGACCTGGCCTGCGGAAGGACCTCGCGCGCTCTGGTCCGTCGCTGTGGGCGAGGGCTTTGCAGGGGCAGCAGTGCTCGATGGGCGGGTCTATCTCCTCGACTACGACCAGGCGGGCCAGGCGGACGTCGTCCGCTGCCTGTCGCTGAACGACGGCAAGGAAATCTGGCGGTATGCCTACCCGATCAGGATCAAGCGTTTCCACGGCATGAGCCGGACCGTGCCGGCGGTGACGGACAAATACGTCGTCACCCTGGGACCCAGAGGGCATGTGACCTGCCT
Source organism: uncultured Phycisphaerales bacterium (assembly GCA_937927975.1). Classification (GTDB taxonomy): domain Bacteria; phylum Planctomycetota; class Phycisphaerae; order Sedimentisphaerales; family Anaerobacaceae; genus PLanc-01. Next base: position 14,749 of record CALEZT010000172.1, read on the forward strand.
CGACTCCAAGACGGGCGAGTTCAAGTGGATGCTCAACCTCGTCGCGGAGTTCGGGACGGTGATTCCCCAGTGGTATACGGCGCAATGTCCTTTGGTCGACGACGACAAGGCGATCCTCGCACCGGCCGGGAGTGTCCTGATGATGGCGGTGGACTGCGCCAGCGGTGAGACGGTCTGGCAGACGCCGAACCCCGACAAGTGGGTGATGACGCATTCGTCGATCGTGCCGATGGAGTTCGCGGGAAATCGGTTCTACGTCTACTGCGGCGGATCGACCGACGCCGGCGGGGTCATCGGCGTCTCCGCCAAGGACGGCCAGGTCCTCTGGAAGACGGACCGATGGAAGGTTCGCACGAATGTTCCGATGCCGGTGATCGTCGGCCCGGATCGGATCTTCCTGTCTGCGGGGTACGGCCAGTACGATTTTGGTTGCACCATGCTCCGGCTGACCGAGTCCGAGGGCAAGATTGCTGTGGCCAGCGAATTCCTGCATCCCACGAGCGTCTTCAGCACGATGCAGCATACGCCCATCTTCTACAACGGGCACATCTATGGCGTGAGGATGGACAAGCAACTGGCGTGTCTGGATCTGGAGGGCAACGTCGTGTGGACCAGCACCAGCGCGAACACGTTCGGCAGCGGGCCTTATGCGATTGCCGACGGTTTGCTGTACGTGATGGACGACAACGGCGTGCTGACGATCGTTGAGCCCGGCGCCTCAGGGTACAATCCGCTGGCTCGGGCCAAGGTCTTGGATGGGATCGAATCGTGGGGCCCCATGGCATTCGCCTCCGGCAGATTGATCGTGCGGGATCTGAATCGGATGGTGTGCCTCGATGTCGCCGGACGGTAGAGTCCTCAGTTCTTGTTCTTAAGGGTACAGGGTTGTTCACGCAACGAATATCAGGGAAAGCCCACGGTGGTTGGATCGTCGTGCTGGTTGTCGCGGCTCTCGCTGTGGCCGTGGTGGCGATTCTCCGGCTTGACACCACCGGCGATACAGGCAGCGGGCTCAGCGACGCTTATGCCTACGACGTGGCGCGTTTGGCCAAGATAGATCCGAATCTCGTTCTCTATGCGGAATCGGGTCCGCCGATCCGCATGGGTTTGAGTCAGTCTCGTGCGATCGCCCTGGACAAGGCCGGTCGGATCTATGTCGCAGGGGACAAGTCGATTCGCGTTTTCGATGCGTCGGGGAACCTTGAGAGGACGATCTCCCTGACAGGCGCCCCGCAGTGCCTGGCGATCTGGGACGACGGCGGGATCTATGTCGGCATGAAGGACCACGTCGAGGTTCTCGACGCACAAGGCAAAGTGGTGGCATCGTGGGAACCCCTGGGCGACGAGGCGGTCCTGACGAGCATCGCCCGGCACGGGGATGCGGTTCTCGTGGCCGACGCGGGGCATCGAGTCGTGTTGCACTATGATCTCGCAGGCACGCTTGTGGGCCATATCGGCGAGAAGGATGCGGAACGCGAGATCCCGGGATTCGCGGTCCCCAGTCCGCACTTCGATCTGGCGGTCTCGCGGGACGGCCTGATCCGGGTTGCCAATCCCGGTCGCAATCGAATCGACACCTTCACCCTCGATGGCAATCTCGAATTCTGGTGGGGCGAGCGGTCGAATGGGATCAAAGGTTTCTGCGGCTGCTGCAACCCGGTGAATTTCGCCCTGTTGCCCGACGGAGGCTTCGTCACTGCGGAGAAGGGGCTTGTCCGGGTCAAGGTCTACAACAGCGACGGCGGTTTCGTGGGTGTCGTAGCGGGTCCCGATCAATTCGCCAGCGGCAAGCAGATCAGGATCTATGAAAGGCCGGAGGAAGGTCAGGAACGGGGTCTCGATCTGGCCGCCGGGGCCGATGGTCGAATCCATATTCTCGACCCGGCGGACAACACGGTCAAGACGTTTCGCAAGAAGAGGGCTGATCAATGAATGAGTTTCTAAATCGATTGCAGGCCCGGCGACAGTTCGTGACACGCGCCTTGCGCAATGCGAGCCTGGCTCTGCTCGGATTGGGCGGCGGGGCGGTCGTGTTGAAGCGACGTCGGCTTCTTCGAGAAGGCAAGTGCGTGAATCAAGGGATGTGCCGGATGTGCGGGGTATTTGAAGACTGCGGCCTGCCTCGGGCTCTTTCGACCCGCGATGTGTTAGCGAGGACTCGCCATGGATAAGCAGGACAACATGAATCGCCGCAAGTTCCTCCGCGAGGGACTATGGGGGGCGTGTCTGGCCGGGGCCGGGACCGCGGCGGGGCTGAGCATCGCCCGCGGCAATCCGGACAACATGGTCTGGCAGATCGATCCGTACAAGTGCATCGCGTGCGGCAACTGCGCGACGTATTGCGTGCTGGAAGACTCCGCGGTCAAGTGCGTCCAGGCGTATGCGATGTGCGGCTACTGCGACCTTTGCACCGCGTATCTCGTGCCGGAGCCGAAGGCCTTGGACACCGGCGCGGAGAACGAGCTGTGCCCGACCGGGGCGATCAAGCGGACCTACATCGAGGACCCGTACTACGAGTACACGATCGACGAACCGCTGTGCAACGGGTGCGGCAAGTGCGTCAAAGGCTGCACGATCTTCGGAAACGGATCGCTCTTTCTGCAGGTGCGTCACGACCGGTGCAAGAACTGCAATGAGTGCGCGATCGCGGCGGCCTGTCCCTCGCAGGCGTTCAAGCGGGTACCTGCGGATCGGCCGTATCTGTTGAAAGGGGCGGACCACAAACCATGATGCGATTCGCCCGGATCACGAACAGAAGCAGAGTTCCGCAAAATGGGGAATTAGGCATGCATTCTTCAAGGAAATCACGTCTTTCGATTTCCTTGAAGAATCGACCGGGAGCATTCTCCATCAGACGGCCGCGCCTGGACACGGAACAATCAAGGTCGGAGATTCTTCCTAAGAACATGCCTAATTCCCCATTTTGCGGAACGTGGATCGCGCCTGTTCTTATGGCTCTTCTGGTCTGTTGTCTAACGGCACAGGGCGAGATTCGTTTCCCGCCGCCGGAGTTCGAAAGCGGCTACACGTTTCCCCAGACGACCGCGCCTGCGGCGCAATCGGTGTATCGCGAGTACATCGATGCGGCGGTGCTCGTCTTCGGCTTGTTCCTCGCTTCGTACCTGATCCTCAAGAGGCGAAGCCGTCGCGCTGTCTTTGTTCTGATGATCGGCGCTCTGCTGTACTTCGGTTTCTTGCGAGACGGGTGCATCTGCCCGATCGGCGCGATCCAGAACGTGACGCTGACCGCATTCGACAGCAGCTATGCGATCCCCATCGCGGCGGCGCTCTTCTTCGTCGTTCCTCTGGTGTTCACGCTCTTTCACGGGCGGGTGTTCTGCGGGGCGATCTGCCCTCTTGGGGCCATCCAGGACGCGGTCCTGATCCGGCCCGTGCGGGTCCCTCGCTGGCTGGAGAGCAGTCTGCGACTGATCGCATACACGTACCTCGGTGCGGCGGTCCTCTTTGCCGCCACCGGAAGCGCGTTCATCATCTGCCGATACGACCCGTTCGTAGGGTTCTTCCGGATGGGCGGTAACTGGAACATTCTGATCTTCGGTGCCAGTCTGCTGCTGATCGGCCTGTTTGTCGGGCGGCCGTACTGCCGGTTCCTGTGCCCCTATGGCGTCATATTGCGGCAATTGTCCCGGCTCTCCAAGCGACGCGTGACGATCACGCCCGGCGAGTGCATCCAGTGTCGTTTGTGCGAAGATGCCTGCCCGTTCGGCGCGATTCGCGAGCCAACGGGGAACTGGCCCGAGGGCGAATACCGAATTGCCAAGAAACGTCTGGCTTTGTTCCTGGTGCTGCTGCCCATCCTCGTCATCGGCGGCGTCTGGAGCGGCCATGCTCTGAGGAATCAGTTGGCCCGCGTGCATCCGAGGGTTCGCACCGCCGAGCGGATCTACCTGGAAGAGGCAGGCAAGGTCCAGGGCACGACCAACGTTAGCGACGCATTCCGGGCGACAGGGCAGACCTTCGAGGTCCTCTACGACGATGCGACCCGGATTCGCGGACAGTTCGGTCTTGGCGGGGCCTTGCTCGGCGGGTTCGTCGGACTGGTGGCCGGAGGGAAACTGATCGTTCTGTCCGTTCGTCGCAGGCGAACCGAGTATGAAGCGGACCCGGCAAGCTGCTTCGCCTGCGGGCGGTGCTACAAGTCCTGTCCGAAAGAACATGAACGGCTCAAGAAGAGCAAAGAGGCAGTGGTGGGACGCGCATGACACAGGCAACTGAGCACAAACGAATGTGGCATCGAGCGGCCAGGACCACCGCGATCGTCGGCGGCGTCTTCACGGGCATTTTCACCGTGCTTCTGGTCGCGAATCTCATCGGCACGGCCATTCTCGGCCCGGCGCGAGAGAAGACGCTTGAAGGCATGAGGCTCCAGGTCCAGAAGGACCCGACCAACGAGACGTTGCTGTCCGAGGTGCGGCAACTGGATCTCAAGATCCGACGGGACCGCATCTGGCGGCTCGACTTCGCGCACAAAGCCGCCCACATGCTGCTTGCCAGCGTGGTGGTTCTGCTCGTGGCGGGCAAGTTCGCGAATAACCTGGGCAAGGAGCTTTTCGTGCCGGCGCACGGGGTGGACGGAGGAGAGAGACAGGTGAGAGAGGCGAGACAGGCTCGTTGGGCGGTTGTCGGCGGGGTGGCCGTGCTGGTTGTGGGCATGTCGCTCCTGGGCATGAGCGGGTGGGTCGAGTTCGCGCAGGCCCAGGAGGAGGGCCCGCCGTTTGCCTCGATGGAGGACAGGCAAACGCAGTGGCATCGCTTCCGAGGTCCCGGCGGGGCCGGCGTCAGCGCGTACACGAACATCCCGACATCCTGGAACGGAAAGACCGGGGAGAACATTCTCTGGAAGGCTCCGGTGTCTTTGCCTGGACGGAATTCTCCGGTGGTTTGGAAAGACCGCGTTTTCCTGGCGGGCGCCGATCCGAACGTGCGACAGGTCTACTGCTACGACGCCAAGAGCGGTCGATTGCTGTGGAAGGGCGATGTCCCCACCGCGCCGGGGACGCCCAAACTGGAGATCATGGAAGACACCGGTTACGCCGCCTGCACCATGGCGACGGACGGTCGTCGGATCTATGCGATCTTTCCCACGGGGGACGTTGCGGCGTTCGACTTCAACGGTCGGCGGCTGTGGCACAAGAGTCTCGGCCTTCCAGACAGCGCCTATGGCTACGCCTCCTCGCTGGAGACCTACGAGAAACTCGTGATCATCCAGTACGACCAGGGCGACGGCAGCGAAGGCAAATCGAGAGTCATTGCGTTGGACGGGGTCACCGGCCAAGTCGCCTGGGAAGCCAAACGCACGCTGCCGAACTCCTGGGCATCGCCGGTCGTCGTCGAGGTGGAAGGCAAGCCCCAACTGATCACGCTCGCGGACCCGAACATGGTCGCCTATGATCCCGCCACCGGCGCCGAGATCTGGCGGGCCGAATGTCTGGGCGGCGATCTGGCGCCCTCGCCGATCTATGCCGGCGGTCTGATTCTGGCGATCGAGCCGTATGCGCAGATGGTCGCGGTCAAGCCGACGGGCCATGGCGACGTCACCAAGACGCACATTGTCTGGAAGATGGAAGAGGGCGCGCCGGACATCTGCTCGCCCGTCAGCGACGGCACGTACGTCTATCTGCTGGAGAGTTCGGACCTGCTGATCTGCTGCAAGGTCGAAACCGGCGAAAAGCTGTACGAGGAGAAGATCAAAGGGGATTACCGGGCCTCCCCGAGCCTCGTGGGCGACAAGCTCTACGTGCTCGAAATGAAGGGTGTGATGCGGATCGTGCAGGCCGGGCCTGAGTTCAAGGAGTTGGGCAAGAACGAGTTGGGCGAAGAGTGCCATGCGTCGCCCGCGTTCGCGGACGGTCGCATCTACATCCGTGGCACAGAGAATCTTTACTGCATCGGGCAGGCGCAATGACTGAAGAGCTGGATCTAACGTTCGTCGAAGAGACCGTCAAGCGGGTCGGCATCGGCAAGGAGAAGGTGCTGGAAGTCCTGCAGGCGATCCAGGGGCATTACGGCTATCTGCCCAATGAGGCCCTGCGGCGGGTGTGTGAGCTGACGGAAATCACGCCGGCCTCGATCGCAGGCGTTTCGACCTTCTACGATCAGTTCCGCCATCGCCCCGCGGGCAAGCACATCATCCACGTCTGCGTGGGCACCGCCTGCCACGTGAAGGGCGCCGAGGCGGTCTACGACGCGTTTCGCGAGCATTTGGCGATTGCCGAAGGCGAGGACACCGACGCGCAGAAGCTGTTCACTGTCGAGCGGATCGCGTGCCTGGGCTGCTGCACACTGGCCCCGGCGGTGCAGATCGACGATGTGACGTACGGCCATCTGACCCGCGAGACGGTGCCTGGGGTCTTGAGCGATTTCCTCAAGCACGAGCAGACGCGAGCGGCTTCGCCCACGAAGTCTCGCGGCCTGCGCAAAGGCAAGCCCGACCCTCGCGGCGAAGTCCGGATCGGACTGGGCTCCTGCTGCGTCGCCCGCGGCAGCGGCAAATTGCACGGCGCTCTTCAGGAGGCTCTGGCCCAGACCGGCGTCCAGGTGCCCGTCAAACGCGTGGGGTGTGTGGGCATGTGCCACCAGACGCCTCTGCTGGAGATCGTGTTGCCGAACCAGTCATCGTTCCTCTACGCCCGCGTCGAGCCTCAGGACGCCAAGGGGATTATCCAGCGGCACTTCGGCGTGCGGGGGCCGCACAGGAAGCTCTCCAACGTGGTGTCCACGGCCCTGGACCGTCTGCTGACCGACGAGAAGTGGGAGCCTGTCACTCGATACTCGATCCACGTGCGGGACCAGGCGGTGTCGGACTTCCTCGGACGACAGATTCACATCGCAACCGAGCACTGCGGCCACATCGATCCGACCGATCTCGATGAATACCAGCGCAACGGCGGATTCAAAGGACTGGAGAAGGCGATTCAGGAACTCACGCCGGAGGCCGTGATCAAACAGATCGAGATCAGCGGCCTTCGCGGCAGGGGCGGCGCGGGTTTTCCGACGCATCTGAAATGGTCGGCGGTGCGTGCGACGGAGTCCGCGAAGAAGTACGTGGTCTGCAACGGCGACGAGGGCGATCCCGGCGCGTTCATGGACCGCATGCTGATGGAATCCTATCCCTATCGGATCATCGAGGGGATGGCGATCGCAGCCCGATGCGTCGGAGCTCGCGAGGGCTTCCTCTACATTCGGGCCGAGTACCCGCTGGCGATCAAGCGAATCGCCGAGGCCCTGGAGAAATGCCGCGAGCGCGGGCTCCTGGGCGACAAGATCCTGGGCACGGATTTCTCGCTGGAATTGAAGATCATGGCCGGCGCGGGAGCGTTCGTCTGCGGTGAAGAGACGGCGCTTCTGGCGAGCATCGAAGGGCGTCGCGGCATGCCGAGATTGCGTCCGCCGTTTCCGGCGCAGAAAGGCCTCTGGGGATTGCCGACGCTCATCAACAACGTCGAGACGTATGCGTGCGTTTCGTGGATTCTGCGAAACGGAGCCGAGTCGTTCGCCCGCATCGGCACGGGCCGGAGCAAAGGCACGAAGGTCTTCGCCCTGGCCGGCAAGATCGCTCGCGGCGGGTTGATCGAGGTGCCCATGGGTATTTCGGTTCGGCAGATCATCGAAGAGATCGGCGGCGGCATCGCAGGCGGGCTCAGGTTCAAGGCCGTCCAGGTGGGCGGACCCTCCGGGGGCTGCATTCCTGCGTCTCGAGACAATCTCTCCGTGGACTACGAGTCCCTGACTGAAGCGGGGGCCATGATGGGTTCCGGCGGTCTGGTCGTGCTCGACGAGACCGACTGCATGGTCGACATCTCCCGGTACTTCCTCCAATTCACGCAGAACCAGTCCTGCGGCAAGTGCACGTTCTGCCGGGTCGGGACGCGACGGATGCTGGACATCCTCGACCGGCTCTGCGCCGGCAAAGGCGAGGCCGGGGACCTCGACGAACTCGAGCATCTGGCCAAGATGATCAAACAGGGGAGTCTCTGCGGTCTGGGCAAGACCGCCCCGAATCCGGTTCTGTCGACGATGCGGTATTTCCGCGAGGAATACGAAGCTCACGTGAAGGGCCGCTGTCCGGCGGGCAAGTGCAAGGCCCTCATCAAGTACTCGATCACCGACGACTGCATCGGCTGCACGATCTGCGCCCAGCACTGTCCGACCGGGGCCATCGCGGCCATACCGTACGAGAAGCACGAAATCGATCTTGAGAAATGCGTCCGATGCGGGGGCTGCAAGACCGTCTGTCCCGCCAAGGCCGTGCGAGTTGAGTAGCCATGCCGAAGATTACGATTGATGGTCGCGAAGTACAGGTAGACGCTGGGGCAACGATCCTCGACGCCGCCGAGAAGTTGGGAATCGCCATCCCCACGATGTGTCACCTCAAGGGCCACGAGGCGACGACGAGTTGCATGGTGTGTGTGGTCAAGGTGGCCGGTCTGGGCTCGCTCGTGCCCGCGTGCGGCACGCCGGTCCGCGACGGGATGCAGGTCGACAGCGAATCCGAACCGGTGCTCGAAGCGAGAAAGGCTGCGCTGGAGCTTCTGTTGAGCGACCACATCGGCGACTGCGTGGGCCCTTGCCAGATGGGCTGCCCTGCTCGGATGGATATTCCGCTGATGATCCGTCAGATCGCGGCGGGGCAACTGCAGGATGCGATTGCGACGATCAAGCGGGACATCCCCTTGCCGGCGACGCTGGGACGGATCTGTCCGGCGCCGTGCGAGAAGGTGTGCCGGCGAAAACAGCACGACGAAGCGGTGTCGATCTGTCTGCTCAAGCGGCACGTTGCCGATGTGGACCTGCAATCCAGCATGCCTTACAGCCCGACCGTGTCGGCAAAACGGGAGAAGCGGGTTGCGATCATCGGTGCGGGTCCTGCGGGTCTTTCGGCCGCTTACTACCTGCAGCAGAATGGCTTCGATTGCACCATCTTCGACGAGCACGAGGAGCCCGGCGGCATGCTGCGCTACGCGGTGACGGAACGGGCTCTGCCCCGCGATGTCCTTGACGCGGAGATCGCGCAGATCGCCAGGCTCGGCGTGACGTTCAAGCTCCGCACGCGGGTAGGAATCGCCATCCTCCTGGAGGAGATTCGCGAGCAGTTCGGCGCAGTCTTCCTGGCGACCGGTGAATTGAAGGCCGGCGATGCGGACGCCATCGGGATCGAAACGTCCCAGGACGGCGTCAAGGTCGACGCCAGGACCGGGGCCACGAGCATTCCGTCGGTCTTTGCGGGCGGGGACGTGGTTCGCAAGCGCCGACTGGCCGTGCGGGCGGTGGCGGATGGAAAGGAAGCTGCCGAGTCGATTCGCCAGTTTCTCAGCGGCCAGAAGGTCGTCGGTCCGGGAAGGCTGTTCAACAGCCGGATGGGCAAGCTCGACGCGGAGGAGATGGAGTTGTTCCTGCGATCGGCGAGCCGCGATCCTCGGACGGCGCCGTTCCGCCCGATCGACGGATTCACGCGCGACGAGGCCCGCGCCGAAGCCCTTCGCTGCCTGCGGTGCGATTGCGCCAAGTTGGACAGTTGTCTCCTGCGCCGTCACGCGCAGGCCCATGATGCCCGTCAGACCCGGTACAAGGCCGAGCGAGGCTCATTCGTCCAGCAGACGCAGCATCCGGATGTCGTCTACGAGCCCGGCAAGTGCATCGACTGCGGCATCTGCATCCAGATTGCCTCCTCGCAGGGCGAGAAGCTGGGACTGGCCTTCATCGGCCGCGGCTTCGATGTCCGCGTGGCGGTCCCGTTCGGCGAGTCTCTGGCCGAAGGGCTCAAGGTCGCGGCAACCGAGTGCGTCAAAGCCTGTCCGACAGGCGCGCTGGCGTTCAAGCGATAGTCCTATTCGTCCCATCAGTCCTATTGGTCCTATGAGACGCTGACGCGCAGAGCCACTTCCGCGACGCGACGCCCCAAAGCCCTGGCTGTCGTCAGTCCGAACTCATCCTTGAGGACGCCGCCCTCGGCTCCGCTCCAGACGGTTGCGCCGATCCTTGGTCCGGGCCGGCCGTTGCCGACCAGGATCATCTCCTGGCACAACAGCGAGACCTGCACTGCGTGGATCGTGACCTCCTGGCCTCCGTTGCGGGTGCCTCCGCAGGCCAGGACGCCCGCGACCTTGTTGCTCAAGGCGAAATCCTTCTGCCACAGGAGAATCGCCCGGTCGAGGAACGCCTTGCACAGGGAACTCATGCCGCCGAAGTAGACGGGCGTGCCTACGATGATGCCTCGTACCTCGGGAGCGATCAATCGCGGGGCGAGCTTGGGGAAATCGTCCTGCGTCCCTTCGGGACCTGCCACCCCGGCCGCGAGACTGCCGTTGATCCGGAATTCCGCCAACTCGATCAACTCGGTATCGATTCTGTCGCTGACTTGCCGGGCGGTCTCCAGGCAGACGCTCAGCGAGGCGGCGGTCCCTTGTCCCTTGCGAGGACTGCACGAGAGGGCGACGATCTTGATGCGCCCTTCGGTCGCGGCCTGGGGTTGTGATGATGCTGTCGATGCCGCGACGGCTGTTATGGCTGTCCCGGCGGTCATTGAGCTTCTGACGAAGTCGCGTCGTGTGATTTCTTTCACAATCGTCTCCTTTGGTCTGTCACGGGGCCGGTTTTCTCCAGTTCCTGCGAACACAATTGCCCCTTGGAGTATATTAGAATACGGCAGTTCTGAACAGGGCGGAGAGTCCCTGCGTGCAGATTCGAGAACGTCAATCGAGGTTTGGAAGGAATTCATGATGACGAGTGCAACAAGGTCCGTTGTGGTTCTCAGTATTATCTGTATCGTCCTGGAGGGTGGCCTGCTGGCGGCGGACTGGCCGCAATGGCGTGGGCCGAACCGCGACGGGGTGTGCACAGAGACCGGCCTGCTCAAGCAATGGCCAGAAGGCGGCCCGAAGCTGCTCTGGGAAATCTCCGGCCTCGGACCGGGTTATTCGACCGTTTCGATCAAGGACGGCAAGCTCTACACGATGGGGGATCGGGAGAAGAGCCAGTACGTCTATGCGTACGATCTGGACACTCGAAAGGAGTTCTGGGCAGCCAAGGTGGGCGAAGGCCACAATGACGGGCCTCGCTGCACTCCGACGGTCGACGGCGGCTTCGTGTACGCGATCGGCACGGGCGGCAACGTCGTCTGCGTCGCCGGCGACAGCGGCAAGGTGGTCTGGACGAAGAACCTGCTGACCGATCTTGGCGGGGCGAGCAATCCGCAGTGGCGGTTCAGCGAGTCGCCCCTGATCGACGGGGATCGACTTCTGTGCACGCCGGGCGGGCAGAAGGCCGTGATGGTCGCCCTGAACAAGAAGACCGGCGATGTGATCTGGACCTGCTCCATGCCCGACATCGGCTCCAACGGCAAGGACGAGGCCGGGTACTCGTCTATCGGAATCAGCCATGCGGCGGGCGTGAAGCAATACGTGCAATTGACCAACAAGGGCGTGGTCGGCGTCTCGAACGACGGCAAATTCCTCTGGGGCTACAACCGCGTCGCCAATCGCGTGGCGAACATCTCCACGCCGGTGATCGAGGGCGACTACGTTTTCACCTCCACCGCCTACCAGACGGGCTCGGCCCTGCTGAAGCTCTCCCGCGACGGGGAGGGCGTCAAGGCTGAAGAAGTGTACTGGCTTGACAGGAACCAGTTCCAGAGCCATCACGGCGGGTTTGTCAAGGTTGGCGACTACATCTACGGTGGCCACAATCACAACAAAGGCGAGCCCACCTGCGTCGAGATGAAGACCGGCAAGATCCTGTGGCACGCCGACCAGCCCGGCGGCGGTTCCGGTTCGGTTCTGTACGCCGACGGATGCCTGTATTTCCTGTACGACGACGGCACCGCGGCGCTGGTCGAAGCGACTCCCGAGAAGTACAATCTCAAGGGTACGTTCAAGCTGCCCAAGCGTCCGGGGGCCAGAGGAACCGCCTGGGCCCATCCGGTCGTCAGCGACGGCAAGCTGTATCTTCGCTGGGCGGACGTGCTGTTCTGCTATGATGTGAAGGCCCAGTAGAGCGGGCAGCCAGACGGGTTCGGCAATTTCGAACCGGCAAGTGCATACTTTCCCTATCCTTTCAAGGGGGAAAGCGACCCGATACTCGTGCTGCATACGCAGGTTGTCGAAAGGTCGCGACGCAATGTGTGGGGAGTGCAGACATGAAAGCAGCAGCGATTCGTGAGTTTGGCGATCTTGACGTTCTTCATGTCCGGGATGTTAAGGAGCCGTGGGCGGCTCGCGGGGAGGTTGTTCTCAAAGTCCTCTGCGCCGGGCTCAATCACCTCGACATCTGGGTTCGCAGGGGCCGGCCCGGCTCGCAATTGCAGATGCCTCACGTGCTCGGGTCCGATGCCGTCGGGGTGGTTGTCGCCGTGGGCGAGGGAGTGCAGAGCCCTCAAGTGGGTGAGCAGGTGATCCTCTATCCCGGCGTGTATTGCGGCCGCTGCGAGTTCTGCCGATCGGGGCAACAAAGCCTGTGCGCGGATTTCGGGATCATCGGGCTGGTGCGTCCCGGGACGTTTGCGGAAATGGTAGCGGTCCCGGCCGCGAACTGCTATCCCAAGCCGCCGCACTTGAACGATGAGGAGGCGGGCGTTCTGGCCCTGGCCCACGTGACCGCTTGGCGGATGCTCATGACCAAGGCCCAGATCAAGCCCGGCGAAACCGTGCTGATCCATGGGATCGGCGGCGGTGTGGCGATTGCTGCGCTTCAGTTCGCCAAGATGGTCGGCGCCGAGACCTTCGTCACCTCGTCTTCGAACGACAAACTCTCCCGAGCCCGACAACTGGGTGCCGACCACACAGTCAACTACGAGAAAGAGAGCGTCGTCGAGTGGGTCAAGCAGACCACGAACGGACGGGGAGTCGATATTGCTCTCGATGCCGTCGGCGCGGCGACTTGGCCGCTGGACATCGCCTGCATCCGCAAGGGCGGTCGGATCGTCCTGTGCGGCGTCACAACCGGCGCCAAGGGCGAAACCGACCTGCGGGCCTTCTACTGGAATCAACTCAACGCCATGGGCTCAACACTGGGTTCGTCCGAGGACTTCCGCCAGATGCTTCGTGCTGTGACGGTCAACAAGCTCAAACCGGTGGTCGACACGGTCTTGCCTCTGGAGAAGGCACGCGAGGCCATGGAGCGGATGGAGACCGCCGGCCAGTTCGGCAAGATCGCTCTGAGGATATCGCAATAGGGAGTGCTCGATGTTCAGTATTCGAGGTGAGCGAAGACTGCGCGTGGTCCGATCGAGAATATTCGCGGCCGTGATGCTCCTGGGGGGAGTCACGGCCGGTTCTCTTTCGGGTGGAGCCGAACCACCCTTCGACGCAAATGCTCCTCGCACATTGACACAATACCTGCAGTACGCGGCGCTCCACAACGCCGGGCTGAAGGCGGCGTTTGAAGAATGGCGGGCGGCGTTGGAGCAGATCCCGCAGGCCAGGGCCTTGCCCGACCCCACCTTCACCTATGGCTACTTCATCGAGCGGGTCGAAACGCGCCAGCAGGCAGGCATCATGCAGATGTTCCCCTGGTTCGGCAAGATCGAAGCCCGCGCGGACGCTGCCGCCGCGGGGGCGAAAGCCGCGCAGAGGCGGTACGAAGCCGCGAAGTTGGAGCTCTTCGCCCAGGTCAAGGACGTCTTCTACGAATACGCCTACCTGGCGAGCGCGACCCGGATTGCGCGGGAGAACGTCGAGCTGATGAGGCATTTCGAAGAAGTGGCCCGCGCCAAGTACATCACCGCCGCCGCGACTCATCCCGACATCATCCGGGCCCAGATCGAGGTCGTCAGGTTGCAGGATGAGCTGATCACCCTGGAACGGTTGCGAGCGCCGACCGTCGCACGAGCCAACGCGGCTCTCAACCGTCCGGCCGATGCGCCGCTGCCTTGGCCTCAGGTCGAGCCGATTCGGTCCGCGGAAGTGAGTCGCGACGAATTGATCGCGGCCCTCAGGCAGCAGAATCCCCTGTTGCAGGCGGCGAGTTTCGACGTGGAGCGATTGGGGCGGGAGGTGGACCTCGCCAAACGCAACTACTACCCGGATATCGGGGTTGGCGTCGAGTGGATGGACATGGACGAGGACGCCATGCCCGACGGCGACGAAGGGGATGAGATCCTGGTGGGTATTGAGCTGAATCTTCCGATCTGGAGACGCAGCTATAAGGCCGCGGAATTGCAGGCTCGGGCCGTGGCCCGGCGGGCCCGATACGAACGGGAGCAGTTGGCGAACGATCTGGTTTCGCAGGCCGAGCGGATGCTGTACGAATTCGAGGACAGTGGCCGAAAGCTCAGGTTGTACGCCGAAGCGCTGGTTCCAAAGGCAGAGGAGCTTGTGGGAGCCTCCGAGGCGGCCTACACCGCCGGCCGGATCGATTTCCTCAGCCTTGTGAATGCCCAGCAGACGTTATTGCAGTACCAACTGCAACGGGAGCGCGCGCGGGCCAATCACCAGCAGAGACTGGCTGAACTCGAGAGCCTCATCGGGGCCGACGTGACGGGGCGGCGCGCGGCCCCCGAATCGAAATAGTGCCATTCGGTACGCTCGACAACCCCGCGTCAGACGGGCCGAGGCCACCACGGCTTGGATCGTCATGGTAGCCTCGGCAGCGGGAACCGCGGAGGTTCTTCCGAGTGTACTCAGTTCGTTCGCGGCTTGCAGGCGGGATCGAGCGGCGACTGGCGGCAGTCGATCAGCCAATTGGTCATGAGGAGGTCCATGTCGACGATGTCGATCGCTCCGCTGTGGTCTACGTCACAGTCATCGCACCAGCTTGGGCTCGAGCAGGGCGGGCTCATCCATTGGTCGGCGAGCAGAAGCAGATCGCTGGAATCCGCGACGCAGTCGGAGTTGATGTCGCCCTGCAATGCCCACGGGCAGGGACGCAGCCATCGCAGCGTTACGACCGAGCTCTCATACAGCGGCCGACCGTCGGCATCAACGAATTCCTCGCCGGTGACTGCATCTCCCAAATAGACCTTGTAGTCGCCCGACAGCCGGCCATAGAAGGAGTCCGGCACGGCGTACGTGTTGTGCCTCATGCGTAGGTCCCACATCCAGATGTCGGAGCTCGGGGTGCCGCCTGCGTCCGCCGTGCCGAAAAGGGGCGCGTAGCCGCTGTCCTTGTAGTAGACTGTCAGCTCGGGCGACTGCCGGAGCACCTTGATCCAGATCGCGCTTCCGGGCGGGAAGGGATAGGTCATCATGTCCAGCAGGGCCGAATCCCAGCCATACTGGAAATTGTAGGCCTTGCCGATGAGGACCGCCCACGGCTCCGTGGGGTCAAACTCGTTCGGGGGCGACAGCGGTCGGAGCACGGGTGCCTCGCTCCAGGCGAACACGGGCCAGGGTGACCCGTCGGCGTCCACCACGCGGATGCCCACCCCGTCGAAGAGGATCTCCGGCATGATCATGGGGGCCTGCGTGTGGCCGATCTGGTCGCCGCCGATCTTGGGCCTCACGTAGGTGGTCTGCGCCTGCGCCGCGGCGGCCAACACGAGCGTCAGGGCCAGGCAAACACATACCTCGATCAAACTGGTGCGGTTCATCTTCTTGACTCCTCTTTGAAATCAATATGGGTTGTCATTGGGCTTTGCCCGGGTTCCATCGGTCGATGTTTCTCTCCAGATCGAAGGTCTCTTCGAAGCGCTGCGTCTCGACGTGGCCGTCGATGTAGATGTAGTTCGCCATGCCGCCGTGCCGCTTGGTGTCGATTTCGACGGTCGTGTCCATTCCCTCGAAGATATCCGTATCCATGAGCCAGAAATGGGCCATGAAGTGGTCCTCCGCGCTGGGACTGCGCAGTTCGCCGAACTCGATCGTTGTGCCGGGACGGCGGACCTTCATCACCGTGTGGTAGGTCGGCCCATTGGAGATCTCGAGCGCCTCGGCGGTCTCGTAAGCCTCCAGCTCGAACCACACGTTCTTGCCGTAACTGTACGTGAAGTTCTTGCGCCGGTCCGAGGGGCAGCGGTAGAACTTCTGAGAGGCCGCCTCCCAGGCAGGCGTCTTGGAGCCTTTGTAGTCCCCGTATCCGAGGTACGGCATGAAGGCCGGTCCCCAGCGCAGGCAGCCGACGGAGGCCGCCGAGTGCGAACTCCGGGCGAAGTGGCCGTTGTTGTCCTGAACGTACATGACCGACGCCATGCCGATCTGGCGCATCCGCGAGAGGCAACTGACCGATCTGGCTTTCTGGCGTGCCATGTTCAGGGCCGGGGTCAGGATGCCCAGCAGCAGGGCAATGGCGCTGACGACCACCAGCAGCTCGATCAACGTGAATCCGCGATGTCTTCGTCTCATGGCAAGCTCTCCGTTCTCGGCGGCACGTACGGTTCATCAATTTCCAGGGGGTGCTCGCCTTCCAGTGTGTGCAGAAAACCAACGATCTCGTCAATCTCGGCGGGGGCAAGTCGCACATTCAGTTGCATCCAGGCCATCTGCGCGACCGCCTCGGGCAGAGTGAGAATGCTGCCGTTATGGAAATATGGGGCCGTACGCGTGACGTTGCGCAGCATGCAGACCTTGAAGACGAACCGATCCTCCTCATGACCCGTGATTCCATAGCGGCCCACGTCCGAGGCGTTCTCGTACGGATGATAGACCCCGAGCTTCTTCAGGAGACGACCGCCGACCGGGACGCTGCCATGGCATTCGACACATCCCGTATCAACGAACCGAAGCAGGCCGCGTTTCTCTGCGACGGTCAGGGCGTCGGTCTGGCCCCGGAGGTATCGGTCGAAGCGCGCCGGTGTGATGAGCGTTCTTTCGAAGGCAGCGATGGCGCGGGCGACGTTGTCAAATGTGATCGGTTCGCCCTGACCCGGAAAGGCACGCTCGAAGGCGTCATGATAATTCGGATCCTCCGCGAGTCGATCCACCACGTCCTGCTCGGTGCGCATGGCCATCTCGATCGGATTGAGCAGGGGGCCCTTGGCCTGCTCCACCAGATCGGCGGCCCGGCCGTCCCAGAACTGCACCCTCTGGAAACCTGCGTTGAGCACCGTCTGGGCGTTCCGCGTACCCGCCAGTCCCTTGGCGCCAGGGGAGGTGGGCAGGTTGTCCACACCCGTCCGACCGCCGTCGAGCCGATGGCAGTCATTACACGACTGGGACTTGGTTAGCGAAACGCCCCGCTCAAAGAACAGTCTCTGGCCCAGGGCGATTCTCTCGGGCGTGTCCTCCTCGCCGCCGGGCATTCGTTCGGGCAGGGGCCGGAAGAAGATGCGTACGCTCAGGGGGATGTCCTGAATCCTATTGATCGTGGAGGCACGGTCGCGCGCAGCGACCCCGCTGGTGGCCGCGAAGGATCCCGCCATTGAGACTGCCGCGAGTAGGGCACAGCCTCC
This sequence comes from uncultured Phycisphaerales bacterium, assembly GCA_937927975.1. Taxonomy (GTDB): domain Bacteria; phylum Planctomycetota; class Phycisphaerae; order Sedimentisphaerales; family Anaerobacaceae; genus PLanc-01. Next base: position 32,090 of record CALEZT010000172.1, read on the forward strand.
CAAGCCGTAACCGAGGATAAGTTGGCGGTTCATGGCGATACATCCCCCTTGGGGTCTCCCCGGTCGCAGCCGGCACGGCGGAACATCTCAAGAGACCATGCGTCCGTCCAACCCTACGGTTTCTGTGGCGCGGGATCACTAGTCATCGAGTCTCGACAAGCCAATGGCCCGGAGTCAGACGTTCCGACGCGCTCGGCCGCGACCGGGAATTCACTGCGGATTCCGTTCCTTCCTGAATGGGCGGCGTCACTTCTGCATGCCGTCCACGTAGATGGCCTGGATGCCGCCGACAGCCAACACGATACAGATGGCGAGATGCACTTTCCTCATTGTGGTTCTCCTTCCTGCAAGATTAAATTGAAAGGTATAACAGAACTCTGGATCTCATTTACCTTGTGTGCGCCGGCTTCGCCATTAGGAAAGCCCGCGTTCTGCCATCGGGGAATTCACTGATAGTGACCTTCGCATTGTTCCTATGGCCATAATAGGTGCGAACTGGGTGCGCATCGTCGCCGTAGAAGCTGACGTCTGAGGTGGAAATGTGCTCAATTGACACATTCGGGAGGCGAAGGGAAGATGTGTCGATAGGTTTGGCATGGATCGCGGCGGTCGCTTGTGGGGTGCATGTGAAAACGCGTGGCGTAATAGGACGGATTCTTGCGGTGTGCATTCTGGTTGCCCTGGGGCTGCTGGGAGGGTACGTGATCGGCTCCTCCGCCGGAAGGAGCCCAGGGGCGACCGCGCCGAGTCAGGAAGGGGCCCAGGAATCCCGGAAGTGGTACTGCTCGATGCATCCGCAGATTATTCGAGATCGGCCCGGCCTGTGCCCGATCTGCGAGATGGAGTTGATCCCGATCCCGGAGAGCCTGACCGCGGATGCGTCGCCGCGCGAGTTGACGATCTCCGAGGGGGCTGCCAGGTTGATGGACGTCCAGACGTCGCCGGTCGAGCGACGATTCGTGCCCAGCGAGATCCGCATGGTGGGCAAGGTCCAGTACGACGAGACCCGCGTCAAAGACATCACCGCTTGGGTGTCGGGCCGGCTCGATCGGCTCTACGTCGATTTCACCGGAACGACCGTTCGTAAGGGTGACCACCTCGTGTATCTCTACAGCCCAGAGTTGATCAGCGCCCAGGCGGAGTTGCTCCAGGCCGTGCGCTCGGTGCAGAGAGCAGGCGAGGCTGCTTCGGAGTATCTGACCAGATCCAACGAAACGACGTTCGAAGCGACCCGCGAGAAGCTCCGGCTCCTGGGGTTGACTCCCACGCAGATCGAAGAGATCGAGCGATCCGGCAAGCCTCTCACTCATCTGACGGTCTATTCTCCGATTGGCGGGGTGGTGATCCGCAAGATGGTGAACGAAGGCGCATACGTCACGACGGGTGCGCCGATCTACACCGTCGCGGACCTTTCGCAACTGTGGGTGCTGCTCGACGCCTACGAATCGGACCTGCCCTGGATTCGCTACGGCCAGGAGCTCCAGTTCGCGACGGAAGCCTATCCCGGCGAAGCGTTCACGGGATGGATCAGCTTCATTGACCCTGTCCTCGATCCAATGACCCGGACCGTCCGGATTCGCGTGGACGTGCCCAATCCCCAGGGGCGACTTCGGCCGGAGATGTTCGTCCGCGCGACCGTTCGTTCGCAGGTGGCCTTGGGCGGCAGGGTGATGGCCCCCGAGATGGCGGGCAAGTGGATCTGTCCCATGCACCCGTCGGTGGTCCAGCCGCAGGAGGGCCATTGCGACATCTGCGGGATGGATCTTGTGACGACGGAATCGCTCGGATATGTGTCGGCCGATGCGCCTGCCGAGCCGCCGCTGGTGATCCCGGACACGGCGCCGCTGGTCACCGGCAAGCGCGCGGTCGTGTACGTGAAGAAGCCCGGGACGGAAGCTCCCACGTTCGAAGGCCGCGAGGTCGAACTGGGTTCGAAAGCGGGACGCTACTACATCGTCGCATCAGGCCTGCAGGAGGGCGAACAGGTCGTCACCAGCGGCAGCTTCAAGATCGACTCGGCTCTGCAGATCCAGGCCAGACCCAGCATGATGAATCCGCAAGGCGGCGTGGCGGCTCCGGCGCATCGGCATGAGGGGCATGCGACCGCACAGCACGGGGAGGAGATCGTGCAGACCAGGTGTCCCGTCATGGGCGGACCGATCGATCCGAAGGTGTACACCGAGTACAAGGGCAAACGGGTGTACTTCTGCTGCAAGGGCTGCGACAAGAAGTTCCTGGAGAATCCAGAGAAGTACCTGGACAAACTGCCGCAGTTCCGCGAGCAGCCGAGCGAGCCGAACGTCGGCCACCAACATTGACTCCCTGGATTGTTCCGCAATCGCTTTGACTTTGAAAGGAGAACGTCGTGAACAAGAAAATGAAGGCTCTGACGACCGCTTTGATGATACTGGTTGCACTAATCGTACTTGCTGGTTGCGAGAAGGGGCCGTCCGCTCAGGCGCCGGCCAAGGACGCAACCGTGACTGCCCAGGCGGATGGGGCACACGCCGAGACCATCGTGCAGACGACCTGCCCGATCATGGAAGGCAACCCGATCGACAAGACGCTCTTCGTCGAGTACAAAGGTAAGAAGGTCTACTTCTGCTGCAAGGGGTGCCCGGAGAAGTTCCTGGAGAATCCCGAGAAGTATGTAGCCAGGTTGCCGCAGTTCCAGCAATAGCGAGAGGCCGAGGTCGGACGTGCCGGACGAAAGCAAGTACGAGTTGATCCCCGAACAGACGTCCGTGGTGGGACGCATTCTGGGCTTCTGCATCTACAACAAGCTCATCGTGGGTTTGGTCACACTCATGCTGGTCGGCTGGGGGATCTATGTGGCCCCGTTCGACTGGGAGTTCGACTCGTTCCCTCGCAATCCCGTCGCGGTCGATGCGATTCCCGACATCGGCGAGAACCAGCAGATCGTCTTCACCGAGTGGCCCGGCCGGTCGCCTGGCGACGTCGAAGACCAGATCACGTATCCGCTGACGACGGCGCTGTTGGGCATTCCCGACATCAAGACCATCCGCAGCACGTCGATGTTCGGCTTCTCGTCGATTTACATCATCTTCGATGAATTCTCGTTCTTCGAGAAACTGGTGCAGGGCAAGGACTTCTATTGGACCCGCAGCCGGGTGCTGGAGAAGCTCAGCAGTCTTCCTGCCGGCACGCTGCCCGAAGGAGTGCAGCCGATGCTCGGCCCGGACGCGACGGCGCTGGGCCAGATCTTCTGGTACACGCTCGAAGGACGCGATCCGAAGGGAAACGTCACCGGCGGCTGGGACTTGGAAGAACTCCGGACGGCCCAGGACTGGCAGGTGCGGCTGGCTTTGCGGTCGGCCTCGGGCGTCAGCGAAGTGGCCTCGGTCGGCGGCTTCGTGCGCGAGTACCAGGTCGACGTGGACCCCGACGCCATGCGGGCCTACAGGGTGGGCATCGACGAGGTGTTCGAGGCCGTGAAGCGGTCCAACATCGACGTGGGGGCCCAGACCATCGAACTCAACCGCGTCGAGTACCTGGTCCGCGGGCTGGGTTTCGTCAAGAACGTCGAGGATATCGAGAACAGCGTCATCACGACCAACGAGAACGTGCCAGTCCTGGTCAAGCACGTCGCGAAGGTGACGCTGGGGCCCGAGCCTCGGCGCGGGGCTTTGGACAAGCAGGGGGCCGAGGCGGTGGGCGGGGTTGTCGTGGCTCGCTACGGCGCGAATCCTCTGGCTGTGATCAAGGACGTCAAGCGAACGATTGCGGAGCTCGCGCCGTCGCTGCCGACCAAGGCGATCATCACCGACCCGGTCCTCACGACGCAGCAGATCCGTGAATTCGCACAGCGCCACGGTTTCGAGGCTTACGAAGGCTCGGGATTGAATCAGCCCGGGTGGCTGGAGTACCTGCGAAAGACGCCGCAGGATCAGTGGCCCGCGTGGCTTACACGAAGCCAGGTTTCCGTCGTGCCTTTCTACGACCGCACGGGGCTCATCTACGAAACGCTCGGCACCCTCAATGACGCTCTCTATCAGCAGATTCTGGTCACGGTCATCGTAATCATCATCATGGTGATGCACCTTCGCAGCAGCGTCATGATCAGCGCGGTGATGCCGCTGGCCGTGCTGGGCTGTTTCATCGCGATGAAGGCGTTTTCCATCGACGCCAACATCGTGTCGCTGGCGGGCATCGCGATCGCAGTCGGCACGATCGTCGATATGGGCATCGTGATTTCGGAGAACATTCTGAAGCACCTGGATGAAGATCCGCCGGACATGCCTCGCGCGCAGGTGATCCATCGTGCCGCTGCGGAAGTGGGCAGCGCAGTTCTGTCGGCCGTGTCTTCGACGATCATCAGTTTCCTCCCGGTTTTCTTTATGACCGGCGCCGAAGGCAAGCTCTTCAAGCCCCTGGCGTTCACGAAGACCTTCGCGCTGTTCGCTTCGATCGTGGTCGCGCTGACGATCATCCCGCCCGCGGCTCACCTGATGTTCTTTCCTCGCAAAGTGCAGGGACGATCCTCGCGGGCGATCCTTTACTTGTCGCTGATCGCGGCGGCCCTGGTGGTGGGGCGGATGTTCAGTTGGCTGGTGGCCGCGGTCCTCATCGCGTTCGCCCTCTATCAGTTGCTCAAGGGCCTGCTGCCCCGGCGGGTCAACGCCCTTGCGCCGTACGCAGCCAACATTGTCGTTCTCGTACTGGTCGGATTGCTGCTGACGCTGGACTGGGAGCCGCTGGGTCCGCAGAAAGGCCTCGCGAGAAACCTCGTCTTCGTCGGCGGGTTGATCGGCATTCTCATGATGCTGATCCTGGTGTTCGAGCGATTCTACCCTCATATCCTGCGATGGTGTCTCAATCACAAGATCGCGTTCTTGTCCATTCCGGCGACGCTGCTGGTGCTCGGCGTCACGATCTGGCTGGGCTTCGAGCGGGTGTTCTCGTTCGTGCCGCAGGGACTCCGCTCCAACCGCGTGTGGGTCTCGGCCCGGCACGCCTTCCCCGGACTGGGCAAGGAGTTCATGCCGCCTCTCGACGAGGGCTCGTTCCTGTACATGCCGACGACCATGCCCCACGCCTCGATCGGCGAAGCCCTGGACGTTCTGCAAAAGCAGGACATCGCGATCGGCTCGATTCCGGAGGTGGACTCCGTGGTGGGCAAGATCGGGCGCGTTGAGTCGGCCCTGGACCCTGCGCCCATCGGCATGATCGAAACCGTGATCAACTACAAGAGCGAGTATGTCGTCGACGAGGCCGGTCGCAGGCTCACCTTCCGGTACGATTCCGCGACGGGGGAGTACCCGCGCGACGCAGACGGCCGCCTGATCCCGGACCCGCACGGCAGGCCTTACCGGCAATGGCGAAGCCACATCAAGTCGCCCGATGACATCTGGCAGGAGATCGTCCAGGCCGCGGACATTCCCGGCACGACCTCCGCGCCGCAGCTTCAGCCGATCGCCGCCAGGGTCGTCATGCTGCAAAGCGGCATGCGGGCCGCCATGGGCGTCAAGATCAAAGGGCCCGATCTGGACACGATCGAGCGAACCGGTCTTGAGATCGAACGGATGCTCAAGGACGTTCCGAGCATCGATCCGGCCACCGTGATCGCAGACCGGATTGTGGGCAAGCCGTATCTCGAAATCGTTCCCGACCGCCAGGCGCTGGCCCGCTACGGCGTGCCCATCGGGCAATTCCAGGAGGTCCTGGAGGTCGCCGTCGGAGGCATCCGCGTGACGACGACGGTCGAGGGACGCCAGCGGTTCCCCGTGCGGGTCCGCTACCAGCGGGAATTGAGGGACAGCATCGAGGCTCTCGAACGGGTGCTGATCCCTTCTCCCGACGGCGCGCAGATCCCCTTGATCCAGGTGGCGCAGATTCGCTACGTCCGCGGGCCGGAGATGATCAAGAGCGAAGACACGGCCCTCGTCGGCTATGTGCTGTTCGACAAGATCACAGGCGTGGCGGAGGTGGACGTCGTCGAGGAGGCCGATCGGCTCATCCGGGAGTGGGAGGCGACCGGGCAGTTCGAGCGGCCCGCCGGCGTGACCATCACGTTTGCCGGCACGTACGAGAGTCAGCTTCGAGCCAGCCGGACGCTACGCGTGCTTGTGCCGCTGTCTTTGTTCACGATCTTTCTCATTCTGTACCTGCAGTTTCGAAGCGTGGCCTTGACCCTACTGGTGTTCGTCGGCGTGATGGTGGCCTGGTCGGGGGCGTTCCTTTTGATCTGGCTGTACGGACGCGACTGGTTCCTGAACTTCAGCGTCTTCGGGACGAACCTGCGGGATTTGTTCCAGGTGTACCCGGTCAACCTGAGCGTAGCGGTGTGGGTGGGATTCCTCGCGCTGTTCGGTATCGCCGACGACGACGGCGTCGTCATGGGGACGTACCTGCAACAGTCGTTCAGCCGCATGAATCCGCGTACGACCGCGGAGATTCGCGAGGCCACCGTCCGAGCGGGCCAGCGGCGGGTGCGTGCGGCCCTGATGACCACGGCCACGACGATCCTGGCGCTGATTCCCGTGTTTACCTCGACCGGCCGGGGCTCGGACATCATGGTGCCGATGGCAATCCCCTCCTTCGGCGGCATGGTGATCGAGATCCTCACAATGCTCATCGTGCCTGTATCGTACTGCTGGATCCAGGAACTCCGCCTGCGGCGGGCCTGCATCACGGAATCCGATCCGGTCGCTTCCTCGCCCGGCTCAGGGAGCTTCCTTTGATCCGTTCTCGTGTGGCGTCGCTGGGGACTCATCGATTGTGGCCTGGAAGGCAGGCATCTCGATCTCGAGAAAATCCTCCCTCGTGGGTTCGACGACAAGGAGTCGTTCCTGTTCGATCATCGCGTATGTCGGTGGCAGGGATTTGGCGTCCACGCGGAGCCAGTACCGGCCCGGCTTGACGTCGCCCATATAGTAGCTGCCGTCGGCGGCGGTAAAGGACTCGGCGACCAGACGCCCGGATTGGGTGTCGGTCAGGGAGACCCGAACGCCGGATACCGGTTTTGTCACGACGTCGGAAGGACCTGGGGCCTTGGGGTCCAATATCATTGGCCTGGCCTCTGACAGATTGGGGTCCGCGGCGTTCGGTTCTGGTGCAGTCGGTTCGGTCACGACGACGTGCCCAAGCACCGAAATTAGTGGCGAGAGCCCGAGATTCACTTCGGTCAAGCTGTCTCTGTAGGTTCTTGCCAACTGGGTTCCGTGAGTCACGCTGTAGATTGCAGGAACCGTATCCGGATCCAGATACAGGCGCACCTCGGAGGTGTTGGACGGGACGGAAAGCACGTAGTAGCCTCTCTGGTCGGTGACCGCGGTCAGATAGGGACCGAGGTGGACCTTGATATTCGGAACGCCCGGTTCATCGCTGTCGAGGAGGTGGTTGCCGTTATAGTCGACGAAGACTTTGCCATGGACCGCGCCATAACCTGTTCGCACGCGGCTCGCAGTGACGTTCACGATCCGTCGGTCATGCTGCGTATAGAGATTCCTCAGATTCAGGTAGAGAGTAAACGCATAGTCTCCATAGCGGTAGTCTGCGGTTGCCCCGAGATAGTTGGATCCAACGTTGTCGAGCAAGTATTCGGCGCGGCCGCGAAAGCCGTAGCCCGGTCCCTCCAGATCGTCCGTCAGTTCCATCAGGAGCTCTGCGCGCAATCGCAGGGGATGTCCTTTGATTCTCAGGTTCCGGTCATGCACCAGAGAGAGAGATTCCTCATAATCGGTGTCATTGTAGATCAGCCCGATGGAACTGCCCACGTCCAGCGACTTGCGGAGCGTCCAGTATTGCGACGGGCGCAAATGACGAGGCGCATGACGGAGTCGCAATGTGGAGAGAAACCGGTCCTCCCCCTCGACCGACAGCTCTTCGCCGAGGTAGACCCGGCCGAAGAGGCTCACGTCGCGAGTCGGCATGACACGCAGTCCGAGCTCCGTCAGCCATCGCGGATTCTCCTCGGTGCTCACGTCCAGACTGTTGAGACGGGCGGACAGCGATGTGCGGGGCACCACCGTCGTGGTCATACCGATGTTTTGGTAGTCCACCTCGGTTGTCTCTTCCATTTGTCCGTCCAGGTTGTTACGCATCTGTCCGATGCCGGCCTCCAGGGTCCAGTTCTTGTGCAGTCTCCAGATCAGTCCCGTTTCACCGCCGTGGCGGTCTGAGATGTCCGGATTGGTTCCGTCGAAGTAATCCGATCCGATGCTCAGGAGATCCAGGTTCAGGGTGAGGTCTCGTGTAACGAGATATTCGGCCCGGCTGCGCGCCGCCACGTCCTGGTACTCGTTTTGTCCCTGGCCCCAACTGCCCGCCATATCGCCCGAGAGGATCAGATTGTCCAGGGGCATGTAGGATAAGGTCGTTCCGATTTGGCTGCTCGACTCAGGATAGGAACGCTGGGTCGGGGAGTGATCCGTCATCAGCAGACGATGATAATGATCTCCCTCCGCAGCAGCGGTGGCGCCGACGGTCAGACGGTCCGTCAAACCGTAGAGAATGCGGCTTCCCGTGATGTACCCATAGAAATCCCCGGCATCGAAGGCGTCCATGGGGGGCATCATGGTCTCGCGTCTGGTTCCCGCGATGGCCAGATAGGCGGCATGTCCTTGCGGAAGGAGCTGGGGTGTTCCGGCGATTGCTTTCTCCACCCGAATCTCATTGCCGCTGCTCTCTCGGATCACAATCGTCACCTCGTTCAGGATGCCCGACGGAAGTTCGACATCCTGGAACCGGTAAACTCCCATGCCTGGAGGGGACTCTGCGTCGGGTCGGACGCCCTGGACGTCGGCTGTCTTGCCGTTGATAAGCAACTCCACTTCCGCATCGATTGGGGCCGGACCTTCGAAGATATAGGTTCGCCCGAAATACTGATGCAGGCCTCGATTGGAGCGGTCTGCTCTCAGTTCCTCCGCGGTGCAGCCGATCAGCCCGTTGATCCGCACACCGGTGGCTTGGAAGGCCGGGTACACCAAGTTGCTCAATCCGAAGGACGAGTCTCCTGTCGTGATCTCCGCGGAACCCAACCGATGGACCCACTCGAACCAGTCCAACTGGGCGACATAGGCATCGTCATTGGGCCAGTGCCAGCCCTGTGTGTTCGACCAAAGGCGGCCAGGGTGGGAGACCTGTACTCGATACTGCCCTTCATATAGATTCCCCCAGAAGGTCTCTCGGGGACCGTCGATCTGGACGATTCGTGTGTCTGTCGGTCCGGAGTCCCCGCCGTTGCCTTGTCGCCAGTTGTAGCTGGGTCTCCAGTCCACCTGGATCAGTTGCAGGGGGGCTCGGCTGCGATCCGCGGGCGGAAGGCTCTCCGGCAGATCCGCTCCGACGAATTGTGTGGGAATGGCCAGCAGAGACGATCCGGACGGGAGTTTCCAGATGCTGAGCTTTCGACCCAGTTGGAGATGGTATTCGTACATTTCCGGGTCCCACTGCAGTTCCATCCCAAGGATCTCCCAGAGGTCTTTGGGCAGCACGTAGATGTCGGATTTGAGTGTGATCTCGGAGACTGCCTGCCGCAAGGGGATTGTGCGAGTCCGGTTCTGGATCTGGATCTGTCCTGTGGCAATGTCCACTTCGACGACGCCTACGCCTTCGGGTGCGAACCTCAGGGTGCTCCCCTGTTCCTCAGGCTTGATCTGAAAGGCGTTGAGCACGCGGAGCAAGGGCAGCCACCGCCTGCCGTCAGGGGTGACCAGTGAATCCAGATCGATGATTTGGAGTCGCTCATGGAGCCACCGGCCTCGGACGACAAAACCGATTAATTCGGTGGTTGCCGCCGCCTCGGTGTTTGGATCGCTCGGGTCGGACGAAACAAAGAACATGGATACATTCGGATCGCCCTGCGACGCGGTATCCAGGGTCGGAACGGGTGTGGAGGACACCTGGGACACATTGGGATCGGAGATTGAGAAGACCCAGTCGATATCTGCGAGCCTGCCCCCGAGGTTGGGAAGTTCAGGCAACAACAGAACCTGACCTGCGAAGTCCTCTCCCTCTTTCTCCGCAGGAACATCATAGACCAACTCTGGATAACCTCCCCGCAGGATCGCATTCCCAACCGAACCCCGCAGGATCGATACGATCGTGATGAAAAGCCACCCTAGGCCATGAAGGCGTCCGGGATTTCTCATATCTACGGACTATCGGCGCTTCCCTGCACCTCCTTAGGCTTGCTCTCCTTCGCAGAGTCGTTCGGTTGATTGGATGGTCCCTCGACCGAGGGAGACAACGCTTCCGGTCCGATCCGGGACGCCGGCTCGGCGGAGGGAACCTGGGGCCAGGTGACTGTCGCCTCCCCAACAAGGGGGCGTTCCACGTGTAGCGCCTGGAGACTGACTTTGACCTTGTACTGTCCTTTCGGGATATCTGCGTCGATCTTTCTGGTGAACCATCGCTGCGCGTCCCTGAGTACATAACCCAGCGCAAAGGGACCGCTGTCCACCACTTTGCCTGCCAGGTCTGTGATCTCGTAATCTCCTTCCACTCGCAGGCGTCCCGTCCCGGTTGTGGCCACCAGGCCTTTCAGGACGACCGCCTGCTGTTCGATGTCTACCCCCAACTCCTTGACCTGGCCTGCATAGGATGTCTTCCCGACGGAACCGAAGATGGGCACCAGAATCCTGCTGACCGCCTTGAGCTTGGCTGTGCGTCCGGCCGTGTCCTGCTGAGTAACGAAATCGTTGACGATCAGCGACTCCAATTCCATGGCGGCCCACCATTCTCCTTCTGCGAGTCTTCCTCTCGGCACGATGGCGAAACGAACCGCCCTTTGTGTTTTGGGAGCCAGGGTGAGTTCTCGCGGATTGAAGTGAATGAAGGGAGCCAGCGAGTAGTCGCCCGTGGAAGACTGCTTGAGCACTCCGTCCTCTGTATAGACGAAATGGCTCGCAGTGACCCGAAACCGTTCTTCGGTTTCGCCTACGTTCGAGATCAGGAAGGTTCCGGAGGGCCGTCCTTCGTCCAGCTTCACCTCAACGAATGCCGGTTTGATCGCAACGCTGGCTATGAGCCACTGGGGCAACAGGCACACCCCCACACACGCCGCAACGAGATGCTTGCTTCCGCCCACGTTTGTCATCACCATATCCCCACATCGACCTTTCGAATACCAGGATAACATCGTAATTGGCCCGGGCCCCGAAGAGTCGCGATTTCGCAAATTCACTCTAATCGGTTACGTGCTCAAAAGCAACAGTCCTGTTTTCCTACAGAATCATCGCGGTGAAGACCACCATGCCGCTGTACTCGCCTCGGGGCAACTCCGGATCGGGCTGGTTCCAGGTGCACTGCACCACCACATCCTCGCTGAAATGCCCGTTCTGGCCAGCCGAGAATGGAAGGGAATAAGTCACCATCCCGTTGCTGTACGGACCGACGGCGGCACCTTCCTTGAACTCCAACACGTTGTCGGAGCCCGACGGCTGCTCGCGAATCTTGTCGGAATTGACCACAACCACGCCGGCGCTGAGGTCGACCGGAATCTGCCATTCGGAATCCGGGACATCGTCCTTGTAGAGGTTCGATACGGCGACCTGCAGGTTCACGACCTGGACGTTGGCGTCCACGCGGAAAGCGATCTGGCCGGCGACAGGTCCGGTCTGGACTGAGCCGAGATTCACCAGGGGGGTAATGACCCCAACGCTGACGTTTTCGACCACCTGGACCGCGACATGCGCGCTCGCGCTGTTTTCCCGGTCTGCCACAGCCACTCCCGTGCAGAGAACCAACGCCAACAGAATTGCCAACAACCTAGCTTTCATCCTTGCACTCCTTTCATGACGACTCTTCTATCCGAAATCAATGGCACACGGGCCAATTACGATCTCCACTCGTGCTCGCGAACGGACTCCCGGTCGTTTTGCACCCAAGGTCTGGATATGCAAAAACAAGCCATACTGGAAACCATATATCCAGCACAGATACGCCCCTTCAGGGCGATCTCGCGCGAGGCCGGTGAATCAAGGCGTCAGAAGTCGTGAAAGCGCTCGCTCGCTGCGAAGAACATCCGCGACAGTCGGTTCGAGAAGCAATCCTCATGAGTTCCCGGCGTGAAACGAACGGCCGCCAAACTCAGATCGCACGAGTTGCGACTATGAAGAGCCTCCCGCATGGACTGGCTGAAACGCCAGAACACAGGCCTTCGGATTATTGGGTCACGAGCCCGCCGAAATGATTATGTGACATGTGTCATCACCGCATCCATCCTCCCTGGGTTACGCCCGATTCCTCGCCAGGCTGGTCCCCAATCCATTTCATGGCACCGGACATCGTGCACCGGTGTTGCTGTTCGATTCCGGAGTTCATGTTAAGTCGCCTGTCGAAAACGTCAAGAAGAAAATCCAGAATGCCGTCTTATTTTTTGCGGAGGGTCCTTCGTGGATTCAGGGCGTGCTCTGTTGCGTCAGGCCTTGGGGTGTGCCATAACCACCTTCGTGAACTGGGCTTGCAGTTATGGACAAATCGCAGCGGCGTTGTCTGAGAGGGAAGATGCAACACGCATGGGAGGGGAAGAATTCTTACCGCAGGGACGACAAGAAACACATCACCCCTGGTTCCAACTCAATCGGGGCGAGTGGACTTGAACCACCGACCTCTTGCACCCCATGCAAGCGCGCTAGCCAAACTGCGCCACGCCCCGAAGCGTTCGACTATTGTAGTATGCCCTCGGGTCGCCAACAAGTGTTTTTTTCATTTTATCTGCCGTGGTCAAGGGAGAATCGGGCAACTGCAGATGGCAGGACCGGGGGGACTCTGTCCGGCAGAGGGTTCGGTCGATGACGAAGAGAAGAAAATGCCGCAAAAGGGCTTGACAAAGTTAGTGGTGCCTAACTATAGTGGGCAGCAGTACCGAGTTGCAGTGGGATCCATGATGGCTACGGGCAAAACACAGAAACTCAGCGCCTCTCTGGAGGATTACCTGGAGGCGATCTTAAACCTGGCCGACGACGAGGGCCAGACCCGGAGCAAGGACATCGCCGCCCTGCTTGGCGTGGCGAGGTCTTCGGTCACAGGGGCGCTGCAACTGCTTCGCAGCAAAGGACTTGCGAATTATGAGCGGTACGGCTGCGTCACCCTGACCTCCCAGGGACAGGCGGTCGCTCGGGAGGTGGCGAGGAAGCACGACATTCTCACGTCGTTCTTCGTCGATGTGTTGGGTGTGGAAAAAGAAGTGGCTCAACGGGCCGCCTGCCAGGCGGAACATGCGTTGGGATCTGAGATTATCGGTCGGTTGCTCAGCTTTGTCGATTACGTCGCGACCCGCAGCCAGGATGGATGTGACCTGGCGGGCGAGTTTCGGCTCTTCCATGGCAGGCGATCGGCCAGAAGGGCAAAAGGATCGGTGTTGTGATGGGTGAAGCAGTGGTGGAGAAGAGTCGGATGAGGCCCTTATCGACCGTGACCACGGGGCACACCGTCCGCCTGGTTGGCGTGCGGGCCGGACGGGGCCTGAATAGCCGGCTGGCGTCCATGGGATTCGTCTCCGACGCCGAGATCCGGGTCGTCAGCAACGGCCATCCCGGGCCATTCGTCATCATCATCAAGGATATCAAGATGGTCCTGGGCAGGGGAGTGGCGCAGAAGGTGTTCGTTCAGTAGGCCCTTCGACCGGGACACAAATTTTTTTTTTGCTCCAAAGTTCGTTGTGCCTAACTTTGTGGATGGCAACTTCAGGATCGCCTCGCGTATGAAACCAATCGTCGTGGCCCTCGTGGGCAACCCCAACAGCGGAAAGAGCAGTCTGTTCAATCTGATCACCGGTTCGCATCAGCACGTGGGCAACTATCCCGGCGTCACGGTCGAAAAGAAAGAGGGCGTCTGCACGCACAAAGGACAGGAGATCCTGTTCGTCGACCTGCCTGGCACGTACAGTCTGACCGCCTATTCGGAAGAGGAGATCATCACCCGCCGGTTCGTCCTGGACGAGCGGCCCGACGTGGTGATCGACGTCGTCGATGCGTCGAACATCGAACGCAATCTGTACCTGGGCACACAACTGATCGAGATGAACGTGCCGCTGGTGTTCGCTTTCAACATGAGCGATCTGGCCAAGCGGCGGGGACTGGTGTTCGACCTCGATCAACTGTCCCGGCTGCTGGAGGCGAGAATCGTTCCCACAGTGGGGAGCAAGGGGGAAGGCCGGGACGCGCTGCTCGACGCGGTCATCGAGACCGCGCGCGAAGGCAGAAAGCCTCGCACCCACGGTCTGCAATACGGCGCCGAGATTGAGGATCAACTGGCCCGCGTGGAGGCGATCGTCCGAACGCAGGAGGGGGATCTGGCGGACAGGTACGGCTCCCGCTGGGTGGCCCTTAAGCTGATCGAGCAGGACGACGAGATTGTCGGCAGGATTCAACGTAAGGAGGTCCTGGACGCGGCGGCCAAGGGCGTCGCTTATCTGCGGGGCATCTTTCGCGACGAGCCGGAGATCGTCCTGGCCGACCGGCGATACGGGTTCATCTCCGGCGCCTGCCAGGAGACGATCAAGAACACGGTCGAGCGGCGACACGACGCCAGCGACGTGATCGATGCGATCGTGACCAACCGGGTGCTCGGCTTGCCGATCTTCCTGGTGCTGATGTATGCGGTCTTCTGGCTGACGTTCACCCTGGGCGAGTTCCCGATGCAGGTCTTGGAGGGATTGTTCGGCTGGCTCGGGACCGCGGTGTCGGAGTTGTGGCCTGCCGGCAGCGAGAGCTGGCTGCGGTCCCTGCTCGTGGACGGTGTCATTGCAGGCGTCGGCGGTGTGGTGGTTTTTCTGCCCAACATCCTGCTGTTGTTCCTGGCCATCGCGATGCTGGAGGACACCGGCTACATGGCCCGCGCCGCGTTCGTGATGGACCGGATCATGCACAAGATCGGTCTGCACGGCAAGAGCTTCATTCCGATGCTGATCGGCTTCGGCTGCTCCGTTCCCGCCATCATGGCCACCCGGATTCTGGAGAACCAGCGGAATCGTCTCACCACGATCATGGTGATCCCGCTGATGAGCTGCGGGGCGAGGCTGACGATCTACTCGCTCATCATTCCGGCCTTCTTCGCGCCCGCCTGGCGCGGCCCGGTGATGTGGCTGGTCTACCTGATCGGCATCCTCCTGGCGGTGATCTGCGCCAAGGTGCTTCGCCTTACGGTCTTTCAGGGCGAGACCATGCCCTTCGTGATGGAGTTGCCGCCGTACCGGATGCCGACGCCTCGATCGGTGGTGATCCACATGTGGCAACGCGGCTGGATGTTCCTCAAGAAAGCCGGCACCGTCATCCTGGGAATCTCGGTGGTCTTGTGGTTTCTGGCGAGCTTCCCGAAGCCCGCTCCCGAACGACTGGCGGGATTGGACGAAGAGCAGGCCCAGCAGGTTTCGCTGGAGCACTCCGTGATCGGACGCGTGGGTCAGTTCGTGGAGCCCGCCATCCGGCCGCTGGGATTCGACTGGCGGATCGGCACCGCGTTGATCGGCGCTACGGCCGCCAAGGAAGTGTTCGTCTCGCAATTGAGCATCGTGTATGCGACGGGCTCCGGCGACAACGCCGACATGTTGCGGCAGAAGCTCCAGGCACGCTATACGCCGCTCGTGGGGTTCTGCATCATGCTGTTTTCTCTGATCTCCACGCCGTGCATTGCGACGATCGCGATGACCAAACAGGAAACCAACTCGTGGCGATGGGCTGCCTTCCAGTTCTTCGGCCTGACGGCCCTGGCGTATGTGATCACCCTGGTGGTGTTCCAGGTGGGCAGCCGGATATGATTCCAACGTGCCGCGGACAAGATTCGCGATCGAGTTCGATCGAGGTCGGAAGTTCCGCCGCGTTGAACAGTGGAGGGACCGGAACGTGTCGATGTCGGAGAACACCAGTCGACGGGACGAATTGCATGATGTCGGCGCCGCGGAGGCCAAAGAACCATCGGGTGGGACCAAGTCCCCTTGTATTGATTCGCGGCAGCTCTTCGGTGATCGCGATGAGATCGCCATTCAGCATGGAGACCAGGTGTACCGGTTGAAGATCACTCGGTACGGGAGACTGATCTTGAACAAGTAACAAAACCATCTTCGCAGTTTTCGCGACCCAGCCAGCCAAGAGGCCCCGATCATGGGGCTCCAGCCAGCCAGGGAGCAGACAGAGCGTTTCATCGCGCCGCTGTGTGCTCCCTTTTCCTTTTGTTCGCGTCTTGCGGATTTCCCGCGTTCGGCGCCGATCGCGGGCGGTCCGATCAATAGAAGTTAAAATCAGTCGGGTATTGGAAAGGAAAGAACATGAACACAGAATCGTTCCACAATCATCCTCATATGGGCAGTTGCGGATGCCAGACTCCTTGTGCGGTTTGCACCTGCCGCGTGCCGAAGAAAGCTCGGCGTAGAGGGTCGGCTCTCTGGCTCCTCACGTTGCTTGCCATCGGGGTCATGCTGGCGGTTACGACGTTGGCGTACGGCCGGGACGACTCCGGCAAGCCCGGCCTGCTGGTCATCGCGCACGGTTCGCCGGCGAAGGCCTGGAATCAGCCGGTGCTGGCGCAGGAGCAGAAGGTCCTTGACCTGCTCGGGCAGGACAATCCCTTCGGCAAGGTCAAGGTCGTCTTCATGGAGTTCGCCGAGCCCAACGTGGCCGACGGCCTGGAGGAGCTTCAGAAGGCGGGCTGCTCCCGCATTGTGGCGGTGCCCCTGCTGATCGCGCCGTCGTCCCATTCCCATTGGGACATCCCCACTCTGCTGGGGCTGTACAGCGACCCGCGGATCGAGAAGACCCTGCGGGAGGAAGGGGCGAAGCTGATCCGCGTCAACGTGCCTGTGACGTTGACGCCCACGTTGTCGGACAGCGATGTCATCGAACGCGTGATGCTCAAGCGGGTCCGCGCCCTGAGCAATGATCCGAACCGTGAGGCCGTCGTGCTGCTGGCCCACGGCAGCGAGGCGGTCCCCGGGGCCTGGGAGGATTTCATGAAACGGACGGCGACGTACATCTGCGGAAAGACCGGCATCAGTCAGGCCGACTGGGCCTGCGTCGCGGTGGGCCAGGAGTACGGCCGGGCCGCCAGCGTGATTCAGTCGGCGGCCGAGCGGCGGGATCGCGTGATCGTTGTGGGCGCGTACCTGTCCGGCGGGGTCCAGCGGATGCACAAACGATGGATGGATCGGTTCGAAAGCCAGCAGGCTGACATGCCCGGCCTGGAGAACCCGCTGGAGGGACTGAACATCGTGTTGGCTGAACAAGGCCTGCTGCCCGATGAGGCGGTGGCCCAGTGGGTGGTGGAAACCGCCCGTGGGGAGTTGCAGCGGCACCCGAAATAGAGGCATGAGGAGACGAGAAGCCATGAACGGAATGCAGAGACGACCGGGGTTCACGTTGATCGAGTTGCTCGTGGTGATCGGTGTGATCGCCGTGCTGATGGCGATTCTCACGCCGGTTCTGCGAGCGTCGCGGGAGCATGCGCAGCGGGCCGTGTGCGGGTCGCAGCTGCGACAGTTGGGGATCGCGCACGTGATGTACCAGCAGAGCCACGACGGGTGGATCACACCCGCGGCCCAGGAGAACGGCGTCGCCCAGTACTGGTACAATACGCTGGGCCCTTATTTCGAACACACGCGTACGCAGCACGGCGACGAGCATGCCGACGACATCGGTCGGCGGATCCTCCTTTGTCCCCTGGACAAGAAGGGGTATCCGAAGATGCTCAACCCGCACGGGGACAACCCCCAGGGGCGGCTCTCGTACGCCATCAACAGCCAGCCGACGCGGCACGTCAGCAGCCGCACGAGGAAATACGCCGGGCTGGGCGGCAACAAGATCACACAACTCCGCTGTCCGGCCGAGGCGATGCTCCACTGCGATTTTGCTTATCGCGCCTGGGTTTGCGATGCCGTGACGCTGACGCGGAACCGATACGCTTCGGAGCCGGGGGCGCACTACGAAGAGATGCCGGGGTACCCCGAGCAGAACAAGACCGTCGTTGGCGCGTACCGGCATGGCGGACGCATGAACGTGCTCTGGGCGGATGGGCACGTGTCGCTGCTCGAAGGCAGGCTGGTCTCAGCGGAGGATCAGCCTGCCTTCTGGGGAGCGGTCTACAATTCGCTGTCCAATCAGGAATAGCCAGAAAGGAAGGAGTGGGTTATGCATGTCAAGCAAGTAGCGATGGTGTGGATCTTGTTGGCGATGGCGGGGAGTCCCGCCCGATCGGTCACGGTGACGCTCACCGATAGCGACTCCTGCGTCGTGATGGGGGCGCTGTCCAACGACGACGGCGACGCGTTCTCCATCGTGCAGATGGGCCACGGCGGCGTGCCGTCCAAGCCGTACATCAGCACGCGGTATCCGAGCCCAGGGACGTACGATCACGACCGGCGAGCGATTGCGGAGTTCTCTCTGGACCCGATGCGGCGGGTCTCTACGGAGTCCAATGCCGTGCGGTCGGCGACACTGACATTCTATTTCGACGATGTGATCTGGCCGGGATTATCACCGAACCCCTGGACGACGCAGGACTTCACGCTCGAACTCTACACGGAAACCGCCAACGGCAGGCTCGACGGCTCCGACGCCGACGACCTGGACGCGAAGCTCGGCGGCCAGGGCCCCGACGACTGGGCCTCCCAGGCGATTCGAAGTTGGCGTTTCCTGGCGGGAGTGACCGGCCCGCTCCAGGCGGGGCAGAAGATCGTCGGGATGTTCGGGCCCGATGAGTTGTTCCCCGCCCGGTTTGGCGATGACGAGTTGATGATCTATGGGATGATCGGCTTTGAAGTGGACGTGGCCACCGAGGTGGCGGCGGCCCTGGCTGATTCCAGTTTGTCGCACGTCGGGTTCCGCTGGATTGCCAATACGCGGGACGGCCATTGGACGAGCATGGACCCCAAAGGGCATCTTCCCGCGTTGACCGTCGAAATGATCGCGGGAGAGCCGTTGTGCTTTGCTCTCCAATCCTCGGATATCGGCCCGATCACTGGGGACCAGCACAGTGGCCGGCCGTACCACTTGTTCAACGACGCCGAAGATGAGGCGATCTACCTGACGGTTCGGGAATGGAGCGGCGGCCACTCGCCGATTCCCCGTGTGACCTGGCCTCTTCCAGATGGGATCATCGAGTGGGGTGTCTTCACCGATCCCAACGGCTTGTCGTCTCGGCCTGAAGTCGTCACCTATGCGGCCGATGGAAGCCCTCGCTATGTCTACTGGGATTCGAAGAAGAAGGATTACGTTCTGCTGGCCGACGAGAGCAACGTGGCCGAGGGGCAGGAGAAGCTCCGCTACGAAGAGTGGTCGTCCGATCTCCCGCTGAATCTGGGCAACTACGGCCGGGCGGCCGGCACGGCGGCTGACATGCAAAACGTGCTGCTGACAGAGTTCAAGCTCGAGCGTCCCGGCTGGTACGGGCTCGATCCCAACGCTTTGGTTTCAGCGAGGATCGAACTAACGATCGACCGAGTGGTGGACATGTCGCTCAGCGGCAACAACATGGCGCTTCTGCCCAGCATGCTCTACGTCAACGGTTTCGCGGGCGACGGGGTCGTGGGCCGGTTCGAGAACGCCCAGGCGGACTTCGAGCGAATCGACCATGAGAACGCCGACGTATCCGTGCCGCTGACCATGGACGGGACGGCCACGGGTACGCCAATCACGGATTTCTCCTTGTCGTGGTACAAGCTGGTTGAGCCGGGGCTGGGCGAGCCGTTTACTGTGATGATCGACGTCACGGAATCCGTCAAGCGATTGTTGGCAGAAGGCGCGTTGTTTGCAGGGTTTGTGCTCTCCTGTTCTTCCGATGGCGATTTCTGTCTGGCCAGCGTAGACCTCGTCGATGATGTCCGAGGCAGAGTGTACCTGCCCAAGCTGGTGTTGCAGACGTCGCTGCAATAGCGGTGGCGATGTCTGTCGGGCTGTTGCCATGCCGGGGCGTCGTACCGGGTCCTCGCTGATCTTGTTCGGGCCGGGGTCGCCGGAGCGAGAAGCGCGGATGCCGCCGACGTCCTCGGCCTGGGGCCTTCACGAGGGGGTCGAAGGGTTCGCCCCGGGGAACCCGCTTGACACCGCGGCTTATTCCTGTCAAGCTTGCCCGGACTGCGGTCGAGCAAAGTGTATGAAGAATACGGGTTCAATCCTGAATGAAAGAGGCCTTGAGGAATGCGCGTGCGATTCGCTGTTGTTGAATCTGTTGTACTGATTTCATCGGTTCTTTTGGCTGCATGTCATGGTGATGTCGGGTCGCGGCATGATGAGGTCGTGCAGGGGACCGCGCACAGCACCCGCTCGCCCCACGGCGTGGAAGAGCTTTTCGGCACTGGCGTCACCTGGGGGGCGGGTCTGACGCAGGTCTATCAGCACAACGCGCATGGCGGCCTGAGCACGGAGTCGCGGTCGGGACGCTATGCAGGCAGCTATGACGTTCAGGCGTCAGCCGATCTCGAAAGGACCCTGGGATGGTCGAACTCGACGGCTTATTTGCTCCTGGAGGGCGGTTGGCCCCGCGACGGATGTATCGATCCGGCTTCGGTGGGCAGCTACTTCGGCGTCGACGGCGATGCGATCCACGGCGAGTGGATCGATGTGGCGGAGTTGTGGTTCCTTCGGTCGTTCGCAGGCGATCGGCTGTTCCTGCAGGTCGGCAAGGCGGATCTTTCCGCGGGGATCGAGTATCGCGACGTGGTCTCGGCGTTCGATCTGAACGCCTATGCCAACGACGAACATGGCCAGTTCCTCAACGGCGCCTTCGTCAACAACCCAACGATTCCCTTCCCTGCGTACACCCTGTCCCTGTCCGCGGTGGCCAGGCTCTCGGATCAGTGGCAGTTCGCTGCGGCCGGGGCCACCCAGAGCGGCGACGCCGACATCGACGAGACCGCCTCCTGGGCCTCCGACGACGAGGGATTCTTCGTCATCGCCCAGGCGAGTTTTCTGCCGGGGAGTCGCGTCAACTCCTGGCTTGGCACCGGAGAGTACCACCTCGGCGCCTGGTGGACCGGCGGCGGCGATCTCACGTCGCAGGACGAACTGGGCGGTGTGTATCTCAGCGCTGCCCGGGAGATCTTTCGCGAAAGCGACGATCCCGACGACGAGCAGGGCTTGGGGTTGTTCGCCCGCTGGGGCTGGGTCGACGGCGATGCGGCCGAGCTCGACTGCTTCTGGAGCGTGGGCCTGCAATACCGAGGTCTGCTCGAACTGCGGGACGACGACGTCCTGGGGATCGGTTTTGCCCGAGGCGCGTTCGCCGGCTCGGACAGCCTGGCGGGGTTTGCAGGATCGGAGCAGGTTGTGGAACTGTACTACAGCATCGCGGTCGTGCGGTGGATGACCCTCAGTCCAGACGTCCAGTACATCGCGGATCCCGGCGGGCGATCCGATTCGGACGACGCGTTGATCGTCGGCCTGCGTGCGCGGATCCTCATTGAATAGATGTCGGTAGACCGCGGTCTTGCGGCCGTCAATTGGCGGACTACTGGGGATTCTTGGCGGGGGCCTTGTCGTCCCCTCTCATGGCGACGATCAGGGCTCCGGCGGCGGCGCCGGCAGAGTAGCTGAACGCCAGGAACCAGTTGTTAGTCCGGATAAAATTCGACAGTACCCACAACCCCAAGAGATTTTCGATAAAGACAATGCACACGAGAAGGGTCTTCTCGCCACGGGCGCAGGCTAAGGTACGCCGCAGCGCCAAGTACCACTCGCCGCAGCCGACCGACAAGTAAAGGATCATCGTCGGGAGGAGGTTCATAGTCGTCCTCCTGCCCGCAGGTCCAAGAAACCAAGATGTTCTGGGTCATTTCCATAACGCTAGTATACCACATCGACCGTCTTCGTGCAATTCTCTTGCACGAGTCACTTAGACTTAAGCTCTTGTCAATAAGTGACTTATGGCTATAAGGAAAATGCCAGGGCGACGAACAAAAAGGGTGTCTTACGCGTATGCACACCAGGGTGAGCGAGGGGTACCCTGGATTTCGTCTCGGGTCGATCTCGTGTAGGCTATCGGTTTCTCTGTTCCTGGCGGAACCAATCGACGAAGCGGGCCAGGCCGGTCCGGATGTCGGTGGACGGCCTGTAGCCGAGGCGCGATTCGGCCTTGGCGACATCAGCGTAGGTTCGGTTCACGTCCCCCGGCTGGAGGGGAAGCTGCTGACGAACCGCCTTCTTGCCCAGGGCGTGTTCGAGTTCTGCAATGAGTTCGCTCAGAGCGATCGGCTGCGACTCCCCCAGGTTGTAGATCTCATAGCCCGTGCACCGCTCCATCGCGGCGACGATACCGTTGAGGATGTCGTCGATGTAGGTGAAGTCCCGCATCATGGTGCCGTCGCCGTAGACGGGTATTGGCTTGCCGTCCTCGATGAGCCGGGCGAACTTGTGGATGGCTAGGTCCGGCCGCTGGCGGGGGCCGTAGACGGTGAAGAACCGCAGGCAGTTGATCGCCAGGCCGTGGAGATGGTGAAACGTGTGACAGATCAGTTCGCCAGCCTTCTTTGTCGCGGCGTACGGCGAGATTGGGAAGTCCACGTTGTCGTCTTCGGAGAAAGGGACCTTTCTGTTGTTGCCGTAAACGCTGGAGCTCGATGCGAAGACGAACTTGGGGATGCCTTGTTCTCGAGCGGCCTCCAGGAGGGTGACAGTGCCGTTGATGTTGACGTCGGCGTAGAGAGCGGGCTCCGCGATAGACGGTCTGACGCCGGCCCGTGCGGCCAGATGGACGATCACGTCGGCGCCGTGTTCCACGGCTCGCTCCATCGCGGCTCGGTCGCGAATATCCGCTTCGATGAGCCGAAACGCAGGATGGGACAGACTGGCGGCAATGTTCCGTCGTTTGATCGCGGGATCATAAAAGGCGTCGAAGCTGTCCACGCCCACGACGGTCCAGCCGTCTTTGAGAAGGCGCTCGGTCAGGTGCGATCCGATGAACCCTGCCGCTCCAGTCACAATCGCTTTCATGCTCTCTCCCTACATGTTCTGGGCCAACTGCTTGATGTACTTCCGCAGATCATCGGCCATGTCCTCACGCTTGAGGGCGAATTCGATGTTGGTCCGAACGAAGCCGTCTTTGTTGCCGATGTCGCAGCGACGGCCCTGGAGTTTGAGCCCGTAGACGGGGCGGGTCTTCACCAGGGAGCGAAGCGGTTCGGTCAGATCGATCTCGCCGTTCCTGCCGGGCGGGACTTTCCCGATGTAGTCCATGATGTCCGGCGTCAGCAGGTATCGGCTCGCGATCGCCAGACGCGAGGGGGCTTTCTGGGGCTTGGGTTTCTCGACGAGGTCCTGGATGCGATAGACGCCGGGCTCTACCTCCTCGCCATCGATGATCCCGTAGAGGCTCACCTTCTTCGGCTCGACCTCCTCCAGCAGAATGACCGGAGCCTGGAGCCGCTGGTAGAGCTCCACCAACTGGAGGGCTGCGGGCTTGGGGGCGTCCATGACCGTGTCCCCCAACAGGATGACGAACGGCTCATTGTTGACGTGGTGGCGGGCGCAGTAGACCGCGTCGCCCAGACCTCGCATCTCCTTCTGCCAGACGAAGTGGATGTCCGCCAACTCCGAGATGCGCCGCATGGCCTCCAACTCTGTGGTCTTGCCCTGCGATTCGAGTTGCCGTTCGAGCTGAAAGCTGCGGTCGAAATGCTCTTCGATGGACCGTTTGCCTTTGCCGATGATCATCAGCAGGTCGGTGATGCCCGCCTGGACGGCCTCCTCGACGACGTACTGAATGACCGGCGTATCGACGATCGGCAGCATCTCCTTGGGCTGCGACTTGGTGGCGGGCAGGAAGCGGGTCCCGAACCCCGCCGCGGGAATGACGGCCTTGCGGATCATGTCTTGGCGGTTCCTACTCCAGGGACAATCGTGGGTTTGATGACTCGGATGTTCAGCTTCTGAAGGGTTTTGCGCAGGTTGGCGAACATCTTTTCGTCGGTGTACGTGCCGACGATGGCGCCGCCGGAGCCGGTGAACTTGGCGCTGGCGCCGACGGATCGAGCCGCCTGGACCATGCGGAGGTTCTCTTCCGCGATCTTGTAGATCTCGCATCGCTTGTCGAAGTTGGCGTCCAGCAAGGCGGGGATTCCGTCGAGTTCCCCGTTGAGAAGACACTTCTTCACTTTCTCGGCCAGGTTCGCCCAGAATTTCATGGCGTTGACGACCTTGGGCTCGCCCTGGTCGAAGCGGTGGCGGATGTTGTTATGAAACTTCTCCGTCGGCTCGCTCAGGTCGTCACGATAGGCGATGTACAGCTTGGGCAGCAGCTTGGGGTCCATGGGCTCGTAGTTGCCGTAACCCTGCTTCTGCATGATCTCCTTGGCGAAGTCCATGTAGACCAGGCCTTCATACGCCTGGATGACGCGGTCCTGGAGGCCCGCCGGGATGTGCAGTTCCTGCGCCTCGGCCGCCAGGACCAGGTTGGCCTGGACGTACCGTGGAAAGCTGACGCCATAGAAGGCCATCAGGGCCCGCAGGCACGCGGTGATGATCGCACTGGAGCCGGCCAGTCCCACGCCGTGGGGGATGTCTGAGTTGTAGCGAATCGAGAAGTTCTTGTCGTGCAGGTCGATCTGGTGTTCCTGGCAGTAGTCGAAGAACCGCTTGACTGTGGCTTTCAGCAGGCGGATGCCGCCGTAGTAGCCGTGCAGTTGAACGTCGTTGACCAGAGCCTGAATGCTGGTGAAACAGGAACGGTCTTTCTCGCTGGGCAGGATCTCCAACTCGGGCGTTTCGTACAGGATCACCTCCGCGTGAAAGTTGCTGAACGCGAACGAGATGGTCTTGCCGAAATACCCGTCGGAGGGATTTCCCACGAGTCCGGCTCTCGGATACGCTTGCGTCCGAATAATCATGTCGTCTCCCCTCGCAAAACAGCTATGGGACCTTCACACGCATCCGTCTGGACCAAGCCCGGCGGCTGCTCGGTGCTTCTCGTCGGGCGCGGCTACCGGAGTCTCCGAAGGGACGGTCAGGCCTTCCGCTCCGGCTGCTTCTCGACAGGCTCGATCATGTCCATGTCGATTTCGACGCTCGCGGCCTGGCCCAGCAGGTCGATCTGAAGCACGAGGCGCGTGTCGCTTCGGGTCTGGACGACGATTCCTTCCAGGCCCAGCAGAGGCCCGGCGATCACACGACACCACTGGCCCTTGGCGATGTACTTGTGCGGGATCAGGGGGGCCCCGGCTCGCAAAGCCCGCTCGAATCCCACCAATTCATCGACCAGGCTGGCCTGATCCTTCACTTCGATCAGGCTCGCCACGCGGTTGGTCTTGAGCAACTCGATCCGCCCGTTCTCATCGCCGCAGAAGAACAAATACCCGGTGAACAGGGGCAGCAGCGATTTGATGGTTCGATGGCTCTGGCGACGCACCTTCCAGGTCATGGGCAGGAAATAACTGACGTTTCGAGCCATCAGATCATGGGCCAGGGCCTTCTCGTTCCTGCTCTTGGTATGGGCCACCCACCACCGCCCTTGGAACAGGCGGATCGATTCCGCCTGAGGCCAGACCAGCGGAGGGTTCTCTTCAATCTTCAGCACACGTTACTCCCAGGTTGGGCTGCCGCCATCGCTGGTGGGGCAATCAAGGCTCCCCCACACATTTCTCGCAGCCCTTGATTTCTAAACCGACGTTTGCCGTCGGCCGATTCTATACGACCGGGTCTTTGGGTCTTAGTGTAGTGGCATCCCGGCAGGATGTCAAAGCAAATGGCGTCAAGGAGTCCGAGGACGGGATGATACGACTTGACCTCGCGACGGGCTGTCCCTACAACAAGAATCTGGCCTGCCGCGGAGGCCGGGCGTCCGAGGTGAGAGTATGGGGAAATCGCGTGTTCGTGCAGCTCCAGCGGTCCAGACGACCCGCCGAGGCAGAGCGGTGGTTCACCCGAAGGTGGTTACGCTGTTCACCTGCATCGGTAGACGTGTCTCGCTGCTAAGGAGTTTCCAGAAGGCCGCGAGGGAGCTTCGTCTGAGGGCTCTTTTCTGCGGCGCCGACATCGACAAGCACAGTCCGGCGCTTCAATTGTGCGACGAGGCATTGCTGGTGTCGCGAACGACCGAACCCGAGTATATAGATGAACTTCTGGCTATCGTTCGCAGGTTTGAGGTAAGCCTGCTGGTGCCGACCGTGGATCTGGATCTTCGCCTCTTGGCCGAGAACAAGGCCCGATTCGCAGAACGAGGTTGCCGCGTACTGGTGTCGAATCCCGACGTGATCGACACCTGCCAGGACAAACGCCGGACGTTCGAGTTTCTGACCCGAAACGGCTTCGACAGCCCCAAGACGATGAGCGTCCGGACCGCCCTGGCCGCCGATCGGCGTGGAGAACTTGCCTGGCCGTGCTTTCTGAAACGTTGGGATGGGTACGCCGGACTCGACAACGCTGTGGCGCGCGACCGCAGCGAGCTTCGGTTTCTCGCCAGGCGGATTCCTAATCCCATGTGTCAGGAGTTGGTCGAAGGCAAGGAGTACACGTGTGACGTCTACGTGGATTTCGACATGCAGGTCCGATGCGTCGTTCCCCGCCTGCGGATGGAGGTCCGTTCGGGCGAGGTCAGCAAGGGACGGGTCGTCAGAGACCCGCGTATCATGACTCAGGCCGGACGCATGGTCGAATTGCTGGGAGCCGGTCCCGGCGTCATCACGGTCCAATTGTTCGTGACGGAAAGCGGCCGGCTCCGATTCAACGAGATCAATCCGCGTTTCGGCGGAGGGGCCCCCTTGTCGATCCAGGCGGGCGCGAACTTCCCCAGGTGGATTCTCCAGGAACTGACGGGCAGGCAGCCACAGATCGATCCGCAGGGATTCGAGGACGGCCTCACGATGCTCCGCTACGACGACGAGGTCTGGACCCGCGATTCGGAGCTGAAGGGAAAGAATGTCGAAGTGTGATGCTTCGTCTCTTACTTCAGGCTTTGCACTCCCTCAAACCGTCACGACCAGATACTCGGTCTCGCACTCCGACCGCATCGCGCCTTCGAACGCTGCGGGGATGATCAGACTGTCCCCTGCGGAGAAGTCCACCGGTTCGGCCTGACGGGACAGGATCGTGCCGTTGCCGCTCAGGACGATCACCACACGCATGACGCCTCGGGAGAAGAACACCTCGCCGCCTTCGGCCCGGTGCCCCTTGTCCACCTTGAAGTACTCGCAATCGACGAGCCGGCCCACCTTTGTGACAGGCAGCTTGTCGGGCGTCACGTCGAAGTGAATGCTCTCCAGGGCCTCCTCAATGTGAAGTTGTCGGGGCTTGCCCGAATCGTCCACGCGATTCCAGTCGAAGGCGCGATACGTCGTGTCCGAAGGCGTCTGGATCTCCGCGATCAGCAGGCCGGCCCCGATCGCATGGGCCGTACCCGCCGGGATGAAGTGGCACTCGCCAGCCGAGACAGGCACTTCCGCCAGCAGGTTCGCCGCGGTTCCGTCGCGGATCGCAGCGGCGAACCGATCTCTGGCGATCGGCTTCTTGAATCCCTTGTAGATGACCGCTCCCGGCCGGGCGTGGATCACATACCAGCACTCGGTCTTCATGTCGCCCCTGCCCATCCTGCGGCAGGTCTCGGCATCCGGATGCACCTGCACGCTGAGCACCTGCTGGGCATCGAGGAACTTGATCAACAGGGGAAACGACTCGGGGAAATCCCTGAGGCCAACAATGGTTTCGGCGTGTTGGCGAACAACCGAACCGAGCGTCTGTCCCTGGAGCCAACCGTTGCCGATGGTGGACTTGCCTTCGGGCAGGTCTGCGATTTCCCAACTCTCGCCGATCTTCTCCCCTGGCGGAAGGTCTTTGGAGAACACCTCCTGCAGCGTCCGCCCGCCCCAGATTCGGGACTTGAACACGGGCGATGATTTCAGAGGATAGATCTCCATCGCGGTCTTTCGTTCTATTTCAGATAGGCCTGGATGCCGTCGGCGATGGCCTGCGCCAGGCGGTCCCGGAAGCGGTCATCCGCCAGGCGGGCGGCGTCCTGGGGGTTCGAGAGATAGCCCAGTTCGATCAAGACGGCAGGGCCCTTGCTCTTCATCAGGACGCGATAATCCTGCTCGCGGACGCCGCGGTTGTTCATGCCGGTCTTTTCCATGGCCTGATTGATCGCGTGGGCGGCCCGATACGATTCCGCGGAGGCGCCCGCCGCGACGTAGATCGTGAAGCCCTGAGCGCTGCTGCTGGGCGCCGAGTCCGAATGGATGCTCACGAACAGAGCGGCCTTCCTCCGGTTGCCGATCTCGGCTCGCTCCTCGAGTTCGATGAAGGTGTCCTGCCAACGGGTCATGACGACCGGAAGATTCCGCTGCTCCAGCAGGTTGGCGACCTTGGCGGCCACGCGCAGGTTGATGTCCTTTTCCTTGATCCCGGTGGGGCTGATGGTGCCTGGATCGTGCGCGCCGTGGCCAGCGTCGATGATCACCGCGCCCTTGCGGACCGGCGTTGTCGGCGGCTGCGGAAGACCGGTGCGCAGGTGCGGGCGGATCTGCTCGGCCAGAGCCGACGAAACGTGAACGACGCCGTGATCCTTTGTGACGTTGCCGACGGAACCCAGGGGCTTGCCGTTGACGAAGAATCGACCGTCCGTGTGCGTGAAGACGATCACCGTGTTGGCGGCGTTCTTCATCACGACGAAGGTCTCGTCCCGCTGCTCGATTCGCAGGCCCAATCGCAGGGCCAGTTGCTCGATGGTTACCGTGTCCTCGCCGACCACAACTCCCGGGGTTCTTCGCTGGGGGCCTGGACAGCCGGCAATCACCAGCACCAGGGGCATCAATACGAACCATATGTGCGTCTTTGTTATCATATACGGGCTATTATCGGAGATAGGCCTTCCATCGGTTCACATTTCGTTTCGAAATTCCTTCGTCGGACCAAAAAAAGTAGCCGCGGCATCCTCTCAGTCTCCCCAGTCGCCCGATCGCGTCCGCCAATTGGCCGCCATGCGCGCGAAGTCGAACAGGTCCACGAACCCGTCGCGATTGCTGTCCGCCCGCTCGCAGAAATCATTCTGCAGGGAGCTTTCGCACGACAGCCAGTGACAGGCCAGTTGAGCGAGGTCCGCAGGTCCGACCTGGCCGTCGACAACCAAATCTCCTGCGAGGGGCTCGACATTGAATACGATCGTGATCGGTTCCGACGGTTCGTATGGGTCGCCGTCGTCCAGGTCGTCCACAACCCGAAAGCTGATCCACTGCAGGGTGGTTCCGTCCGTCGCCTGGTAGGACATGTGGATATGGGAATCCCCTCGCAGGCTGTGGATGTCGCTGTGATCGAAGTTCTGCCCCACGGCGTCGATGGTGAACTGGGGGTAATCCTTGTGGACGGCCCGAAGCCCTGGCGAGAGGGCGACACATTCGACGATGAACCGATAGTCGATTCCCGGCGCCCCGGCTGGGGCCCAGTTGGGTTCGTAGGTGGTGCTTGAACCGGGATGGATCGCCTGGAACAGGTCGAAGCCCGGTTCGCCAATCCGGTAGGCGTAGCTCGGGAAGATGCTCTTTTGCAGAGGATAGAACCAGTTGTGATAGGGCGTCTGACTGCTGTTGCGATACTTCTGCCCGCTGTCGAGGAAGAGGGTCCTGTCGTCAGAGGTGCCGAGTATCCCGTCGCGGTTGCAGCCGATGATGAGGTGGTCGAGGGGACATTCCCCCCATGCGGACTGGCAGCATGCCATTGCTATTGTGACACAGAGCACATCAAGCCGTCTCATGTCGCTGCTCCTGAGTTAAGGGTTCTCCGGCCATTTCGGGGCCGCTTCGGGATACCAGTTGCAGACGCCGGGGTACTCGTAAGTGTGCTCGAACTTGAGCCCCTCCGCGTGGCCGTCCGCAAAGAGGTAGTGGGAGACCCCCTGGTGGCGGTCCCATGGGATGAACTGCTTGGCGTAGTCCACTGACCCTTCCCACGTCTCAGGGTGGATATGGTCGGCCAGGCGGAAGCTCTCGGTGTTCGGCGCCTCGCTGATCCAAACGCATGCCATCGGCCGGCGGATCGAATTGACGCAGTTGTAGCGGTTCGGTCCCGCGCCGTAGCGATAGCAGATCGGGTCCAGCAGGCTATTGACCGCGAAGCTTGAATACCGGGCGTTCTTCTGCTCGCTCAACGGCCTGCTCCAATCGACAAACTCTTTCCCTTTATCGCTGGGGCAGCGGAACAGAAGCTGTTCTTTCGTGTAGTGGGTCAGGACCCGCAGCCAGTGGTCATTCGGCTCGCGAATATGGCACGAACTGGGCGGCAGGCGGTACCCCGAATCGGGCAAATACGTCTGCAGTGCAACACCCGTCTGCCGCAGGTTGCTCTGGCACGCGATCTTCTGCGCCTGCTTGCGGGCCCGGTTCAACGAGGGCATCAGCACCGCCATGAGGACCGCGATGATCGAGATCACCACCAGCAGCTCAATCAGCGTGAAGGCCCGGGCGCAACGGCGATCGTGCCCTCCGGGGCGTCTTTGGACGCCCCGGAGGTTCCTCCGCCATCGCTCCAATTGGCATGAACTCCTTCTCATGACGAGTTCCCTTCTGACCGAGGTTCTCAGTCCTCGTGGTCGTGGTCGTGCTCGTGCTCGTCGTGGTCGTGTTCTCCCTGACTCTGGAAGCTGTAGATTCCGGACAGCCCCCAGTTCTCCAGAACGATCCTGAAGTCCTCGATATCCACAACTCCGTCGCTGTTCACGTCGCCCTGGATGGGCTGGACAACCGTCTTGGCGAAACGGACGGTGATGTCGGCGGATCGCTGGTATAGACCGCCAGCGTCGTGGGCTGACAGGACCACAGCGACTTCGTCGTCCGCCTCGTCGAGCCAGAAGTAGAAGTACAGATGGGTGTGAATACCCCAGGCATTTTCGTCCTTGAGCCATCTCTTGGGGAACGTGTAGGTCTGGCCGTCGGCGATGAGGACCGGCGTGTCGTCCGATTGGAGCATGAAGAAATCGTTCGCGTCGAGATTGCCGCTGACTCGCTCCCTCCGCAGTTGGATGCTCCACTTGGGGGCGTTGTTCGGATCTCCCGCGGCGAGATTCCACGCTCCCTGCGGGCCGAACGCGGAACTCCACCCGTTGAGGTGAGTGGCGCCCTCGGGGTCCCCGTAACCGGTGGCCTTGCTGTAGAGGAAATTGCAGGTGTACAACTCCTTTGTCGGATCGCCCGGCTTGGTGACGTGCTCGCCTTCCTCCAGAACGGGCGACAGGACGAGGAACGTGTTGCCATTGCTGTGCTCCCAGTGGGGCCAGCCGGGCGTTGCGGCCTTGTGTGCCGGCGGCATGGAGAACAGCCAGAGCTTGTTGTCGTCGGTGGGGTCCGAGTCAATGGCACCCTCGGCCGGGCTGCTCCAAACGGCCGGCCGCCATGTGGGGTTGATGCCGATGTGGAAGTGGGCCACGGCGTCGCTGTGCCCCTGTGCCTGTACTAACTGTGAGAGGGCTGCCGTCAGCGTCAAGGCTGCGACAGCGATTAGAGACAGTATCTTCATCGCGTATTCTCTTCGTAGTCCTGCTCATGTTGTATATGGGTTCACGGCCGGGCCCAACGCCAATCCGAATCGACGCAGGATGTGCGTCGGGATGAAACGCAAGAGGGGGCCCTCAAAACGAACTGATGGAGTCAGGAGCAGGGAGGGCCGCGAGGTTGCGAGGTCCACAAAAGGGGGTGCTCGATGTGTTCGACGAAGTCCGGCGCGTTTCCGCAGAGGAGCGGAGTTTGCTGCACCCACTCGACGACGGGGACTGCAAGGCCCTTCTTGGCGAGGATCAGAAGCTGCTGACAGACCGAGCAATCATGAGAGTCGTGGGAGTGCGAATGGTCGGTAGCCAGTACGTGAATGGCGAACAACAACCCGCTCGTCATGGCAAACACTGCCGCAAGTGCCGTGACCACTACGGCGGCTCGCACCGAGCCGGCGAATTGTCGTGAGCCTATCCGCATCGTTTGCTTCTCTCCGCTGCGCTATGCGCAGGCCGGGCACAGGCCCTCCAACCGCACCTGCTGGCGACTGAGGATATACCCCTTCTGGGGGATCTTCGCCATGGGCAGGCAGATGTCCGTCATACAGCGCGTCACGCCGCAGTTTGTGCAGGTGAAATGCGGGTGACACTGTTTTTCCGAACAGTGGTCGGCCAGTTCGAAGTGCCAGGCCCGATTCTGCGTGAAAGCGCGATGCACCAATCCCGCTTCCGCCAGCGAATCCAGGGTCCGGTACACGGTGACTTTGTTGAGCCTGTGGCTCTCCCATCGGGCGATCTGGTCCTGACGCAGGGGGCCGGCCGCTTCCAGCAGGACGTGGAGAATCGCCACCCTGGCCTCCGTGCAGTAGAGCCTGGCCTCCTTGAGCATGTGGCGAGCTTTGTCCTCAAGGTGCTCGCTCATGAGGTCACCTCTTTCGAGGGATCCCGGTGGCAGTGGCACCCGCAACGCACATGGGGCGACTTGACGAAGAACATCGGGAACACGATGTCGCTCATGCAGCAGGGCAGCCACACCGCGATGAACAGAACGACGAAGACGCCGAAGAACAGCATGGGCGTAAGCTCGCGATGCGTATTCATCAGGACGTGAAACGACGATGCCCAGGTGCTGATCAGGATGTGGCCGGCGTGCGGGAACTTCGTTCGCGGCCAGAACCATGCGATGAGAACGCCCAGAAGAGCCGCCGGGTTGACGACATACCAGTCCTCGATGAAACCGAGGTGGATGTGGGGTTTTCCCTCGTGCTCATGGGCTGCATGGTCGTGCGCCGCGTGGTCGTGGCCCTCATGGTCGTGATCCGTTTCCGCTGGGGCCGCGCCGCCGAGTTCGTGCAGACTTGCATGGGTCGGCACGGCCACGCCGAGAAAGCTCTCCCCCAAGAATGGCAAGACCGAGTCGCTCAAGGTGGCCACCCCAACCGCCCCGAAATAGCCTACCAGCAGCACGACCAGAAAGCCCCGTTTGCTCTCGTGGAGCCGAAAGAGCGAGGCCGTGACGATGGCCGAGAGGACCACGTGGGCGGGATGGAATACCTGAAACAGTCGCTGACTGACCTGAGGCGAGGCGTCTTTGAACAGCAACATCGCCAGGATGCCGGTCGCGGCTCCCACCACGGTGAACGGCGCGTGGGCTCGCAGTTCCGCCAGGATCGCTTTCAATTTCTCTTGCATTCTTCCGCCTGCATTCTGAACACTCACGACAGTTTTCAACGCTGGGCGATATTATAAACCCCTTGGCCGAGATTTGCAACTCAGTTGCAGATTTTTCTTTGTAGGCATCGTTTTGTAGAG
Source organism: uncultured Phycisphaerales bacterium (assembly GCA_937927975.1). GTDB lineage: Bacteria > Planctomycetota > Phycisphaerae > Sedimentisphaerales > Anaerobacaceae > PLanc-01. Next base: position 65,252 of record CALEZT010000172.1, read on the forward strand.
TTTGTATGGAGCCGGGGCATGCCGGCAAGAGAAGGTGGGCCTTCGGAGAGGGGAAATCCCCACCGAAAACCGGGTGTTTTTGGCAGGAAAACCCGCCTCGAAAGCGTCTTGAGGCCAGTGGGAAGGCAGCACATCGTGATTACGACCGTTCAACTTATGTCGGGACAACCTGCGGAGGTGACGCTGTGGGCTGCGCTCGCGGCCGGCACAGCGGCTTCGTTGGGATTGTGCGCCCTGGTCCGATTGCCCATCGTGACGGCCTACGTGGCCGGTGCGGCCGGGTCCAAGCGTCATGGAGTGTTGCTCTCCATTCTGTTCGCGTTGGGATTGACCGCCGGTACGGGCCTGCTCGGTGTGACCGCGGGTTCGCACGACGAAGGGCTTCGCTGCATTCTGAACTGGAACCAGTTCCTGTTCTGGCTTCTGGGCGTGGGGTTGGTCGTAACGGGCCTGCTTCTCTCAGGATTGATCCCTCCGCATCTGTTGCCCGCCAAGTGGCAGCATGTGGCGACGAAGCTGGCCAAGACTCGTTCGCCGGGGGCGTTTCTGTTGGGCTGCGCGTTCGGGCTCCTGCAGACGCCGGCCTATCCCAACTGTGGAGAGGTGCCCCAGGTTCTGGCGGATGCCGCCGTGGGCGGCTCCTCGCTGCATGGCCTGTTCCTGTTCACGTTCTTCGCGGCCGGCCAAGCCATCACCCTTCTGGCGGTCGGGATCTTGACCAGCCTATTGATGCCCGACCTGCTTCGGTGGTTGCGGACCCGTATGTGCTCGATCGAGCCGCGAATCCAATTGCTGGCTGGCAACGTCCTGATGGTCCTGGGTATCTATTTCATACTTGTTGGTTAACGGGTGCTCCATGGAAGACCGCCTGATCGCCTATCGTCAACGAAAGCTACGCGTGCAGGAGTACAAAGAGACCGCGGCCCGAGGCTGCTACAGCCTGATTATCATTGTGGTCGCTTTGGTGCTGCTCCGACCGGTGATGGTCAATCAGATGCTGGGTTTGGCCGGCGCGTACGCCGGTGCGGGATTGCTCGACGAGTGCATGAGGCAGTGCGACAAGGCTCTGCTCATCGACGGCCAGAGCAGCCGGGCCTGGCATCAGTCGGCCCGCGTCCACAAGATCCAGGGCGACCGCGAGATGGCGTATGGCGCTTACCAGGAAGCGGTCCAGGCCGATCCCTCGAATCGGGCCGCCCACCTGGAACTGGCCACTCTGTACATCGAGGATGGTCGCCAGCAACTGGCCATCCCTCACCTTGAGCAGATCCGCAAGCTCGGTCCGGACAGGGCCCTCAGGGGCAACCGTGCACGAGGCTCCTACCACCGGGCTTCGCTGGAGCTGCTGATCCTCTGCTACGAAAAAGAAAAAGATCCGACCAAACTGGAGCTGGTGCTCAAAGAGGCCAAGATCTTCTATCCCGACTGCGTTCACACTGCGTCCGGCTGGAACGCCTCCGACAAGTCGTGAGAGCCTGTCCTGCGCGGGCACGACCGGCGGACTCGCTGGCGACGTGAGGATGACGCCGTAGGCGGTCTCTCAAGGCTGTTACCATGAACCACGCGATTTCGCACACCCGCACGCCCTCGGGACCAGTCCCCGGCAAAAAGCCCTTGCAGGTCCGCGCCCGCCGAGTACACTGAGCGGCATATGAGGACTCTTACGCAGCGTACGGAATTCGGGCAGGTCCGACAGGGATGTGTCCTGACGATCGGAAACTTCGACGGCGTGCACCTGGGCCATCAGGAGATCTTCCGCACCGCCCGGCGGATCGCCCGCGAGCGGGGCGCCGAGATGGTCGTCATGACCTTCGAGCCGCACCCGGTGGCGATTCTCCACCCGGAGAAGGCCCCGGGCGTGCTGACGCCTCTGTCTCTCAAGCTCCACCTGCTCGAAGAGTATGCGGACAACTGCATCATCGTCCTGGAAGACGACAAGCACTTGCTGAGCCTTTCGCCGGAGGCGTTCGTCGATGAGTTCCTGATGGCCACAATCCGCCCTTCGGTCATCGTCGAGGGCGACGATTTCCACTTCGGCGCCGCCCGCGCCGGCGACGTCAAGACCCTGGCCGAGTTTGGACGGGGCAAGGGTTTCGAGGTTGTCGTGGTTCCGCCGCGACAGATCGAGATCGCAACCACCAGCCAGGTTCTGCGGGTGTCGAGCACGATCGTTCGGTTCATGCTCGAAGGCGGACACGTCGCGGAGGCGGCCGCTGCCCTTTCCCGCCCATACCGGCTCCTCGGTCCGATCGTTTCGGGCTGGGGACGAGGCAGGAAGCTGGGTTTTCCCACTCTCAATATGCAAACGCCCAGGCAGATCCTTCCGGCCGAAGGCGTCTACGCGGGCTTCGTCAAGACTGCCGGCTCCGAGCAGGATCTGCTGCGGGAGCTCCAGCAAGTCCCTGCAGTGTTCAGCATCGGCCAGGCCCGCACGTTTGGAGACGAATACCCGCTGCTGATCGAGGCCCACCTGCTGATCGAAGGTGTGGGGGACATGACCGGCCACTGGATGGCGATGGATTTCGTGGAGCGAATCCGCAGTCAGCACAAGTACGGTTCGCCCGAAGAACTCGTGACGCAGATCGCCAGGGACTGCCAGGAAGCCCGGACGATTCTGCGGAACTCGAAGAGAGACAGCAAAGACAGGAGGTCAGAATGAGCAAGGCCAGGCATATCGTCATCGGCATTCATATCTCGGATCGCGTGCACAACGTCCCCGGCGTGCAGAACCTGCTCACCGAATACGGCTGCAGCATCAAGACGCGGATCGGCCTGCACGCGGTCGACGAGAAGTTCTGCTCGCCCAACGGGCTGCTTCTTCTGGAGATGGCCGGCCCGGAGAAGCCGACGTTCGAGTTGATCGAGAGACTCAAGGCCATCGGCGGCGTGGACGTGCAGACGATGATCTTCGAGCACGATTGACGCGGAGGACGCGGATCAGACGCTGAAGAAAGGCACTCTGTGAATCTCGATGCATGTCGACGGGCCGTCGAGTTGATCGACGGCGCCAATCATATTCTGGTGACGACGCATATCCGGCCCGACGGCGACGCCTGCGGATGCGTTGCGGCCATGACGAGGGTGTTGAAGGATCGCGGCAAGACGGTCCATCCGCTGTTCGTTTCGCCCATTCCCGAGTGGTACGCGTTTCTGTTCGCGGAGAAGGTCCCGGTGTTGGGCGAGAACGTCCAGGTCCGGGATCTGCTCGACGGCCGGTTCGGTGCGATCGATCTGGTCGTGATCCTGGACACGAACAGCTACGGCCAACTGTCGGATTTCGAGGCCTATGTCAAGCACAGCGGCGTGCCCATTCTGATCTTCGACCATCACGTGACGTCGGACAAGCTGGGCCGGGTCGAGGTCGTCGATTCCTCCGCCGCGGCGGCCGGCCTGGTGTTGCTGGAATTTCTCGATCAGGTCGGCTGGCCGATCGCGAAGGAAACCGCCGAGGCCCTGTTCGTGGCGATCGCTGCCGACACCGGCTGGTTCCACCTCCGCAACACCGACAGCCGGGTGTTCCGCCATTGCGCCAAGCTGATTGAGGCCGGCGTCGATCCGAACAGCCTTTATCGCAAGCTCTATCAGACCTTCTCCCACGCCCGCTTCAAGCTGATGTCGGTCATGTTCGACCGGCTCGAACTGCACCTGGACGGCCGGTACGCTTCACAGTATCTCGTCCGCGAGGATTTCGAGCGGACCGGCGCCGCCTACCGCGACACCGAGAACCTGATCAACGAGTGCCAGCGGATTGGTTCGGTTGCGGTCGCGGCCCTCTTCATGGAACTGCGCGACGGGCGCATCCGCTGTTCGCTGCGGAGCCGGCCCGAGGGGGATCGGGCGGTGGATGTATCTGAGATCGCAGCCCAATTCGGCGGCGGAGGGCACAAGATGGCTGCAGGGACCTATCTGCCGGCGCCCATCGAACACGCGATGAAACTGATCTTCGACGAAGTGGCCAAGCGACTGGGCTGAACGCGACCCGTTCGCACTGTGCCTGCCGGGAGCAAGCTGGCCGAGAATCCGCGTCGGACGGCCGCGGGTGCTCTTTGCAGGCTTGGAGACATGATTTGTCCGAACTGGTTGCACACGCACAGGCGGGCGCCAACGATTTCTCCCGTCGGCTGCGGATTCTCGCGGTTGTCCTGGCGTCCATCGCTGCGGTGGGGGCCCCGGTCGTACTATCCCTTCTGCTGTATACGCCCGACGGCGTGAGCACGAATGGACTGATCACCCACATCCTGCTCCCGACAGCCGACGCGCTGATCATGCTGTTGATCGTGATGGTGACGCGACGTACCGGCGCAGCGGGCAAGGTGGAGCTCACGTGGTTTCGCAGGGGGCCGCTCGATATTGTCGCGATCTTTGTGCTGCCTGTGGCGACCATCCTGTTCATGCTGCTCACGGCGTGGTTGACGGCCAGGCTGATGGCGCGGTTCCAGATCTCGCAGCCTCTGAACACCATGTTCACTCCCGAAGGCCGGAGCGCTGCGTTCTTCCTTACGCTGGCGGTCCGCGTCACGATTTTGACGCCTTTGATGGAGGAGGTCTTCTGGCGGGGATTCGTCCAACGCGCGCTCGAACGGGTCATGGGGTCGCTGCCGGCGGTGGTGGGACAGGCGGTGTTCTTTGCCTCGGCTCATCTGCCGCCGTTTGGCGGGTTCGGTCCTGCGCTGGCTCTGGGCCTGGTCGCAGGCGTCTGGCGATGGCGGTGCAGGACCCTTGCCCCGATCATTCTGGCCCACGTGATTCTCGCGGGCTTGTACTGTCTGGGCAACGGTCCCCACTGGCAGGATTACGCGAAGGTGAAAGTCTCGACCGACTCGGTTGCCCGGATGACGCAGGCGGCCCGGCCGACCGAGTACGATCCGAACTCCGACGCTCGCGAAGATTACGAGCGGGCCTTCCAGTCGGTGGTCAAGATGCCCGAGTGGCTGGGCGCCTACCGCAGGGGATTCCCCGTCGACTGGCCTGAAGACGCCTTTGCCGGCTTTCGCAGGTGGGTGGACGCCAATCAGGAGGCATTGGAGCACATGGCCCGAGGCGCGCAGAAGCGGGACTATTGGCCTCGGTACGCCGGCAATAGTGCGATGCTCGCCGGCATGTTTCAGTCCGAAGGGGCCAGGGATCTGGCCTTCGTGCTCGACACTCGCGTCAAGCTGCGAGCCTTCGACGGCGATGACGACCTGTTGCTGGCCGACGTAGCGACTCTCTATCGTTTCGCAGGCCATCTGGGGGGCGTCAAAGTCCTGTCCCACCAGCTTCTCGGCATCGCGATTCGCACCCTGCTGATCGGCACGGTTCGCGGGGTCCTGGCCTTCGAACCTCTGGAAGCCTCGACTCTGGCCACCCTCCAGCGGCAACTCGAACGGCTTGGCGACACGAACCCCAACACGCTCGATTTCACTATCGAACGGCTGGTGTGGCAGGACGGCATTCAGCGGATGTTCACCGACGAAGGGGACGGTCGCGGTCGCATTCCCCGCTTGGCCGTGACGCAGTGGGAGGGTCTGCCGGAGACCTTGAGGGCGTTGTTCGATCCGATGACGCCCGCTCAGAATCTGGATTTCCAGACCCTGGACCGCAAGCAGACCGCTCGTTGTGGAGAGGAGTTCCTGGACCGCATCGGATTGGCCGCCGCTCGCACGCCCTGGGAATTCCACAACGAGCCCAACGGCATCAAGACCGTGCTGGACCACATCATGCGGCAGAACATATACGTCGGGCTTCTGGGCAATGCCTGTCTGGGAGTCGCCCACATGCCCTGGCGGGCGAAGGCGGATCTCGACGCGCTCGTCGCCACGATCGCAACGATCCGCTACAAAACCGAGTACGACGAGTATCCCGAATCACTCGCCCAACTCGTTGAAACCGGCTTCTTGACTCGAACACCGCGAGACCCCTATTCGAGCGACCTGTTGATCTACAGACGCGACGGGGGCGGTTTTCTGCTCTACAGTTGCGGCGTGGATCTCGACGACGACGGAGGCGTCCCCAGTCGGTGGGGCGACGGTCCCGATGGCGGCGACCAGGTCTTCTGGCCCGTTCGATAGACGTTCGGCCGGAGGCTGGCTCGCATCCGCAGCTTGACCGCGGGACGGATCGGGCGTAAACTGAAAATGGTTTCGCCGAAAGGTCCCGGGATGCCCCTGTGGAACAACATAGCGGAATTGATGGACTACTACATCCCCCCACTGCCCACCGTCTACTGGTTCGACGTCATCCGCCTGTGCAATCTCAAGTGCGTCATGTGCCCGCAGTCGCAGGGGCTCAAGCCTTTGCAGGATAGGATGTCGATCGAGGTATTCTGCGGCGCGATTGACGATATTTGCGGAAGCCGGCCCTTGATCAAACTGTACCTCTCGGGCGAGCCGCTGCTCCACCAGGACCTGTTCGAGATGATCGAATACGCCGACGGCAGGGGGTGTCGGACCATGCTGCACACGAACGCGACGGTCCTGACGAAGGAAATGGCCGAGCGGATCCTGTCGTCCTCGCTGGATTTTCTGTGCTTCTCCTTTGACGGCTGCTCGCCGGAGGTCTATGAGAAGCTCCGGCCGCCTTCGCAATTCGGGTACGTCAAGTCGAATATCCTACAGTATCTGTCCCTGCGGCGGCAGCGGGGCGGCGAGGGGCCCCGCACGTCGATCGAGATCATTCGCATGGGCGAAACCGCCGACAAGATCGACGCTTTCGTGGGGGAATGGCGCGGCATGGACGTAGACGAAGTGCATGTTGCCCAGTTCACGACCTGGCACGGCTTGGTGAACGACCGCCGCGTGGAGAAGCCCGTGCGATCACCCGCATACAAGCCCTGCGCCGCGCCGTTCTCCCACGGGTGCATCCTGGCCGATGGGACCGTGGTCCCGTGTTGCCTCGACGTGAACGGGCGCATGCCCATGGGCAACGTCGCCGACGGTGGTTTTCGCGAGATCTGGTCGGGCAACGAGTTTCGGCAACTGAGGCTCCGGATGCTCACCGGCGCCCTGGAACCGGGCGGCCTCTGCGACCGCTGCGACAACACCTCTCGGGAAATCTGAGGAGATTCTCTTCGCGGTGAGGGAGGCGAGGCACTCTTGCTCCTTTGCCAGCGCAAAAAGAACCGCCGCCCGACGGGCATCGGGCGGCGGAGTTGACTCTGCGTTTGTCCTCGCATCGAATACGGACAGAGAATGCGTCTAGCCCTTGGCCTTTTCTTCGATCCTGGCCTTGACGATCTTGAGTTCTTCCTTGGTCCTGCCGGACTCGCTGCCTGCTGCCTCGAGTTTCTTGACGACAGCCTGGCCTTCGACGACCTCGCCGAAGATCGTGTGCTTGCCGTCCAGCCAGGGCGTGGGCACGAACGTGAGGAAGAATTGGCTGCCGTCGGTGTTCGGGCCGGCATTGGCCATGCTCAGCAGGTACGGGCGGTCGTGCTTGACCTTCGGATCGAATTCGCCGGCGTATTTGTAGCCGGGCCCGCCGGTGCCGGTCCCGGTGGGGTCGCCGCCCTGGGCCATGAAGCCGGTAATCACGCGATGGAAGATGGTCCCGTCGTAGAAGCCTTTCTCCGTCAGGAACATCGTGCTGGTCACGTGCATGGGGGCCACGTTGGGCATCAGCTTGACCTTGATGACGCCTTTGTTCGTTTCGAGGACCCAGAAGTACTCTTTGGCCGGGTCAAATTGTCTGAGTTCTGGTTTTGTCAGGTTCATTTTCCACTCATTTCCCACGCCGCGTTCGGCGTTCTTCTCTTGACCGGGTCCGGCTTGCGTCTTGCTCTTGCACCCGGTCATCGGACCGAGAGAGAAGGTCACGATCACAAGAGCGATCATGGCGCCGCCGAGGGCGAATCTGTTGTGCATCGTCAGGTTCTCCATGGGACCCGATGTCAGCCTTTGGTTTTCTCTTCGATCCTGGCCTTGAGGATCTTGAGCTCTTCCTTGGGTGTGCCCTGCGGGGCGGTGCCCGCTGCTTCGAGCTTCTTCACGGTGTCCTGGCCTTCGACGACCTCGCCGAAGATGGTGTGCTTGCCGTCCAGCCAGGGGGTGGGCTTGAACGTGATGAAGAACTGACTGCCGTCGGTGTTCGGGCCGGCATTGGCCATGCTCAACAGGTAGGGACGGTCATGCTTGACGGTCGGGCTGAACTCCCCGGCGTATTGATAGCCTGGGCCGTGCCGGCCGTCACCGACCGGGTCGCCGCCCTGAGCCATGAAGTCCGGGATCACGCGATGAAAGATCGTTCCGTCGTAGAAGCCCTTTTCCGTCAGGAACATCGTGCTGGTGACGTGCATGGGAGCCACCTCGGGCATCAGCTTGATCTTGATGCTGCCCTTGTTCGTCTCCAGGACCCAGAAGTAGTCCTTGTTCGCGTCGAACTGCCGCAGCTCGGGTTTCGTCAGCTTCAGCTTCCATTCATTGTCTTTGCCGAGTTTCGCCATGGCCTCTTCCTCTTGCTTGGCCCGTTGTTTGGCGATCTCTTCCTGTTTCTGTTTGGCTTTGGCCTCGCGCTCCTGTTCCCACGGGCCCATGATCTTTTCCTGATCTTCCGCGCTGAACGGCGACGGCTTGCCGCTCAAGGCCTCCTGGAGGCCCTTGATGAACAAGGGCATGCTCACCTGGACGTCCTGGGCCCTCAACATGCCGGCGATCTGGCTGGCGATCCGTGTGCCGAGAATGTAGCTGACCTTGTCTGCGTCCGTCTTGAAATCATTGGGATCCGCGGCCCGCGCCGTTCCGGCGAGAATCGCCGCGGTGAAAGCGCCGAGAATCAACAACATGCGTAGCTGCCTGCCAGCGGTCATGATCGAAACCTCCAAAGAATCCAATCTGCTGTTTGTCGCACGACAAAAACTCCAGCTTAGCCATCTTCCGCGTCTGCGTCAATCTTCTCGTCAATCAGAGAAAGGACTGACGCACAGGACAAATCCGGATCTGATTGCCCAAGCCGCTGCAAAGAGTTCCGATGGAGTTGTCGTGAATCGAGCCTCGTGCCTACGTCCGAGCGTTTTCGACCGCGTCCAGCCAGGTCTGGCCCATCAGGTACGCGCCGGCCATCGTGGGGTGGACGCCGTCGCCGGCCCAGTGGGCGGGCGGAGCCTTCTTGACCGCCTCGTCGAAGGCCGACTGGAACGGCACGAACACCGCGCCGAACTCGGTCGCCAGCTTTTTCGCCGCCGCCCGGTAGCCGTCGAAGTCCGGGAACCACTTCTCGTTCACCGCTCCCGTGCGGAGCACGAATGGCTCGCAGACGATCAGCTTCACGCCAGGCAGTTCCTTCTTCGTCCGCGCCAGGAGCGCGCGGTAGTCGTTCTCGTAGATCTCGATCGTGCCGTTGTACTGGCCGTTGAGCTTGTGCCAGATGTCGTTGACGCCGATCAGGATGCTGACGAGGTTGGGCTTGAGCGCGATGCAGTCTTTGTCCCAGCGTTCGGCGAGCTGAAAGACCTTGTGCCCGCTGATGCCGCGGTTGTAGATCTTCAGGCCGGCGTCGGCACGTTCGGCCAGCAGGTGCGACGCGATCATGAAGGCGTATCCGCCGCCCAGGGGTCGTGGCTCGTTGGCGTTGCCTTCCCGTCCGCGGTCCCGGCCGGCGTCGGTGATCGAATCGCCCTGGAACAGAATCGTGTCGCCGGGGGCGATGAGTCCGCCGGAGGCCTTCCCGGCGAACGGCCGCTTGGCTGATTGGGAGCAGCCCGAGAGCGCAAGAGCTGAGATTGCGGCCGCTTGGCCCAGGAGAGAACGCCGAGAGGTCCGCACTTGCGTTGCAGACGTGTTCGTCATGTCACTTCCCTTCAACCGAATTGTTGTGTATTCTTCTACCGGGGCAGCAGTCCCCGCGGTCTGGATCGCACCATGGTATCGGCGTTTCCTTCGGTGTGCCAGCGGAATCGTCCCTGCTCGCGGATGGGGTGTCTGTGCAGATTTCCGACCATGCAGAGTCCTGGGAACGACACGCCCGAAACGGTCGTGCGAAGGAGGTTTCTCGCGTCATGCCGGCAGCATGATGGAGGCCGCCCACCACCGTACGAAATCTGGCCCCACACGCGGACGGGGGGATGATGGTTCTTGCGGTTCCCCGGCGCAGAGATCTCGCGCCAAACACGTCACCTGAATGCGACCCGCCCGCTATGCGCCTGTGACTATGGTTATGCACCCACGGTCGGGTCCTACTCGTGGTGACGCCGTGAGGCGTTATCTTCCTCTTCTCCTATTGAGAGGACGCGTTGGGATCAACGGGAGCCGCTCGACGTTCGGCGTGGGCGAAGATGCCGTACCCGCTGCCGTCCTGGTTGTTGCTTTCCCAGACCGCGATGAACGAGCCGTCGGCGGTCATCGCGACGTCCGCGTATCTTTGCTTGTCGAGCGTGTAGGTGTTGAGTCGCGTCTCCTCCCCCACGGGGGCGCCGTCAGGGGTGAATCGCCGGGCGTAGATGTCGACGCCTGCGTTGGGATCGCCTGTGTCGCATTCCCAGACGATGACGAATTCGTTCGAGTCGCCGATCGCGACCTGAGGCCATTGCTGGGCGCCGCTGCGAATCGCGTTGGCCATGAAGGGCTCGCCTCGCGCCACGCCGTTGGGGTCGTAGAGCCTTGCGTGGATGTCGTCGTCGGCCGCACGATTCGGGTCGCCGTCCCACGTGATGACGAACCAGCCTTGCGCGTTCATCGCGACGGAGGGACGTGTCACGCTGGCGCTGCCTGTCGTGTTGACCGCGAAGGGGTCCGTTCGGGGCACTCCGTTGGGATCGAAGAGTCTGGCCATGATCGGGTGGCTGGATCGGTCCCGCATCCAGGTCACGACGAAGTTGCCCTGGGCGTCCATCGCGGCGTCCGGAGAGCGGCAGTCGTAGATGTCGGGGTCCACCAGAATCTCATCGCCCACCCCGGCGCCGTTGGGATCGAACCGCTGGGCGCACAGGAACGTCTGATCGCCGTACACGGTGGTTTCCCGACTCTCCCATGCGACGAGGAACACGCCTTCGCCACCGGCTGCGACGCATGGATAGAGTTGTCGCCCGTTCGTTCGGAGGTTGACGAGCAGATCGCCGGTGATGGGAATCCGCTGCGGGTCGTACATTCGCATCAGGATGTCCTCCTCGGGCCCGGGACTCTGCCAGACGACCGCCAGATTCCCAAGACCATCGATCGCCACTGTCGTCTCGGTCTGATTGCCCTGATTGATGGCGTTTACCGGAAACTCGTCCCCGGTCGGGGCGCCGGCCGCGTCGAGTCGTCGGGCGAGGATGTCGTTGGATCGCCCGCCCGTCGAGTAGTAGCTGCTCCACACGACCACGGCGCCGCCGCGAGGGTCTGTGGCGATGGCGGCGCCGGTTTGGGCGCCGCTGGTTCGTACGTTGACCTGGGTTTCCGCGGTTGCCAGCGACGACAGAAGGACCGCGATGGCTGCGTAGGACGCAAGCAGTCTGGACATGATCATTCCCTCCTCTCGATTATTCGAACGGTCATGCGGCCTCCATCGAGCTGCGGGCATACACTCCCCGCCCGGCTCGTTCAAATCGTCTGTGAACGAGGGCCGCAACAAGACTCCTCCCAGGCTCGGGCGCACCTCAAGCCGGAGTGGAAAAATCCATTCTGCGGGTTAGTCCGTGGTGCCGATCTCGCTGTCGCATCAAAGCAGTGACTCGAAGCTGACTCTCTCACCCGTCAGCACTATAACTATACACGATCTATGCGATTTGTCCAGACAAATGTTGAAAATTCTGCGAGGATGCGAGGAGGGCTGTGCAGATTTTCGGGCGCCGAGAACCCGCGTGGGCGGCACGCCCGAAACCGTTGCGCAAGGGACATCCTGTGCGCTCTACCGATTCAGAACAGGGTTGATCCGATGAAGCGTGTGCTGTGCGATGGCCCGGCTGATCCAGCCGGTCAGGCCGCATTGGTAGGTGTATTCGTTCGGGTCGCGGAGTTCGTCGAGTTCGAAGGGACCGGCGGCCCCGATGATTCGGCCGAAGGTGTCGCTCTCAACTGCGTATACCTGTCCGTTTGCATGCTGCCAAAAGGTCTTCATAAGCACCTCAGAGCAAAGTATACGATACGGCAGGGCTTCGCAGCAAACGTGCAAACGCGTGGTTTCAGAACCCGTCTCGGAGGTTGTGTCGGCGGTTCTTATCGGGATCAGGGGCCTTTCCACGGGATCTTGCGTTCCCCGGTCACGGCAGTACAATCATCAGGCACAACGACGGACAAAGTGGGTTTCTGAGCCGTCGATGCGCAGGGCACCCGAGGTTTCGAGGAGAGACTGTCGATGGATGGGAGAGAAGGCCGAACGCTTCTGATCGTGGTGGCGATTCTCAGTTCGCCGGCGAGGAATCGCAATGGGCCGCAGGGGAAGAAACTGGATTCGCAGTGATGCAGCGGATATCCTGTTCAGAGAATGTGATCGGATAGCGGTGTGAGCGGATTCAAGAGAACGGAATTGTAAGGAGGTGCAAGTATGCGACGAATAGCGGTTCTTGTCATCGTGGGGCTGGCCGCCTCGGCTGTTGCGGCGGCCGTCAGCGATGAGCTGGCGGAGCCCGTTCGGATCGAGGCCGGCGGCAAGCCGATCGACACCGAGATCGGTCATGCGGCCCCGTTCGTCTGCGATTTCGACGGCGACGGGGTGCAGGATCTGCTCGTGGGCCAGTTCGGCAACGGGCAACTGTGGATCTTCCGAAACGAGGGGACGAACGCCCAGCCCAAGCTCGCGGCGGGCGTCAAGTTCAAGGAAGGGGGCAAAGACGGCACTGTGCCGTGTGGCTGATGCATCGGATTCGGTCCACATGTTGTGGACCTCAACGGCGACGGTCACATGGACCTTCTCTCCGGCTCCTGGCCGGGCGAGTTGTTCTTCTTCCAGGGCGGGCCGGGACGGACGTTCGCGGCCCCGGAAATGCTCAAGGACAAGACGGGCGAGATCATCAACATCGGCGGCGGGATTCAGGAACGTCCCGGCGAAGGCATTCTCATTCGAGGCAGTGTCGAATGGGAGAACACCGACGGAGGGACTTTCGTCACCTATCACGGCAAGCGAATGGAGAGCACGCCGGAGAAGCCCATCTCCAGCACAGGAACCGCATCCACGGTTCGCGCCGTCGATTGGGACGGCGACGGCGATTTCGACCTGATCGTCGGCAACACCGATGGAGACGTCTATCTGATTCCCAATGAAGGGACCGCGACCGCGTATGCCTTCGGGAAAGAGACGAAACTCCAGGCCGGCGGCCGGCCGGTGCATGTGGGCGCGCGCGCCGGGCCGTACGTCGCGGACTGGGATGGCGACGGCGATCTCGATCTGCTTGTGGGCGAAGAGAACGGCAGCGTGACGCTCTTTCGCAACACAGGCTCGGCGAAGGCGCCGGAACTGGCCGCAGGCGTGCAGCTTGTGCCGCCGGGCCGGGTGGAGTACGGCCCGCAGGCTCCGAAGCAGCCGCAGCGGGGCAATCGCGCGAAGATCTGCGTCGCTGACTGGAACGGCGACGGCCGGCCCGATCTGCTCGTCGGCGACTACGGCACGCTCAAGCCCGATCGTCCCGATCCGACCCCTGAGGAACAGGCGCGGTACGATCAGATCCAGAAGGAACTGGAACCGCTGGAGACACGTTTCAGCGAACTGATCCAGAAGCTCCGGACCGCCGACCGACCGAAGACGAAAGAGGAGCAGAACAAGCTGTACGAGGATCTGAACGAGATCAGCAGGAAGATGTCTCCTCTTCGTTCGCAACTTCCGCGGGAGTATGAGCCCCACGGCTGGGTGTGGCTGTTCCTCCGCAAATAGGGGAGTGCGAGCTGCCCTATGGTCGATGGTCTCATCATCGAACCGATGGTCGAAGACCTGCTGCTGTGGCGGTGTCTGTACTGCGGCCCGCAAGCCCTATTGACGACGTCGCGACAATCGGCACAATAGAGGCTGTGTCGTGTTCGCCGGACTGACGCTCTTCGGAGGGGCGTCGGACGAGCTTGGTTTCGGGATCGATTGCCGACGGCTGCGGCCGCGGATTGTCGTAGGAATGGAGGTTTCGTCAATGGCGGAGCGTGTGACCTATCACGTGCTGCCGGCAGAGGGGGGAAGCTGGGTCATCAAGCTGATGAACACCGGCCAGATCGTCAGCGGCCACCGATCGAAGATGGAAGCCATTCTTCAAGGTCGGGACCTGGCCCAGAGCCATGAATACAGCCTGCTGGCGGTCCACGACCGCGATTGCCGTCTGGAACGACAATACACGTACGGCTGGGACCGAGATCTCTTTCCCGAACGCCGCAGCGCGAAGGAACCCGGCTCCTGATCGCCCACCAGGATGTCGGCGAACGGATTCTGTCGGTGGTTCGGAGAACAGAGATGGAGTATTCGGTCGGTCAGGTGGGTCGGGTGGTGGTGGCCCGGTTGTACGAGGGCGAGGATCTGCACGCGTCCATCGACAAGATCGTTCGCGAGGGCAATATTCGCTGCGCATCGGTCCTCATCGTGGGCGGGTTCCGCACTGCGGCGGTCGTCGTCGGGCCCGAGCAGGAGAAACCCCAGATCGTGCCGCGATTCACCACGTTCACCGGTCCCGGCGAGGTCCTGGGCGTCGGCTCGCTCTACTGGGACGACGCGGGCCCCAGGCTGCACATCCACACCGCCATCGGCAAAGACGGCCAGAGCCTTATCGGTTGTCCACGCCACGACGTTCGCACGTTCCTCATCCTGGAAATCACCATTATCGAGATCACCGGCATTGAGGCGACACGCCAACTCGATCCCGGCAGCGGCATGAAACTGCTCCGTCTGACAACAGACGAGAGCAAGGAGTGAAACGGTAGACGATCCGGGCCGATGAAAGAAAGAAGGGGCCGAGTCTTGTGGACGCGGCCCCCGTCGGATCGCAAGGTTGCCCTTCTGCCTTGCTGTCTCACAGCGGCTTGTGGATCGGCAGTCTTCTGCCCGCAAGCCAGGCGATCTCCTCGGCCGAGAGGGCCTTGTTGTAGATCCTCACCTCGTCGACCAGGCCGGGAAAATTCCCGCCTGCGGCGTGGGCGCGTTTGCCCATCTGGAAGTTGTCCTGCGTGTTCAGGACCCAGGCCTCGCTCGCGACGAACTGGCCGTCGCCGTACCAGGCGATCGTCGCGCCGTCGTACGTGGCCGCGAGGTGATGCCACTCGATGTCGATGGTCAGGATCGTCCGCTCCCAGCCGTAGGCGTGGATGCCGTACTGGTTGGTGCCGCCGATCTTGTTCATATCGAAGCTCTGCGCCGCGGCGCCGTCCGGCTTGCTCGTGAAGCCGAAAAGATTCGTCCAGTCGGTGAACGTCGTGTTGTCGGCCTTGACCCAGCCGGAGACCGTCCGCGGAGCGGCCCCGCTGATCCCGACGCTGCCCACCGTCACGTAATCGTCCGTCCCGTCCAGGCGAAGGGCCTGACCGTCCACACCCGCGGCGTAGGTGGGTCCGCCGGTGGCGGTTCCGTTGCGTCCTTTGCCGGAGGAGTCCTTGACATCTCCTTCGAATGCGTACCAGGCGATCAGACTTGCGTTGTCGGGCTCGGCGGGCGTGGTGTACTGGGGGGCCTTTGAAGACAGGCGGATGTCGTCGAAGTACAGCTTGCCCTTGGCGCCGGCGCCTTCGACGCCGATCGTCAGCGAACGGACGCTACCCACGCCCGCGACCTTGGTCAGGTCGATGTTCCAGGCCTGCCAGCCCGTTCGGGCCAAGTCCGCGTCGTCGCCGTTGTAGGGCACCTTGGCGTTGTTGACCTTGACGTACAGCTTGCCGGTGTTGCCGCCGGTTCCCGCGAAGTGGATCGACAGCGTCTTGGCGCCGTGAGCGGTCCAGTCCTGGGCGCCGTCGAATGTCCGCTTGGTTTCGGAGAACGCAAACGACGTGTTGTCGTACGTCAGGGGCATCGATTGCGATCCACTGCGGACGACCGTCTTCTCGGCGAACGGGGCCTCATTGTACCCGACCTGCGAGCCGCTGGCCTTGTCGGTCAGACCGTCGATCCAGGCGTGCCAGATCGTGGTCTCGGCGTCGATGTTGTCGTTGTAGCGGTCGAAGTCCTCGACGATTGCGAATTCCTCGGTCGTGAAGCTCCAGACGTCGCCGGCATAGTTGCCTGCCTGGCCGCCGGCATGGCCATCGCTGCTCTCGTCCACCTTCCAGAAGTATTTCGTTCCGAGGGACAAATTCGCGGGGGTGTAGCTGTGATCGGTCACGGTCGCCGCTTCGCCGCGTCCGGGGTCCTGGGCGTCCGGTCCGATGGAAACGGTGTGCGAGGTCGCTTCCCGGCCCGGCCGCCAGGACAGTCTGGCGCCGACGCTGACGTTCGTGGCTCCGTCCGGCGGCTGCGGTCCGAACGCCTGCAACGGAACGTAGAAGAACCGCACCTCGCTGAGGCTGGTCTGCTGCGTCACGCCGCCCCAGTTGCTGTTGATGGTCAGCCGGACGTACTTGGCCATGATGCCGCCGAGATCGACGATCGTATCGGCTGCGTAGTTCGTCACGCCGGGCGCGCGGGCGAACTCGGGCACGCCCTCCAGGGCAGTCCATGTCGCACCGTCGGTCGAATACTCGATCACGACGTCCTTGGCTCCGAATCCAACAAACGCCTCGACGACCTGGTTGGCGTTCCAGACCCATAGCTTGTCGAGCTTGTAGACCTTGTCGAATTCATACCGGATCCAGTGCGGCTTGGTGGTGCTGCTCATCCACATGTCCGTCATCGAGGTCGAATGCTGGTCGGCCGCGTTCAGGCCCGAGCCGTTGATGGTTTTCTCCGGTCCAAAACCCGGTTGGGAACTGGACGCTGTGGCCGCGACGGGCGCGATCGGATAGGAGAACGGCTCGACGGTAAAGCTCCAGACCTTGCCCTTGAAGACCGTGAAGTCGGGGGCCCCATTGGCTTCGTCAACCCGCCAGAAATACGTCTGCCCATAGTCCAGCAGGCCCTCGGGATCATACGCGGCGTCCACCTGGTCCTTGCCTGCGAGCACGCCTCTCGGATCGGCCTCGCTCGCTGCGTTGACATCCGCGAAGCTCGTCCCGAAGTACACGTCGTGCGTCGCGATGAATTCGCCCGGCCTCCAGACCAGAGTCGTGTCGCGGGGCACGTCCGTTGCGCCGTCGGCCGGCTGCGGCTCAGTCGCGAATCGCATCGTCGTGTCCATCAAAGGCGGCTGCTCGCCTACGTGCACGCGGTCCAACCACACCTTCGACGGAATCGTGTCGTTCTTCATCGCCCACCACTGGCCTTTGAGCATGAGGTAGATGGTGGCTTGCCACGCCGGATGGGCAGACATCGAGTCGTCATTGTGCGTGTATTGGAACAGAAACGTCTGCGGCTCGATGGTCAGGGCCACCCGCTGCATCACGATATCGATCCACGTCGGCACCTCGGGCTTGTACAACTGGATCAGGATGACCATTTCCCGCTCTTTGTCCGCCTTGGCGGTCACGCCGACCGGATAGGTCTTGCCCTTTTCGAACTTCAGGCCGCTCTGGGCGATCCCGATGCTCGTCACGGACGCGTCGGTCACGTCCATCAGCGCTGCGTTGGACCCCGAGAGGCGAGCCCCCGACACGACGGACACCGTATAGCCTGTGGCCCCGTACCGGCCCCAGGAGGTCAGGCCGTCGTCGAATTCGCCATTGATGATCTGGTTCCCCTGGCCCCAAAGGGCGGACGAGAACCCTGCCAACAGAACAAAAGATACCAGACGGATGAATCCTCGGTTCATGGAATGCCTCCTTCCAAAAGGGAATCCCGATGACGACGGAAAGGATCTGTGGTCACATACCAGGGATCCGGATCTTCGATGGGATGTCGGGCTCAGGATGTCTCAAGCACAGTGTCGTTCGCAGCCCTTTCCTCCTTCTGCCTTCCTCGACCAATGGAATCGCGACGCGTGCGAAGCGTCGATTCCCATGCCGACAATCCTACCTCTTAGGGTGGTCGTTCGTCAAGCAAAACCCAGTTGGCCCTTGGACAAGCGTGCTA
>CALEZT010000173.1 GCA_937927975.1 uncultured Phycisphaerales bacterium
GACCGCGCGGACGCTGCGCTTCAGGCGGCGGACAAGCTGACGCGGGAGGGCATCAAAGATCAATCCACCAACGCCAACGA
Source organism: uncultured Phycisphaerales bacterium (assembly GCA_937927975.1). Lineage (GTDB taxonomy): Bacteria > Planctomycetota > Phycisphaerae > Sedimentisphaerales > Anaerobacaceae > PLanc-01. Next base: position 81 of record CALEZT010000173.1, read on the forward strand.
CTGGGCGGTGGGGCGGTTCGGTCTGGCGTCGGAACTGGCGATGCGAAAAGGAGCGAAGGCCCAAGCGGCGAGCCTGGCGGACGAAGTGCTGGCAGCGAAGGCCGAAGCCGCCAGCCTGGCGGACGAAGTGCTGGCTTCGCTGGATCCCAATGAGAGAGGATACCGGCAAGCGGTCCTGCCTGCGGTCATTCGTGTGTACGCATTTGCAGAGAGGGCTCCGGACGCGAGGCGATGCCTCGATGAATACCTTGGGATTACGAAGGAACAGCCGGTGACGAGGGAGTCCACGCGTCTGGCTGCGGAGCTCAAGGTCCAGGTCGCGGCGGCGGAGAACAAACCCTATAGCGTCATCGAAGTCCTGGAGCCCCTGGCGGGCAGTGATCCGAATGGCGCTCAAATGCTGCTGTGGTTGGGGCGGGCCTACGCCCAGACCGGCCAGGCCAGTCGGGCTGTGACGGCCCTGGAGCAGTACCGTCGTCTCAATCCGCAGGGTACGCAGATCGCCACGGAGCTTGCCCGACAGTATGCGAAAGTGGGCGACTTCGACAAGGCGTTCCTCGCTGCGAAGGAAGCGGAGTCCGCCAATCCTCTGGATCTCGAGGCGAAGCTGTCGCGCATCGGCGCCGGGATCAGCAAAGCCATCGGGCCAAGGGGCGTCTCCGACGCGTCGAGCCTCAAAGCTCTGGCGGAGGAACTCGGTTCCCTGCGGAAGCAGTATCCCGAACGCGTGGGCATCCGCGTCTACCTGTCGATCATCGCAGAGGCGCTCGGTCAGCCGGAGGCGGCGGAACAGGAGCTCAAGCAGGCCATCGCGGAATGCTCCGATCCCCTGAGAGCGGAGACCCAGCTCATCCGACGATATGTGAAGGCACAGCGTCTGGACGAAGCGGTGGCGGTTTGCGAAGCATCCTGCGCGCGTCAGAAGGATGTCGCGGAGCCCTGGCTGATGCTGGCCGATCTTCATGCCATGAAGCAGGACTACGATTCCGCCCGCGCCGGTCTGCAAAAGGGACTGGAGTCCGTCACAGACGTCCGGGGCAGGAAGCTCTTGAACACGAGACTGGCCCTGCTGGAATTCGCGAGGGGGGATCGGGCCGCCGGGATCGGTCTGCTCAGGGAGTTGGCGCGCGATCCCCAGGAGATTCAGGCTCGCCTTCTGCTCCTGACCAGTCCTGAGATCCAGGGAGACCCCAACGCCTCAGGCACGCTGATTGCCGAACTGCGGATAGCGGAAGGCGAACGCGGCCTCTGGTGGAGACTGTACCAGGCGGCGCTGTGGCTGTCCGGTCCTGACGCGGTCTCCAAACAGCAGGAAGCGGTGAGTCTGCTGCGCGACTGTATGAAGATGGAGCCGACGTGGCCCGCGCCGGTTCTGACATTGGCGCAGATGTACGTTCGCCAGGGGGACTTCAAGCAAGCGGAGGATGTCTACCGACAGGGGCTCGCGGCCAGTCCGTCGGCCACCGGAATCGCGGAGGGGTTGCTCGGCCTGCTCGATGGTCAAAATCGTTTCGCGGAAGCGGAAAAGGTCCTGCGTCAGATCCAGAATCCGCAGGTGGAAGCCAACTGGCAGGTTCGCCTGGCGGTTGGAACGGGGGATGTCTCGCGGGCGATTAACGAGTTGCGGCTGAAGGTGGATAACGACAAGGACAAGCAGGACGCCAGTTCGCGAATCGAGCTGGCGAGGCTCACGTATCAGGAGACGCGGGATTTCGCCCAGGCGATGCGATACCTCGATGAAGCCAAGGCGATCCAGCCGCAGTTGCGGACGCTGACGGCGGTGCGGGCGTCGATCCTGAACGCGGAAGGCCGACCCCAGGAGGCCCTGCGCGTCTTGGACGACTATGTCGCGGAGTACAGCAATTTCGAGGCGTACCTGCTGCGGGCCGTTTATCTGGCGGAACAAGGGGACGCGGATCGAGCGGAGCAGGATTACCGCAAGCTGACGACGTTCCAGGAGATCCCGGCAGGGTACGAGTTGCTGGCGAATTTCTATGCCGGCGCCGGGAAGCTCGATCAGGCGGTGACGGAGGCCGAGGCCGGCCTGGGCCTGCACCCCGAGAACGTGCGGCTCAAACGCGTTCTGGCCCAACTGCTGCTCTCGCGGGACAAACCGGGGGATGCCGCCAGGGCGCTCGATACGATCAAAGAGCTGCCGCCGGACACGTCTTCCATGATGCTGCTGGCCATGCAGAAGCTCAGGGAGGGCACCCCGCAATCGGTCACCGAGGCCAAGGGCATCCTGGAGGGCATCGTCAAGCGGGACCCGACCTCAATTCAAGCCCATGTGTACCTGATCGGACTGGCCATGCAGGAGGGGCAGTTCCAGGCCGCTGCCGACCTGGCGGTCCGCGCTCTGGAGTCCAATCCGACGAACCCGACGCTGCTGACGGCGCGGGCCCGCGCGGAATTGCTCCTGGGCTACCCTCCGACCGCGGCCAAGTTCGCCCGACAGGCCCTCCAGCGCGATCCGAACTCTCTGGACGCGCTCGACGTGTTCAGCCAGGCGTCGCTGAGTAGCCAGGGGCAGTCGCTTCAGGGCGAGGCCAGGACGCTGCTCGATGCGGCGGTGCGCCGAATGAAGCCGGACTCCCCGTCGAACTCCAGGCTCCAGATGCTTCGCGCCCAGTTCTACGCGACGCTGAATCAGCCGCAGGCGGCGGTTCCGGAACTGGAGGCCTACTGTCGAACGACGCAAGGGAGCAGCGACATCCCGGCCCAGGTGACGCTGGCGGATCTCTACCGCGCCATGGGGGACATGGCCAAGGCGGACGAGGTCATCAAACAACTGGAGCAGTCGCATCGCGACGAGCTGGTCGTGGTCCACGCTCGATTCCTCTGGCTCGTGGTTCAGAAACGGTTCGACGATCTCAAGCAGATCGGTTCCGCCTATGTTCATGCCAAGAACCAGGATCTGGCCACTTTCCTGCGAGCGGGGGGCATGCTCGTGTCGCTCGAGCCGCCGGAACTGAAGGCAGAGGGGATCAAGCTGCTCGAACATGCGGTTTCCCTTTGGCCAACCTCGGCGGACGCACGGTTGAACCTCGCCTCCGCTCAGTACCAGATGGGAGACGCTGGCGGCGCGGAAAAGACGTATCGGGAACTGCTGCGTCTGCAACCGAACGAGACCCGCGCGATGAACGACCTTGCCTGGATCCTGCAGGAACGGTTCCAGCGGTATGAGGAGGCCCTCAAGCTCGCGAATCAGGGTCTGGCCGTGGGGGCCAAGACGTCCGGCGCCGGTTCTCCCAACGTGTTCCTGCTGGACACCAAGGGGACCATCCTCCTGAAGATGGATGGCCGCCTTCCCGAGGCGAGGAAGACCTTCGAGGAGATCCTGCGGGCGTTGGCGATCAGTCGTTCGCCGGACCTGCGTCGTGAGGCCCGAACCAACCTGCGGCTGGGCGAGATCTGCATCAAGCTCAAAGACGCGACCGCAGCCAGGCAGTATCTGGACACGGCCCTGAAGATCGACCGCAAGGACAACGTTCTGACGCCCCAGGATCGGGAAGAGATCGGCCGATTGCTTGAGGAACTGAGGGTTCTGGAGACGCCTGCAGCGCAGCCCCAGCCGTAATCGCAGGTGGTTCGCGGATTCTTCGAAACATCGACATGGGGCCGGATCACGTATGGCGGCCCATGATGTCAGCACAATTCACGACCGCAGAAGGCGACTACCTGGTCGTGGATAGACAAACAAAGCCGGCCTGGCGAGGCGAGTTGGCTCTTGCACGAAGTTCAGCCATATGCGTCTCATCCCAGCAGGACCGGCTCGGTGGGGGGGGCATGCTCTAACGCTGCCCTCCCACTTTTGCTATGCCGCCCTCTGGGCGGTTGGCTGTCGCCAATCCCCCTTCGGTCCTTGCCCATCCCCATCTTCCTCTTGCGCTCGCGTGGCCCCGATTGAGGGCAAGGCCTCGCGACGCGTCATTTCACGGATCGACCCTTCCCCCGCACTTCACGCCTGCGCTACCGCTCTGCGCCTCAGTCGCAACCCGGCGTACCCCAGTCCGATGCCGCCCAGGAGAGCCGCTCCCGGAACCGGCACGACGGAGAGGTTAACGTAATTCAGTGTCAGTGTGGTCCCTGGCTCAATGAGGCCGCGAGGAATAGATCGTTGTAGTTGGAATCTCAGCAAGACGTCCCCGTCTCCATTCAACGTGAAGGTCTCGTATCTCGGCCCGACAGAATAGACGTTGTCCAAGATAGGTTCGCCCGTTTCCTCATCATGGTTGTCAGCGACATTCCAGAAGCCATACGTGACCTGTGACGGCAAACCGTAGCTCATCGCCCAGACAGTGAAGTAGTCGCTCTCGCTGAGGGAAGGACTCATGAAAGTGTAGTCGAAGGATAGGGCATAGGTGCCCCCAGATAGCGACACCGCCTGCTCGATGCTCAGAGTCGTGCCGCCTTCGTCGCCTTGGGTGTCTTCATCGTCTCCGGAGAGCTGGAATACGACGCTCTGACCTTGCTGTGAGATGCCTTTGCCATACTCGGTGTTCGCCACCCAGTTCTCTTGAACCAAGGTATCGTCCTGCCACACGATATCAAGAGAGAAATCCCCGTTCGTGACGAGCGGCGTCGGGTCTGCATGGAGCGTGGCGGTTGACGTGAAGAACACTGCCAGCATGGCAACAACTTGAATCGCCTTCCTTGGCTGTTTCATCGTGATCCCCTTTGCGAACATTTTACGCGTATGGCTGCGCAAGACTTCATCCGACGTGCGGAACCGCACGCACCTGGCGCATCTGCCACACCGCAATTCTCGCGGGATTATCGGTCGTGTCAAGGCCCATTCCTCGCAAACGACGGAAATTCCATCCCATGACTTCGCGTCGTTGAGCCTGCGATCGACTTCTCAAATCGAGTCCAACTTGGCGAGGATTCTCTCCACATCGTAGACGCCTCCCGCCCAGGTTCCGCCGCTGACGTTTTGGAGGGCGGCCCAGAGGCGGGTGTCGTCGGGGAGTTTGTCGGCGGGTCTCAGATCAGGATGGAGAGGCCGAGCTTTCAGCACATCTGCGGCCTGCTGCGGCGTGTATCGCTTGTTCCCTTCGCCGACAAACTCGATACTGCCGGTCAGGTTCTTTCGATCGATAATCATCTCGATCATGTCTCCGTCGCGCAGTTTTCCGATGGGTCCTCCCGCCAGCGCTTCGGGTCCGACATGACCGATACAGGCGCCGGTGGAGACGCCGGAGAAACGAGCGTCCGTGATCACAGGCATGTGCTTTCCCCAGGGGAGGTACTTCAGCGCCGACGTGAGCTGATAGGTCTCTTCCATCCCGGTGCCGATGGGACCGCAGCCGATCAGGACGATGATGTCCCCAGGTTGAATCGGGGCATCGCTCTGGCCCTTGATCGCGCTGATGGCGTCCCTCTCGGAAACGAAGACCCTGGCTCGGGACGTGTGCCGGTACACGTTGTCTTCATCGATCACGCTGGGATCGATGGACGTGGCTTTGATCACGGAGCCCTGCGGCGCGATATTGCCGGACGGGAAGACCGCGGTGCTGGTCAATCCGGCCCGGCGAGCGGCCTCGGCATCCATGATGATCGCATCGGGACTGAGATGATCCAGCGCTTCCAGTCTGGCCCTGACGGCCTTGCGTCGCGCACTGTGCTGCCACCAGTCGAGATTGTCTCGCAGGGGCTTTCCGGTGACCGTCATCACATCCAGATTCAGCAGACCCATAGCCCGCAAGTGCAGCATGACTTCAGGGACGCCGCCCGCTGCAAAAACCTGAACCGTGGGGAAATTCCTCGGACCGTTCGGCAGCGCATCGACCAGACGCGGGACCAGTCTGTTGACCCGGATCCAATCGTTCAGTTTGGGGGGCGTCAGTCCGGCGGCATGCGCAACAGCCGGGATATGGAGCAGCATATTGGTGGAACCGCCGAATGCAGCGAAGACCAGCATGGCGTTTTCCAGGGATTGCTGCGTCACGATGTCTCGCAGAGGGATGTTCCGCGTCGACAGACTGACCAGCGCCAGCGCGGATCGACGCGCCATATCGATCCATACGGCTTCACCCGAAGGCGACAGGGCGCTGTGAGGCAAAGCCATGCCGAAGGCCTCGGCCACGACCTGGGAGGATGCGGCGGTGCCGAGGAAGTGACAGCCACCGCCCGCGGATCCGCAGCTCCCGCATCCCATTCGGGCTGCATAGTCCCGGTCGATCAACTGATGCGCGAACCGCGCTCCCAGCGATTGGATCTGGGCGGTGTCTTCAGCGTCGTGGGTGGGCAACATGGCGCCGCCGGGCACAATGATGCCGGGCAGATTCCCGCTGCCCGCCAGGGCCATCATCATCGCGGGAAGTCCTTTGTCGCAGGTGGCGACCCCCATCACTCCTTTTCGTCGCGGCAGCGAGCGAATGAGCCTGCGCATCACCATGGCGGCGTCATTGCGATAGGGCAGGCTGTCGTACATGCCTTCGGTCCCCTGCGTGCGTCCGTCGCACGGATCGCTGCAGAAACCGGCAAAAGGAAGCACACCCTGCTGCTTGAGGGCCGTCGCCGCCTCCTTGACCAGCAGGCCGATTTCCCAGTGCCCTGAATGGTACCCCAGGGCGATGGGATGTCCGTCATCGGCGCGCAATCCGCCCAGCGTGCTGAGGATGAGGTACTGATCGAGATTCGTATCCTCCGGCTTCCATCCCATGCCGGCGTTCTGGGTCATGCCGAACAGATCGCCGCTCGGCGCGTATCGCAGGATCTCCTCGGTCAAGGGAAGCTCCCCCTGCGGGCCTTTCCCATGCGTTCGCATGGAGGAGATCGTACGGTCGTTTCCGACAATCGCTTCGAAAGTGGGTGAGTTGCCGTCCGCCATCGGGATTTCCTGACTGTGGAGGATCAAAGATCTCTTTGTGACCACTGGCCGTCGATCATGCGCCACATGGAACCGGTCGGATTCTTGTCCTGAAGTTCCACGGGCAGCCGATGCGAACGGATGTTGTCGTAACAGTAGAGAGCCGCAAATCGGAGCATGGAGGCCGGCAATCCCACGGCCGTGAATCCGGGATGTCCGGTGGCCGGGTAAGGACCGCCGTGATTCATGGACGTGACAACCGCCACGCCCGTCGGCGCCTTGTCGTTCAGAAGTCGGCCGACTTTCGGGCGAAGTTCGGGTTCGAGAATCTCGTACTCGCGATCGTCCCGCCCATCGGTATGGGAATAGACGCATCCGGTCAGGTTGCCTTCGAGCACGGAGGCGACCTCCTTCATTTGCCCGATATCCTCGGCCACCACAATCAAGCTGGCCGTTCCGAAGGCCTCGGTCTGAAGCGCGGCGGGATTGGCGAGGAACGTCCTGCCATCCACGCGCATCAGGGTATTGGCGAACCGATAGCCTTCATCTTCGACAGCCTTCCCGCCTGCGATCAGGGTCGCTCCGGCGGACTTCAGGATCTCGACGGCTTGTGCAATGCTTTCCGGTCCGTTAGGCGAGAGCAGGACTCCTGGCCGATTTCCGGAGAAGGCCTCGGCCAGCGTTCGAATGAACGTCTCGGTCCGAGAGCCCTTCTGCAGGATCATCAATCCGGGATTCGTACAGAACTGGCCGGCCCCCAGGGCGCAGGAACCGAACAGTTCGGCCGCGATCGCATCCGAACGTTCTTCCAGGGCCCCAGGCAGGATGAAGATCGGATTCACGCTGGACATCTCCAGGTAGATTGGTTTGCCGGCCTGGTCCGCGGCGGTCTTGAGTTTCAAGCCGGCCGATTTGCTGCCGGTAAAAGCGGACGCACCGATATCCGGATGGGAGACCAGTTGCAGTCCCAGCTCCGGAGGCGTGCGGTAGATCATCTGCACGGTGGCGGGGGGAAGCCCTGTCTCCGTCACGGCCTCAAAGGCCAGGCGGCCAAAGATCCGGGTCGTTCCGGGATGTCCTGTGTTGGCCTTGGCGATCACGGGATTGCCGGCAGCGATGGCCGCGACGAAGTCGCCGCCTGCGACGGAATTGAACGCGAAGGGAAAGTTGTTCGGTCCGAACACCGAAACCGGACCGTCCAGAGGTCCCATCATGCTGCGGATATTGACAGCGGCTTCGATGGTGGCGCGGCACCAGCTCAACTCGCGCGCCGCGCGGGCGGCTTTACGCATCTGATCCGTGGTCCGGGGAAGCTCTCCGTTTCGCAGTCGCGGTTCCTTGGGCAAGGCGGTCTCCAGATGAGCCATTTCCACCAACTCGTCCGCATGGGCTTCGATCTTGTCGGCGAACAGGTCCAGGAACTGGGCGAGCTGCTTGCGGGGAGTCTTTCTCAGTTCAACGGCAGCCTGTTTCCCCGCGGCAATCGTTTCGTTCACGTCGCACGCGCCGGAAACGGGATACACCTCCCCCAGCGTCTGTTTGCGGGCAGGATTCACGGCGTGGAAATGGCCGGTCGGGTCTTTCGGCTCCCGCCATCGGCCTGCAATGAGTACCTTCTGATAATCCATGCTCTTCTCCTGGACTTGCTAGGACTCGACCCGGTTTTCGAGAACCAGGGCGCCGATCGTAATGGTGACTCTGTCGCCTACGGACAGGGAAAACTCCATCTCGGGAATGATTCCGGTGCCTGTCATGAGAAACGCGCCGAAGGGGAAGGTCATTTCCATGGTCAGGTAGGAGGCCAGTTCCTCGAAGGAACGCTTGATCTGTGACGTGCTCGCGTCTCCCGTGAAAATGACCTTATCGTTTCGTTCGATCGCCAGCGTGATGGGGAGATTCCGCATCGAATCCGTATCCGCGATACAGATTCCCGGTCCGATGGCGCAGGACCCGTCATACATCTTGGCCTGGGGCAGATAGAGCGGGTTTTCTCCCTCGATATTCCTGGAGGAGACGTCATTGCCCGCGCAATACCCGAGGATATCGCCATGGCTGTTGACCAGCAGCGTCAACTCCGGCTCCGGCACATTCCAGTGACTGTCCCTCCGGATGCGGATGGCGGATTGGGGCCCTTTGACTCGCCAGCCGATGGCCTTGAAGAACAGCTCGGGACGTTTGGCCTCATAGACCATGTCGTAGACGCTCTTGACGTCGGTCTCCGCTTCCCGCGCGTCGCGACTGCGGGCATAGGTGACGCCGCAGGCCCAAACTTCCTGATCGTATTCGATCGGAGCCAGCGCTTGCCCCGCCGCGTGCTCACCTGTCTGGAGGGAGCTCAGATAGGGATGGACTTCATTTGAATGCATGCTACAGAATCGTTTGAAGTCGAACTCGGGCGACAGCAACAGCCCATCCAGTTCCCAGCGTTCGACATCTTCATATCGGCGTTTGGTCAGGATCATGAATCATACCCTTTATGTGATCATCCGTCGGTTTCTACAGTACAATCAAGCCAATGATCCAGATGATTGTACAGGCAAGGATGCCCATGCAAATCGTGCCGGTGGTCATGAGTTTGTAGCCGGTCTTGACATCCATCCCGCTCATTTGTGTGACCACCCAGAAGAAGCTGTCATTGACATGAGAGGCAACCATGGAGCCCGCGCCGATGGCCAGGACAGAGAGCGCGCGACCGAGCGGTGAATCCAGTCCCATCGACGCGAGCATCGGGGCCAGAATCGAGGCGGTCATGATGATGGCCACGGTGGAAGATCCCTGGGCTGCGCGAATCGCCGCCGCCGCCGTGAAGGGCAGCCATAATCCTATCGGCATCGAGGAGATGCTCTTGCCAATCGTGTTCGCGATGCCGGAATTCTGCAGCACCATGCCGAACGCTCCCCCGGCGCCGGTAATCAGAATGATCATGGCTGCCGCCTGCACCGCTTCACCGAGCCAGCCGGACGGCGAGAGCATGCTCCTGTGAAATGGCTTGGGAAGCGTCAGGGCGATGCCGATGCCGATCAACAAGGCGATCAACGGAGTGCCGATAAAGCTGATGCCCTGAGAGAAACCGTTCTGTCCCAAGGGATGGGTGGGATAATCCGCAATCGATTTCAGAACGATCAACACGATCGGGATGAGGATGGGAAGGAGGGCATGAAAAGCCGAGGGAGCCGATTTCTGCAGGACCGTGAACTCCTCTTCCGTCAATTGCGGATTGGGATCGATCCGAACGCGTCCCGCCACCTTCACCGCCCAGAACCAGCAGAAGAGCAACGTGGGAATACCCACGGGAATCCCGAGCAGAAGCACCCAGCCAAGGTCCGCTCCCAGAATGCCGGCCGCCGCGATCGGGCCGGGAGTCGGAGGGACCAGCGTGTGGGCCACCATGAGCCCCAGGGCAAGGGCAATCGCGGTTGTCGCGAGAGAGAGCCCTGCACGTTTGGTCAACGTCTTGTTCAAAGGGGTCAGAATCACGAAGCCGGAATCCGCAAAGACAGGAATGGCTACGATGTAACCGATCAGCGCCATGGCAGGCGTCACGTTCCTGGGCCCGATGATCCTGAGAATGCGTTCGGCCAGGGCCAGGGCGCCTCCGGACTTGTCCAGGAAGGCGCCGATGATGGCTCCCGCAACGATCACGATGCCGATTCTTCCAATCGTTCCACCAAAACCCTGTTCGATGGAAGAGACAATCTCGCGCAAAGGCATGCGGGAACAGATCCCGAAGAACAGGGCCGCCATGATCAAGGCCAGAAAGGGATGGAGATTGAATCGGGTCGTGAAGACCACGATCAGAAGGATGCTCAACAACAGTAGTACAGTAATCATCATAACCCGATTCCGTTCCTGCGAGACAACCGCGCCGGGGGCAAGCCGCCGTCACGAGCACATCTTACCGCTGAACCGGCGCCGTCGCCAGACGAAAGCGGCTGCCTGTCAAGCGTTTGAGGAGGGTCGATGAAGACGTCCGCATTGACAGGGCCGGGAGATTCCGCTATCACCGCGGAGTGCAAACGCGATTCCGTCAGAAGGAGCAACAGATGAATCGAAGGCAGTTCCTGGGGCTGGGCGCGACGGGCGTCGCCATGCTCGTGAGCGGTTCCTGTGCAACGTCGTCGCGAGGGGCCCTCGTCTGGCCTGATCGACCGTCCGCTTCGAAAAAGGGCGGGCATTCGGTTCGCGAGTTGTCCGCGGATGTCGTGATCGTCGGCGGCGGCGTGGGCGGGTGCGCCGCGGCGCTGGCCGCGACGCGGATGGGGGCGCGCGTCATTCTCACCGAGGGAACGGACTGGCTGGGCGGCCAGCTCACCCAGCAGGCGGTGCCTCCCGACGAGAATCCGTGGATCGAGTCGCATGGCGGGACCCGATCGTATCTTCAGTATCGGGCCCTGGTGCGGGACTACTACCGCAACCACTATCCGCTGACGCAGGAACTCCGCGACCAGCAGGCTTTCAACCCCGGCGGCGGAGGCGTCTCCAGGCTCTGTCACGAGCCGCGGATCAGCGTTGCGGTCCTGGAGGCGATGCTGGCCTCTGCGGCCAGTTTCGACCAGCTCCTGATCCTGCGAGAGCATTCTCCCGTCGACGCGGAGGTGTCGGGCGACCGGGTTCGGAGCGTCATCGTTCAGAACCGGTTCGGCGACCGCATCCGCCTGCGCGCTCCCTACTTCCTCGACGCCACCGAGCAGGGCGACCTGTTGCCCTTGACGCGAACGGAATACGTCACCGGTTTCGAATCGCAGAAGCAGACCGGCGAATCGCACGCTCCATCCGAGGCTCAGCCGCAGAACATCCAGGCGGTCACCTGGTGTCTTCCCGTGGAGTACCTGCATGGCGAGGACCACACCATCGACAGGCCCGAGCAGTATGGTTTCTGGCGGGATTATGTCCCGCAACTGAATCCTCCCTGGTCCGGCAAGCTGCTGGATCTGGCGATGAGCCATCCCCACACTCTCGCCTACCGGCCCATGGGATTCAACCCGCTCGGCGACACGCCGGAGGGGCACTACAATCTTTTCCTCTATCGCAAGATCGCCCAGCGAAGCCACTTTGCGGGTCCGACCTACCGTGGCGACATCACCCTGGTCAACTGGCCGCAAAACGACTACCTGCTGGGCAACTTCCATGACGTCTCGGACAAGGAACTGGCCAGGCACATCAAGGGCGCCCGCCAGTTGAGCCTGTCTCTGCTCTACTGGCTTCAGACGGAGGCGCCCCGGCCGGATGGGGGCGCAGGATGGAAAGGGCTGCGACTGCGTCCCGATCTGGTGGGAACGGAGGACGGGCTGGCCAAACGTCCTTACATCCGCGAATCGCGGCGCATCCGCGCCGAGTTCACCGTCGTCGCCCAGCACATCGCGCAGGAGGCGAGAGAGGAAATCGCGAAGACAACCGGCGCAGAACCCTCTGCGGAACGATTCGAAGACAGCGTCGGAATCGGTTACTATCGGCTCGATCTGCATCCTTCGACCGGAGGAGACAACTACATCGACATGCCGGCGATGCCGTTTCAGATTCCGCTGGGCGCACTGATTCCCCGGCGTGTGGAGAACCTGCTGCCGGCCTGCAAGAATCTCGGCGTCACCCATCTGACGAACGGCTGCTACCGTCTGCATCCGGTCGAGTGGAACATCGGCGAATCGGCCGGCGCCCTGGCGGCGTTCTGTCTTCGCGAGAAGGAGCCGCCTCGACAGATTCGTCGCGACAAAGGGCGGCTCGCGGACTTCCAGAAAGTGCTCAGCGAGACGCTGGGCGTCCGGCTCGAATGGGACAAGACATAGGATTGAGAAACGATACTGGGGGCAGGTGTGTCATGGTCGAAGCTCCGACGGAATATGAACGATTGCCCCGGCGATCATTGGGCTTTTTTCCGACGCCGCTTGTGCCGCTCCCACGTCTGACGGAGAGACTCGCGGGTCCGCGCATCTTCATGAAACGGGACGATCATACTGGCCTGGCCCTGGGCGGCAACAAGGTTCGCAAGCTCGAGTTCCTGGTGGGCGAGGCTCTGGCGCATGGATGCGACACCCTGGTCACCGGCGGAGCGGCGCAATCCAACCATTGCCGCCAGACGGCCGCCGCGGCTGCGGCTTGTGGTCTTTCATGCCATCTGGCGCTCGGAGGCGAGGCGCCGTCGGTTTTCGAGGGCAATCTTTTGCTCGATCAGCTTCTGGGGGCTGTGATTCACTGGACGGGGGAGCTTCGCAAAGGGGAGCGGATTCCCGAAATCGCCGAGTCGCTCCGATCGGCCGGGTACAAGCCCTACGTCGTGCCCTATGGCGGCTCCAATACGACAGGGGCGATCGGTTTTGTGGCGGCGATGCGGGAACTGGCCCATCAACTCTCGCAGTCGGGCGAATCCATCAGTCACATCGTGTTCGCTTCCAGTTCCGGCGGCACGCAGGCCGGCCTCGCGGTCGGCAGGAGCCTCTTTGGGCCGGACTGCGAACTCATCGGGATCGGCATCGACAAAGGCGCATCGGGTGATCTTCCTTTCGTCGAGCACGTCGCACAGTTGGCTGACACGACGGCTGAGCGTCTGGGCGTCACCGACCGCTTTTCGCCATCCGATCTTGTCATTCGCACAGACTATCTGGGGCAGGGCTACGGCGTGGTCGGTGAATTGGAGCGAAAGGCCATTCGAACGGTCGCGGAGGCGGAAGGGATTCTTCTGGATCCGGTCTACACCGGGCGAGCCATGGGCGGTCTGATGGATATGATCGCTCGTGGAGAACTGAGTTCGAAACACTCCGTCTTGTTCTGGCATACAGGAGGGACGCCTGCCTTGTTTCCGTATGCCAATGATCTGAGGAGATAGATATGTCGGGAAGAACACGCGTTGTTGTCGCTGCGATTCTGTTCTCTCTGTCGCTTGGAGTCTGGGGGCAGCCCGCGTGGGCGGCTCGCACGTACATCGATCTGAACCCGGATTGGCGGTTCGCCAAAGGCGACGCCGCCAACGCGATGATGTCTGCGTTCGATGACTCGTCCTGGCGGCAGCTCGATGTCCCTCACGACTGGAGCATCGAGGGGCCCTTCGGACCCGAGTACGGCAGCGGCAACGGCTACGCCCCCGGCGGCATCGCCTGGTACCGCAAACACTTCACTCTCGACGCGGCTCAGCAAGGCAAGCGCGTCGCGGTCGAGTTCGACGGCGTATACGATCACTCGCAGGTCTACATCAACGGGTTCATCGTCGGCGGCCGGCCCTTCGGATATGGGAGCTTCCAGTGCGATTTGACTCCGTACATCAAGTTCGGTTCGGGTCGAAACGTGCTGGCCGTCCGCGTCGATCACTCGCGGTTCGCCGATTCCCGCTGGTACACCGGTTCGGGCATCTATCGCAACGTTCGGCTTCGCGTCACCGACAAGCTGCACGTCGCCTACAACGGGATCTATGTCACGACGCCCCAGGTTCGGGAGACGTCCGCGGTCGTTCGTGTCGAAACGACGCTGGACAACGCCTCCGGCCAGGGCCGGTCGGTCTCCGTTCGGTCCCAGATCCTCGGGCCCGACGGCAGCGAAGTCGCGTCTCTGACGACGGCTGCGAATGCTGGTGGCGGCGTCAATCCCCCTGTGGTTCAGGAGATCCCGCTCGACCGTCCGCAGCTCTGGTCGATCGAGTCGCCGACGATGTACACGCTCAGAACACAGGTGATGGCTGGGGACAAGGTCGTGGACGAGGTCTCGACCCCGTTCGGCGTTCGCACGATCGCGTTCGACGCGAACAAGGGCTTCTCGCTCAACGGCAAACCTGTCAAACTCAAGGGCGTTTGCATCCACCACGATGCGGGGGCCCTCGGGGCCGCGGTGCCGGTGAAGGTGCTCGAAAGGCGGCTTCAAATCCTGAAAGACCTCGGGACCAACGCGATCCGCACGAGCCACAATCCGCCTGCGCCCGAACTGCTGGACCTGTGCGACCGGATGGGCCTGCTCGTGAAGGATGAAGCGTTCGACGAGTTCACGCCCGCCAAGAACAAGTGGGTCGCCGGCTGGAACGCGGGCGTGCCTTCGCGCTGGGGTTATGCGGAATCTTTCGAGCAGTGGGCGGTCGCGGACATCGAGGACATGGTCCGCCGGGACCGCAATCATCCGTGCGTCATCCTCTGGAGCATCGGCAACGAGATCGACTACGCGAACGATCCCTTCAGCCATCCGGTGCTGGGCAACAACTATCGGCCCGAGCATCCGCCGGCGTCGGACCTGGTCCGGCTGGGCAAGCCGCTGGTCGATGCGGTCAAGAGGCTGGACCCCACGCGCCCGGTCACCGCGGCT
The DNA here is from genome assembly GCA_937927975.1 of uncultured Phycisphaerales bacterium. GTDB lineage: Bacteria > Planctomycetota > Phycisphaerae > Sedimentisphaerales > Anaerobacaceae > PLanc-01. The sequence goes on from CALEZT010000173.1 coordinate 15,169, forward strand.
TTGGCGAATCTGCCGATGTCCGATGCAGTGGGGTTCGCCGAGATCCTGGACGTGGTCGGCTACAACTACCAGGAATCGCTCTATGCGGCCCACCACCAGAAGTATCCGCAGCGGATCCTCTTCGGTAGCGAGAACAGCCACCAGTACAACAACTGGACGATCGTGCGGGACAACGACTACGTGGCGGGCCAGTTCCTCTGGACCGGGATCGACTACCTGGGCGAGGCCCGCGCCTGGCCGATCCGCGGCAGCATGCCGGGCTTGCTGGACACGTGCGGGTTCAAGAAGCCCAATGCCTGGTTCCGCCAGAGCCTCTGGAGCGACAAGCCGATGGTCTATCTTTGCACGTCTGCCGCCGGTGCCGGCGGCGCGGGTCGCGGACGGGGCGGTTGGCTGGAGGAGTCCTGGAATCGACCCGAGGGCTCGAACGTCCGTGTCATCTGCTACACGAACTGCGAGCAGGTGCGACTGACGCTCAACGACAAGGAGGTCGGGACGAAGGGTATTGCCGACGCAGTCAACGGCGCCCTGAGTTGGTCTGTTCCATATGAGGCAGGCGTGCTCAAGGCCGAAGGGCTCAAGAGCGGCCTGTCCGCCTGCGAGTTCACGCTGACGACGTCAGGCCCCGCCGGTCGGATCAAGCTGCTGCCCGACCCATCGCAGCTCCGCGCCGACGGCAGGGACGTCTGCCACGTCGAATTCCAGATCACCGACGACCGGGGCGTGCGCGTCCCCGACGCGCAGAACGTGGTGACGTTCGAGGTCAGCGGTCCCGTCCGGCTCCTGGCGATCGACAACGGCGAGATGACCGGTCCCGAAGACTACCGCTCGTGCCAACGAAAGGCATCGCGAGGCAGGGGCCTGGCGATCCTGCAGAGTACGAAGGCTTCGGGTCGGGCCACGGTGACGGTCGCCAGTCCGGGTTTGCAGTCGGCCACGCTGGAACTCGAAAGCCGCTGATCGGATCGCGGGGCGCCTGTCACGGCTGCAGGTGCGTCTGCATGAATTGCAGGAACACATATGACGCTTGCCCGGCATGTTACTCCGGCGGCTCCCGACGTTCAAGGGCTATCTCCTGCATCAGAGGGGGATATGGCCCGACGCCGCCCCGTCTCTTTACAGAAGGCCCGCGAAAGGCGATAATCCAATCTGCTGATCCGGTCATCCGTCAACGAGCACGCATCGAAAGGACATGAGCATGGACAAGCAGTTGTTCTCACGCAGACGCCTTCTCTGGACCGCGGCGGCGCTGGGCGCTTCCAGCGGTCTGCTTCGTTCCCAGGACCAAGCCATCGAAATTCCCCTGCCTCCCAACCCGGCCGATCGTCGGTCCGTGGTCTCGGTGACCCACGGCGCCGGCCGCCGCCAGAACGTGTGCGACGCGCTGACGGCCATCGAGGACCAGATCCTGCCTGTCCTCAAGACCAAGAAACGCGTGGTCATCAAGCCGAACATGGTCAGCACGCGAAACCAGCTCGCCTCGACGCACGTCGATGCCCTGCATGGGATACTGGACTTCCTGGCTCCGCGATTCAAAGGGCCGGTTGCGATCGCCGAGTCTTCCGCAGGCTATACGACCGAAGGGTTCGACAACTTCGGTTACGGCAAGCTCGCTCCCGAACACAAACCGCTGGATGTCAGTCTGGTCGATTTGAACGAGGAAGGCAAGTACGGGATGGGCGCGATTCTCAACGGCGACCTGCACATGGTGCCCGTTCGCCTGGCGGCCCGGCTGCTGGACCCGGAGGCCTTCATCATCTGCTCGGCCATGCTCAAGACGCACAACACGGTCGTCGCGACGCTCTCGATCAAGAACATGGCGCTGGGGGCTCCTCTGCACAGCGCCCGCAAGGAAAGCCAGCGATGGAACGACAAGCGGCTCTATCACGGCGGGGTGCGTCAGACCCATGTGGGCATCGTTCAGACCGCCCAGCGGCTCCAGCCGTACTGGGGCGCAACCGTATTGGATGGATGGGAGGGCATGGAAGGCAACGGGCCGGGAAGCGGCACGCTGGTGGCTTCCCGCATCGCGATCGCGTCCACGGACTATGTGGCCGCCGACCGCGTGGGCGTCGAAGTGATGGGGCTCAATCCGGATTGGGTCGGGTATCTGGGGTTCTGCGGGCAACTCGGCGTGGGGCAGGCGGACCTGTCCAAGATCGACATCCGCGGCCCGAAGCCGGCGGACGTGACGAAGAAGTACCGGATGCACGACGACATCGAACGCGAGTTGAAATGGATGGGGCCCTTGACGGAAATCCCTGAGAAGCTTGGCTGATCCTGACGTGACAAGCGGCAGCGATTCGGATAGGACGGATTCGCGTGGATCGAGGCCGATCCGCGTCATACGAATTGACGGGAGTTGCGATGGTCAGGAAGGACGTAAACGCTCCGACGGGATGGGCGAAGTCGATCCCCACATTCCTCACGCTTGTGTCCATGCTGGTCTTGGCCGGGGCGTGCCGGAATGGGGACTATTCCAGCACCGATTCCGTGGGCGAAGTGAGCCCGCAGAGATACGTCACGCCTGTCCATCAGATCCTCACGCCCACGGGCATCCAGGTGGAACTGCCGGGCATGCGGCCGCAGGCGGTGGCGTTGAGTCCCGACGGACGTCTGCTCGCCACTTCCGGCAAGACCAAGGAACTGGTTCTGATCGATCCGCAGACCGGCGAGGTCAGGCAGCGCGTCCCATTGCCTTCCAGCGCGACCCGCGACCCCAATGACGTCTCTTCGCACATCCTCAAGCCCGACGAATCGGGCCAGCTCAGCTACACCGGCCTGGTGTTCAGCCCGGACGGGAGACGGATCTACCTGTCCAACGTCAACGGCGACATCAAGGTCTTCGGCGTCGATTCCGATGGGCGGGTCCGCGGCCTGTCGTCCATCGGTTTGCCCGCCGCCAATGCGCCCGAGCGGAAGGAAGAAATCCCAGCGGGACTGGCGATCTCCCGCGACGGTCGCCGATTGTACGTCGCTCTGAACCTGTCCAATCGCCTGGCGGAGATCGACGTCAACACCGGTGCGGTGCTTCGTTCCTGGCCGGTGGGCGTCGCGCCGTACGGCGTGGTCCTGGTCGGGGGCAAGGCGTACGTGAGCAACTGGGGCGGACGGGTCCCTGACGAGGACAGTCTCACCGGTCCGGCCGGTCGCGGCACTCGCGTGCGGGTCGATCCCGTGCGGCACATCGCCAGCGAAGGTTCGGTTTCGGTGATCCATCTCCATCAGGAATCGCCGATCCGCGAGATCATGGTTGGGCTGCATTCTTCCGCGATCGCGTGCTCGCCCAACGGACGTCACGTCGTGGTCGCCAATGCCGGCAGCGACACGCTCAGCGTGATCGACGTCCGTGCGGACAAGGTCGTGGAGACGATCTGGACCAAGCCCTCGCCCGCGGACCTGTTCGGCGCCAGCCCCAATGCCTTGGCCTTCGATCCATCGGGGGATCTTCTCTATGTCGCCAATGGCACGCAGAACGCTGTCGCGGTGTTCCGCTTCCGTCCCGACGAATCGAAGCTCCTGGGCCTGATTCCGGTCGGGTGGTTCCCCGGCGCGATCGCGTACGACGCCGGGAATCGACGGCTGATCGTAGCCAACATCAAGGGGGTGGGCTCCACCCGCGGTCTCAAGAATGATGAGGCGAATGAACACAACACCCATCAATACCATGGGACTTTGTCGCTCGCGTCTGTCCCGAAGGCCAGGGAGCTCGCGGGGCTGACGCGCCGGGTCTTGGACAACTATCGGTATCCGCTGCTGAGAGAAGCCTCGCGACCGGCGCGGTCGAACCAGCCGCCGCGACCGGTTCCCGAGCGGGTGGGCGAACCGTCGGTATTCGAGCATGTGGTCTACATCATCAAGGAAAACCGGACCTACGACCAGGTGCTTGGCGACGTCGTGGAAGGCAACGGCGACCCGTCGCTGTGCATCTTCGGCGCCGAGATCACGCCCAATCAGCACAAGATGGTCCGCGAGTTCGTCCTGCTGGACAACATCTACTGCTCGGGCATCCTCAGCGCCGACGGCCACCAGTGGTCCGACACCGCGTTCGCCACCGACTACATGGAGAAGTCGTTCGCGGGATTCCCCCGCAGTTATCCCGACGGCATGGAGGACAGCGACGTCGACGCGCTGTCGTACGCTCCTTCGGGATTCATCTGGGACAACGCGATCGCCAAGGGCAAGTCGCTTCGCGTCTACGGCGAGTTCGCGATCACCGAGACCTCCTGGGCCGTGCCCGGCAGGAAGGGCAAGCCGACGTTTCTCGACTACTACCGGGACTTCGTGGACCAGACGAACCAGATCAACATCAGCAGCCGGCCCGCGATCGAGTCTCTGCGACCCTATCTGAACATGCAGACCGTGGGCTGGGATATGGACATTCCCGACGTGTTCCGCGCCGCCCAGTTCATCAAGGAGCTGCGCGAATACGAGCGGACGGGCAAGTTCCCAAACCTGGTCATCATCTGCCTGCCGAACGATCACACCTCCGGAACCCGCGCCGGAGCCCCGACGCCGGCGGCCCATGTGGCGGACAACGACTTGGCCTTCGGGCAGATCGTCGAGGCGATCAGTCGCAGTTCGTTCTGGGCCACGACCTGCATCTTCGCCATCGAGGACGACCCCCAGGCCGGCTGGGACCACGTCAGCGGCTATCGCACGACCGGCTATGTCGTCAGTCCCTATACCAGGCGAAAGGCGGTCGTGAGCACCCAGTACAACACGACGAGCATTCTTCGCACGATCGAACTGATCCTGGGTTTGCCGCCGATGAACCAGATGGACGCCACCGCCACGCCCATGACCGACTGCTTCACCGAAACGCCCGATTTCACTCCCTACGCCGCGGTGCCCACGAACGTCCCGTTGGACCAGATGAACCCGAATCCCAGGGAGATTTCCGATGCGCTCCTTCGCCAGAATGCGGTCGTTTCCGCGAAGCTCCCGCTGGAGCAGATAGACCGCTGCCCCGAAGATGTGCTCAATCGTATTCTCTGGCACGCCATGAAGGGGTCTCGCGAGCCCTATCCACAGTGGGCCGTGATCGCGCATCTCGCGGAAGAGGACGACCGCGACTGAGGGTTCCCGCCTCATCCGACAAGTGGCCTGGTCCGCCCGACCATCGGGTATTTTTCCGATCATTTCCCCTTCCCGGATGGTATAATGGACTGTGGGAATATTCTCGTATCGGTCATTCGTCTCTACGTTGGACGACAGGCTTGCTCGGAGGCCAGGGCGCATTCATCGAATTACGCCGCGTAAGGTCACACCCGCAGGTGGTTTGTTGGAGGACCAGGATGAAGGGTCTGTATTGGGTTTCCGTGTTCATGGCGGTGCTGGGGGTTGGAATATCGGACGTGAGGTCCGAGCAGGTCGTGTTCAGCGAGATCATGTATCATCCCCCAGGCGATCTGCCTGAGTACCTCGAGGTGTACAACAACACCGCGACCCCGTTTGACATCGCCGACTGGCGGCTCTGCGACGGCGTGGAGTACACGTTTCCCTCCTTCGCTCTGGACGCGGTGGATCGGACCTTCCTCAAGCCGTTCGAGCGAATTCTGCTCTCAGGGGTCGATGAGGCGACGCTGAGGGCCGCTTATGGTCTGTCGCCTTCGGTCCGCGTGTACGGTCCCTGGACCGGCAACCTCAAGAACAGCGGCGAGCGGATCACTCTGAAAGACAAGAACGGGGTCCCCGTCTGCACGGTGGAGTACAACGACAAGGGCCGGTGGTCTCCTGCCGCCGACGGGGCGGGTCATACCCTGGTGCTCAAGAATCCCGACCGCAGGATCGATGATTGGCGCAACTGGACGATCAGCAGCCGCCTGGGCGGCACGCCGGGGACGGAGGAGCCCAGATCTGCGGAGACCCCTGTCGCCAGTCCCGAAGTGAACCTGATCACCGGAATTCCCTACGTGAATTACGGTGATGTCTGGAAGTACAACGACAAGAACGTGGACCTGGGGACCGCCTGGCGAACGCCGGCTTTCGACGACAGCGCGTGGCCGGAGGGCCCCGGCCTGTTCGGTTTTGAGACGGCCGGCCTACCCTCGCCGGGCATTCGCACGGGCTTTGCCCGATCGCAGCAGTTGACATACTATCTTCGCACGAAGTTCCTCTACACCGGCTCCACCAAGGGCGTGACGATCACGATCGATCAGGTCCTCGACGACGGCGCGGTCTATTACCTCAACGGTCAGGAACTGGGCCGGTCGGGTATGGCCGCGGGCGCAGTCACCTTCACCACCGCAGCCAATCGGACCACAGGCGACGCGGTCGAAGAGCTGGCGGTGATCACGACCAACGGGTCGGCGCTCGTCAACGGTATGAACGTCTTGGCGGTCGAGGTGCATCAGGTGAACACGACCAGTTCCGACGTGGTGTTCGGGATGCGTCTGAACATCTCGGCCCCGAGCCAGGCGAGTCTCTTGATCAACGAGGTCTTGCCTGGAGCCGCTGGGATCGGGTTCGTCGAGATCCACAATCCAGGGACCGGTCCGATCAATCTCCGCGACCACTACCTGACGGACAATCCGACCAATCTCCGAAAGTACCGGTTCAGCGGCGACGTTGTGATTCCCGCCGGGGGGCTCGCCACCGTCGGCTTCACGGAAGCGGGTCTGGCTGTGACCAGCCCGCTGAGATTGTGCCTGGTCGCCCCGGACGGTTCGACGATCATCAATCTCATCAGTTGCGAGATGCCGCTGGACGGACGGTCTCTGGGCCGAAAGCCCACTGGCGGCGACTCGTGGTTCCTCTTCACCGAGCCCACGCCAGGCATGTTGAACGTCAGCCAAAGTGCGATCGCGCTGCAGATCCACCTCAACGAAGTCCATTTCGTCGGCACGCGGACCGTGGATTGGGTGGAACTGTACAACAGCAGCGACGAGGCGATTTCGCTGGACGGCCTGTTCCTGGCGTCCAAGGCGGACTTGTCGAACAAGACGCCGCTAAGCGGTTCCATATCGGCTCGCGGTCACGCCAGCCTGGACGTTGCGTTCTCGGTCTCCGATGGTCAGATCGCGTTGTTTCTGGCCAACTCGGCCGGCGGCGTGCTGTCGGCGCGGGTCCTCGAACGGCCTCTGTTGGGGGACAGTCTCCAGGTGTTCCCGGAGGGATCGAACGAGTGGTACGCTTCGGCCCAGAGCACTCGCGACGCGGCCAACGACCCGGTCAGGAACACGGACGTTGTGATCAACGAGATCATGTACCATACGCCGTCCGATGAGCCCTCGGGCGAGTACGTCGAACTCCACAACCGCGGCGCCTCGGCGGTCGACGTGTCGGGCTGGCGTTTCGTCGATGGGATCAAGTTCACGATTCCCGAAGGCACGATCATCCCGTCGAAAGGCTACCTGGTGGTGGCTGCCGACGCGGCCTGGGTCCGGACCACCTACGGCGACGTCCCGGTCGTGGGCGACTTCGACGGTCGCCTGAGCAACGGTGGCGAGGTCCTTCGTCTGGTGGATCAGTGGGGCAACCTGGCCGACGAGGTCGACTATCTCACCGGCGGCAACTGGCCCGTCCTGGCCGACGGCGGCGGCTCCAGCATGGAGTTGCGCAATCCCTGGATGGACAACAGTCGATCCTCCGCCTGGCTCGCCAGCGACGAATCGGTCAAGACGTCCTTCGAGCGGTACCGGTACTCCGATGTCTTTCGCCAACTGAACACGCAGGGCTCGCCGACCGACTACAAGGAACTCCATCTGCATCTGGTCGGCGACAGCCACGTCATTCTGAAGAACATCCAGGTCCGGCTCAACGGCGCCGGACCCAACCTGATCGTCAACGGAAACCGGATGTCCACCGATGGCCGCAGCGACAGCGGCTGGCTCGCCCAGGGCACCCACTACGCGAGCTATCTGTCCGGCGACGAACTTCACCTGATCTCCGACGGCCACGGCGACAACCGGCCCAACCGCGTCGAGATCGACGTCACCGCCATGCAATCGGGTCAGACGTACGAGATCAGCTTCGACGCTCGCTGGGTCTCGGGCATGTCCCGCGTGATCGCCCAGACCTGGGACCACAGCATCGCGACGACCGTCTCGTTGCCGGTCCCGTCGAGCATCGGGACTCCAGGGGCCCCGAATTCCTGCTACGTGCCCGAGGCGGCTCCCCAGGTGGACGACCTCCGGCACGACCCGGTGGTTCCCGCTCGCGGACAGGCGGTACGGGTGACCGCCCGCATTCATTCCGGCGGTCTTTCGCCCCAGGTCTTGCTGTGTCACCGCGTGGACAACAGCTCCGGCAACGCCCCATGGGCCACCAAGCCCATGTTCGACGACGGCGTCTCCGGCGGCGACGAGAAAGCCGGCGACGGCGTCTACACCGCCCAACTGACCGAATACGGTCAACAGGGACAGATCGTGCAATTCTACGTCCAGGCTGTGCTGCCGAATGGGTTGACGTGCGTGCAGCCCAGGGACGGAGTCGCCCGTCCGGCCATGTACGTCGTCGATACGACTACCAACCCGAGCGATCTGCGCCGGATGCGATTCATCGTTTCGACAGCCGATCTGCAGGACATCTCCGGCGGCGACGGTATGTCTTCCCTCTATGGCTATGCCTTCCCGCGTCTGTCCAACCACTACTTCAACGCGACGATCGTCGTGAACGAGACGGACGTCATCTACGGTTGCGAGATCCGACCGGCCGGCAGTCCCTGGACTCGCGGCGGCGGCCTCGACCGAGCCAAGTTCAAGTTCCCCGACGACAATTCCTTCCGCGGCAAGGGCACCCTCCTGTACCGCAATTACGACGTGGGCTGGTGGAGCCACGACCGGATCGTCCGATACTGGTTGTACCTGCTCGGGAATCCGGCGCCCGAAAACGAGTTCATCGTGGTCAAGGTCAACAGTGGCAACAGCTCGGTCCGCGAGGAGGTCGAGGTCGTCGGCAACGACTTCCTCAACCGCTCTTACGAAAACGGCAGCGACGGCGAACTCTACAAGATCGACGACGAGTGGTGGTTCCAGGACAACTGGAGCCGGCAGAATCGCAATGCCGACTGGAGCTACAAGGGCACGGACAACCCCGGCCGCTACCACAGCGAGTGGATGAAGCGCACACGCGAGAATGAGTACGACTATAGCGCCCTGATCAGTTTCTTCAAGAAGGTCCACGGCGGCAGCTATACGCAGGCGGAGATCGAGCGGCTGGCCGATCCCGTGGCCCTCATGAAGGCCTCCGCGGTGGGCGGCTACATCCACGCCTGGGATTTCTTCTCGCTGGACCGCGGCAAGAACTGCTATTTCTATCGTCGGCTCACCGACGGGCGATTCATGTTCTTCCCGTGGGACATGAAGCGGTCGTTCGACAACCCGAACGCCTCGTTCTACAATGGCATGCCGGGATTCCGACCCTATCTTGAGAAGCCCTACAACATGCGGCTGTTCAAGCATTACCTGGTTCGGCTTCTGGAGAACTACACGCTCAACGCCGGGAGGATCTACGCCTGGCTCCAAATGGAGGAAAACGCCAGCACGCAGTTCCCGTTCAATTACTCGTACGCCAACTGGTTCGCCAATCGCCAGGGCCCGGCGTTCAACCTGCTCGGCGCCAATCGCAACGCCTCGTTCGGAGTCGTCATGGGCGGCCGATCGGTTCTCGTGACCACCACCGGCACGATCGACTTGGTCGGGACCGCTCCCTTGCGGGTCTTCAAGGTCCAGGTGGACGGACATCCCGAGGCCCGGTTCGCCTGGCTCGATGAGAGCAACTGGTCTCTGACGGGCGTCGCGGTCGGCAGCGGGCTCAACGAGCTGATGGTCAACGGCGTGGACGAGTTCGGCGCGATCCTCCACCAGTTCCCGGTTTCCGTGCGGAGGATGGGCGAGAGCAAGCCTGAGATGGCGATCCAGGCCGATCCGCCGTCCTGGCAGATCCCTGTGCTCGAACCGCTCACGATGGATGTCTCCGAAAGCAATTCTCCCGACGGCACGCCTGTGACGTACTCCTGGTCGGTGACGCCGACGGATGCCGCGATGGAGACGATCGGCGAGACCGCGGCCGTCGCGGCCTTCCCCCGTCCGGGTCTCTACACGATTTCCGTTGCCGGCGTGGACGCCGCCGGCGCCTCCGCTTCGATTCAGCGGGAAGCGATCGTCTACGGAGACGACGGCGTGAGCCCGTTCGATTCCTCGCGACTGGATCCGTTCTGGAACCTGGAGAACGTGATCCTTCGTCCGAACTACACGACCGGTCCCTATTACTCGCTCTCGGAAGTCCCGGGCAGCCTGATCCTGCAGGTGTGGTCGGATCGCGCGTTCCCGCCGGCGTCGTCGTCGCCTGCATATCCTCTGATTTGGCGCGAGGTCCCTTCCACGACGGACTGGGCGTTTCTGTCCAAGCTGGTTTTGCGAGGGCAGGTGTTTGGCGACTACATGACCGGTGTGCTGGCCGAGACGATCGAGTCCAACAATCCTGTGCGGTACTTCTTCGGGATCGAGGACGGCACGTCGCTCACGGTTCGTCGGGTCACCGCCTCCGGGGCCGCGAGCCTGCTGAAGACCACGCCGTGGAATGTGTCGGATGCGGAGATTCGCATTCGGCGCACAGGCGATGCGTTGTTCTTCGAACAGCGGGTCGACGACGTGTGGGTGTCCAGGCACTCGGTGGCCCTGCCCGTCCGCTGCAAGGCGACGAAGGCCGGATTGGTCCTGGCCACGGATACGCCGCAATCGGTGAAGGTCGGCTTCGATTACGCGATTCTCGTCGATCCGGCTGGAGGGCTGTGACGGAACGTCGTCGGCGAGACGTCAGGCAGTGCGGAAATGAAACAGGCCCGCGTTCGGGGCGACCGGACGCGGGCCTGTTTGTGCCTGTGCTCTGGGACGATGGCTTAGACCATGTCCTTGAGGTTCTTGAGGGCGCGGATCTTGACGACGTTCCGGGCCGGTTTGGCCTTGAACATGGTCTCTTCTCCGGTGAAGGGGTTGATGCCCTTGTGAGCCTTCACGGCGGGCTTGCGCACGACGATCAGCTTCATGAGGCCGGGGACCGTGTAGGCGCCGGGGCCACGGCTGCTGAGGCTCTTGCCAATCTGGCCGGCCATGGCTTCGAACACCGAGTTGACCTGCTTCTTGGTCAGACCCGTCGTCTCGGCGATCCCCGCCACAACCTCGCTCTTGCTCATCGGTTTGCTTGCTTTGTCTGCCTTTTTCTGCGCCATACCCCATGGCCTCCTTGCTGTGACAACACCATGAAAACGATCTTTAGATACGATGGACGTCGGCTACTTTGATGCCGAAATCCAGCCTTTCCATAAGGTTTTCCAGGACCCTTGTCAAGCGAGAATACGAAAATATCGAGAAAACCCGATGTTTTTCAGCGGGCCGAGCGATTTTCCCGCGGTTTTACCGCACCAGATGCCTGTACTTGATGCGATGGGGCTCGTCGGCCTCCTTGCCCAGACGGCGCTTGCGGTCGGCTTCGTAGTCGGAATAATTGCCCTCGAACCAGCGGACTTCGCTGTCGCCTTCGAACGCCAGGATGTGGGTCGCGATGCGGTCGAGGAACCACCGGTCGTGACTGATCACGACGGCGCAGCCGCCGAACCGCTCGAGCGCTTCTTCCAGCGCTCGCATCGTGTTGACGTCCAGGTCGTTGGTGGGCTCGTCCAAAAGCAGGACGTTGGCGCCCTCCTTCAGGAGGCAGGCCAGGTGGACGCGGTTGCGCTCGCCGCCGGAGAGGTTCAAGACGTTCTTCTGCTGATCCGTGCCGCCGAAGTTGAAGCGGGAAACGTAGGCCCGCGAGTTCACTTCGAGCTTGCCCAGGCGGATCGTGTCCCGCTCGCCGGAGATTACTTCCCAGATGGTTTTCTTCGGGTCGAGACTGGCGCGGTCCTGGTCCACGTACGCCAGGCGGACGGTGTCGCCGATGGTGATGGAACCGGAGTCGGGTTTTTCCTGGCCGGTGATCATTCGGAACAGCGTGGTCTTGCCGGCGCCGTTGGGACCGATGATGCCCACGATACCGCCGGCGGGCAGATCGAACGACAGGTTTTCAAAGAGGACGCGGTCGCCGTAGGTCTTGGTGAGGTTCTGTGCTTTGATGACCAGATTGCCCAGTCGCGGCCCCGGCGGAATGTAGATTTCCAGGTCCTTGTCCTGTTTCTCCACATCCTCATTGAGCAGGGCCTCGTAGGCGTTGATGCGGGCCTTGCCCTTCGCCTGGCGGCCCTTGGGCGACATGTGAATCCACTCCAGCTCGCGTTGTAGCGTCTTCTGACGCTCGGTCTGGGCCTTGGTCTCCTGCTGCAAACGCGACTGCTTCTGGTCGAGCCAGGACGAATAGTTGCCCTTCCAGGGGATGCCGTGCCCGCGGTCGAGCTCGAGGATCCAGCCGGCGACGTTGTCGAGGAAGTAGCGGTCGTGCGTGACCGCGATCACCGTGCCGGCGTACTGCTGGAGATGCCGTTCGAGCCAGGCGATAGTCTCGGCGTCCAGGTGGTTGGTCGGCTCGTCGAGCAGCAGGATGTCGGGCTTCTGGAGCAGGAGCCGGCACAGGGCCACCCGGCGTTTTTCGCCGCCGGAGAGGACGCGGATCGGCGTCTCGCCCGGCGGGCAACGCAGCGCGTCCATCGCCATCTCCAGACGCGAGTCGATGTCCCAGGCGTCCAGGTGGTCGATCTGCTCCTGCAACTGGCCTTGCCGTTCCAGAAGCTGGTTCATCTGGTCGTCGGACATCGGCTCGGAGAATTTGTCGCTGATCTCGTTGTACTCCTTGACCAGGCTCACGATGGCCTTCAAGCCCTCTTCGACGACCGCCTTGACCGTTGCGTTCGGATCGAGTTGAGGCTCCTGTTCGAGGAATCCCAGGCTGTATCCCGACGACAGAACGGCTTCGCCGTTGAACTCCTTGTCGACACCCGCCATGATGCGAAGCAGGGAACTCTTGCCTGAGCCGTTGAGACCCAGCACGCCGATCTTGGCGCCGTAGAAGTACGAAAGCGAGATGTCCTTCAGCACGACCTTGTTGTTGCCGTAGGCCTTGCTGACACGCATCATCGAGTAGATGATCTTTTCTGCACCATTGCTCATTCAGATTAACCCTTTTGATGAAGTGGATCGCCCATACATGAGCGGCCCACTATACCGGCCGGAACCGCTTCTGGCAAGACAGAGTGCGACGACCCGCGCGAATCGTGTGCGACTGGATTGCATGGGGCGTGGGTGCGCCCACTCTGTCATCCTGAGCGGCAGCGAAGGATCTGCCCTGAGCGTAGTCGAAGGGATCTGGGCATAGAATGCGGGCGTGCGTTCGGTGTCTCCGAAGGCCAGATGCTTTGCTTCGCTCAGCACGACAAATGCTCATGAGGCCCCTGCGAAATCCAGTCGCACAGTGCGAATCTTGATGTCGTTTGCCCGGCGGCCCATCATGCGATATGATGATGGATAGCCCGGGTCGGACTCGGGTCCACACTTACGAGAATACAGGCTGGCGATGAGGAGTTGATCGATGAATCATTCGATGAATCGGCGTGATTGTCTGAGGGTGCTCGGTCTTTCGGGATTGGCGACGGGGTTGGGCGCGTCGCGGTCGCAGGGCCAGAGCGTGGGCGAATCCTCCGGGTTTCAGAGTTCCGTCATCGCGAGCCGCAAGGTCGAGTCCGGCCGGGTGAATGCCTCCTTCGTGGACGGCAAGGTCATCGAGCCGCGGCGGGAGCTGGCGATCCTGGACACGACCGATGTTCTCGTGGTCGGAGGCGGCCCGGCGGGCGTCGTGGCAGCCATCGCGGCCAAGCGCGCCGGCGCCAAGGTCACTCTCGTGGAACGTTATGGCCACCTGGGCGGTCTCTGGACGGGAGGATTGGTTCTGCTCGTGCTCGGTCACATCGTCCAGGGGGGAAAGCAGGTCTGCCAGGGGATCGGCGAGGAGATCATGCAACGGCTGGACAAGCTCGACGGCGCGATCATCGACCGCAAGCCCGGCGTCAATCCGACCGTCGACGCCGAGGCGGTCAAGTACGTCATGGTCGAGATGATCGAGGAGGCGGGCGTCAATATCTTCCTGCACTGCTGGGGAGTCGAAGCGATCGTCAACGGCGATGCAGTGCAGGGCGTGGTGTTCGAGAGCAAGTCGGGCCGGCAGGCCATCTTGGCCAAAGTGGTCATCGACGCCACCGGCGACGGCGATGTCTTCGCCTCCGCGGGCGCCGAGTTCGAGCATCGCTCGCACAACGTCGGGCTGGTCTACCGCGTCGGGAACCTCGACCGGATCGATTCGAGCAAGGCGGGGAATTCGCCCGCGCCCAAGCGGATCGGTTCGCACACGCCTGTGCCGGGGGTGAACTGGGTGAACTTGCGAGGGCCGGAGGTGGACGGCCTGGACGTCGCGACGCTCACGAAGATGGAACTGAACCACCGCAAGTACATCTGGTCGCACATCCAGAAGACCCGCCGGACCCCGGGCTATGAAAGGGTGTATCTGATGGAGACCGCGCCGCAGCTTGGCGTGCGGATCACGCGGGTCCTCCACGGACTCGGAGCCGTGAAGCTCGACGACCTCAAGGCCGGAACGAAGTTCCCCGATGTTGTCGGGGTCGGCGGTTCCGAGAGCGGCAACCACGGCCCATGGCAGATTCCCTACGGCGCCCTGGTGCCGACGAAGATCGACAACGTCCTGGCCGCGGGACGGTGCATCTGTGCCGAGATCCGCATGGCAGACTTGGTTCGCCTGATCCCGAATTGCTTTGTGACCGGCCATGCCGCCGGAGCAGCGGCAGCGGTGGCGGTGCAGGATGGTCGCCGGCCTCGCGACGTGGACGTCGCCAAGGTTCAGAAGATCCTCACGGAGCAGGGGGCCTATTTGGGTTGATGGAGCACGAAGTGTCCGAGATTCTGCCCGGCCCGAAGCGAAACCGCGTTCGCCTGTCGGTTCGCATTCTCTGGCTTCTGGCGGCGGTGGCGACGCTGTGGTTTCTTGTGTCCCCCTGGGTCCCGTCGCTCAGTCCCTTCGTCGCGCTCTGTTCGGCAATCGCCACGCGGAGCTTCCCCACACTGGCGTGGCTTGGCGTCCTGGTCGGTATCGTAGCGATGGCGAAGCATCGGATCTTCTGTCGGTGGGTCTGCCCGATGGGCTTGTGCCTGGAAGTGGCAAGCGGGGTGGGACGCCGTTTGAAACGTCGGCCCGGCCGCTGGCCTTCGCTGGGGCGATGGATCGTCCTGTTCACCCTGGGAGGCGCGTGCCTGGGATATCCGCTGCTGCTGTGGCTGGACCCCTTGGCTCTCTTTGCCGGCGGCGGATTTCTCGTGGTTATCGCACTGACGGTCGTCTGGCCCGACGCCTGGTGCGGATGCGTGTGTCCGCTGGGGGCGTCTCAAGATCTGCTGCACGCAGCCTTCGCATCGGTTCGTTCGCTCATCGGTCCCAAGCGCACCATCGATACCGACGCCGGCCTTTCCAGACGTGTCGTCCTGGGCGTGGCGGTCGGTGCGGGATCAGCGGGGGTCCTTGGCCTGGTTCAGAAGAGTGATCCGCAGCCGCTTCGCCCGCCAAACGCTCGAACGGGGGCGCAGTTCTCAGGCCTGTGTACCCGATGCGGCAACTGCGTGCGGGCCTGCCCGACCGGAATCATCGAGCGAGATCGGGGAGGCCACGGCCTGGCGAGCTTGTTGACGCCCGTCCTGAGTTTCGAGAAAGGCTACTGCCGCGAGGATTGCACGCGATGTACCGAGGTTTGTCCCAGCGGCGCAATCATGCCTCTGCGTATCGAGGACAAGTTGAACGCGCGGATCGGCCGGCCGCGCGTGGATGCGGAATTGTGCCTGCTGAGCGAGGATCGGGAATGCTCGGCGTGCGCCCGATGGTGCCCCTACGGCGCGGTCCGGTACGTGTTCTCGGAGACGACGTACTCGCTCCAAGTGCAGATCGATCCCCAGAAATGCAACGGCTGCGGCGCGTGCGAGGCCGCCTGTCCAACAGGGCCCCACAAGGCCGTCGTCGTTCACGCGATCTGATCAAGGTCCATTTTGCCGCAATCCTGGGGGTGGGATGGAGCGTCTTACTAGGAGAACGAAACCTGTCGGTGCGGATGCCTGACCTTGCTGGAAGTGTCGATCGTGATGAGAATGTTGCTGATTGCAGCTTTGGTTGTCTTGGCGGCCCCAGGGGCGATTGCCCTGACTCCGTTCGAAGGCCTCGGGGCCCCCATGCCACGAAACGCGATCGATGTTCTGGTCTTAGGCAGGCTGGAACAGTTGGGCATTCAGCCGGCCAATCCTTGTTCGGACGCGGTATTCGTTCGGCGGGTGTACCTCGATGCGATCGGCATGCTGCCCACCGCCCAGGAGGCACGGTCGTTTCTCGATGATCGCAGTCCGAACAAACGGGCGATCCTGATCGACCGACTGCTGGAGCGGGAGGAGTTCGCGGACTACTGGGCGATGAGGTGGAGCGATCTCCTGCGGGTCAAATCGGAATTCCCGATCAACCTGTGGCCCAACGCGGTCCAGGGCTATCACCGGTGGATCCGGACGTCCATTCGCGAGAACAAACCCTACGACCGGTTCGTCCGCGAGATGCTGACCGCCAGCGGGAGCAATTTTCGTGTGCCGCAGGTCAACTTCTACCGTGCGGTCCAGAGCAAGGAGCCCCAGACCCTCGCCCAGGCGGTCGCGCTGACGTTCATGGGCGTGCGGGCGGAAAGCTGGTCCGACGAGCAGTGGACGCAAATGGCGGTTTTCTTCTCGCGGATCGGCTACAAACCCACGGGTGAATGGAAAGAGGAGATTGTGCTATTCGACCCGAACCGGCCTGCGAAAGAGACCGCGGTCCTCCCGGACGGGACCTCGGTTCAACTGGTCTCGGACCGCGACCCGCGTGAGGTTTTCGCCGAGTGGCTGGTCGGCGCGAAGAACCCGTGGTTCGCCCGCAACGCGGTCAATCGCCTCTGGTCCTGGCTGATGGGCCGAGGCATCATCCACGAGCCCGACGACATCCGTCCCGACAATCCACCGAGTAATCCGCAACTCCTGGCCTTTCTCGAAAGGGAATTGGTCGAAGCCCGCTACGACCTCAAGCACGTGTACCGCCTGATTCTGAACTCGCAGACGTACCAGCTCTCCTGCATTCGCCGGACGGATCGTCCCGACGCGGAAGCGAACTTCGCAGCCTACCCCTTGCGCCGGCTTGAGGCGGAGGTGCTGATCGACGCGCTGAACCAGATCACGGGCACGACGGAGAGATACTCCAGCGCCATTCCCGAGCCGTTCACGTTCATTCCCGAAGATCATCGGTCGGTTTGCCTGGCCGACGGCAGCATCACGAGTTCCTTCCTGGAGATGTTCGGCCGTTCGCCGCGGGACACCGGTCTGGAGTCGGAGCGGAACAATCGTCCTACAGCGGACCAGCGTTTGCACCTGCTGAACTCCAGCCATATCCAGCGGAAGATCGAGCAGGGGCCTGGGCTTCAGGGTCTGCTGCGATCGAGAGCCGCCCCGCGCGAGGTCGTCAACACGCTGTACCTGACGATCCTCTCGCGTTTTCCGACGGAGCAGGAGTTGAAGATCGTGGCCGCGTACCCCAAGGCCGGTACGGGCGGAAACCGCGAGGCCGCCATCGACCTGGCCTGGGCCCTGATCAACAGTCCCGAGTTCCTGTATCGACATTGAAAGGGCATTCGCCCATGAACATCTCGCTTTCCCGACGTGACGCGATGCGTCTCGGACTTGTCGGCGCCGCCGGTCTGATGGTGGGGGGCCGCAGTGCCTGCGGCGCGGCGGCGACACGAAAACCCGCCCGGGCCAAGGCCGTCATCCAGATCTGGATGTGGGGCGGGCCGGCCCACCTGGATACGTTCGATCCCAAGCCCGAGGCAGGCAACGACTACACCGGCCCGTTGAACAAGCCCATCCCCACCAACGTGGACGGGATCGTCATCGGCGAACTGCTGCCCCTGCTGGCCAAGCAGGCGGACAAGTACGCGATCATTCGCAGCATGACGCACGGGGTGAACGCCCACGAAACGGCCTCCTACAGGGTCCAGACCGGCCGGATGCCGGGCGATGGCCAGGTCTACCCTTGCGTCGGGGCCGTAGTCTCGCTGTTCAAGGGCTATGACGCCGGCTATAGCGGCCTGATCCCGCCGTACATTGTGCTGACCGATCTGCAGGGACGCTTCTCCGAGGCGGGGTTCCTGGGCTCCCGCTACAAACCCTTCGCCACGGGCGGCGACCCTGCGAGGACCCCGTTCGTCGTGGAAGGCGTCGTCGCGCAGGGCATCTCCCAGCAGAGGCAGCGGGACCGTCGGGACCTGCTGGGCCGGTTGAACACGCTGGGTCGCGCCATGAAGGATGATCCGCAACTGGCCGCCAACGAACGCTGCGAGGACCAGGCCTACGATCTGATCCTCGGCGAAGGGGCCAAGGTCTTCGATCTGGCGGATGAAAAGGACGAGCTGCGGGAGCAGTATGGCCGCAACACGTTCGGGCAATCCTGTCTGATGGCCCGAAGGCTGGTCGAGCGGGGCGTTCCCTACGTTACGATCAACTACAAGGGCTGGGACACGCACAAGCAGCATTTCCAGATCATGCGGCGCAAACTCCCGGAAATGGACCGCGGCATGGCGACCCTCCTGCAGGACCTCTCGGAGCGAGGCCTGTTGGACAGCACGATCGTCTGGTGGGGCGGCGAGTTCGGCCGGACCCCTCGGGTCCAGTGGGAACCGCCCTGGAACGGCGGCCGAAACCACTTCGGCAAGGTCTTCTCGGTCGTCGTCGCCGGCGGCGGATTCAAAGGGGGCCGCGTGGTCGGGGCCACGGATGCCACGGGCGAAGAGGTGAAAGACCGGCCCGTATTCCCTGTGGATCTGATTGCCGGCATGTACGAATTGCTCGGCATCGACCCGGCGGCGAAACTGCCTCACCCGCAGGGTCTGGCGATTCCCGCATTGCCCCCGGGAAGCGGACGACTAACGGAAATCCTGTAGCGTATGCCGTGCACACCTTCTGATAAACGGGAGAAAACGAATTGCTGAAGCCGCAGTCTCACAGGCGAGCTGGACCGCCGGTTGTTGGGTTCGTGGCATGTCTCGTCCTTGCCGTCGCGGGGGCGCACGCGTCGATGAGTGATTCTCCGGACGGTGACGCCTACCTCCGCTACGTCCATCCGACGGTGCGCGAGCCGTTTGCCGACGGCGTGAATCTCGACGTGCCGGCGGAACTGGGCGACCCGTGCACCGCGGCGCTGGGTCTCGTGGACGTGACGAAAGCTCCCTTCCACGCCGACGCGACCGGCAGTCGCGACGCGACGAAGGCCCTGCAGCAGGCGATCGATTTCGCCCGCGACCACCAGATGATCTGCTTCTTCCCGCCCGGCACGTACCGCGTCTCCGACACCCTGTCCTGCATCCGCCAGCTCTACCGGCGCTCGAACGGCCGGGTCTTCGGCGCGCCCCTGTGGCCGTGCGTGCTGCTGGGTTCGCGCCGCGGACCCCAGCGGCCGCGGATTCTGCTGGCGCCCGAGTCGCCGGGCTTCGGCGATCCAGAGAAACCGAAAATCGTTGTCT
Source organism: uncultured Phycisphaerales bacterium (assembly GCA_937927975.1). Lineage (GTDB taxonomy): Bacteria > Planctomycetota > Phycisphaerae > Sedimentisphaerales > Anaerobacaceae > PLanc-01. The sequence goes on from CALEZT010000173.1 coordinate 34,679, forward strand.
ACTTCTGGGCTCGCGGCTACTTCAATGCGACGACCGCCGACCGCGTGACGGACGGCCTGAGCCCCGAGATCGAGCAGCCCAACATCTCGATGAACCAGATGCTCGTGAACCTGGACATCGTCATCGGCGAAGGCAACGCCGGCGCGATCGCTTTGCGGCACCAGGCGGCTGAGGGCTCGGCCGTCGAGGATTGCGCGATCGACGTCACGCACGGGCTGATCGGCCTCCAGGGCGGCATCGGTTCCGGCGGCGGCAGCGCGAACGTGACGGTCATCGGCGGCCGCGTGGGTCTGGACTTCACGGGATACCTCTCGGGTACGCAGCCCACGCCTACGATCACCGGCTTCACCCTGCGCGGGCAGACGGAAGCCGCGATCCGCAGCACGAGCCGGCAAACGCTCGTGGCGGCGGGACTGAAGATCGTGGCGGATCGCTGCGCGGGACCGCTCATCCAGGTCGGCGCGGGGCTGCCCGCCAACCACGGCCAGTTGACGCTCGCCGACAGCGAGATCGTCTTCGAAGGCTCGGCGCTGGACAAGTCGCAGCGCGTGGCGGTGGCTTCGGATCGCGGGGTGTATCTGAACCACGTGTTCGTTCGCGGCGCGACGACGGTCGTCGTCGACGCGGAGCAGAAGGTGGACTTGTCCGGCAATCCCGAGGGCTGGCTGCACGTCCGCGAATACGCCCATGCGAGCCGACCGCGCGTGAACCAGGGCATCGAGTACCACTACCCCGTCTACATGGACGGCCGCCGGGTCGAGCGGATCTGCGATGTTGTGTCGGGCCAGGCCCCGCCGGCGGACTTGCAGTCCCGGCATCTTTGGTCGCCGGCGTTTCCCGGTTTCGAGTCGCCCAAGGCGGTCAATGTGAAGGCGCCGCCGTACAACGCCAGGGGCGACGGCCGGGTAGACGATACCGCCGCGCTCCAGCGGGCGATCGACGAACGCGAGATCGTACTTCTGCCCAAGGGCTTCTATCGCCTGGCCCGGCCGCTGGAACTGAAGCCGCACACCAAGCTCGTCGGCGTGGGCCAACATCTGTCCCATCTGCTCACGACGGGCGGGGAGGGATTCGAGAACGCGGAGAATCCGTCGCCTCTGGTGCGTACGGCCGATACGGCGGACGCCGACACGGTACTGGCCTTTCTCGGTCTGTGGTCGCCGAGCAATGTCCCCGGCGCGCGGGCGCTGCACTGGCGCAGCGGCGGACGCTCGGTCTTTCGGGCGGTGGAGATCCGCCATCTGGCGGTCACCGGATTCGGGCCGCGTCCTGGCAATCAGCGCGACGACACGTCGTCGCGCGAGCCGCCGCTGGTCGTGGTTAGCGGTCATGGTGGAGGGAACTGGTACAACTATCGCGCCGCCCGCCTGCTTGTGGATGGGGCGCAGGGTCCGCTGCGTTTCTACCAGTTCAGCCCGCAACACGTGACCAGCGAGTTGCGCGGCGCTCGCAACGTCTCGATCTACGGGACCAAGTACGAGGGCAACGACCCGATGCTCGTAGTCCGCGACTGCGACCGCATTCGCCTGTTCGGCCACGGCGGCAACGCGAAGGGCCTGCCCGGCGGCGCGCTCTTCGTCTTCGAGCGGACGCCCCGGTTCCTCTTCGCCAACGGCGTGGACGGCCCGACGAAGATCGGCAGTCGTTCGGCGAGCCATCCCCAGGGCAGCACCGACCCGCGCCAGTGGCACATGCTCATCGAACGTTCGGCCGACGGGCAGGAACTCAAGCTCGCGCCGGCGGAACGACCTGTGCTGTACCGGCGCGGCGCGTCATGGAGTGAAACGGAATCATCAGCTCTCGGTGGCGACGGAGGTGGACGGAAATGATGCCGATACTGTCCCGATGGCAATCGATGTCGATGCTGGTCGTGTTCCTGGCGGTCGTGCCAGTGGTGCAGGCGCAGCAGAACAGCCCGCGAATCGGCTACGTCTATCCGGCCGGCGGCCGGCAGGGCCAGACGTTTCTGGTCGTGATCGGCGGGCAGTACCTGGACGGGGCCGGCCGGGCGTTCTTTTCGGGCGACGGCGTTCAGGCCGTGACGGTCGAGCACGTCAAGCCGCTCACGCAGAAGGAGTTCAACGAGCTGAGGGAACGGGCCGGCCAGTTGCAGGAGAGGAAAGCCGCCGCGACCAAGGGCGCTCAGGGCGACGCGTCGGAGCCCCGGCAGTGGACGGCCGAGGACGAGCGGATGCTGGCGGAGATCCGAAAGACGCTGGCCGAACGCGCCCCCAACCGGCAAGCCAATCCCGCCATTTCCGAGACGGTCACGCTCTCGATCACCCTGTCGCCGGATGCCCGGCCGGGGGTACGCGAAATGAGGTTCATGACGGCTGCCGGTCTGTCAAGCCCTCTTGTGTTCCATGTGGGCCGGTTGCCGGAGGTGATCGAGAACGAACCGAAGGACGAAGCGGCAGGCGGGGCCCGAACGGGGGTCCGGCCGGGAAAAATCGTCCAGACGGAGATGCGGGTCTCGCTGCCGGCGGTCCTGAACGGCCAGATCCTGCCGGGCGACGTGGACCGGTATCGCTTCGCGGCCAGAAAGGGTCAGAAGCTCGTCGTTGCCGCCTGTGCCCGCGAGTTGATTCCCTATCTGGCGGACGCGGTTCCCGGCTGGTTTCAGGCGGTCCTGACGTTGTACGACGCCCAGGGTAGAGAAGTCGCGTATGTGGACGATTACCGATTCAGCCCGGACCCGGTTCTGTTCTATGAGATCCCCGCCGAGGGCGAGTACGTGGTCGAGATCCGGGACTCCATCTATCGCGGCCGGGAGGATTTCGTCTACCGCGTCACGATAGGGGAGTTGCCGTTCGTGACGAGCATCTTCCCGCTCGGGGGGCCGGCGGGGCAGCGGACGAGAGTGGACCTCGCGGGCTGGAACCTGCCCGCCGACAGGATCGCACACAAGAGTGGGCAGTCCGATGGGAGAAGCGAGATTGTCGATCTGGCAGATCGTCCGCCACCGTTTCTCAATCGACCGTCGTTTGCGATCGATACGCTGCCCGAGTGTCTGGAGAAGGAGTCGAACGATTCCGCTGGCGGGGCGCAGCAGATCGCGCTTCCGCTGATCGTAAACGGCCGCATCGACAAGGCCGGCGACAACGACGTGTTCTGCTTTGAGGGTCGGGCCCGCAGCGAAATCGTCGCGGAGGTCACCGCACGGCGGCTCGGTTCACCGCTGGATTCCGTATTGAAGATGACGAACGCCATCGGTCGGCCACTGGCGATCAATGACGATCAGGAGGACAAGGGCCAGGGACTGGCGACACACCATGCGGATTCCCTTCTGCACGTCGCTTTGCCTGCGGACGGGACGTACTACCTCCATCTGGCCGACGCGCAGAACAAGGGGGGCGCCGAGTACGGGTATCGCCTGCGCGTGAGCCTGCCGCGGCCGGACTTCGAGCTGCGCATTGTGCCGTCAAGCGTCAATTTTCGCGGCGGAAACACAGTCCCGCTGACCGTGTACGCCCTTCGCAAGGATGGTTTTCAGGGCGATATCTCGCTGGTCCTGAAAGACGCTCCGAGCGGGTTCTCGCTTAATGGTTGGGTTCCCGAGGGCCCGGACAAAGTACAGGTGACGCTGACCACACCGGCAACCCCGACTTCCGAGTCGATCTCCTTGTCTTTGGAGGGCCGCGCCACAATCGAGGGTCGGGAGGTCAGCCGACCGGTCGTGCCCGCCGACGACATGATGCAGGCCTTTTTCTATCGGCACCTGGTCCCTGCGGAGGAACTCAGGGTATTCGTGTCAGGCCAGCGGATGGCCAGGGGCGTGGTGACCATCCTGGACGACGTCCCCATCAGAATCCCGGCCGGAGGCGCCGCTACGGTTCGGGTCGCGGCGCCCTCGCGGTCACTCGCCGGGGCGATGCAGCTTGAGGTGAGCGACCCGCCCGAGGGAATCACCGTCGAGAAAGTGACGTCGTCGCGCGATGTCGCGGAGATCCTGCTTCGGTGCGACGCCGAGAAGGTCAAGCCCGGCCTGAAAGGGAATCTGATCATCGGCGCCTTCACTTCGAGACCCGCCGCGAGCAAGGACAAACCTCCGGCCAACCGGTCTCGCACAGCGGCTGTCACGCTGCCCGCCATTCCGTTCGAGATCGTTTCGCCGTAGTCATGGAGTCACGTATTCCACCGCGATGACCGAGACGTTCGCGTCCGGCGCCTGCGCGGGCACGCGGATCGTCATTACGTTCGGGCCGGCCTCTGTCTTCAGCGGCTTCTTACCAGAGTCGGACAAAAGGTAGACGCGGGCGATCTTGCGATCCGACGCGGGGATCTTCAGAGCGCCGTCCTGAGGCCAGTCGAAGACGTGGGTGTAGAGCCGGCCGGGCTTGGCGGTGTAGCGGCCCCAGGCGGGCTTGTCGAACGGGCTGGCGGTTGTGCCGTAGATCGCTTCGCCGTTGGTCGCCATCCACTTGCCGATCTCCCGCATGGACGTGACGCTCTGCTCGGGGATCGAGCCGTCGCCCTTGGGGCCGATGTTCAGCAGGTAGTTGCCGCCCTTGGAGACGATGTCCACGAGGTTGCGGATGAGCGTCTGCGTGGGCTTCCAGGCGTCGTCGTGCTCGGAGTAGCCCCACGTGGTGTTCATCGTCATGCAGACCTCCCAGTCCACGCCGGGAATGCCGGTGGCGGGGATCGTCTGCTCGGGCGTTGTGAAGTCGCCTTGCTCGGGCTTCCAGGTCTTGAGCCGGCCGGAGGAGTCTTCCTTCTCGATGTCGGGGATGTGGTAGAGCCGGTTGTTCGAGATGATCGCGGGCTGGAGTTTGTGGGCCATGGCCATGAGCTGCTCGGCCCGCCAGAAGGGGCCTTCGTTGCCCTCTTTGGAATAGTCCCACCAGATCACGTCGAGCGTGCCGTAGTTGGAGAAGAGTTCCTTGGCCTGGTGGTGCAGGTAGTCCACGTAGAGGTCGTGGTTGCGGGGCCCGTTCGGGGAGGGCTTGCCGCGAAGCGGGTGGGGGAGCTGGTTGGCCTTGGCGTAGTCGTACTGCGGGTGATGCCAGTCGATCACGGAATGATAGAAGCCGACCTTCATCCCCTCGGCGCGGATGGCGTCGGTGATCTCGCGACACAGGTCCCGGCCGACGAGGTCCTTTGCGTCGTAGGTGGTGTACTGCGAGTCGAACAGGCAGAAGCCGTCGTGGTGCTTGGTCGTGAAGACCACATATTTGCAGCCGGCCTCGCGGGCGAGCTTCGCCCATTCTGTCGCGAAGCCCTCCTTGGGGTGGAATCGAGGCACCGCCTCGTGCGCGTACTCGTAGGTGTCGGCGCCGACTCGCTGCTGAATCCACTCCATGCCGCCCCGAGTGCCGACGGGCTTGTCCTTCCACGTCCCGGCCAGACCCGAGTACAGGCCCCAATGCACGAACATGCCGAAGCGGGCTTGGCGCCACCAGTCCATCCGGGCGTCGCGCTGTTCCTTGGTTTCCGCCATGCACACTCGTTCGATCGGCAACTGGGCCAAGATGAACATCGCCGCCAGGCACATCGCCGCGGGGTAATTGGCTCGTTTCATATGCGTGTCCTCATGAAAAGCGTTCTTGCATCTGGTACCTATCATTGTTGCGGCGGACGGAGGGTGACGCTCTCCCAGTAGAGGCCCTCGGGTCGGCTCTGCATATAGCCGACGGTCGCGCCCCAGTACTTCTCCACCGCCTTGAACTCCGGCAGTTTGTTCAAGTCCACGTACGCCTTGATCTTCTGCAACGCCATCAGCATCGGGTTCCAGGACCCCTCCTGGTCATCCGAGGCATCCTGTTTGGCGAGGTCCTTGCCCAACTGCTTCAGTGCGGCCCAGGTGATCTCGCTGTTGAGCCGGTTGTTCTGATAGACGAACAGGCAGGCCTGGGAGGGCAGCGAGTCCTTCGCATAACGGAACATCGGGTCGTTCAGGAGCGAATCCTGCGGCTCCTTCTGCTGATTGCGGATGGCCTGCTCGACCTCGTCCACCTGGCCGAAGACCAGGGTGTCGCCTGCGACGGAGAGGGCCATCGCTTCTTCCTTCGCCTGGGCGGCGGCGATGGCGGGGTTGTCTGTGTCCTCCTCATCCTCAGAATCCATGGCGGACGGGCCCGACGGCAGCAGGTACAGCGTATGATTGAGCATCTCGCGCCGGGATTCCGGCTGGCCTCCCAGGAACGCCTGATGGATCCTTCCGACGGCTCCATCGAGCCTCGTTGCGTCCTTTGCCGACAGACCGACGAGGAACTTCGTTTCGCTGGCGAACGTGTAGGGTTTCTCTATCTGCCAGGTGAACAGAACCGGCGCGCCCATCTGGGCCAGGACGTCGTCGCGGAGCTGCACCGCAGGCTGACCGCCCTCGCCGGCGGTGGCGGCCATGCCCATCTGCGCGATCATGTTGAGATCCATATAGGCGACGCCTTGCACGATCTTGTTGGCGGCGTCGAAGATCCTGGTCGGTTCATAGTTCGCGCAAAGGAATCCCACCGCGTCGCGCGGCAACAGGCGGGCGTTGAGCTTCAACGGTCCCGAGGCGTCGCCCAACAGGGCGGGAATCCCGATCTTGGGACCGTCGATGCCGATGAGCATCCTGGAGACCCCTTCCTGGTTCCTCTGCCCGCCGATCTGAGCGGCCATCGACAGACCCGTGACGTTCTTCAGACCCAGAGCCTGAATCACGCGATCGACCTGGGCCTTGTCGGGAGCCATGCTCGCGGCGAACGATCGGATCGCGTCGGCGTTCACGAAGACGAAAAGTTGCGACTCGCCCAGCGTCTTGGCCGCGGCCTTGAGTCCGGCCTTATCGGACAGGCTGCCCGGCAGACTCCTGCCCATGCGTTGCACCACCGACTCGGCAAAAGCAAGTTCCTTCGTCGCATCGCCGACCAGCACGAGCCAGTTGTCCTTCATCCCGCAGTACAGGGTCGGATCGTCGGAGTCCTCTGGCGCGATCACGTTGAGCTCCAATCCGCCCACGCTCCTCTTCGACACCGCCGCGCCGGCGTTGGTCGCGCTGGTGGTCAGCGAGAGGATCGTCTTTCGGGCAGTCTCCGCCCGGCCGCCCATGTCCGCCAGGACCGTGAAACGGAACGCGGGGCCGTTTGCGCCGGGCCTTCCTGCGTCCGTTGCGGTCGAGGGCCTGGCCAGGGAGACGCCCAGGACCAGACGGCCCTCGGGGATCGGAAGCTGCTGGGGCGGATTCTCGATCTGCATCTTCTGCCAGAAATCCTTGAGACGCGTATCGATCACCTCGCGTATCTTCTTCTCGGTTTCGGTCACGAATGGCTGCATCGACGGGTCTTTGTACAGGCTGTACAGGGAGGTCTTCTCCATCGCGGCCCGCAGCCCGTTGACCGATTCGACGCTCACCAGGACCATCATGTCGTCCGGCAGCATCCTGGCCGATTCGAGCACGTCGGCCCGGGCCGGCATGCACAAGGCCAGGAGCATCAGGCACAGGGTGGAAAATCCGAAATTCGAATTTCGAAATCCGAAACAAGCACGAATGCTCCAAATCCAAAATCCAAAACGGACTCCGCGGCCGGCGACAGCGTTTCGGTCATTGGGGTTTTGTGCTTCGGATTTGTTTCGGATTTCGGATTTCGAATTTCGAATTTCTCGCGTTAGCATGGTTCTCCTCTCGAATTCAACGTGTTCTGTTGTTGCTGTTTTCTATAGTTCCGGCACCCTGGCCGTCGGAGGGGCCTGCCGGTTCGTGCGACCGCCGGGCTGAAGATAGCGGAAGCCCGCGTTGGGGTTGTCCTCGCGATAGGCGAAGGCGTCCCAGTTGTCGATAAACGCCTTCACCGTGTTGGCGGGGATGGCGAAATTGAGCCCGCCGTAGAACAGGTAGCCCATGGAGGTGACGCCGATCACTTCGCCGGCCAGGTTGAACAGGGGGCCGCCGGAGTTGCCGGGATTGATGTCGGCGGTGGTCTGGATGTAGAGCTGCCCTTCAAAATCGCGGTTCGTGGTCGAGACGATTCCCTGGCTGACCGTGCGGCTCAGGCCCAGCGGGTTGCCGATCGCGAACACGGTCTCGCCGACGTTGACCCGGCTCATGTCGCCCAGGAACACGTGCTGGAACGGGCGGTTCGCGTCCTCGATCTTGAGCAACGCCAGATCGACGTACGGATTCATCGCGATGATCCTGACCTTGCTGTATCGCTTCTGCTCGAACCCGTTCTCGGTGCGGTGGAAGACCGTGGTGCGGATGAGGGTCTCGCGGGCGATGACGTGGTAGTTGGTGATCAGGTATCCGTCGGGATTGATCAGGAAGCCGGAGCCGCCGCCGCTGGGGGTATTGACCATGACGACGGCTTCGCCGAACCGTGTCACGTTCTGCTCGATAGTGGTCTTGGCGGGTCGGGCGGTCCGGTACAGCCCCTGGATCTGCGGCTGGGCGGCGGTCTCCTCCGCCCCCTTGTCCGGCGCCGGGCTGTCCTCGCGGATCGCCTGGATCTGGGTCCGCGGAATCCGCAGCACGTCGTAGCCCAGGTCGAGGATGACCGCCTGTTCGTCCTGGCGGAGGATGTCGGCGCGGATCTGCTGGCCGCTTCGAAGGACGATCGTCTTGGCGACTGCGGCGCAGACGCCGATAGAGAGAATCGCCGGAACGATCAACGCTGTCGTCAGGAGGGTGTGTCTCTTCATGCTCGTCCTCGAAAAACCTCCGCCCGCCTTGCGAGAACGCACGGGCCCAGTTATATTCGTCGCACAGTGAATGCGGCTGATTATATAGGCGATGCGTGCGACAGGGAAGCGCATATTCCCGGGAGGTACTGGTTCATGGTTTCACGGCGGGCGGGCACAATCACGGCTACAGGGGCGTTGTTTCTGGCGGTATGGAGCGCGACGTCCGCTGTCTGCCTGGGCGCGCTGAGCGATCACTACGGCTTTGGGGACATGGAGATCCTCAAGCTGGACTGGGAGCTGGGGACGCTGCTGGCGGGCGATCTGAACGGAGACTCGCTCAACGATCTGGTCGTGTGCAACAACCGCAAGGCTCGAATCGAACTGCTGCTGCAGAGACCCGGATTCGATCCCAAGGCGGCCGAGGCGGAACCCACGCCTGCGAAGGAGAACGTCAACGATTTGTTCGGACGCGAGGCGAAATGGCGGTTCAAACGGTACTCCTATCCGCTCCCTGTGAAGGCCACGAGCCTTGCCCTGGCGGATTTCAACCACGACCAACGTCCGGATCTGGCGTACTACAGCGCCGAGGGGCTCTACATCGTTCTGCAGAGCCCCGGCGAGGCTGGGAAGAAGGGTTCCTCCCAGAAGGATGCGCCTTCACTGAGCGATCTGTCCTGGGAGACGGCCACCCGATTCGATCTCCGAAACGGGCTCAAGACCTCCGAAGCCCTGGCCTGGGGCGACCTCAACGGCGACGGTCGGACCGACCTGGTCCTGCTCCTGCAGGATGGCTACTACATCGTGCTCCAGGACGCCGACGGGCGAATGACCCGACCGGTCCGCCACTACAGTTCCTCCGGGAATCTCCGCCAGGCTGAAATCGGCGACGTCAGCGGCGACGGCCGCAGCGATCTGGTCCTGGTGACCGGCGACCAGGAAGAGTGCCCCCTGCGGATCAGGCTGCAAAACGAGGACGGGGCTCTGGGTCCCGAAGGGCGGTATCCCATCCCCGCGCCGGCGGCTCTGCGCCTCTGCCAACTGGGCGACTCGCGCAAGCAGGCGATCGCCATGGTGGCGCGCCAGACCGGGCGATTCTCCCTCCACGCGATGGTCCAGGAAGACCAGCAGCGGGACGCGGTCTCGATCCATCCGCTGCCCTCGGGCGACGACGCCTCCAAGCGGGACACGACCTGTGCGGACATCGACGGAGACGGTTTGACCGACATGGTCGTGACCGACCCCGGTCGGGGGCAGTTCCTCGTCTTCTCCGGCCAGGCGGGCCTGGGCCTGGGCTCGGCAGCGGTCTATCCCGGCCTCAAGGACATGCGAAAGGTCTGCGCCGCCCGTTTGGGGGACGATGCCGCGGACACGCTGGCGGTCCTGAGCATCGACGAGAAGCTGATCGCGCTGACCCGGTTCGAAGGAGGACGGCTGTGCTTTCCGCAGACGGTGGCGGTGGTGGGCGAGCCCCAGGCGATGGAACTGGCGGACCTCAATCGCGACGGTCGGATCGACTTGGCCTACGTGGCCAAAGGCCCCGACCCGTCGGATGCGTTCTTCTTCCGCAGCGTCCTGGACATCGGCGGGCCTTCGTCTCAGCCGGGACCGTCGGTCCGATTGACGGGCGTGCAGGATCGGCCGCAGGACCTGCTGGCCTGCGACATCGACCATGACGGCGACATGGACCTGATCGTGGTTCGCGTCTACGATCCTCTGCTTCTGGTGCGTCAGACGAGCGAAGGGGTGTTCGAGCAGCAGGCCCAGGACCAGACCCACAGCGGTCTGGTAAGCAATCTGGGTTCCTGCGCGATCTGCGTGGCGCCGCTGGGCGAGGAGGGTCGTCCCGTGTTGCTCGTGGCGCGGGGCGAGTTTGCCCGCGCGATGCGTTTCGACGCGGAAAAGGGCTGGCAGGTCGTCGATCAGTATCAGGCTGCGGATGGACGCCGTCAGATTCGCGTCGCGGCGGTCGCGCCTGGGTCGGGAGTCGGGGCTCCGGGCCTTGTGGCCTATGACGATGTCTCCGGGATCGTGTTCTTCATGGACGCGCAGGCCGACGGCACATACCAGGTGTCTCGCGAGGTCAATGTGGGGACCGCCAAGGTCCGCAAGATCCTGGCCGGTCATTTCGGCGCGGGCGACGCCCATGACCTCGTCCTTTGCGGCGAGCGGGAGCTGATCTGCCTGCGCCCGACGACCCAATGGTCGTTTCGCCAGATTGCGGGGTTCGAGCCGAGCATCGAGGACGGACGACTGGGTTCTTTCGCGATCGGCGACGTCAACGCAGACGATGTGCCGGAACTGGTCTTCTGCGAGCAGGCCCGCCGTCACCTGCAGATTCTGTCCTTCGACGAGAACGCACAACTGGTCGACGCCTACAAATTCAAGGTTTTCGAGGAACACCCGCACAGTTCGGACCGTCCGCAGGGCCGCGGCGTCAACGTCGGCGAGCCCCGCCAGGCGCTCGTCCAGGACGTCACCGGCGACGGCTGCAACGATCTGATCCTGCTGGTCCACGATCGGATCATCGTCTACCCGCAAGATGCGAGGGATTGACGACGTGCTGTTTGCAGCTTACTATTTGCGAATCCAGGGCTGGGGGATCGTTCGCGATCAGCCAAGTAGTAGATAGCAAATAAGAAGTAGCAGATCCCAAAGAGGTTCGGTGCACAGCAGACGTACGATCGATGTAGGGCAGTGGCTGGGCGACTGGGTGGTCCGGCGTCGGTGGGCGGTGATCCTGTCGACTCTCGTCATTACATGCGCTCTGGCGGCGGGGATCCAGGACCTGCGGATCTGCAACGACACGCGCGTGTTCTTTGGCGAAGAGAACCCCGACTACCTCGCTCTGAAGGCCCTGGAGCACGTCTACAGCCGGGAGCAGAGCGTTTTCTTCGTCGTCGCGCCGCACGATGGAAACGTCTTTACCCGTCGGACCCTGGCCGCGGTGACCGAGCTGACCGAGGCCGGCTGGCAGGTGCCTTTCTCGACCGTCGTCAACTCGATCACCAACTTTCAGTCCACCCGTGCCGAGGGGGACGATCTGATCGTCGAGGATCTCGTCCCCGATCCCTGCGGCCTGTCGGATCTCGACATGGAGAGGATTCGCGCCAAGGCCCTGGTGCAGAAGACGTTGATCGACATGCTCCTGTCCCGCACCGGCCATGTGACAGGCGTGCACATCGGTTTCACGGCGCCCGAGGACCGACCGCCTTCCACTCCTGAGATCGCCCGCTACGTTCGCGGGATGGCCGCCGAGTTTCGCACGCGGTATCCCGACATCGATTTCCACGTGACCGGTTCGGTCATGATCGACGACGCCTTCGCCAGCGCCAGCCGGCGGGACCTGCTGACGCTGGTTCCGATCTCCTTCGTGGTCGTGACGATCCTGGTCGGCATTTCCCTTCGGTCCTTCTATGGGACTCTTGCCGCGGTGGTCGTTACGGCGATGTCGATGGTCTCGGCCCTGGGGCTGATCGGATGGACCGGCATGTCGCTCAACGCGGTGTCCGTCGGCGCCCCGGCGCTGATGCTCACGCTGGCGGTCGCGGACAACATCCACATCCTGACGACGATGTTCCATTACGCCCGTCAGGGCTTGTCCAGACACCAGGCGGTCGCCAAGTCGCTCCAGGTGAACCTCAAGGCGGTCTTTCTCACGAGCATCACGACGATCCTGGGCTTTCTCACGATGAACTTCTCCGAGTCGCCGCCGCTGAAGGACCTGGGCAACCTCGTCGGCATCGGCGTCACGATCGACCTGGTCAACTCGATCCTGCTGCTGCCGGCGCTGATCGCGGTGTTGCCGGTGACGGCGCGACGGGCGGGAAAAAGGGGACATTCTACTTTTTCGGCGTTCCCATTTTTCGCGGCGTGCTCCGCAGGCGAAAAAGTAGAATGTCCCCTTTCTCCGCCCAATCTGGACCGACTGGCGGACTTCGTCATCCGCCGGCGGCGTCTGCTGCTGATCTCGATGCTCGTCGTGGCCGCGGTGTGCAGCGTCGGCATCCTGGGCATCGAGCTGGACGACAATTTCCTGATGTACTTCGACCACAGTTTCGAATTCCGTCGGGCGACGGACTTCATGATCGCCAATCTGCGGGGCTGGGACGTGATCGAGTATTCCCTGAATTCCGGGCAGTCCGGCGGCGTCCTGGACCCCGAGTATCTGGCGACGGTGGACCGGTTCGCCAACTGGTATCGCCAACAGCCCAAGGTCGTTCACGTGATGACGATCGTCGACACCATCAAGCGGCTCAACCAGGACATGCACGGCGGCGACGAGGCCTTCTACCGCATCCCCGAACGACGGGATCTGGCGGCCCAGTACCTGCTTCTGTACGAGATGTCTCTTCCCGTGGGCCGGGACCTCAACAGCCAGATCGACGTCGACAAGTCGGCCTCGCGGTTCCTCGTGAACTTCCAGAGCATGAAGGCCAGCGAGTTGCGAAGGATGGACGAGGCCGCCGGGCAGTGGCTGATCGCGAACGCACCGGCCTCCATGCAGGGGCCCGGCACGGGACTGTCCCTGGCCTGGGCCCACATCACCCAGCGGAACATCGTCGCCATGCTCCTGGGGGCCCTCTGCGAGATCCTGACGATCACCTTCCTGATGATCTTCGTGCTGCCAAGTCTCAAATTCGTGGCTTTGTTTCTGATCCCCAACCTTCTGCCGCCGTTCATCGCCTTCGGGATCTGGGGCGCGACGAAAGGGCAGTTCGGACTTGCGTTGTCGGTCGTCGTCGCCATGACCCTGGGCATTATCGTCGACGACACGATCCATTTCTTCGTCAAGTACTTCCGGGCCCGCACGGTGGACGGATTGACGCCCGAGCAGGCGGTCCGCGCGGCTTTCGAGACGGTGGGCTCGGCCATCGGGATCACGACGATCGTTCTGATCGCGGGGTTCCTGGTCATGAGCGTGTCGAACTACCGGATGAACGCGGAGATGGGGACGATGTGCGCGATGGTGATCGGGTTGGCCTTGGTGGTGGACTTCTTCCTCTCTCCGAGTTTGTTGATGAAATTCGACCGCCCGACGGGTAAGCTCAAGGACAAAGTCTGATTCATGATGATTGGACAGGGACGGATGCATCGGATGGCAAGAATGCTCACTATGGCGATGGTCGTGGCGATCGCGGCCTCTGTTCCGTGCGCGGGCCAGACCGCGGAGGAGAAGGGGCTCGCAATCGTCAGGGAGGCCGAGCGACGGTTCAATGGATATGGGGATTCCACGTCGAACCTTCGCATGATCCTTCGCAACAAGCAGGGGCAGACCAGCGAGCGGACCCTTCGGATTCGCACGATGGAGATGCCCAACGACGGAGACCGCAGCCTGAGCATCTTCGACAGCCCGGCCGACGTCAAGGGCACGGTCCTGCTGACGCACACGCACAAGAACCAGCCGGACGATCAGTGGTTGTATCTGCCAGCGCTGGAGCGGGTCAAACGCATCGCGGCCCAGAACAAGTCCGGTTCGTTCATGGGCAGCGAGTTCTCCTATGAGGACATCGCGACGCAGGCGATCGAGAAATATTCGCACACGTGGCTGCGGGACGAGGTCTTTCAGGAGCTGAATTGCCACGTGATCGAGCGTCGTCCGCTGGACAGGCAGAACTCCGGCTACACCCGGCTGCTCGTCTGGATGGACACAGAGCACCTGCGCATGCTCAAGGTCGAGTATTACGACCGCAAGAACGCGCTGCTCAAGACCCTCGCGTTCAAGGACTATCGCCTGTACCAGGACCGATTCTGGCGTCCCCACGACATGAACATGATGAACCACCAGACCGGCAAGAGCAGCCAACTGTTCTGGTCCGACTACACCTTCCGCGCGGGGCTCAATGAGAACGACTTCAACCAGCACAATTTGACTCGAATCAGGTGAGACGCATGCACGCACGTACGCTCGTTGTTTTGGGGGTTTTGGCGGTCGCAGCCTGCCCATGGCGGATGGTCGTGGGCGAAGAGTCGCAGTCGCCGACCGTCAGCCCGCGAATGGACGCTCCCAACGAACCGAAGGAACCCAACGAGGCCGGTCCCGCCAAAGGCGGTCGCAGCGGACTCACCGGGTACGTCGCAGCCGAGGGGCGGTTGTTCTTCAACGATCCGCTGTATCCCGGCCAGGAAGACCACAACGGCTCGCTGGCCGCCCAGCCGGAATACTACTATCAATGGGACAACGGAGGGCTCTTCACGTTCACTCCGTTCGTGCGGATCGACAGCGCCGATTCCGAGCGAACGCATTGGGATATCCGCGAGCTGTACTATCTCTACACGCAGGACTGGTGGTCTTTGCGGTTCGGCATGGCCCGCGTCTTCTGGGGCGCGACCGAATTCGTTCATCTGGTGGACGTCATCAACCAGACCGACCTCGTCGAGCACATCGACGGCGAAGACAAGCTCGGCCAGCCCATGCTTCAGTTCTCCTCGTCCGTGAGCTGGGGCGCGCTGGACATCTTCATCCTCCCCTATTTCCGCGAACGGACTTTCCCCGGCAGGGATGGACGTTTGCGTCCGTCGCTTGTGATCGACACCGACCATCCGATCTACGAGAGCCGCGACAAGGAGCGAGCGATGGACCTGGCCGTCCGGTACCGCCGGACACTGGGGGACCTGGATCTTGGCGCGTACGTTTTCATGGGGACCAACCGCGATCCGCTGCTGGCCCCGGCGGATTTCCTCGATCCCAACGACACCGCCAATCCCCGGCTGATCCCGTTCTATGAGCGGACGACCCAACTCGGGCTCGACGCCACCTGGGCCAGAGGCAACTGGCTCTGGAAGCTCGAAACCCGCTATCGAGACGGGTATCTCGACCCCTATTTCGCCGCCACCGGAGGCCTGGAGTACACCTTCTATGGATTCGCGGGCGGCAAGTCCGACGTGGGCCTGGTGGCCGAGTACGTGTACGACCAGCGCGGCGACGATCCCGAAATGACCTCGATCTTCGACGACGATGTCTTTCTGGGCTTGCGTCTGGCGCCCAACGACCTGGCGGGCACGCAGGTGCTGGTGGGCTTCATGCAGGACGTCAGCGACGCGGAGAACGCCCTGAGCATCGAGGCGAGCCGACGCTTCGGGAACCACTGGCGTCTGAGTCTCGACGTGTGGTTCTTCCTCAACGCCCCGAAGGACAACGTCATCTATTATCTTCGAGACGACGATTTCGTCAGGCTGGAGCTGGCGTACTATTTCTGATCCAGCAAACGGGGTGAATCGCATGATTGGGAACATGGGTGCGATGTTTGCGTGGGTGCTGTCGGTCTTGGTTGTCTTGCTGGCTTTCGGCCAGTTTCTGCAGGCTCTCCTGTTTCTTGTGCGTACGCGGGGAAAGCACCCGACGGACGCCGGAAACGATCCTCCGAAGGCCGCCATTCTGCTGTCGTTGCGCGGCGCGGACCCCGGACTAGCCGCAGGTCTCAAGGGGTTCCTGCGGCAGGACTATCCGAATTACGAACTTCGCATCGTGGTCGACAGCGAGACTGATCCGGCGTGGGACCTGGTGCATGCGGTGGTTCGCGAAACGGGAGCGACGAACGTCCGCATCCGCACGCTCAGGGAACGTCCTGGCCAGTGCAGTCTGCACTGTGCGTCGCTCATCCAGCTAGCCCGCGAATTGGATGAATCGATCCAACTGTTCGCCTTGGCCGATGGCGACGTGGTCGCTCACCCGGCTTGGCTGCGGGAACTCCTGACCCCCATCATTCGGGGTCAAGTGGACGCCACAACCGGGCACCGCTGGTTTGCGCCCGTGCAGGGGCAATTCGGCTCGATCGTCCGATACGCCTGGAACGCGGCCTGCGTCGTTGCGCTGCATTTCTCCGGGATTCTCTGGGGGGGACTTTCGCAGGCAGAACAATCGACCTGCGTCGGTCTGGCTTGATCGACAAGTGGAACCGGGCGCTGGCCGTGGATGCCCCGATCAACGAATGCTGGCGGCAACTCGGGCTGCGCGTCGAGTTCATTCCCTCCCTGATGATGATCAATCGCGAGGAATGCTCGCTTGGTTCTGCGTTCGCATTCGTTTGCCGACAACTGCTCTGGACCCGGCTCTATCAGCCCAGGCTGTTCTGGGGGATGATCGTGCTCCATGCGTTTGCCGCGTCGGGTATGTTGCTGGGAACGTTCGGATCGATGCTTTACGCCGTGGCGACGGGGGCCTTTTCTGTCGCCGCAGTAGCGCTCGGGGCCCTGGTGTTCTATTCGGCAGCCATGGTTCTATCGTTGATGCTGCTTGAAGCGCGGGTCCGCGGCGCCGCCGATCGGGCGGATGGGCCCGTTTGGCGTCTCTTGCCCAGCGTACTGTCAAGAATCGTTGCCGCCGTCTTTGCGGCGCAGATCGTGCACTTGTTGGCAACGGCATGCGTCCTGGCCACACGGAAGGTGCGATGGCGAGGCGTGGTCTACGAGATCCGGTCCCCGTTTGACGTTCGCAAGGTCGAGGATCGTATGCTTTGCCGGTCCGACCAGCCGGCCGAACCGAACCAGTCGCTCTGACGCCGCCGCGGCTTTGGCGTCCGCCTACAAGGAGCCGGACGCCGATCGGACGTCCTTGCCATACGGCTTGTACTCGACCATTCGGATCTTCGCAGGTCGCTCGATACGATACCGGATGCCTCGCCAGTCCACGATCCGCAGGAACATCGCAGAGACCAACGCTGCGGCGTACACCCCTTGAGTCATCGCCATCGCGGCAAAGGTCCGCAGAATGTCCGCGGCTCCCATGCCCGGCAGGGATTCTCCCCGCGATCTCGTGCTGTGCCGCACCCCGCTTTCGATGGCGGCCAACAATGCGATCATCAGCAGCCAGTACAGCCCCATGCCGGCGGCGATCCATGCGACGGCCTGGCCATTTCCCAGGAAGGCTGCGGCTCCAAGGGCGACGAGGCCCGCCGATTGAGCGATGCCCGTCGCCAGACCGTGTCCCACCACGAGCGCCCACGCGGGATGATACAGACGCGCGGTGAGCAGTTGCCGACGGACCCAGCGGTAGAAACCTCCCAGATCGCATTCCTCGCGATTGACCATCATCAGCGAGGGCACGAACGCCACGCGATACCCCATCGGCTTCAGGACGGCATACAGCATGGTGTCCTCGCACAAGGCGTTGCCCCATCGCTTCAGCAGGTCGGATCGGCGGACGACCTCCAGCTTCATCGCCAGAGTCCCTCCCCAGGGGATTCGAAAGCAGTACATCTGCACGATCGCAGCAGCGTTCCACAGCCGTCGGATCAGGCTGCCCCAGGACGGTGCGTTTGGGACGTACCAGCGATTGCCGGTCGCGGCGGCGACGTGCTCTTCCGCCAGCGGGGCCACCAGTTCGCCCAGCCAGGTGCGATGAGCAATCGTATCGGCGTCCAGCAGGGCGATGGCTTCATAGGAATCATCGAGTTCGGAAATCGCCTGCAACAGGCTGCTGCATTTGAGACTGCACGTCGCGCCAGGGGCGCCCAGCGGTTTCATCCGGACGTTGCAGGCGTCGAACGCCGCGAGGGTTTGTTCCGCAATCGCCCAGGCCGGGTCTTCGCGGCTGTCCACCACGATGTGCAGATCATAGTCGGGATAATCCTGGTTCAAAATGGCCTTCAGGCAGGCGGGAAGAAACGGATCGGGCCCTCGCAGGCACAGAATCACCGCGGTTTTCGGGCAGAAGTCACTTCCTGCCAGGCGGGGGGAGGATCGCTTGAGGACCCTGGCGAATCGCCATGCCAGGACCGCCTGACCGACCGCCAGTCCCAGCAGGATACAGAACATCGCGATGGCCCATGTCGTCATAGTCCCGCTTTCGATGCGCCTGGAGCCTCACCCGTTTTCCGGCGTCACCACGCTTTGCAGCAGCGTCTCCAGAACGCACGGACGCTTCCCATTGCCGCCGATCGGCGTTCTCGTGTGCCGCCCGAAATTCGTGCGAATGGCGAACTTGGCCATCCGCAGGAGCATCTCATAGTCCACCGTCGGGCAGGGCAGGTGGGCCGTCGCGGAGACGGTGTTCGTGCGGTCGAACTGCGGATCATCCCGCCAATAGGCGCGGTAAATCCCGGCTTGTCCCCGGAACAATTCGACAAACCACTGGGCATCGCGCCTCGTCGGGTCCGAGGGGTCCGCCAGGGACGAGCACCGCTCGACCGCGTGCTGAATCGCCCGACTCCAGACCGCCACAGGCGTCGATTCGGCTGCGGTCAGGTGATAGGTCCTGCCGTGATGCTCAGGCCGGCCCAGCAGGTTGGTGATCGCAGACGAGACCCAATCCACCGGGACATAGTCCTTTCGCTCGTGCCCGTCCATGTGGAACGCCTCCATCAGCAGGTCCGCGGTGATCGAGCCGAGCACCATCTGGCTGGCGAGGGTGTGGGCCAGTCGCACCATGGCGTAGAAGCCGTGGAAGGTGGAGGAGTATCCGGTCTGCGAATCGCCCACAATGATGGAGGGTCGATAGATCGTCGCAGGCTGTTCCAGGCGGGCCGAACGGACCAGTTTCTCCGCTTCGACCTTGCTTCGCTCGTAGTCGTTGCCCATTTCTTGCCCGACGTCGAGCTCCGCTTCGAGAATGCGCCCCTCGCGCAAGCCGCAGACGTAGGCGGTGGATATGTGATGGAACTGCTCGACCTTGCTTCGCCTGCACAGTTCCAGGATATTTCGCGTGCCCTCGACGTTCGAGATCCAGGGCTCCCTCCGGCGGTCTGTGCCGTAGAACGTGAGCTTGGCCGCATTGTGGAGCACCGCCCGGCAGTGGCGGCCGATCCATCGTTCGTCCGATGCGTCAAGCCCCAGGTCGGGCCGGCATAGATCCCCCTCGAACACCACCGGTCGCGGCAGGGCCTTTCCCGTTTGATCTTCCCACCGAGTCAGCAGCGCGTCGATTCGCTGACGCGCGGATTCGCTGCCTGACGGTCGCACGAGCACCGCCAGACGATGACCTGCGAGGAGGCAATCCCGAAGTAAGTAACTACCCAGAAGACCGGCTGCGCCTGTCAGAAGGCAGTGGGCCATCGATGTTTCCCATTCAACGCACACACAAAAGAGGCCACTGACGGAGGCGTCTCCAGCAGGGCGTGTCCAGGCATCCGTTGCCCAAAAAGAAAGGCGGAGGGCACGTCCGGGACCGCGCGACACCGTCGGTCCACGATGCGCCGGTATGGTAATCCGCAAGGCGGACTCTGTCAACTGCGATCGCAACCATCGGCGTGGATTGTCCGCCAGAGCGTTGCATCGAAGGGCGTGATGCGATAGGATGGAGGGCGAACGTCGTGAGGTTTCGCGCATCCGGGTCTTCGGAAAGGGTATGAGATGAACCGTATCGGGAACGAATTGCGGACGGGACGGATTTCGCGTCGGAGCATGCTGGCCGGGGCGATGGCGGTTGCGGGGGCCGCGGGACTGCCGTCGGTCGTGCGGGGCCAGACCGGGCGAGTGGTGCAGAACGGGCGGATCAAGCAGTCCATCTGCGGCGGGTGCCTTCGCGGCCTGAAGCTCGACCAGGAGCAAACAGCCAAACTGCTGATCGAGATGGGGTTGGTCGGTCGGGACCTGGTCGGTCGGGCCGACTGGGACGTGCTCAAGAAGCACGGTCTCGTGGCGACGATGGTCCCCGGCGCCGGGTCGATCAGGCAGGGGCTCAACGACAAATCCCAGCACGCCAGATTCCTGGACGACTTCCGAAAGAACATCCCCGCCGCGGCCGAGTACAAGTGGCCCAACGTCATCTGCATGGCGGGCGACCGCTCGGCGGCAGGCGAAGAGGAGGGGATGGAGAACTGCCGGACGATCCTCCAGGAGGCGGTCAAGATCGCTGAAGATCACGGCGTGACCATCTGCATGGAGATGCTCAACAGCAAGGTGGACCATCCAGGGTACATGTGCGACAACTACCCATGGGCCTTCGAGCTGTGCCGACGGGTGAACTCGCCGCGGTTCAAGCTGCTCTTCGACATCTACCACATGCAGATCATGGAGGGCGACCTGATCGCCACGATCCGCAAGAACATCCAGCACATCGGACACTTCCACACTGCAGGCGTTCCCGGCCGGCACGAGCTCGACGAGAACCAGGAAATCTACTACCCTGCGGTGATGCGGGCCATCGTCGAGACCGGCTACCAGGGGTATGTCGCCCACGAGTACACGCCCGTTCGCGAGGCGATTCCATCGCTCGTGCAGGCCGTGAAGGCGTGTGATGTGTGAGAGAGTGCGGAAGCGTATAAGCGTATAAGCGTATAAGCGCGGAAGCGTAAGAGGACACGCCTGCGCTTCTACAATGCCAGGAGAAGGCAATGGGCAGACAGATAAGGGGTTGTTCGCGTAGGGACTTCATGAAGACTTCGACCGTGGCGATGGCTTCGCTTTCGGCCGTCTCTCTGGGATTGCCCAATCGGGCCTACGCCGCGGGTTTCGAGAAGGTGCGCGTGGGCGTGATCGGTTGCGGCGGACGCGGTTCGGGCGCCGTGACGGACTGCCTCGAGGCCGACGACGGCGTCGAGATCGTTGCGATCGCGGATGCCTTTCGGGACCGCCTCGACACCAGCCTGGAGAAGATCCAGCAGTGGTGCCAGAAGAACGCCAAACCCTTCGCCCAGAGGATGAAGGTCACGCCGGAAACGACGTTCTTTGGCTTCAACGGCTACAAGGACCTGCTGGCGATGAAGGACGTGGACCTCGTGTTGATTGCGACGCCGGTTTGTTTCCACCCGGTGCATCTCGACGCCGCGGTCCGAGCCGGCAAGCACGTCTTTATGGAGAAGGCGGCCGGCGTGGATCCGCCGGGAATGCGGAAGGTCATCGAGGCGGGCGAACTGGCCAGGCAGAAGGGCCTGGCGATTGTCGCGGGTACCCAGCGGCGCCACCAGGCGAAGTACCGCCAGAATGCCCACGCGGTGGCCCAGGGCGCGATCGGGCGGATCACAGGCGGTCGGGTATGGTGGTGCGGCGGCGGCTCCTCGAATCCGCCTCGGCGCGAGGCGGGGTGGAGCGACGCCGAGTACCTGGTCCGCAATTGGTACCGGTTCAGCATGATGTCGGGCGACCACATTGTGGAGCAGCATTGCCACAATCTGGACGTGGCCAACTGGTTCATCGGGCGGCCGCCGGTGCAGGCTCTCGGGTTCGGCGGTCGTGCCCGCCGCCAGGGCGGCAACCAGTACGACTTCTTCAGCGTCGATCTGGACTATGGGGACGACGTGATCGTGCACAGCATGTGCCGCCAGGTCAAAGGTTGCTTCACGCGGGTGAGCGAGCAGTTCGTCGGGACCGAGGGCTCCGTCTGGGGCGACGGCAAACTGACGGGCAAGCAGGTGGCCGTGCCGGACTTTGAGGAGAAGGGCGGTCCCTACGTCCAGGAGCATCGCGACCTGATCCGAAGCATTCGCGAAGGCAAGCCGCTCAACGAGGCCCGCGACGTGGCGGAGTCCACGATGGTGGCGATCATGGGCCGGATCTCCGCGTACACAGGCCAGATCGTCCGCTGGTCGGACCTGACGAAGAACACCGCCAGCCCCTGGTACAACCTGACGCTCTCGCCCACCGCGGCGGATTTCGAAACCGGCGCCGTCGCAGCGCCGCCAGAAAACTCGATCCCCCTGCCAGGCGAGGCCTGATCCGAATCCCGGTCGCCAGCAGGTGTGCTGCTCAAGAGCCTGGAGGATCTTGAACGGCAGCCACTGCGATGGAGAGCGTGAATAGGGACTGCCCCCCGGCCCCCCCTGGCGGACGCTCAGAAGGTGCTCGTTTCCTTCGTCCGAGCCGTCGAGAAGGGCATGGCGAACGGCTGCCCAACATCGAGCGCACACAGGTCGTCGGCTGGCTGGAGGAACTCGCAGACGCCTGCGGGGATGTCTACGAGTATATCGCCATCGTCGAATCCGAGGGATTGGTGCAGACCTACGCTCTATCCGTATCGCGACGGTTGTTCGAGGCCGGGCGGTTGCAGGAAGCATTGCCTCCGTGGGGGATGTACAAAGACGATACCTTATGATTTTCACCTCACGACGGCCTTGTTCGCTTTTTTACTTGTTGAACCCCTTGTGGTTCATGAATTCCCAGATGCGCCCCATCCAGGTATAGCTGCCCGTGCCTGGAGCGGCTTTCCTCTGGAAGCAGTGATTGCGTCCGACGAGCGTGTGGAGATCGGACTGGATTCCCATCCGGCGAAGCTGCTCCCAGCATTTCACCGAATTCATCGCCGCCCAACCGTCCGCATCGCCGTGGATGAACAGGATCGGACAGGTCGCGAGGTCGAACGAGAACTCAGGGACGAGCCTCGCGTCGTCCTCGTTGCCGCCCTTCGCATTCGGGACGTCTGCGCCGTCCGTGAGCGCGTACGCCGGATAGATCGCGACCGCCCACTGCACGTTGCAGGGGATCTTGTCAAGGTCGTCGATCGGCCCATAGGAACGACGCTGCGAGCTGGTCGCGCCTATGATCGTCAGGTGTCCGCCGGCCGAGGAGCCCATGATGCCGATGCGGTTGGGATCGAGCCCCATCGCCGCGGCCTCGCTGCGGACGATTCGGACGGCGCGCTGCAGATCCTGCCACGCCGTCGTGTGCTTGGCCAGCCCGCCCTGCGGACGCGGCGTGCGGTATTTCATCGTTACGACCGTCATGCCCTTTTCGTTCAGGTAACGCCGCGCCGGCGCGACTTCGAATCCGTCCGGATCGTTGCCATTGTAGCCGCCGCCCGAGTAGATGATCTGGATCGCCTTCGTATTTACTTCTTTCGGCATGTGCCATTCAAGATAAGGCAGGCACTGGTTCGTCTGCACATCCGGCATCTTGCCTTCCGGCCAGATCGGCTCCTTGCGGTATTCGCCGCGAGCGTCGTCGTTCGGATAGCGGGCCATCAGATCTTCTTCCTCGCCGAGACGCCCGTCACAATTCATCTGGCGGAGGTACTCGGCGATACGGTCGAGCCAGTGGTCGTAAGCCGTCCCGTTCTCGCCCTTGCTCGAGTCGCCCATGAAACCGTGGGGACGGTCTGCGAAGAGATGGATCTCAGCCGGGATTTTCATCCGGCGGAGCTGGCGGTAGATCTGCGTGGAGCCGCTCGGCGAATAAATGTCTGCCCCGCCGTGGAAGAGCGCCATCGAACAAGTCTTCGCGTCGAACTGGAACACGTTCGAGAGCTCCACGTCGATCGCGTCGCCATCCCGCGTGTTGGGGCCGGTAAGTCCGTCCGTGAGCGCGTAGGCGGTGTAGATCGGCACCGCCCAGTTGACGTGGCAGGGAAGCCTGTCGAGCGTGTCGACCGGCCCGTACGCCGGCGTGAGCGCGCTCGTCGCGAGCAAGACCGTCAGGTGCGAGCCCGCGGAGAACCCGAACGCGCCGATCTTCTCCGGGTCGAACCCGCGCTTCTTCGCGTCGTTGCGGACGAGACGGACGGCGCGTTGCCCGTCCTCCCACGCGCTCTGGTAGATCGGCAACCCTTGCGGACGCGGCGTACGGTAGGTGAGGCTCGCGCAGACGAACCCGAGTTCGGTGAACTTCTTCGCGACCCGGTCAATCCACACCCCGTCGCAGCAACTCTGATAACCGCCGCCGGAAATGAGCAACATGCATGCGCCGTTCTTCTCCGCCGGCGCCTCGTACCAGTCGAGATGCGGCATCGTGTGGTCCGCCGCCTTGAATCCTGGAGCCGCCACCTCCTGGGTGGTCGCCGCGATCTGACCGGTCTGGGAATCCGGGATCTTCCCTTCCGGCCACAGCGCGACCCGCTCTCCGGCGAACGCCCCAACGACGACCAGTAAACAAGAACAAAGAACCGCTGATAGGAGTTTCGATTTTATAGCCATGCCACGGTTATATCATCTGTGGGGACAGCAATTCAAGGGAGAAGTCAGCCCAGGGACTGACGTAGAACGGCATGGGTTCAGCCATGTGCGCAATCCGAACGTTCACGGGCGCAATGTCGATATCACCGTCGAGAATGACATGATCGTCAAGGGCCTTAGTCCCATCGTTGCTCATCCGCCAGGCGGGCGAGTGGGGCTGGTACGTCAATGGGACGATGACGATTGCCAGAGTCCCGGACCTGCCGCTGCAGCAGAACATCCTCGCTGCTCTCCAGAAACCCGAATTGCTGCTTGGGGCCCACGAGGAATTTGTGCTGACCGGGTGGTATTACCACAAGGCCCCTTAGCGATTGGAAGATCCCTGTTTCTGCAAGTCGCGACAAGGCAGAAACACACAGAAAGGACTGCGAGTCGTTGGCTCGCAGTCCTTTCTCCCGGGGGTTTGCCAGGTCCTCGGTGGACCGCTGCCGGCCGTATGCTCGGGCCTGGCTGTACAGAGA
Organism: uncultured Phycisphaerales bacterium; assembly: GCA_937927975.1. Lineage (GTDB taxonomy): Bacteria > Planctomycetota > Phycisphaerae > Sedimentisphaerales > Anaerobacaceae > PLanc-01. The sequence goes on from CALEZT010000173.1 coordinate 59,559, forward strand.
AATCAACAAGCCGTGGGCCCCTCGGAGTTTTTCAGATTTTCTTTCGTCCTGTGAGGCGATTGGGTCCCAAACGACGCATTGTAAGTAGGTGGAGATGGTGATTCAAGAAACGGGTCCGTGGCCGAGAACCGCCAAGAGGTCGAAGAAATGTACGACGAGGCTCTCACAAGCCACACACACGAAGGACTGCGAGTCGTGCGCTCGCAGCCCTTTTTTCCCTGAGGGAGACCTTATGTCGTTCTTCACGCTGACATCCGGTTGGGCGGGCAAGGCGACCACAAAGTCGCCCTGGAGAGTGTTGGTCGCAGGGGCAATGGACCCGACTCAGAATGCCCTTCGAACCGTCCTGGAACGGTGCGGCGTGTTTGTGCCATGCTGCAACACCCCGTCGGAAATTCGCGTCGGATTGGAGCACGAGCCCTGCAGCTTGCTGATCGTCTGTCTCGATGATGAGCAAGACGAGAGGTTCGAGCTGGTCAGGCAGGCAAAGACGATCTGTCCGTCGACGCCGATTCTGGCCCTCGTGAACCCCGGCGACGTGCCGCTGGCCGTCCGAGTGATGAAGGCCGGGGCCACGAATTGCCTGGAGACTTCTGCCAAAACGTCCACACTGCAGTCCGCCGTCCGGGAGCTGTTGGAACCCTGTCGTGCGGGCGAGCCGAGCGCCGGTCTGAACCTCAGCCCGACGGAATCCCTTGTGCTGGCTTATATCCTGGACGGCCGGACCACGCGGGAAATCGCGTATGCCCTTCATCGTTCCCACAGGACCATCGAAGTGCACCGCAGGACGATCATGCGAAAACTGGGGGTCTCCAGTGTCGTCGATTTGCTCAAACGGGCGATATCGCTGCATCTGGCGCCCTTCCCTCCTCCGGGGTGTCAGGAAGATGCAGGACTCGTCGAGGCTTGAAAGTGCGCCATGTTTCCGCGAGAATACCCTTTGTCCCGCGAGCGCAGGGACGGTGGGGAGCAAACATGGCAAGACTGACGGTGATTTTGGATGCGATCGAACGGGGGGACAACGGCGCCGCCGACCGGCTGCTGCCGGAGGTCTACCAGGAACTGCGCGTTCTGGCGGCCCAGCGGCTCTCCCAGGAACGCTCGGGCCAGACGCTTCAGCCGACGGCCCTCGTCCACGAAGCCTACCTTCGCCTGGTCGGGTCCGGGTCCTGTTCCTGGCAGGGGCGTGGCCATTTCTTCGCGGCCGCTGCGGAGGCCATGCGACGAATCCTCGTGGACCGAGCCCGGCGGAAACGACGTCTCAAGCGAGGAGGCAGTCACCAGCGGGTGGAACTCAAGGCGAATGATTCGGCGGGTGAGCAACCGCCGGAGATCCTGCTTGCGTTGGACGAGGCTCTGGCGAAACTCGCCCAGGAGGACCCGGTGAAAGCCGAACTGGTCAAGCTCCGCTATTTTGCCGGCCTGACAATCCCGCAAGCGGCCAAGGCGCTGGATATCTCCAAGGCCACGGCCGACCGCTACTGGTCGTACGCTCGCGCCTGGCTGTACGAGGAAATCAATCGGCCGTAGGGGCTCGGAGATCTTGCACGCTTTTTTCTTTCCCGTGAGGCGATTGGGCCCGAAACGGCGCACTGTAGAGTGAAGCTGGTGGTTCAGGAGCACAACCGTGGCGGAAGACCTTCAGAGAGTCGAAGAGATCTATTACGAAGCCCTGCAGAAGGAAGCAGGGTTCGAGCGTGTGTCCTACCTGGACACCGCCTGCGGGCACGATTCCGGCCTTCGCAGCCGCCTGGAGAGCCTGCTGAAGGCCAACGATGAGGCGGGGGATTTCCTGGAGACCCCGCCAATCGAGGTGGACGACACGCTCGACCGCACCCCCATCGTCGAAGGTCCCGGCTCCATGATCGGCCCGTACAAGCTGCTGGAGAAGATCGGGGAAGGCGGCATGGCGGTGGTCTACATGGCCGAACAGCAAAGCCCGGTCCGACGCCGGGTGGCCCTCAAGATCATCAAGCTGGGCATGGACACCCGCCAGGTGATCGCGCGATTCGAAGCGGAACGCCAGGCTCTGGCGATCATGGACCACCCGAACATCGCCAAAGTCTTCGACGCCGGGGCGACCGAGACCGGGCGGCCGTACTTCGTCATGGAACTCGTGCGAGGCGTCTCCATTACCGAGCACTGCGATCGGAATCAATTGACCACGCAAGAGCGGCTGGAGCTGTTCGTGCCCGTCTGCAACGCGGTCCACCACGCCCACACCAAGGGAATCATCCATCGGGACATCAAGCCCTCGAACATCATGGTGACGCTCCACGACGGGGTTCCGGTCCCCATGGTCATCGATTTCGGCATCGCCAAGGCGACCAACCAGCGTCTGACCGAACGCACGGTGTTCACCCGATACGCCGAGCTGATCGGCACGCCGGAGTATATGAGCCCCGAGCAGGCGGAGATGAGCGCCCTGGACATCGACACACGGACCGACATCTACTCGCTCGGGGTCGTCCTCTACGAGCTTCTCACAGGGGTCCTCCCTTTCGACGAAGAGACGTTGAGGTCGGCGGCCCTGGGCGAGATCCAGCGGATCATCCGCGAGGTGGAGCCGCCGCGACCCAGCACCCGCCTGTCGGCCCTGGGCGAACGAGCCGGAAAGATCGCTGAAAGCCGCCGGACCGATCACGTCGCTCTGGCCAGGCGGCTGCGTAGTGAATTGGAATGGATCCCGCTTAAGGCCCTGCGAAAGGACCGAACACGCCGCTACCGATCCGCTTCGGAACTTGCAGACGACGTCCAGAACTATCTGGGCGGTCGCCCCCTGATCGCCGGTCCGGAGTCCGCGACGTATCGGTTCGGTAAGGTTCTCTCCCGCCACAGGGCGTCTCTGGCGTTGGCGAGCGCAATTGCTCTGGCCGTAATTCTTGGGCTCTCCATCATCGCCACGCAACGCCTCCAGGTCAGACGGGTGCAGACCCAGGTGACCAGCCTCCAGGAGCAAGTCGAGACAGACCGCCAGTTGTCCGCGGCGCAGAGGCTCTATGCCGAAGGCAGCTACCAGGCGGCCCTGGCCCAGATCGAAGGCAGCCTCTTGAACGACACAGTTGAGCCGAAAACCCGCCTTCTCTATGCCCAGATCCTGTCGGACGTGGGACGTCCCCAGGATGCCGGGGCACAATTGCAGCCGCTCCTTGCTGGCGAGCCGCAGATTGCGGGGGCCGCTCACGGCTTGTTGGCCAGGGTCAGCATCGGGACCGACCCGGAGAAATCCCGCCGGCATCAGGAACTCGCCGACGAATTGACGCCGCAGACAGCCGACGCTTTCACGCTCCGAGCGATGACCGCAGGCAGTCCGGATGTGACGATTGACTGGCTGTCCAGGGCGGTCCAACTCGAGCCGGGCCATTACCCGACGCGGCGGGCGCGTACCCTGGCCTACTACGCGATCAGAGACTACGCACGAATGGAGCAGGAGAGCGAGATCCTCATCGCGATGCGTCCACGAGATCCGCTGGGTTACGGCCTTCGCGCCATCGCACGTCGACATCGCGGGGCATTCCAGGAAGCCGTCACAGACCACACGCACGCGATAGAGCTCTGCATCATCGGCTCTGAATTGCCTGTCCTGTACGCACAGCGCGGCGAAACCTATGAACAGATGGGCGATTATGCGAATGCGATTGCCGATGCACGACGACGCGTCGAGCTGGACCCGAACGACCGCGGCGCGTACTGCCGCCAGTTTGCCTGCCTTGTGGCGATGGGCGATTTTGCCGGCGTTAAACGGGTCTATGAGGGTACAGCCAAATGGACGGGTTGGCACCAAACGCTGTTCACACAATGGATTCAGAAGCACATCTTCGAAATCCTGGCCGCAGGGCGGCCCCTGGATCTGCCGGCCGACTTGGCCGGGCAGCCTCCCTTCTCCGCCATGCAGGCGGCCATCGATACGTATCGCCGGATGGCGCAGAGGGCCCAGCGCCTGCTGCCCTCGGCCCTCGGGGTTATGACCTGGTCTCCCGATGGAAAGAAACTGGCCTATGGCCGGTCGGAACGCTACGCCTGGATCGATGCAGGGCTGACTGCCGCACCGCAGGCGTTTTCAACCGCCACGGGGATCGAGATCCTCGATCTGGATACGGGACATACCCGTCTGCTGGTATACTCCGGCAAGGATCCGACCTGGTCTCCGGACGGTCGATACATCGCCTTTGTTCGTTGGCCGGCTCGCTATCACCTTCTTCGGGAGGAACTCTGGATTGTCCCTGCGACCGGCGGAGAGCCCCGCCGACTGGCCACCGGTGGTTTTCCCTTCTGGTCGGCGGACTCCAAGACAGTGTTCTTCCGCAGGATGGAGGACACCTGCGTCTACTCGATAGATATCGAAGATACGAAATCACAGCCGCGGCGATTGTCCTCGTATCCCTCTTTGCTCCCATCGATCTCGCCGGATGCGAGATACGTCGCATTCGGCAGCGGCTCCGATTTTCGGATCGCTGAGATCGCCTCCGGAGCCGTCGTCAACGGCTGGTTCTCTCCGATTCCCGAGGCGTGGAGCGGTCTCCATGGGGATTGGTCTGCCGATGGTACAGAGATCGCTATCTGCTCTACCTCGGGAGTCTGGGTATTCAATCCTCAGGATGGAGATGCCCGATGCGTGTTTCCCGAGTACGTGAACGTCGCGAGGTGGTCGCCGGATCGATCTCGCCTGGCCATTTGTCTGCCCCCTCCCCAGGAGGAACTCTGGCTGGCTTGCATCGATCCGAAGCGGCCCACGTATCAGTCTCTTGAGCCTGCTCCCACACGTGCGGAGTACCTTCGCACCACCGTGCTGGAGGAGGGTGGGCGGCAACTTGCGAGGGACCCGAACCATGCCGATACGCATCTGGCCTGCGCAATGGCCCACGTTCTGCTAGGCGACCACGATGAGGCAGCCGCTGCGATCCAGCGGTTCAGCAAGTCCGATCAGCGCGACTGCATGATCGACAGCGTTCCCTGGCAGGCAAAACAGCAGCGTCTCAACAGGATTCGCCAGATTCGGGAACTCGTTCGGTTCGGAGAAACCCAGTACCTCATGGGGAAATACGAGGATGCGGTCAGGACCCTCGATGGGGCTCTGCTGCTCCGCAAGGGCGTGGAGAGTCAATCGGACCCGCAGGCTCTCGCCTTGATCGCGACGAGTTGCCGGAGACTCGGCCGCATGAGCGATGCACAGGTCCGGTTGGTCGAGCTGCGACGGCTTCTGGTGGAGCACGAATCGCCCCATACGAATCGATGGCTCTGTGAAACGGAACAAGACCTTTCGGAGGAAGACAGCGGACTACGCCGCGTGTGGACAGCCCTCGTGGACGCGAGGCTGGAGGACGCGGCAGGACTCCTGCGGGACCTTCAAGCGTCGCCCGAGGATCTGATGAGCGTCAGGACTGCCCTGGCTGTGGCCTACCGATGTCGTGCCAAGCAGACCGCGTTGAATGGAGGCAATCCGAAGGACCTGAGGGACGACTACGATGCAGCGGTGGCCATCACTCCCGGGAATCCGCGGCTCCAGGCTGACTTCGCCTGGTTGCTGGCAAGCTCTCCGGAAGTCGGGCTGCGCGACGGACCTCGGGCTCTCGTGCATGCGATGCAGGCGTGCGAGCTTACGGAATGGAAAGACCACCGATTCATCGCGATTCTTGCAGCGGTATCCGCCAAACAGAGCGACTTCGCGGCGGCGATCCAGTGGCAGCAGAAGGCCCTATCACAGCTTTCCTCCGAGGAGAAGGCTCGCTGGCAGACCAACTACCTGTGGCGTCTTGACCTCTACAGGGCGGGCAAATCCTATGACGAATTGTGTCCATGGAGCGCATCGACGGGCGGACTCGTCGCGTTCTGGAGGCTGGACGAAGCCGTGGATGGAGTGACGCCCGATTCCTCCGCGAACCGCCTGGATGGTAAGCTCACACAACGAGCTGCCATTGTGACCGATGCCGAGCGAGGAAATGTCCTGAGCATCTCCGCATATAACGACCGAGTGGATATTGGCAACAGCCCGGCTCTCACTTGCACCGACGAGATCACGGCGGCCTGCTGGTTCAAGCTGGCGAAGGCGAATCTCCCCTATCATAACCTCTTCCGCGGAGGGTACAGCACGTGGATGTTGCGTCTGTCGGGAGATCCGGGAGGCGCCCTCTTCAGTTACGGCGGCGTATCCTGCGAAGCATGGCCCGGAAATCGGGCGCGAGGCGAAATCCACTCCGACGACGACCTTAGTGACGACCGGTGGCATCACATCGCGGGCACATACGACGGGCAATACATGCGCCTGTATGTGGATGGCGTTCTGATTCGCCGGGCGCCAGCCTGGGGACAGCCGAACGTCACCAAGGAAACAGGCTTCATCGGAGTCCATGTCGATCCAAACCATGACTGCCGGATCGACGATGTCTGCATCTACAGCTATGCGATCAGCGACGCGGATGTGAAGAAGTTGGCACAGCGCAGGAATCCGCAAACGAAATCGGAGTAGGACCATCCGGGATTCGACAGACCCGAAAACCGGAAGGGAAGGAGCAGGGGACATTCGCAGCACGGCAGCCGATTGTCAAGCGGCTTGGCTTTGGGGTCGGGGTCTGTACCCATGATCCCGCAACCAGAGAGGCAAACGTCTTGTTTGAGCATAGGTAGACACAGTAGCCCGCAGGGCAGAAAGGCAGGGATCCCGTGAATAGGATGGATATCATCTTTCGTAGTACGCTTTGGCTCGGATGCATCATTGCGCTGTTCGTCGGACAAATAGTGCACGCTGACTTCACTATTGGCACTCCCATGAATGTCGGTGCAGCGGTCAACTCATCCGCCAATGACGTAACGCCTGGCGTAAGCACCGATGGCTTGTGTCTGTATTTCTCGTCCGACCGCGGGGGCGGATATGGAAGTGTTGACATATGGATGACGCAACGCCCGACGCCTCAATCGCCCTGGGAGGCGCCTACGAATCTCGGGCCAAGCGTCAACAGTTCAGCCCTTGAGACAGCTCCAAGTCTTTCAGCGGATGGATTATCGATGTTCTTCTCTGACGGCATCCGCGGCATGAATGTCCCACCACGTGTGGGAGGCCAAGGAGGTGCTGATCTCTGGATGACGACTCGCGTGAACCTTAGTGCCCCGTGGGAAGTACCTATCAATCTGGGTCCGGTGGTCAACAGTCAGTATTGGGAGGGTGAGCCTGCGCTGTCCAGTGATGGATTGTCCTTGTACTTCGCGTCGGACCGCCCAGGTGGCTACGGTGGCCTCGATATCTACATGTCCACGCGTCCGACGAAGAGTGACGCATGGGGGACTCCGGTCAATCTCGGACCTATCATCAATGGCAGCGGGTTTGAAGCAGGGCCGAGCATATCGGCGGACGGCCGAGCCGTCTTCTTCTGCAGAATGGCGGGGAGCGATGATTACGACTTGTGGATGACCACTCGCAGAACGCCAGCCAGCGAGTGGGAGCCGGTAGTCCATCTCGGTCCTGGTATCAACACCTCCGGCTACATGGCCCACGACTGGGGTCCGGAGATCTCGTCGGACGCCTTGACCCTGTACTTCTCGGCCAAACGCGCGGGTGGAGCAGGCGGGTACGATTTGTGGCAAGCACCGATCATTCCCGTCGGGATCCTCGACTCCAATGGCAACGGAAGCGTGGACATCGGTGACCTCGTTCGATTGATCGAGGCATGGGGCCAGGACCAACCGCTGCTCGATATTGCCCCAGCTCCCTTTGGCGACGGAACCATCGACAGGGAAGACCTCGAATGGCTTATGGCCCATTGGGGCCAGCCGGTGGATGATCCTACCTTGCTGGGACATTGGCCTTTGGACGAGACTGCCGGCCTGGTGGCGTACGATCTGGTGGGCGGGAACAACGCGACGATCATAGGGTTGCCCCAATGGCGCCCGCAGGATGGGAGTATCGACGGTGCACTGGAGCTGAATGGAAAGACGTTCGTGACAGCCAAGTCGGCCCTGAATCCGGCGACCGGCCCGTTCAGCGTTCTGGCCTGGGTCAAAGGCGGTGCTCCCGGACAAACCGTCGTTTCCCAAGCAGGCGGCGCGAACTGGCTGATGGCTGATGCCGTCCATGGTGCATTGATGACCGAGTTGTCAAAGACCGCCCAACCTGGGAACGCTCCATCGTCGCAGATGGTGATCACGGATGGCAATTGGCATCGAATTGCTTTCACGTGGGATGGTGCGAACCGCCGGCTTTACGTCGATAGCGTTCTTGCCGCTGAGGACGTTCAGGAAAGCCTTGCAGCTTCCTCGGGCAATCTCGTCCTCGGCGCCTCCAAGAATATGGCCCCCGCCACCTTCTGGTCCGGCCTGATTGATGACGTACGCATCTACGAACGGGCCGTAATGCCTTGAGACAGTGATGACACTTCGGACCCAGAACCGGGAGTTCTGAGATGAGACTGGCCTGCAATCCACCCTATCGGTGACAACTTGGCTGTTTGGCCTTGCGTGTCGTTGACTCTGTCGCTCTTCTTTGGAAGGAGGTACGTTCATGTGTACGAGGAGAAGTACTTTGTGTCTTTCGGCGATCGTTCTGATGATCGCCGGCAGCGGCGCAATCTCGCAAACAACGGAGGAACTGCTTGCGATCCGATACGCCTCCGACCAGGCCGTAAACGCGCACGACCTGGATGCCCAGATGGCTTACTGGGCCGAGGACTGCACGTATGTCTTTGGGGCGCTGCCTACTCCGTTTCGGGGAAAAGAGGCGATACGGAGCTTCTTCGAAAGCCTTTATGCCGGGATTCCCGATTTCACAACCACCGAGGGCGTCGCTTGGGCCACAGGCAATACTGTGGTCGTGGAGCACGTCGCCAGCGGAACCCATCTCGGGGAATGGATGGGAATCCCCCCGACGGGGCGTCCGATCGTGCTGCCTCATATCGACATCTACGAATTTGAAGGAACAAAAGTCAAATGGGCGGCCAGCTTTGGGGACATGGCCGGGGTGATGATGCAGCTCGGCGTGATGCCGCCGGTGCAGATGCCGGCGTTGGTTCCGTCCTACCCCATACCCGAGCCGGAACCGACAGGCCTGTCGCCGGTCGCAGCGGCGAAGCAGGCACAGGCGAGGTTCAACGCTCATGATCTGCCGGGACATTCGCGCATGCAGAGCGAGGACGACGACATTTTCATCGCCGCTGTCGGGCTCCCAATGAACCGGGACTCGTGGGCGGCGATGCAAGAGATGTACTTCTTGGGATTTCCCGACCTGCAGGTGTTCCCCACGCGGTTTGTCGACCTGGGCGATGGCTGGGTGCTGTCCGAGTGCACCTGGGCGGGCACTCACAATGGGCCCTTCTTCGGCATTCCGGCCACGGGGGCCCATACCGCGGTTCGGGGCGCCATGCTGTATCGATACGATGCCCAAGGCCTCGAAAAGGCGATTCATGTCTACTACGACAACTTGACCGTTCTGAACCAGATCATGCCGGCGGAACCGCAGCCGGTGAACCCAGGCGTTCAGGGGCTGCTGGCGCATTATGACTTCGAGAACGACGCTCGGGATGGGTCGGGCAACGGCTATAACGGCACGCTCCTCGGCAATGCGCACGTCGCCGACGGCGTCCTGGTCCTCGACGGGACCGATGACGCGGTCGCGGTGCCCAGAATCGGTGGAGCAGGAGCCGTCTTCGGGCAGGCCAGCTACTCCCTGTGGGTCCATCCCACGGTCAATCCCGCTCCCCTGGATTTCTCCGGCGGGATGAACACGAACGTGTGGGGAGCCGGCGCGATCCACTTCAAACTCAGAAACGGCATGGTCAACGTCGGCATCAGCGGCCTGGCCGGCGGCGATCTGCAGGGCAAGACGGTCGTTGCCCCCGACATATGGAGCCACATGGCGTTGACGGTCTCGGATACCACGGTCTCGCTGTACCTGAACGGCCATCTGGAGGATTCTCGCACGCTCGCGGCGCCGTTGACCAATCTCATTCTCGGGGACGCCGCGATCGGCGCCTGGAACCAGAACGGCACGAACATCCAGAGGGAACTGACGGGCTTCATGGACAATGTTCGAATCTACGGCCGCGCGCTGTCGGCAGTCGAAGTCCTGTGGCTGGCCGGCTACCGCCAGAACGACCCGGAGGCCAACAAGGTCGTCGCCCGGCGTTTCTTCGAGGAGATGTGGAATCAGAGGCGTCTGGATATCGTGGATGAGCTGATCACGCCGGACATGGTCGGCCATGCGCCGACCGGGGAGTTCGCCGGCTACAAGGGCGAAATGCAGACGATCTCGGGAAACCTCGTGTCCTTTCCGGACCTGCAGATCACGATCGACGACATCATTGCCGAGGGGAACAAGGTCGCTCTGCGGACCTCCTATGCCGGCACGCACACGGGACCCCTGGGCCCGATGCCGCCGACGGGAAAGCCGATCCGGATGACGGGCAACATCATCTTCCGCTTTGAGGACGGCAAGGTGGCGGAGGCGTGGTCCTTCGCCGACATGCTCGGTCTCATGCAGCAGCTCGGGGCCGCGAGCCCGCCGCGTCCGACGCCAGAGGATTATGCCTGGAGCGCGCCCTCGGAAGCGACAGGCGATCCCGGCGATCCCGAGGCCAACAAGGCGATGGTCAGGAGGTTCATTGATGAGGCATGGAATCAACAAGACGTGGCCGTGATGGACGAGCTGTTCTCCTCGGACGTGGTAAGCCACAATCCCCCGATTGAGTACATGTACGGTCCAAGCAATCTCGATATCCTGAGGCAAGGGGTCACCGATTATCTGACTGCCTATCCCGATCTCAACGTGGTTCTGGAGGATATGGTTGCCGAAGGGAATCTGGTCAGTGCACGCTGGACAGGGAGCGGCACCCATCTCGGCGCGTTGATGGGGATGCCCCCCACAGGCGACCCGGTGACCTTTGCCGGGGTTACCACGTACCGATTTGCGAACGGGAAGATTGTGGAGTTGTGGTGGGCCTGGGACACCATGGGCATGATGCGGCAGATCACGCAGCCATGAATTGAGTCTTGACTGGAATCTCGATCACTTACGGGAGACGGCGCTGAGGGCTGTGGGGCATGCCCACAGCCCTTTCCTTGCTGGGTTCGATGACCACAATGGAACGATGTATAAATAGGGACTGTTCCCCGGCCCCTAGGCCGCCAGTGACGCCGTGAGGCGTTTCTTCGTCTTCCCTCAGGAGGCGACCGGGGCGACGCTCTGGACGAGGCGATCACGCCCGATGCGGGCGTGCAGGGGAGGTTCACCGCTTTTCGCCGGCAGCATGGCGGCAGAGGCGGACTGCTCCGGATTCCGCCGCGAGCGGCGGGAGTTTACCGCTTTGCGGCCACCAGCAGTAGGCGTGCTACGCACGGCCCAGACACGATCCCGCCGGTCACAAGCGAGCGTGTCGCTCGCGCATCAAGCCGGAGGCCCCAACGCGAAAAACTCCCCCCGCACGACCGCCTCGGGCGTGCCTGGATCAGAAAGTACGAAAAAAACCGGATGAGCCCAAAAAATACGTAGAAATACGTATTGACACACAGCCGGGCCGGGCATAGGATTCCAGAGCCGCTTGGTCCAGAGTGTATTCTCTGTCGAGTGCGCTGGGTTGGAGGCAAACGAGGCTACCGAGTATCTGAGGGTCTTCCATGACGCCTGGAAACCGAGTGGCAAGGGTCCGGTTCCGCTCCCACCGCCGACCGTGCCTTCCGGAGACTTGGAGTAGGCAGTCCCTACCAGGTCGCCGTGGGGCCGTCTTCTCTCTCTCTCTCTCTCTCTCTCTCTCTCTCTGCATAGCGCGTCCTCCGCCTGATTCTGGTGCAGTGCACATCAGGATCGATCCACTTCATTCGTTCACGATCGCAGGACGGAATCCCCCCACTTGATCGAAGGAGGTCATCATGAAATCGACAAGAACTGATGCCACTATGAAACGATCATACCTGATCATGCCCCTGTTCGCCCTATTCCTCACGCTGTCCACATATGCACAGAGTCTGCCGAGTGTTCCCGGCTTTAGCGTGGCGGTATATGCCACTGATCCGATGCTGCAGACGAGCAATTCAATGTGCTTTGCGCCGGATGGCACGATTTACGCAAGTAATGCAAGCTACTCGACCTCATTGGGCATCTTCCGCATTGCTCCAGGGGGTGGGCCTGGTTCTGTGACTTCATACGGCGACCTGCCGTGGTCCCCGCGTACCTGCGTGGGATATGATGCGTCTGGGTTGGTCTCGGGAACCGCAGGGTCAATTCTGGTGTCTGGAGGTTCGAACAACCCGCCCTATATGGCCAAAATCCTCTCCGATGGCACCGCTGTGAGACTGTGGCTACTCGAATCCCTCAACTTTGGAAATCCTTATGATATGGCGTTTGACTCCACGGGACGTATGCTTTTCACTGACGTCAGCCAGAGCCATAGGGGCGTCTGCCAGAGCCGAGGCGAGAACCCGACAGTCTTGTTTACGTGTCCGACGTATCCGCAGAATGTTGTGGTGGACAGTGCTGACAACATCTATGTGAGTTGCCCAGAGGACCGTTTGCTTCGCTTCTATAAAGCGGATGGGACAGAATTGCGGCCCCCGATTCACACGGGCTATTACGGTTCGCGGAACATTCCGATTCCGATCGTGGTCGGGAAAGGTGGATCGTGGGGCGACGCCCTCTATGTACTGAGTGCCGATCAACTCAAGCGATTGGAGCCTTCCGGCGAGTTCACGACGGTTGGGACAGGATTCGAAGTGGAGCATTACGCTGACATGGAGTTTGGTCCCGATGGGGCGCTCTACATACTGGACTACTCCTGTGTTAGGATTCTGAGGGTCACGCCACGAGTGTACTTGGAAGATGACCTGGGGCTTCCTTTGGATGGACAGAGCATCAAGGTCCAGCCGGCGTACGGCGGGAGTTGGGGGCCGGTGTTTGAAGGCGTGACGGAGGGGGATGGCGGCTTGCGTTGTGAGATGGACCCCGGCTACACGAAGATCCGGATGACCTTCAATCAGGCGTCGGTGGAGCAGACGGTTGCGGAACTCACCGCCTCCGGCTACACGTGGACCGCCGTCGCTGCAACGGTCAAGGTCATCGACTGGCAGGGCCAGGGCCTCGCGGGCGTGAAGGTCTCGCAGGGCGGTTCCACGTGGGTGGATCATGGCTACACCGACGGCGCCGGCGAACTGGGTCTTCACCTGTTCCCGAACAAGAGCTACAAATTCAAGGTCAGTGGCTCGCCCGTGAGCAACAGCAGCCAGACGAACTCGTTCTCCGTCCCCGGTCCGATCCAGTTCCAGACGGGTTACGTCGTATCCGCAGGCACGGCCATCCGCGGCTCGATTGGAGGGGCGTGGGTGCCCTATGCCTCGCCGGGCATGCATATTTTCCCTGGAACTTACAGCTTCGTGTTCAGTTCACCAACCCCTTCACCGCAGTCGGTTGTCGTCACCGCTGCGATTCCGACTCCCATCCCATAGCGGATCGCACAAGCTGTCATCGCATGGAACGCGGTGGACGAACGACTTGTCAAAGACAACTCCAAGCACCAAGGGCTGCGAACAGGTGTTCGCAGCCCTTGGAATTCTTGCGACATCCCAGCGATTCAGACGCCAGGCCCATCCGGTCTTTGTGTGCTCTTGTGGTTGCGGCACGCCCCAAGCGGTGTGCGTAGAGGATTATCCGCTTTGGGCCACCCCTCGGTACGCGACGGACGTCTCCGCTGGTATCCTGAGAGGCGCCAAACGCGATCCGTTCGCCTGGTCGAAGGCCTTTCCCTTTCACGAAGGGCAGCGGTCTGGAAAGCCTGGGCAAGTGAACGCAAAGGCTTGAAAGGAAAGGAGTTATATCTCGCGCAGAGACGCAGGGACGCAGAGAAGACAGAAGGCAGGAGGGAGGCAGGGTAAATGGGGATTGGCCTTCGGCCCGCGCCGCCGGGCATCCTGATTCGGCGGGCTGGCAGGCGAGCGTTTCTTCGCAGGTCGGGCGCCCGCGCCCGACCTTGCGAGACGAGCGAGGACGCTCGTCCTACGAAGAGCTCAGCCACCGCGACTGCGACAGCACCCGGCAGAACGGAATAACACGGATTCGGACTCATTCGCACGCGGGTCTTGTCATCCTGAACGAAGTGAAGGATCTGGCTCGCGACCGAGAGAAACCTCTCGTCCTGTGCCCAGGTTCCTTCGCGTTGCTCAGGACAGGCTCTTCGGCCGCGCCTCAGGACGACAAATCCTCGCCGCGCACGAGTCATTCCGAATTCGTATAGCCGGCGCACGACCGCCTCCTTCCGGTTCATCCGGAGGAGCCGCGAAAAGGGGTGTCCGCTTCTGGCTGCTGCTGTCGGTCGGAAAAGAGTGGTGATATTTTAGATTTTTGCGAAACAAACAGGGGTCCGGGGGCGTCTTGTATATGGGACGAGGGGCGTATCCCGGCGGTCCTTGTCGAGTCTCACACGGTTGCGAAACGAAGCCAATTCCGAGGGAGTCTCAAGTGTGAAGCGTCAAGTTTCAAGCAGGAGAAGGCAAGAGAATGGCCTTCACCCTTGGTCGCGGACCGTTCATGCGAAACGAAGCCAATTCGCCGATCGGGGGACGGGTCTCCTGGCGCCGTCGGCGGAATTGGGTTCGTTTGTGCGGTAGTGTGTTCAGGGATTGTCCCTGCTAAGAAGACGGAAAGACAGGTAACGGTAATTGATCGCCTTATGGGCCTGCGGTCCCCGTTGTTTGGGCAGGCTCCTATTCCAGGACGATGGTCTTGGGCGAGGCCATCAGTTGGGGGCCGTTTTGGTTGCCGAGGATGTTGTAGAAGCCGCTGTCGCTCCAGAAGACGAAGCCCGCCAGTTCGGGATAGCTGGTTTCGAGCTTCTTCAGGACGTCCATGCAATCGCGCGGGGGATCGGACTGGCCGCGGATGCCCAGCTCCGACCACCAGAGGATCTTGCCTGCGGTCTTCTTCTTCTGCACCGCCCATTCGTATTCGGAGAAGGGCAGGCCGGTCCCGTAGGCGGATTTGCCCAGGATGTCCACGTAGGCGTCGCCTGGATAGTACTTCTCCAGGGCACCGTGATTCTGCGTGGTGTGGTAGGCCCAGAGGACGTTGTCGAGCCCTTTTTGCTTCGTGAAGACGTCGTGGACGAGGCGGTAGAGCTTGATGGCGTTCTCGGGTCCGCCCTTGGCGTGCCACTTGTTCCGGTCGTCGCTCTCCACGAAGGGGGTATAGATCACCGGGACCCCTTGGTCCTTCAGCCATTGCAGGTTGGCCGCCATGCGGTCCATCTGGCGATGGAAATGGGCCTTCGTCGGGTTGTCTTCTGGGGCGAAGACCAGATCGATATCGACGGGACTGTTCCATCGCTCGCCTGCGGGGTTGGCGTAGAACGAGAAGACGCCGGCGATCAGGCCGCGGTCGTACATCTTCTTGACCCCTTGATTCCATGCGGAATCAGGAAAGGGGTCGTCGTCGAAATCGTAGGTGACGACGCCGTAGCGGGGCATCTTGCCTGCGTGATCGTACACCTTCTTGAGCCAGTTGGAGGCATGGTCCATGTCGGGGTTCTCGTTGTGGACCCAGGTGGCCATCTGTCCGAAGAGATAGGACCCGTTGCCCAGGCCCTGCAAATAGGCACGCAACTCCGCCGCGGTGGAGGGGTTGTCCTTGCCCGAGGCCAGCACGGGAAGGAGTGCCAGAAGAACAACAACCACCAGTCTCTGCATTTTCATGTCGGTTCCTTTACTGTGAATCCGTAGTAGCCGATCCTTCGCTGGATCGTCAGGCGGTCACTTGCGGAAGGGCGTGTCCGCGCCGCGGTTCGTCTGTCCCCTGATTGTACCCGCCTGCCAGGCTTGAGCCATCTCAATATCCTCCTGGACCTTTGCGGTCAGCCTCGGGATGTCCACCCAGCCCACGCGGTTGTAAAGGACCGGCTGGCGGTTCTGTCGCGTGTAGGCTCGTGAATACTGTCTCCAATGCTCCAGGGCCGCTTCCAGATGCTGGACGGCGGAGGCCTTCTGCTCCGCCTTGCCGGTGGCGTCGAACAGGGCCAGGTCCACGGCCCCGAGGATCTTCTCGCTGTAATAGTTGCCCAGGTGGGCCATTGCCTCCAGATCGCCCAGCGTCAGACGCAATTCCTTGTTGTCACCCTGGCGAGGGCGAAGCTCCGTGGTCATCTTGAGCGTGCCGGCGGCGTACTGTCTGAGCGCCTCGGCCACCTGGACTGGCGTCACTTCCGGCGTGGGCTGGTCGTTCAGAATCCGCTGGCGGTACTGAAGGATGTTCAGGATGCCGCTGCCGGGCATGGTCTGGCCTTCAATGAACTGGCGGACCGTGTAGAAGCCCCGATCGTCGGGGTTCTGCTTGCAGGCTTCGGGAAACCAGCGGATGTCGATGTCGCCCCAGTGGAACCGCGTGATCTGGGGGAAGATCTTCGACGCGGTCGCCCAGGCCGTGAGGAGCCGATCGGCGGGGACTTCCGGGAACCGCGTCGCGAGGGTCCGCTGGAACAGCGCGTCGGGCAGGTTGGGATCGAAGCTCAGCCGCCCCCAGAGCATGAAGCTGTACCACTGTTTCTTCATGACCAGTTGGCGGGGCGTCTCGGGCTCGGTGCTCAGGAACTCGCGGCCCCAGCAGTAGCCGTCGGGGCCCATGTAGAAGCCGGCCATCTTGTCCGGCCCCGGCATGTTTCGGACGAACGCCCTCGCGAATTCGGGGTCGGCCCAGCGGAAGCTGTAGATGTCGTCGTTCCGCACGGTGAGCCAGGTGCGGAGCCTGGGCGACAGGTGGGGCAGGGCCTCCTTGATGAAAGGCGGATTCGGCGTCGAGTACATGTGGGCGATCGCATACTTGAAGCTGAAATCGAACTGGCCGGGATACTGCTTCCACTCGTCGAGGACCTCGTCCAGGCCTGTCATGTGGAACCGGTGGATCAGGCGGAACTGCCTGTCGGGCTGGAGCTTCAGTGCGTCGCGAATGCCTTCGCCATAGGTTTGCCAGAGCCATTTCTCCTTGGAGAAGTCGGCGGTCGGCTTCTTCATGTTCTCGCCGGCCGTGATGCCCATGCCCGCCAGCAGGGGATACGTCAGGACCGTCTCCCGCACGCTGGCGCGGAAGTAGTCGATGGTCGTGGGGTTGTCCAGGGCAGTGGTGATTCCGTACCTGGTGTTCTGGGCTCCAAAGACGAACGTATTCCACGTGAACCAGTACGTCTCGATGCCCCGATCGCGGGCGTGCCGCATGACGTCCCGCCAGAACTGGATCTTCTCGTCGATGGTGATCTTGCGGACGACCTCATAGCTCTTGAGCATCTCGGGCTTGACCATGTCCGAGGCGCTGTGGCTGAAGTTGCTGTCGAGCTTCATCGTGGTCCGCCAGACGTCGTCGAGTGCGACCTCCGGGAACTCCGGCACCTTGACGATGGAGGGGAACGGGTGCAGGCTCCACAGGCTCAGGACGTTGTACCGGTGACGCGCCATCTCGTCGAGGAACTCCCGCCAGAAGTCCATGCTCCACATCTCGGGGATGTTCTGCTGGAACGCGTCGCTGCTGTCGGAGTAGCTGGGCGTTCGCAGGTCCAGCGGGATGTTGAACTTGATGCCGCGCCGCTCGATGCAGGGTGCGTGGTCGGAGTCCTTCAGATCCGCCAGCGTTCCCAGTCGAACCGCCTCCGCCAGATCGAGCCCGCCGTACATCAGGCCGTCGGGTGTCGCCGCGAGCACGCTGTACGTCGCACGTCCCTCTTCATTCCTGCATCGAATCGAATAGGCCTGCCAGACTGTGGATTTCGCCGGCGTCAAACCCAAGGCCTCAGCCCGGCTGTGCGGACCGGCCACCAGCAGGATTCGCACTGCGCTGTCCGCCTTCACCGCCGTATCGAGGTCCAGCTCGACGGCCGCACCTCCTCTGGCCACGATCGCCCGCTGGATCTCCGAAGCCGCAAAGGCCGCCTGCGGGATCGTCCGATCGTACCCGATCACCATCCGGTCCGCCGCCGCACGCGCGGAACCGGCGCCCGCGATCAGACCGGCGCACACCCACAGGGCCGCGATTCTCACAATGTCGGGGAACTGTCCCTTGATGCCTGGCATGGCTGCCTCCCATACGAGTCACGTGTCGAAAAGACCCACAGAACTGTGCACAGAGTACCGGATGGGGGCATGTTCTGTAAACCCCGCAGAGGCGGCCGCCTGGAAAAGTGCTTGCATCGCACAGGGGCGAGCCGGAGAATGGCAGCAGGACAGCCGATTGTATCGGCCGGTCAATTCGCTGACCGGATGCGGTCAGCCCATGACTGAAAAGGAGGCTGCCATGCTCCACCGGGCTTGGTTGCGGGGTCTGACGTTCGGGATACTCATCCTGGCAAGCACCTGTGTTCGCGCCGACGCACAGGTCCCGGCGAGCGTCGTGCCCCCGCCGCAACGGCTGCTCTGTATACAACGGCTGTGGATGGACCGCAGCGTCGCCTGGAACGACCAGCCCGCCCCGACCCTCTGCGCCCTGATCCAGGGACGCGGCCTGATGGATGCGTCGCTCGACCTGGAAGTCAAGTTACGCGACGCCGCGGGAAATCCGGTGCGTGCTCTCGCTGGCGCGCCGGCCGCCTGGCGCGATGCCGGGGGGTGCTTCCATCTCACAGGCCAGGATCGCGTCCGCTTCGACCCCGCCTACTGGAACCCGGCGCGCTTCCCGGTGCCGGAGGGCGTGCTCGATTTGGCGGCGAACCGACAGCATCCCCTGGTGGCGATCCTGCGAGTGCGCTGCGGCGGGTTGCAGGCGAGCATTGAGCAACGCATTTCCTATCCGCCAGGCGGCCCCGATCCCGCGACCGGCGGTCTGCACTTGGTGGATCTCGTCGTCGAGACCAACCTGAGCGGCGGGTCGGAGCGCAACGTCGGCGGCATGGGCGACGACCCCCGGCGGCCGAGTACATGGGCCGCGCCGCGGATCAGCGTCTCTGCGACGATCGCACGCCAAGCAGCAGACGCGACCGATGCGCAGATCGAGCTGCGTCTGTTTCATCCGGACGGGCAGCCGGTGTGGGCGTCGTCACCTGTCGTCGCCGGGAAGCCCGAACCGTTCGTGCGAACCACGACGCTTCGGTTCGCGTCGTCGCAATCGCGCGAGATCGTCCAACTGGACGTTGGGTGCGACGAGATTCAGCTTCGCGCCGGGCTCGAGCATCCGCTGATCGTCGATCTGCGCGCAGCGGACCCATTCACTCGTGTGGCCTGTCAGTACAGCGGCCGCGTGCGGCACTTCTCCAGCGGCCCGCCGTCCGCGATCCCGCCGGCAGGTGCAGATCGGGACAGCGGTTTGCTGGCCGCGGCCGCCGCGGGCGCTGCGGATCGCATCCGCGCTCTGATGACGCAGGGGGCCGACTCGACGGTGCGTGACGGCGCCGGCCGTACACCGCTGCACCTTGCCGCGGCCGCTGGGCACATCGAAGTTGTGCGGGCGCTGCTGACTTCGGGACCGCCATCCCCGGCGTCGCCGGAGATCGAGGTCACAGGCGGGCGGCCGCTGAGTCTGTTCAGTCCGGAATACCGTTCGCAGCAGAAGGACGGCCCAGGCGGCCTGGTTTCCCGAGGATCATCCGACGCGTACTCGGAGCGGCCGTCGTTCGATGCGTATCTGACGCGCCGGCAGGCGCTGGAGGCCACGGACATGCAGGGCCGCACGCCGCTGCATCTTGCCGCCGCTGCGGGAGGAGTGGAGATGATCCGGCTCCTGTGCGAACTGGGGGCGATGGTGGACGTGGCCGATGAGCGCGGCGCGACGCCGCTGCATCTGGCCGCGTTGTTCGGACGCGCAGAGGCCCTCGCCAGCTTGCTTGCCGGCGGCGCCTATGCGAATGCACGCACGCACCTGGGACACACGCCGCTCGATCTGGCCGTCGGAGAATCCGCGCAACAGATTCTGAAACAGGCGCGTGAGAAGCTCTCGCAAGGCCCTGAAGCATCGGCCGTGCGCGACCGCACCGGCGAGTTTCTTCGAGCCCTCACTTCGGGCGACGCCGACCGGGCCGCGCGGTTCGTAACCGAGGACCTCGCGGCGCAGGTTTCTCGCGACCTGGAGATCGCCCGCTTCGAGTTCCGGGTCATCTCTGCGGAAGTCCACGCCGAGACGGGGTACTCCCGCGCCTGGCTCAAAGTCCCGGATATCGAGGCGGCAACCAACGAGTTCGTTGCCGATCTCGTATGGCGACGCGCTGACGACCTGTGGCAGGTCGCGGAGATCCGAACGAGACCGTTCTTCCCGTCGTTGGAGACTCTGGAGGACCGAAGATGACTATGCATGTTGTTGGACATCGCCGCATCCAGGGGCTCATCGGAACCGCGTACTGGGTTGGCAAGTTGACTCCGCTTTTGCTTCTGGCCTTGTCGGTTCCCGCGACTGCCCAGGAGCGAAGCCGCCAAATCGCCGAGATGGAGGCCAGGAAGGCCGATCTGCAAACGAATGTCGCTGCCCTGGAGAAGGAACATTTCCAGCAGACGCAGGCGATCGAGACGAACCGCAAGCATATCGAGCAGGATGAGCAGTTGGCCGCTGCAGGGAAGAACTGGGAGGCCGCCGCCGACGGTTTCCAGGCCCGCATGGAAGCCAAGAAGCGGGCGTATGACGAGGCCTGCGCCCGGGCCTTGGAGATCGCGCCGGAAGACCGCTCCTGGCTGGACCACTTCGGCCTGGGTTTCATCAAGGCCCCGCAGCGACGGATTCCGCGCGCCCTGAGCCTGACGTACGAGTCGATCAGTGCGTGCCGGGACTGGCTGACGCACCGGGGCGTCATCGACGCGGAGTTGCGCGCGGGCATCAAGCTCCCGCACGAGCCGTACCCACGCCGGTTCGACGGACTCGATGAGTTTCTCCGACAGGCCGAGGGGGAGATTCTCAAGTCGGAGACGGCGCGGACCGACGGAGTCACCCGCCGCCAGAACATCGCGCGCGCCGAGCGCCGCCTGGGCGAGATCGACGAGGCACTGCGTCAGCTCCGCACGCAGATCCGCACGCTCGATCAACAGATCGTCGCGTTGCGCAATCAGCCGGTTGCGCCGGAGCCCCCGCGCCTCGCGCCGGATCTGGCAGAACCAGAGATCGTCGACGTCACGTGCTCGCAACTGGAGGGCCCGACCGGCGATCGGGTCGCGTTCTGGCGGTTCTACGTACGCCTGAACGTTCGGAATCACGTGCCCGTGCAGCTCCGCATGACGGAATTGACGCGGGAGCCGCCGGCCCAGGACCCTGATCCCCGGCGCCGCTTCCCTGCACCCCGCGCGAGCTTCAGCGTCCGTCCGGGCGATACGTTCCAACTCAGCGGCTGGGAGGATCCCATGACCGGGGTGCCCATTCTCGAGCAGATGACGCCAACCGGTGTCAACGCCGCGCCGGACCTCAGACGCATCCCGGCCCAGCGCGACCTTGGTCCCTACTACCTGACGGTCTGGGAGGCCCAGGGTTTCCGGGGTCGCTTTTCGGCTGCGTTCGAAGCGGTGCGCCAGACGCCCGGGTCGATGCGTCGGGTTGTCGAATTCCGTCCGCCGGCGCCGCCGACCTCCCAGGCGCAGATGCGCATCGACAGTCCGGACGTCAACAGTCGCCAGGGGCCTGCGGGCGCCCTGATGCCCAGTTTCGCCTGGAACGACCCGTACCACATCCGGGTCACCGTCTATGTCCCCGATCTGACGCCGGGACTGTATCGCCTGCGCATCCAGGTGCGAGGGCGGCGCGACCGGTTCCTGTGGGCCCGAGCCCGGGAGAACGAACGACAGACCTGCTTCCACGGCTGGGTGCCCATGGATCGGGGACCCTATGAGTTGACGTTGAGCGTGCCCGAGGCGCCGCAAGTCGCCCCGACCACGATCTCCGGACAGCTCGAGCCCGCGCGGGGCAGCACCGAACAACTGGCCGGCTCCCAGAAGCGCGTCCAGGAAGCTCAGGCCAGCCTGTCCAATACCAGCGCCTCTGTGACGGCGGAACTGCGACGCTGGTGGCTGGGCGATGCGCAAGTGGTGTATGCCCAGAGGCTCAACCTGGCAGGGCTGTTCGAGGAAGCGCTCCAGGTCGCCGAGCAGGCGAGCAGGAATCTGCCGGAGTATCAGGCCGTCATGCAGACGCGAGCCACCGGTCGTGAATACCGCCACGCCGCCTGGAAGGAGCAGGCCATCGCGCTCTACCATCTGCAGCAGCGGGACGCCTTCCGCGAGGCGATGCAGCGCATCTGTCACACCAAGTTGCGGATCGCGAGCGAGCTTCAACAGCAGGGCAACGCGTCCGTGGCCCGCGACTACGAACGCCGCGCGGGCTTGTGCTATCATTTGCTGGCGCACCGCCTCCTGCTGATCGGGGTCGATCTGGCGGAGGTCCGCCAGATCGTGGAGCAGGGGAACCAACTCTACCAGCGGTCCGGCGCGAATCCGCCCAAGCTGGTCTGGTATCCCGAATAGTCGGCGTGCGTTCGGCGCGGAGGCCTGCATCCGCCATCGAATCGGGTTCGCATGCGCAGAGGCGAATGTGACTGATTCCTCTGGCACAGGGTTGGTCTCTTCGGAGGGACAGAGGAAGGAACGGACCGATTCGAAATCCGCCGCTGCACGGCGGGAATTTGTCGCATTGGAGCCACCAGCACCCCTTCCAGGCTGCTGGCGAAAGGCGGCAAATCTCCTTCGCACGACCGTTTCGGGCGTGCCGTCCCCGGCACTCTGCATGCCCGAGAATCTGCACAGACACCGGAGGAGGGTCCACGGAGGTTTCTGTTGGCTCATTTTGGCGGGGTGTGCTATGATGGCCGATGCAGGCAGCAACGACATTCAGTCATGCTTGAACTCATCTTAAGGAGTGGTTATGACAGCACGACAAACACGTCGACAGTTCCTTCAGGATTCGGTGTTCGCGGCCGCGGTAGCGACCCCCATGTTCGGCAGTCTCACCCGCGCCCAGAACACGAGTCCCAACGACAAGCTCCTCTGCGCCGTGATCGGCTGCAAGGGCCGCGGCGGCAGTCACATCAGCGACTACTCCGGCCGCAAGGACGTGGAAATCGCCTACATCGTCGACATCGACGAGAAGGTGGGCCAGGACGCCTGCAATACGGTCGAGAAGCGCACGGGCCGCCGGCCGAAGTGGGTCAAGGACATGCGGGTGGTCTTCGACGACAAGTCCGTCCATTTCGTTTCGACGGCCACGCCGAACCACTGGCACGCGCTGTGCGGCGTCTGGGCCATGCAGGCCGGCAAGGACACCTACATCGAGAAGCCGATCAGCTACGACATCTGCGAGGGAGCCGCCCTGGTCGCCGCCGCCAGGAAGTACGGGCGGATCTGCCAGGTGGGGACGCAGTGCCGGTCCAATCCCGCGATTCAGAACGCCGTGAAGTTCATGGCCGACGGCGGGATCGGGCGGGTAAACTTCGCTCGCGGCCTGTGCTACAAACGACGAAAATCCATCGGCCCGCTCGGCGACTATCCGATTCCCGACGGATTGGATTTCAATCTCTGGAGCGGTCCGGCCCCGTACACAAACCCTAAACTCACTCGACAAAGTCTACATTACGATTGGCACTGGCAGCGTCTGTACGGCAACGGCGACTCGGGCAACCAGGGCCCTCACCAGACCGACATCGCCCGCTGGGGACTGGGCCTCAACCGCCATCCCAACAGCGTGATCGCCTACGGCGGCCGGCTGGGCTACCAGGCGGAGCGCAAGGACCCGAACTACATCGACGCCGGCGACACGGCCAACACGGAGATCGCCATCTACGACTACGGCGACAAGTGCATCGTCTTCGAGACCCGCGGCCTGTCCGTGGACAACTCCGCCGACATCGAGATCGAGACCATGTTCGGCAGCAGCAAGGGCAACAAGATCGGAGTGATCTTCTACGGCTCCGAGGGGTACCTCGTCCAGAAGGAGTACACCCACTGCATCGCCTACGACCTCAAGGGCCAGATCGTCAAGGAGTTCAAAGGCGGCGCCAACCACTTCGAAAACTTCCTCCAGGCCGTCCGCAGCCGCAAGGCCGAGACGCTCAACTCCGACGCCTTCCAGGGCCATCTCTCCGCTGCCCTGGCGCACCTGGCCAACATCAGCTACTATCTCGGCGAGAACAACAAAGTCTCCGTCGCCGAGGCCAAGGCCGTGCTGGAGAAGGTCAAGAGCCTCGACCACAACATCGTGACGCTCAACCGCACGGTGAAGCATTTTCAGGACAACGGCGTCGATCTGGCCAAGTACCCGATGTCGATGGGCCCGATGCTGGCCTTCGACCCCGAGAAGGAGGTCTTCACCAACAACGACGCGGCCAACAGGATGCTGCGTCGCGAGTATCGCGCGCCGTTCGTGTGTCCCACGCCCGACAAGGTGTAGACGCCCGCACGATTCCGCAGCACGGCTTTCCGGGATGACATCGGACAATCCGGTCGGGAACAAACCGGGGCCTGTGTCTTGGGAGACACAGGCCCCGGTGTACGAGAACCCATTCCTGTGA
>CALEZT010000174.1 GCA_937927975.1 uncultured Phycisphaerales bacterium
AGATCGTATTCGGTGACTGGAGTTCAGACGTGTGCTCTTCCGATCTGTCTGGCGCTCCTGGTCCGTAAGATCGGGCAGATGCCGAACGAAAGCAACGATATGCCAGATCTCCTCGTCCTCATGCGTGGGCCCGAAAGCGGGCATCCCCGTCATACGGATGCCGTTGCGGACCACCCAGAAGAGCTGCCCATCGGTGCGAGATCGCGCAGCTTCGGCGTCCAGAGCGGGAGCGGGCGGGTTAAGACCATGCGCCAACTCGACGGGAGGAACCTCGCGGGCGCCATGACAGAGAACACAGTTGGCACCATAGTGTTTCATCCCTGAAGGCAGAACGGAAGGGGCATCTTCGAATGGGTTGTCTTGCTCTTGGGCATGACGCGCCATGGAACGATTCAATACCCATGGGCCAATCACGCTTTCCATTCTGCCGGGTGGCGAAGCTGCCGACATGTCAATGACACCGAGCGCCACAACCGCCAGTGGCACGCCGACCGCGAGCAGGCCACCAACCACGATCCCCCCTCCAAACCACAACCCACATCTCCTCCTGGTTTTCACGGACTCTTCCTTTCCGTTACCTGGTTCCCATATTGTAGACAGCGGCGGCAGCACCGATAAGCCAGTCCAAGATGAAGGTCTGAACGATCCCAACGCTCATCTCCCACAAAGGTGCGTCCATCCTCGCGATCATGCTGGCGTCGATGCCGTAGAGGAAGCTGTTGAAGAACAGGATTGCCGCGGCTCGCGGTACAGTATGCACGATGACCACGCAGGCGAGATAAACAATGCAAGGCTCGAAGCTACGGCAAATCCCGCACCTTTGGTGTTGAGCCTTTCCATTGCTATCCCTCCAGCGCCGCCAAGAGGTTGTCAATCTTCGCGATAGCCAATCCGATGCATCGATCGGCCGCACCGTAGTACATCCATAGTTCGTCGCCGCGCATGAGGGCCCCGGTGGGAAAGATGACGTTGGGGACGATCCCGGAAAGCTCGTAGGGAGCCGCGGCCTGAAAGATGAAACCGGGCGAACGGGCAATCATCTTGTGCGGCACGTCGGTATGAAACAGGGCGACCCCGACGCGGTAGAGCAAGCCGCCGCCATAGCCCTTGACCCCGTGATAGATCAACAACCAGCCACGGTCCGTGAGAACCGGAGGCGGGCCCGCGCCCACTTTCACAGCATCCCACGCCGGCCCGCGGCCCTCCCGGAGCACACAATGCGGCTCGCCCCAGCGGATCAGGTCCTTTGAGTAGGCAGACCAGATATGCTGGTATCCTCCCGCATCAGGCCGGTGCAGCATGGCGTATTCGCCGTTGAACCGGCGAGGGAAAAGCACGCCGTCTTTGTCATTTGTCGCACCCAGGAGCGAAATCCGCTCGACGTTCTTCAGATCGGTGCTCCTGGCAATACCCACGGCCGGACCCATGGGAGAGAAAGCAACGTACGTGATATACCAGCACTCGTCCTCGGGAACATATGTCGCACGGGCATCTTCGCAGCCCCACTCCTCGTAGCGCCACTCGTCTAACCCATGACGAAGTACGGGTTCCGGGTCGATCTGCCAATCCGTCACCCCGTTACGGCTGCGCGCCGCATAGATATCGGAGAAACCATTTACATCCTCGACCCGCACGAGCAAAACAACTTGGCCGTCCTGTTCGGCCGCTCCCGGATTCAATACTGCCACGGCCCGGAACGGCAGGTCCGCCGGCGAGAGAATCGGATTCTCCGGAGACCGCTCGAATAGCTCTTGTGCAGACATAGTCCGTCTTTCCCGAGCCGGAATTCCCTCGGCCTGCCTAAGTCCCGCCTGACTCTGCAGTTTGGGCGCCTGTGGCAGGTCCCACGTAATCAGGGTGGGCAGAGTGAGTATTACGGAGTCTGTTGCCCATCCTGCCCTTGCTGTTTCATCTGCTGCATCATCGGGCAGTTCTGCATCATTTGCATCATCTTCTGGTGCATCTGGTTCATGTCGAGTTCCAACGGGACTTCCTTGACCTTATTGAGGTCGCTGTCGTACTTGATGAGCTTGTCGCCGAAGGCCACAATGACGCCGCCATCGTCCGTGGCCGCCATGGTCTTCTGCATCATTCCGCCCATCATCATCCCGCACATGGGACACATCATCCCTCCCTCGGTCCCCTGTTGCATCATCCCCCAGATCGGAAGAGCGTCGTGTAGGGAAAGAGTGTAGATCTCGGTGGTC
>CALEZT010000175.1 GCA_937927975.1 uncultured Phycisphaerales bacterium
CGATCGGCGTGTACGTCCACAACACGACCTGTCCATGGAAGTTGACCAGGACATCTTCTGTGTAGTGGTTGTGTTTCCAGTCCCTGTGCCACTGACCCAGGGCACTGCGTTCCCGCACCTCGATCCTGCAGCCCAGTTCCGGGTGCGGCACGGCTGCTTCTGACGAGACGAATGGCTCACTGGCACATTGTTGGTTGTCCACCATCACCTTCAAGCCGGTGAAGACCGCGTGCCTTTCCACAGTCTCGAAGAGCCATGGCGCATCCTCGAAGACAAGCTCTGTGCCCTGGATGAACTCATCTGTTGCGTGAACTTCGACAGGCGTGCCGGTCCACCCTTTGCCTGCGATGACAACCGTTTTTGTGCCAGAGCGGATTCGGACCTCTCGCGGCGCCAGGCAGAAGATGCCTACGCCTGCCGGATCTTCCACCTGGTCGAGACTCTCATCCCAGCCGGACCTGCCCAGGTCCAGTAGTGCCGAGAAATCCGCAATGCCCAGGCCATTGTCCCGCACGGCGACTCGGCCGTTCTCATTGATGATGTGTACTTCGGTCGCTCCGGCCCGCCGGGCATTCTGCAGGATCTCGATGATGCGGCCGTCCAGTGTGCCAGTGAACAGCCTTTCGGCCTTCGAAAGCAGCCGTGAGTGCACTTTGGCTCGTATGGTGTCCATGGGTAATACCTCCAATGGTTGGGTCGTGATGGCGGCCCGCAGTTGGTCTGCGCGCCATCGTGTTTGGTTTCTGAGGCTCTCGGGGATGGTCCGGGCCTCTGACGATATGAACAACATGCATGGCCGATGTGCCCGGGCATGCCAGAGAAAAGGGGGATATGGAAGGGGAGGCGTGGCGGAGAAGAAGGCGTGGACCCCTACTGAGAATTGGGAGAGGGACTTTCGGATGATTCGGGCTCTTTGTGCTGAGTCAGGTACTCAAAGGCTTTCTGAAGGGCCAGGATCGCCTTGGGAATGTCGTTGAGGCTCAGGCTGTTGGTGCCGTTCCACTTGCCGGTTTTATCCTTGTAGCGGACTTCCAGGATGACCTTCGGCAGGGGGACCATCTTGCCGCCCTGGGCCACCATGTTTCGAAAAACACAGGCCCTGACGGCGCCTACTTTGAAGGAGATTTCGGGTTTTGACATGTTCCGGGTGTTCCTGATCGATTGGATGGAACCAATCTGTACGATCGTACAAGATGGTGCGAGTTCTTAAACCTTTCGGCTGATGCCGGAAAACCTCCAGGCCGAGAGAGGTCGCCCAGGGAGCGACCTTCTAGGGGAAGCGATCCGCCAGGCAGACCCTCTACGAGGCCGCGGTGTGGTAACCGGCGTCAGCACAAGACCTCGACGAGGTGTGTGTCCTCCGCAGAGGGGGAAGGGACATGAAAGTTGCCGCCGCAGGGCCACGGTGAAAAGGGGAATGAAGATGGAGGCTCATCGCCGGCTTGTTCGGCGGGGAACATGACCTTGAGGTACCAGGGTATTTCGGGATATTTCACGGTCTTCCAGGCGGAGGAATCAGAATCTGCAACTCCTGATATTCAAAATAGACCTGCGGGGGGACGACACGATCGAACGGAGGAGATGGGGTGAGAGAAGAAGGGGGGCTGATATGGCTCTGGCTATGGACAGTCCCTTTCCCGATGGGGTATTTCAGGTATTTCGGGTCTTACGGGCCGGAACGGGCCAAGATAAAGGGCAATGAGGTCGGGGGCTTCTGAAGCGACCTTCCTGTTTCCGGTCTGTGCCTGTCGTGATCTAAGCGGCTGCCGGGGTGGAAGACGGCTCCATGAGTTGGACATCTATTCCTTCAGTAGATACAAGGCTTTGGAGTTTATAAGCCTTTCGGTCCCGCTGACCGCTCTGGCGGCTGACGCCGGAAGGCTTTTATAGTCGGGTGATTTCACATTTGCATGGAG
Source organism: uncultured Phycisphaerales bacterium (assembly GCA_937927975.1). Taxonomy (GTDB): domain Bacteria; phylum Planctomycetota; class Phycisphaerae; order Sedimentisphaerales; family Anaerobacaceae; genus PLanc-01. The sequence goes on from CALEZT010000175.1 coordinate 1,917, forward strand.
ACGATTCCACCGGCGGAGCCGGTTTGCATACCGCAGAGCCCTTACCGAAGACGCCGACGCGTGAAGCGCTACGACCGCTTCGGCGAGGTGATCCGCTATCTGACGGCTGACGAGCTGCAGCAGATAGCGAGAGCTCTATGGCTGTGTCCTCTTTTCGATTTTGACGGCGGGATTTCCCGAGTCCTCGCGTAGTGAAGTAAACGGCGATCATGCATCCGGGATCAGGACTACCGGGGATGTTCGCCGGGACCCGATGACGTGCCGGGAAACCGGGAAACTACGATGGCCGAGGTAAGCCGAAAAATACGTAGTTGTACGTATAGACATTCTTCTCGTGTCCCTGTAGAATCACACCGTCTTTCGGGTCGGTGGTATCCAGCAGTGAGTCTTGGTCAGCAGGTTAATGAAGGGCTGTGAACAGCAGCGATTCAGACGCCTGCGGCGGGGAGAACGATGGGTATCCGGAAGTGGTTGGGGCTGAAGAGCAATGGGGACGGCGGGGGCGTCGCGCCTGTGCCCCAGCTCGAACAGCTTGAACCACGGCTATTGCTCAGCTCTGACCCGGTTGGCCTTGAAATTCTCTCTCCCACTGTGGGTTCTCTCGTCGACGCCGTCATATCTGTGGATCTCTCCCCTGATGCTTCCAAGGCTGATGAACGCGACGACACGTCTGTCCTCAGTCTGTTTGCGTCAGATGAGAGCTTTTCTGATGAGGACGCGGCGGACGAGGAAGCGATCTATGCGTTGTCCCGGTGTTCCGCCCAGACCGAGGCTGTTTGTCTGGTGCCTTTGGAAACCTCTACGCAGCCGGTTTTGCCTCAGGAAGGACTCGAAAGTTCAACCCCCACCGTCTCGGCTGGGGAGCAATCTTCGATTGCAGAGCAGCTCGTTGAGACCCTTCGGTCGGCGAATGGTCCTCCTGTCCCCCCCATTGGTCAGATCTTGGCCTTTCAGGCATCCGCGGACCAGAACGATCTTACGTTGCGGTTCGCGAGTGGGAACACCCCACAAGTCGAGTTGTGGGATAATTCCACAGATACGATCCTGGCGAGTTGTGCCGCGACGGATGTCTGTACCATTGAGATCATCGGTTCAGATGAAGCGGACGACACCCTCACGGTTGATCTAAGCTCGGCTGAATCAACAGTTTGTGACATCCATTACTGGGGGGGTAACGGAGGCTACGATAGCCTTGTCGTGCAGGGTACAGAATCGTTTTCAGCACAGTACGAGGCCATGGGTTCTGACTCTGGTGTCATCCAGCTCACCAGTCCTTCCTCTACGGTCAACATAGCATTCACAGGCCTTGAGCCCGTTGACGTCCACGATCTGGCGAGCTACACGTTCACCACGGGGGCAGGGGCCGACATCATCACCATCGACAGCCCCGAGCCGGGGAAGAACCGGATCTCGGGGACTACCGGCGGCATCCCCTTCGAGTCCGTCACGTTCTGGAACGTCGCCAGTTTCACCCTGAACACCGGCGCCGGCATCGATTCCGTTACGATGGACAGCGTCGGTCTTGTGGCAATGGGTCTGTCAACGTTCGCCATCGTTGCCGGTGATGGCGATGACGTCGTCCACGTCGTTCCTTCGGCCACCGTGCCGATCAGCGTCGATGGAGGGGCAGGCTGGGATGAACTGGTCATGGGGCCCCAGGGCTCGGCGGTAACACTTGGAACGGACAGGATCGTGGCCTCTGGAAAGCAGGTAGTGAGTTATGCCCGTACCGAGGAGATCACGATCAACGAAGAAGCGGTCGTCTTAGCCAATACGACATTCAATGCCCGGCGTTACAACCTCGGCAACTTCACCGTCCGGAACAACTCAACTCTTACCCTCAGTTCAGATGTATCGATGGTCGGATTCCAGGGTGTTGAGATCGTCGCCGAGAATTTGACCATTGAGATCGGCTCATCCGTCTCCGCGACGGGCAAGGGCTATGGTCGGGGTAGTGGTCCTGGCGCCGGTCAGATGGTGATTGTTGAGGTCTTCTATCAGCGTGGAACCGGTGGTGGGTATGGTGGAGTAGGTGGGACTGCTTTCCATAGCGTGCCCAGTGGTGGCAGTTATGGTTCAGTGACCTCTCCGGTGGATCTGGGCAGCGGGGGCGGGGACTCTCAGTCTGGAGGGGCGGGCGGTGGTGCGATTCACCTGGAGGTTGGCGGGACGCTGCGGGTGGATGGGAGCATTGTGGCAAATGGTGAGTCGCCAAAGTACTTCGGGGGAGGATCCGGTGGGAGTATCTATCTTGTGGCCGGTGCATTAGCGGGATCCGGGGTGATCTCGGCGGATGGAGGAAGTAGCTATGAAGGTGGCGGCGGTGGCGGTGGTCGGATTGCCGTGTATTATGGCGTGAGCAGTTACACCGGGGCGATGTGGGCCCGTGGAGGTGCGGGTCAGCTTAGCTGGATGAACGCCACCGGTGGGGCCGGGACGATCTACGTGAAGTCGGCGTCTGAGGCTCATGGGCGGTTGCGAGTAGACAATGGGGGCATAGCAGCGGGGAGTACACCGCTTGTCGAGAGCTTGACGCTGGACGAGTTGACAGTGACTGGGCAGGCGAATGTGTCGGTTACCACAGGGATCTCCATAGATGCATCCGCCTTGAATCTGAGCACGTCGGGTCGGTTGACGAATCGGGGGACGGTAACGGTCGGGGCGCTGACTTCTGGCGATGGGACGATCACGAACTCGGGGACGTTGCGTTGGGTGACGGCTCGTATCCAATCTGGTACGACGGTCCTGTCGAATACGGGAATACTCATCTCGCCGGTCCTGGAGGTTTACTCGGGTGGTGTACTGACGCATCCGGCAGGCGGTCCAGTCCTGAATCTGGTGGTGCCGGGTAATGTGACGATCTATGCGGGGGGGAAGATTGATGTCTCCGGGAAGGGTTATGGTCGGGGTAGTGGTCCTGGCGCCGGTCAGATGGTGATTGTTGAGGTCTTCTATCAGCGTGGAACCGGTGGTGGGTATGGTGGAGTAGGTGGGACTGCTTTCCATAGCGTGCCCAGTGGTGGCAGTTATGGTTCAGTGACCTCTCCGGTGGATCTGGGCAGCGGGGGCGGGGACTCTCAGTCTGGAGGGGCGGGCGGTGGTGCGATTCACCTGGAGGTTGGCGGGACGCTGCGGGTGGATGGGAGCATTGTGGCAAATGGTGAGTCGCCAAAGTACTTCGGGGGAGGATCCGGTGGGAGTATCTATCTTGTGGCCGGTGCATTAGCGGGATCCGGGGTGATCTCGGCGGATGGAGGAAGTAGCTATGAAGGTGGCGGCGGTGGCGGTGGTCGAATTGCCGTGTATTATGGCGTGAGCAGTTATACGGGGACGATGCGGGCGCGTGGGGGTACTGGTCAGCTCAGTTGGATGAATGCAACCGGGGGGACCGGGACGATCTACGTGATGGGGCAAGATTCCCCACCCGTCGTTGTGACAGCGAGCCCCCAAGGTTATCGAGGCTACGGAGCCGATCCGGTTGACTATGTGGATGTGGTTTTCAGCCATCCTATTGATCCGGCTACATTCACGTTTGATGACGTTTCGCTCTTTGGCAGCCGAGTGGGGCCAATCGAGATCACGGGGATTGCCCTTGTGGGGCAGAGCGGACCCACACACATGGAAACGTGGCGGATCTCCTTTGCTCCACAGGATGAGGAGGGAGTCTACACGCTTCGACTTGGCCCGGACATCGCCAACCTCCATGGGAACCTCCTGGATCAGGATTTGGACGGCCAGCCAGGAGAGGTGGAGGAAGATGTCTTCGTACATGCTTGGACGAATGATTACACCGGGCCCAGGATCAATCTCCATTGGCCGAAGACCGGCGTCACGGGCCATGCAAGCTATGTCGATGTGTACTTCAGCGAGCCAATCACTCAAATTGCTGGCGTGGACATGACGTTCGTGACGGGCGACGTGACGATCACACGGCCGGGAGGCGCGACCTTCCATCCGACCAGCATTCAGAAGATCAGTGATGGCCCAGCCGCGAACGGCTACAGGATTACGTTCGCTGCCTTGGATACGGCCGGGATCTACACTCTCACTATCGGCCCGGACATCAGAGATCTGGCCGGAAATCGCATGGACCAGAATGGCAACGGGGTTCTGGGAGAGCCGGGCGATGTGTATTCCGGTTCCATGAACATCCAGTCACCCGACCTGACTCCACGGAACAATGTACAGGTCGCAGGTGCTCCCGTAGCGGGGAAAGCTGTCACCGTTACGTACACGGTTGATAACGTAGGAGTCCAGGCGGCCCTGGGATCATGGGTTGACTCGCTGTTTATCTCCAGCGACACCAATTGGGACATCGGCGCCCCCCTCCTTGCTCGTGTGACCCACACAGGCGACGTTCCTGCCGGGTCGTCCTATACGGAGACCGTAACTGCTCTTTGGCCAGGCGTTTTGCCGGGGCAATACCATGTCATTGTCCGGGTGGACAGTCAGACGCGGACGCCGGAATCCAACGAAGCGAACAACGTCGCCACGTCTCCCGGCACCTGGACATCAGATGTGGAGGAGTTTCTGCTGACCGAAACCCCTGAACTCACACTGGTTTCGGGGCAATCCAGCTACTACAAACTGAAGGTCCCGGCCGGCAAGACGCTCCGGCTCAACCTGACCAGTGGCCACTCAGGGGCGGCCAACCAGTTGTACGTGAGCTATGGCGCTATTCCTACGCCGTCGGTCAGTCACCATGCCTCAGCAGGCAGTCAGCCCAACCAGCAGCTTCAGTTCTTTGCCCCCAAGGAAGGGTACTACTATCTGCTGGTCCGCTGTTCTTCCGTTAGCCAGCCTGTTGTGCCTAACCAGTGTCGGCTGACAGCAAGTCTGCCTGACTTCTCTATCCATAGCCTGAGTGTCAGATCTGGTAGCAACAAGGGCTCGGTCACCACCGTCATCCGTGGCGCGGAACTGACACCCGATGTCATCGTACGGCTGGTCGATGCCGAAAGCAGTATCCCGGCGGCAAAGGTCTGGTGGAAAGACAGCACAGAGATCTGGGCGACATTCGACCTGACGGTTGTGCCATCGCCCCCTGAGGTTGAACCGGATGATCCGCCCTTCTCTCGCGTGTTCGATGTGGAGGTGGTGACCGAGGCTGCCAGGGCTTCCCTGAAGAGCGGCTTTACGGTCACTGATAGTCCTGTAGGTAAGCTTCATTTGACCGTGGATTCGCGCTCGTTCGCTCTTGCGAACAGCGTACAATCAGTGACCGTGTACTACAGCAATTCTGGCCAAACCGATATAGAGGCGCCCTTGCTGCTCCTGCAGGCCAGTGTACCAGTCGAAGTGTCGCGGACAAACATGGCAGTTGGCTCCTTTGGTCTGAGTAGAGGATCGACCGTAAGCGTTAGCGTGCCAAACACCGTGGTGATGATCCCGATCGCCTCGGCTCCACTCTACCTGGCCCACTGCAGTGCGGGGCCCGCTGGCGTTCTGCCTCCGGGATCTTCCGGCAGCTTCTCGTTCCAGTTCATAGTGCCGCGTGAGGACGTACAGTTCAGCATCAGCGAGTTGGACTTGAACTACAAACTCTACTGGGAACTGCCTGTTCCCCCTGCGACATACGGCACGAGAGTAGTCAGGCCGGATGAGTATTATGAGGCACTTGACGGTACCCTGTACTATGTCAGGGCCAACGGTGAGAAGAATCCGGAATACGAATTTGGCATGCCCCTTCCGGGTCAAGATGGAGATGGATGGCTCTATGTGGCCGAAGGCTACGTCTCCATGAAAGACAGCAGCAGGCCGCCTTACGTCTCGCCGGAGGCGTGGCAGGCTTTCTGGGACAATCTGGCGAATGGCATCGGGGGTTCGTGGACGGCTACGTGGCGCGACCTGCAACGGGTGATTACGGAAGATGCGACACACCTGCGTCTGATGGGCCAGGAGATTACTACCTGGAGCTATGACAATCTGCTCGGGTTCGAGTACAGCCGGGCCAATAACGCGCTTTTGGGGACGGTGCTGGATACCGCTCTGGACATCTACGACGAGGCCCCCGGCTTGCCCCTGACCTTTGGCCGGGTCTTCTCCACCACCATCCTGGGCCGCTTCAATAAGGGTGACCTCGGTTACGGCTGGCGGCATGAATGGGACTTCCGTCTCATGAAGGATACCAACGGCGATGGTCAGCCAATGATCTATGTCCTTGGTCTCACCGGCGTAAGGGTCTTCACGGAGAAGTCCGACGGTGCCTTCACCGCCTCGCCCGGCGACACCGGGACCTTCACCCGGACGACAACGCATTACATCCTTGAAGAACGCGGCGGTCTGAAGTATCGATTCGATATCAAGACCCTCATGCTCACCAGTGTCTCCGATGCCAACGGTAATCAGGTCACGCTGACCTATTCCCAAGGCAAGCTGATTCGACTGACGCACTCCAATGGCGATATGATGGCGATCTCCTACAACGGGGCGGGCCTGATCAGCCAAGTCCAGGACTCTGCCGGCCGGACCGCCATCTACACGTATGACGCCGCGAACCAGCACCTGCTCAGCGTCGTTCGCACGGACGGCGTCTGCTCCTACCAGTACGATACGACCTCCGCAGATTCCCGCCGGCATGCCCTGACCCGGATCGCGACCCCCGATGGCGTCGTGCGATCCTTCAGCTACGATTCCATGGGCCGTATCGGGGCGATTCATAGCAGCACAACTCCCGATCAGGACATACTCCTGACGTATGGTCCTACGGGCACGATCTACGCAGACGTGGTTACGCCTGGCAATAAGGCACGCTACGAAGTCTATGTGAACGACAAGGGGCAGGTCTGCCGCACGATCGACCCGCTTGACCAGGTCTCCCAGGCCCGCTATGACTCGTTGGGCCGGTTGATTCGCCAATTGCTTCCCAATGGCTCCAGTATCGACTACACATATGACGGAGACGGCCATCTCGTATCCAGCCAGGACACGATGGGCCAGAGGCTCACGTTCACCTACGACCCCGATGACCACTGGCTGACGGGTGTGATCGACCAGAGAGGCAATCTCACCCAGTACCAGTACAATGACTATGGCAATCTGACGGCCATCGTTCACGCCGACGGATCTGCGCAGCGGTTTACGTACGATGGCCAGGGTAATCTGACTTCCTCGGCCAATCGCCGGGGCCAGGTGATCGCGTACAGCTATAACAGCGATGGTCTGCTCACGGGCAAGCTGTACCAGGACGGTTCGCAGGACCTGTTCACCTACGATGCCCGCGGCAACCTGATCACCGCCACGGACGACGCCGGCGTAACGATCATGCAGTACGATGCCGCCGACCGCATGACGAGGATCACCTACCCCAATGGCCGGTTCCTCCAATACACCTATGACGCACAGGGTCGGCGGACCCGCATGGAGGATCAGGATGGCTTTATCGTCAACTACTTCTACGATTCTGCCGGGAGGCTTTTCAGGCTGACGGATGCCTCCGATGCCATCATTGTGAGATATTTCTATGATGCGCGGAGTCGGCTCGTGCGAGAGGACAAGGGCAACGGTACGTACACGACGTACGAGTACGATGGGGTTGGCCAACTGCTGCACTTGATCAACCACGCTCCGGACGGTTCGGTCAACAGCCGCTTCGACTACACCTACGATGTCTTGGGCCGGCGCACTGCGATGCAGACGTTGGACGGTACATGGCAGTATCAGTACGATCCGAGGGGCTTGCTCACGCGGGCGGTCTTCACATCGAGCAATCCAGAGGTCCCCGATCAGGACCTTACATATGTTTACGATCCGGCTGGCAACAGAATCGCGACGGTCATCAATGGCGAGACTACCAACTATGGAACGAATGACCTCAACCAGTACATAGTTGTCGGCAACGTGACGTATGTGTACGACGCAGACGGAAACCTCACCGGCAAGACCGACGGCACGAATAACTGGACATATGCCTACGACAGCGAGAATCGCCTCATTGAGGTGGTGACGCCCAATGGTACATGGCAATATGAGTACGACATCTTCGGCCAGAAGACCGCCATTATTCAGGACGGAGCCCGGACTGAATACCTCTGCGACCCCTTCAACTGGGGGATCATGGTAGCAGAATACAACACGGTCGAAGTCACAACACAGCACTATAGTTACGGGTTTGGACTTGAGAATTCCGTCAGGTCTGGGAGCGCGTACTACTACGATTTTGACGCAACGGGCCATACGAGCGGCATGTCGGGAAGCGATGGGGGCTACGCAAACAGCTACTCGTACCAGCCTTTTGGTGAGGTTGGCAGTTCCAGTGAGACTGCTTCCAATTCGTTCACACAATATGGACAGGGGGGCTTTACAACTGAGGACTATGGCTTGACTGGGATGGCAGGAACCGCGTACGATTCTACTGTTGGCCAGGTCCTCAATTCCAACCATGTTATAGGAGACTTGCCAGCTGATTTCGGCCAGGTTGCCGAGTACTGGTGCGATATGGTTGGCGGCAGCCTTGGTGCAGCATCTGGGACGGCACAGTCGATCATTGATTGCATAAACAATACCCCGTTTGATCCTCTTAGCATTAGCATGGCCCTGAACGTCGCAAATGCACTCAAACACCTATCAGATCTTACACAAGCAGACCCAGGTAGCCAGGAAGGGCGCGATGCAGAAAACCTACTATTCTGGGACACAACAAAGTTGCTACTTGGTTGGTACCCTCCTGCAAAGGGAGTCTTCATTGCAGGGGACATATTGTTAAATATTCTCTACAGTGATTTGCTCGGTGACCTAATTGATATTTGGTCTTGGGAATTGGGGCGTTTCTTGGCGAGCCCCAATTCTTCCGACGCCTACGGAAAGATAAGAGATGGGATTGGTTGGCTCCTGCGTCGCGTCTTCTCGTGGGATCCGAACGACATCACCGGCCCGCAGGGTGTAGGGATAGAGCACTGGATCGCCGGGCCGGAAGAGCTTGGCTACACGATCCGCTGTGAGAACGACGCCGAGAAGGCGACTGCCCCAGCCCAGACCATCCGGATCACGCAGCAATTGGATGAGGATCTGGATTCCAGTACCTTCCGTCTCGGCGACTTTGGCTTCGGCCTGTTCTTTGTGGACGTGCCGGACGACGTAGCGAGCTACGAAGCCCGACTGGACGTCGTAGACGCCCTTGGTATCTATGTGGACGTCAAGGCTGGTATCCACCTGGACACCGGAGTGATCTTCTGGGAGCTTATCTCAGTCGATCCCGAGACCGGCGATCTGCCCTGGGACCCCTTCCGGGGCATTCTGGCCCCCAACCACAACCCGCCGGAGGGCGATGGCTGGTTCACCTATACAGTCAGCACCAAGACCACGGTCGCCAGTGGCGATCGTGTAGACGCGGAGGCCTCGATCGTCTTCGACACGAACGACCCGATCGACACGCCGGCCATCTTCAACACCCTCGACATAGCCGGGCCGACAAGTGCGGTTGACCCGCTGCCCGCCGAAGTCGCTACCGCCGATTTTACAGTCTCCTGGTCCGGCCAGGACGATGCCGACGGGACGCCCGGCTCGGGCATCGCCTCCTACGACATCTACGTCTCCGACAACGGCGCCGCGTTTGTCCTCTGGCTGGATGACACCAGCGATAGCTCCGCGACGTTCACAGGCCAAGACGGGCACACGTATGCCTTCTACTGCGTCGCCGCGGACAACGTGGGCCATGTGGAGGACGATCCGGGCATTCCCGAAGCCCAAACCATCGTCGGTACGC
>CALEZT010000176.1 GCA_937927975.1 uncultured Phycisphaerales bacterium
CCGACCACCGAGATCTACACTCTTTCCCTACCCGACGCTCTTCCGATCTTGGCGGATTTTGCGTGGAGGTGCCATGCGGACGGCATCTACCCATTCACCGGTTATCTCAAGCGTTATCTCCCTCGGCATCTCTGCGAAGCTGGCGAACCGTTTCGTTTGCTGTCTCTATTGGCCGACCCACTGGTTGACTACTTTGAACAATGGGCGGAGCAAGGAATGGTAAGAGAAGGCGTCTTCTGCTTGGAGTTCTTGGCTGACTATGTTGGGAATTCCCCGGCGTATGCGAGCTTACGCCCGATTATCGCGACCCAACTCGCTCGACTTTACAATCGTCTGGCCAATCCTGATGCGGCTGCGAGTTGGCTCAGCGTGGCGCTTGCGTCAGCCGAAGGTCCTTCTCGGTACGACCGAGCCGTATGCGTGGCATACCATGAACTTGGATCCTTGGAGCTGTCACGCGGCAACTATTCACAAGCCAGAAAGGCCTATCGAAATGCTCTGAAGATATCCCGGCGCATCACACCTGCACCGGGTCATGAGATCGCAGCAAACTTGATTGGCTTGGCGGACATCGCCTACCTCGCCGATCTCGATACGGGACGCACGATTTGGCTTGGCAAACTGGCCCTGAAACACGCTGAGGCAGCCGGAGAGGCACCCCATGAGGCGGAAGCATGTCGAGTGTTGGCGGACGCCCTCAAAGATGACCTCCAGTACAGAGAGGCGGAGGGTTATTTGGGTCGTGGCCAGCGTGTTGCAGAACAATACGGTCTCACGCACGTAGTCCTTTCACTGCTGACGTGTAGAGCATGGATGGCATATCAACACGCCGCACTGGGCAATTGGCCGGCAGGTGAGGCGGAAGCGGCGTTCCGAGAGTTGCTTCAGAAGGCTCAATCCGCTCGCGACTGGCGTTATGAGGGCGATGCTTGGTCTGGACTTGGAACGGTGGCGGTGATAGACAAGTGCGTTCCTCTGCTGGAGGAGGCAATCGGTCATTTGAAGACTTTCGATCAGACATCAGATTGTCCCCACATAAGTGCCCGACGGTCTTTGCTGCATGCAATTCGTCTCCACTGGACCAGGCGTTTTGCAGAGGCTGCTCAGCTTTACGCTGAAGCGTCGGCCTTCAGCGAAAGGCATGGGCTTTGGTCACGACAGGCAGACGCTCTTGTCGGTGAAGGCGCTGCGTTGTTCCACGGTGGAAGGACGCAAGAAGCTGAGACGACTTGGCAGCAGGCAAGATCTGTCCTTACCAAGTGTCCTCGTGCACGCCAGATGATCGCATCAAATGCCCTAAAGGCTTGTCAAGAAAGCCCGATGGCAGTGCCAATATAGCCATGCTCTAATATGTGCACTATCTGTCTGCGCCGATGCTGGGGGGATTGTATTGCCAGCCAGGTTCCACCTCAGAGTCACCTCGCACTCACGAGCATGGCCTGATCGGAAGATCCGTGGGAGTGAGGAGAGGAGCTGCGTGCTTTGGCAGCCAAACGCTTTTCCAAGAGTATTTGGTCCACTTGGGCACGGATGGAGGGGGATAATGACTGCGACTGCGATAACTTTGCCAGAGCCTCAGCCACCGTTTCCTGGAGTTCTCGCATCAGGATGAAGGAACTCGTGGCTCGGTGATCGGGAGTGTCTCGGCGCACTCTGGAATCGGTGTTGTCTAGCATCCGCGCAAGCGGATCAATGGCTCGAGAGTCGCCAATGTCTCCCAGGTGTTGGGCCGCGATCTGACGGACACCACTATCACAATCAGCGAGTGCAGCGATCAATGGCCCAACCGCACGGGCAGTATCCATCTTTCTAATCGCGATGGCAACATCTTGGCGCACTCCAGGGTCACTATCGTACAACACCGGAATGAGTGGGTCAATGGCGCGGGAATCCCCAATATCTCCGAGGAGTTCGGCCGCAATCCGACGGACGGTGGTATCGCGATCAGCGAGTGCACGGATCAACGGCTCAACGGCGCGGTTGCCGTCAATCATTCTAATGGATGTCACAACCTCTCGTCGCACCCCGGTATCGCTGTCGTCCAGCGCCCGAACGAGTGGTTCAATCGCTCGACAGTCGCCGATATCCCCCAATAACTTGGCCGCGATCTGACGAACGCCATTATCACGATCAACGAGCGCGGCGATTAACGGCTCAACCGCACGATTACCGTCGATCCTTCTAATCGCGGTCGCAACACTCCGGCGCACCCCGGGATCGTTGTCATTTAATGCCGGAATGAGCGGGCCAATCGCTCGGGCATCGCCAATATCCCCGAGAAGTTCAACCGCAGTTCGGCGCAGCGTTGAGTTGTTGTCTCCGAGTGCTCCGACCAACAGTTCGACCACACGAGCCCCGAACGCGCGAAGCATATCTGTGGCGACGCGACGCACAGCGATATCACTGTCACCGAGCGCTCGGATCAGGTGTTCGATTGCGTGCGCGTCGCCGACTCTGCTCAATCCTTCCACAGCCGCGGCGCGCACACGACTCTCACTGTCCCGCAACGCTTTGGCAAGCAAGTTCGTAAGACGAGGGACTTTGAGGTCAACCGATTGCTGCAAGGCCTCGATCCGAGTCTCTGCCTTGGCGGAGCGAAGCTTCAGACGACAACGTTGAATATTCAACCATCGAAGCATGACGGGTTCCTCCTTCTGCATAACCTCACCGGCGACACTCTTCGGCCAAGAAATGCATCATACCGCGTAGACTCTCCTGCCGATCGCATGCTACCTCAGAGCCATTCAATCCTACGGCAAGCGTAGGTCCTTTCTTTCCGTGAGCATGGCTTGATCGGAAGACCCGTGGGACTCAGGGGAGGAACTACGTGCTTTGGCCGCTAGCGCTTCAGATAACATCCTCGCTCTTCTATGCTCCTCCTCGTCGACGCGGGATTCCGTCCTGGCAAAGCGAAGCCTTATGCTGTGACCCAGATTCCTCAACCAGTGAAACATAGCAAATTCCTTCCTCGATACAACTCCGTGGGCAATGGGTTCCGCCTAGGAGATACGTCGCATTTCATGACCACAGTTGCCATATAATAGGCCCGATGAGTTCTGCGTGCAAGCATCAAAGAAGAAGATCTTCCCTTACTCTGGCGGCGCATTGAGTTCGCCTGCTTGACACTGGCCTGCACTGGGTCTCCTTACTCACTTAGAGGAAGAATCATGTGTACGGCTCCCAATACTTGTCCCCGACATTTGTAACTACCTGAATTGACAGGGGTTAATGGTAATATGTTCTGCGGCCAACTTCTGGATGTCGCGGGCAGGTACGACTGCTCCGCCGAGCGGCTTGCCCTCTGTCCATTCACCAGCGTTGAGCCACAAAGCGATAAATCCCGAGGGGGCTGAAGGCAGCGCCCTCAGAAGCACTTTTTATGGTTCCGGCTTGTCCTGGTTAGGTAATAGGCAGGGACAATCTCGTCGGCAAACTCAGGGACCAGATTGATGCAGCCCCCGCAGTACTTGTCGACGAAGGGCTCGACCGGCTACGGATCTACCTTGACCAGAGCGTGTCATGTGGCTATAAGAACCACAGCAAGGCTTGCGAACGGTGGACAAGGACAGCATACGGGTCCTGGACTATGTGGAATCTCGGGTGGGAGAATCGGACGTGGCGAAGCGTTTCGGACTTGCCGTCAAGGCAGTGATCTTCGATGAGCAGGGTCGCTGTTTGCTCATTCGGCGATCGAACCAGTGCAGGAACTTCGTCGGGAAATGGGAATGGCCTGGCGGGAAAGTGGACCCGGGCGAGGACTTCGCCCCCGCAGTGGTTCGCGAGGCGAAAGAGGAGACCTCCCTGGACGTGGAAATCACCGGCCTGGCGGGGGCCACGCAGTTCGAGATGCCAGCCGTCAATGTGGTCCTGCTGTGCATGGAGACCCGACTGATTGCGGGCGAAGTCCGTCTCAGCGAGGAGCACGACGATTTCGTCTGGGTCCCCTTGTCGGACCTGGAGAACTGGGACATCGTGGAAAGCGCAAAGCCGCTCATGGTCGAATATGCGGCGAAGAGAGGATCTGGCCTATGACAAATTCGACAACGCTATTGTCTTTGACTGACTCGGCCCATGCCGCGAAACTGCATGATCAGGAATGGGTGAGACTGCACGTGCCAAGATTCAAACGCGTTCGGCGCTACTACTTGGACTACGGGGATTTCCTGAGCGATGTGCTCAACGAGTTCTGCCGTCGAGTCGCGCCGTTGGCCATCGTCCAGGCCCGGGTCAAAGGCGTATCCAGTTTCGCTGAGAAGATCCTGCGCAAGCGCAAGAGCTATGTGGATGCCTCAGTTCCTCTTCCTCCGGACCCCTTGGTGCGACTCACCGATCTGTGCGGTGCACGGCTTATTGTCCAGACGTCCGAGCAGGTCAGGACCGTCTGCCAGTTCATCGAACGTGCGTTTGACATTGATTGGCCGAACAGCGAGGATGTAAGCCAGCGTCTCAAGCCCACGGAATTTGGCTACCGATCGGTGCACTATATTGTGATGGCCAATGAGGCGAAACTTCGTGAGGTGGGCATTGAGAAGAAGGTCCCCGCCGTTCTACGGGGTTTCGCCAGCAAGGTCGTTGGTCCTACGGCTGCCAATCGTCCTCTGAAAGCCGAAATCCAGGTGCGTACACTCCTGGAACATGCATGGTCCGATATCGGCCATGACATGACGTATAAGACGGACCTCAAGGTTCCCGGCAATATCGTACGCCAGTTCGCTACCGTTGCGGCTGTTCTGGAAGGAGCAGATCGGGAGTTTGGACAACTGGTGCACGCATTCTCCACGTACCGCGCCAACCTTGGTGCCCACCATTCACGCAAGGAAGTCGAGGAGGAGATCGAGCGGCAGAAGACCGTGCTAGATTGTGAGCCGGAGAATGTCGACTTGGCGTTGAAACTTGCCCGACTGTACCACGTTATGGGAAGGCATGAGGACGCCATTGATGTGTTGGATCGCAAAGGGTGGTGTGAGGAGCCGGAAGTACAGCGGTACCTTGGTCTGCTCCTTACAGAGGTACACTGGGATCGTCCCGCCGAGGCGGAGTTCCGCCGTGGCTACGATCTTCTCGACCAGGCTTGCAGTGGCATGGAGACCGATGCGGAAACACTCTGTGCCTTCGCGGAGTGTGTGGCACATCTGGGAAAGGTCGTGCGTGCACGAGAACTCTTCAAGAAGGCGGTGGCTCTGGATGCCACGCAACCCCTCGTTCTCTGTCGCTATCTGGAGTTTGAAATCGAGAAAGCAGGAAACACCAATCTGGTGCAACTGACTGCTCCGATGATTCGCAGCGCTATGGACCGTGCACACCGCCAGATCGAGGCACGCGTGAATCTGCCCAACGCCTGGTTCTCCCTTGCGGTCTTTCACCTGCTGCTGCAGGAACCCTTCTCCGCTTTGTCAGCGCTGGGACAGGCCGGTTGTCTGTGCGAACCTGCGAGCGGGAAGGACAAAGCCGCCACCGCACGGCCCTGTGCCGCAGGGCACATTCTGCAGCGAGCCCGGGCCACTATGGAACGGCTTCGCCCTGTGAGTAGGACACTTGAAGGGTTTACCTGGTTCGAACGTTTCTTGCTTCTGATTCTGGCAGTGCGGTTAGGCAGCGACGAGGTCGCAACCGAGTTGTCTCGACTAACCTCAGTGAACAGTCCCGTGTCCAATCGAGACGACCAGGTGGTCATCCTGGCCGGAGGTTGCGCCCCGGAAGTGAACAAGTATATGAATGATCTGCGCAAACCGCTCGTTCAGGCGTCCAAGGGTATTGCATTCACCCTGATCAGTGGCGGGACACAAGCGGGAGTCAGTGGGGTGGCTGCAGACTTGGCTACCCGGTGCGGCGAGAACGTTAGGGCTTTCTGGTACCTGCCCGGGCACGTTCCGCTCCACACGGTCACAGACGAGGGCACCAAGCGTTCCGGCGGACACAACCCGTCGAACGGAGTCGATTTTACACCTTTGGAGCCTCTGCAAACATGGATTGACCTAGTTCACGCGGGCGTACAGCCCTCTCGTGTCAAGTTGTTGTGTTACGCACCCGGCAAGGTGGCCCATGCCGAGTGCATGATCGCCATGACGCTTGGTGCTCGCGTTGGCGTTATTGACAACCCACGATTACCCAAGGAACGTCGGTTCAACGCCTCCGAGTGGACCACACACCCATGTTTTGCACCCCTCCCCTTGGACCCGATGACCCTGCGAGCTTTTCTCCAAATCGATACCGCGCCGTTGGTGGAGGCCCAGAAGAAACGGCTGGAACGGGCCGCACGTATGACGCATGAGGACTATATGAAATCGGCGACACCGAAAGACCCGTCTCTTCAGCCCTGGGACAAACTGGACAATTCGCTGAAGCTATCCAACTACCACCAGGTGGCATATTGGGAAGGAGTCCTCCAAGAGTATGGATTGGGCGTGCGACAACTGACGCAGCAGGATAAGCGGCACGACCCTCTGGATCTGGAGAAGGAGCTTGGGAAATCGGGCATCAGGAAACTGGCAGCGATCGAACATGGCCGCTGGAATATCGAACGCCTGTATTATGGCTGGCGATATGCCCGCGAGAAAGACGTAGCTCGGAGGCTGTCTCCCTATCTGGTTCCCTGGGTAGAGGTACCGTCAAAGATCCAGAAACTCGATCTCGACGCAATGCGAAGCCTGCCCAAGAAGCTTCGCGAGGCGGGACTCGAACTGATCCGGATAAGAAGGGGCAAACGCACATGATCCGCCGTCCGCGAT
The DNA here is from genome assembly GCA_937927975.1 of uncultured Phycisphaerales bacterium. Taxonomy (GTDB): domain Bacteria; phylum Planctomycetota; class Phycisphaerae; order Sedimentisphaerales; family Anaerobacaceae; genus PLanc-01. The sequence goes on from CALEZT010000176.1 coordinate 6,729, forward strand.
CCCGGGCTGAGCCCAAATCGCTCGGGGCAACACAGCATGAGCAACCGGCCCCGTCATCACGAGCAGGCAAGTCGGCTGAAATGCGTTGTGAGAAGTGCCCTGAAATCACAGTGGCAAGACATCCGTATCGTGTGTTCATCAGCTACTCACACCAGGATCGGGAACTGGCGACGAGACTTGAGAAGCACCTGAGGCTGCAAGGTTTGTTCCCGATCACCGATCACGAGATTCGCGTGGGAGAAGCGTTCTCGGAGGAGATCCGGGAGATGATCGAGTGTGCCCACGTCTTCATGCCGCTGGTGACGCCCAGCGCCAACGAACGTCTGTGGGTGCAGCAGGAGATCGGGTACGCCACCGCGCTTCATGTGCCGGTCTGTCCCGTTGCCGTCGGCAATCTGCCTTCCGGCATGGCCGAGCATATCCAGGGCATCCACATCGCCGATGTTGACGGGCGTCGTCCCACGGACGACCAAGTGCTGGCCATCGTCGAGGATCGGCTGACCTATGCCATGATAGACGACCTCGTGCGGCGTGCCCGTCGCCGACCTCGTCAGGGCCGTTACGACTGTACTTTGTACTGGGCGGACCGCCAGGGACTGCTGGTGAATCTGACGGAGAACGCCTACCGGGAGGGGTGCAAGTTGGCCAGGAGTCTACGGCAATCGAAGGAAATAGACCGCCAGACGTGGCGTTTGCGCCAGTGCGCGGCTTTCGGATCGTTCAGTATCCCCGATGCCAGCGTGAACAGTGAGGACTGGGATAGGCGTGACCCGGACCGCTACCGTTCTCAGTATGACCGTCGACTGCTCCGGCGGGAGCGTCAGGCGATGGAGGCAAATGTGAAGTGTTTCGGCTGTGACTTCATTGTCGATCCCCGCATCAGCGGCAAGAAACAGGGCGTTGTTGGCCTGTCGGGACCCGATCACAGCCCAAAACCTGTTGCGCGAAGGAAGGCAGATGCTTCAGGGGCCAAGTCCGAGGCGACGCTGAGTCCCACCGCTGCGGCGGATGGCAGGATCCTGCGGATTCAGCTGGTGATCCAGTTCATCGAGGACTACCTTCACGATGATCGCGTGCGCGTTGTCATCCCGGCCACTCCGGGACAGATCACCACCAACCTGATCATCGTTGGCGACTGGTTCGCGGCGGAAGCGGTGGTCCCACACTATCGCGCGAGAGGATATGAACGCACCATGTTCACTCGCCACGCCCCGACGGTGCTCAACATGATTTCCCGTTTCAACCAGGACTTTGAAGACCACCTCAGGGAGGCGGGGTGGGACCCTGGCCGGACCGACACGACCAGGAAAGCCAAGGCGGCCGCGCTGAAAAAATTGCGAACCTCGTTATCGGAACTCAATAAGGGACTCTCAGGAAAGTGAGCGAGATGCCAGCGATGAGCTCTCCACAACAAGCGAGACAAGACCGGCAGATCCGGGTGTTCATCAGCAGTACCTTCAAGGACATGAAGGAAGAGCGCGACCATCTGGTCAAGTTCACGTTCCCCCAACTGCGGAAGCTCTGCGAATCTCGCGGCGTGGTCTGGGGCGAGGTGGACCTGCGATGGGGCGTGCCCGATGAGGCTGTCGCCGAGGGCAAGGTCCTGCCCATCTGCCTGGAGGAGATCAAACGCTGCCGGCCGTACTTCATTGGCCTGCTGGGCGAACGCTACGGCTGGATCCCCGACGCCATACCGCCCGAGATCGTCGAACGCGAGCCCTGGCTGGCCGAACACGTCCGCGGCCGCAAGTCCGTCACCGAGTTGGAGATCCTCCACGGCGTCCTGAGTAAACTACCCTCGCCTGAAGGCGAGGGCTTTGGGGACTGACGAGTGGAAACGGCTGAAGCCATTTCTCACTCGTCTACGACCCGGAAGTTCGCCCCGCCATCCGCAGGCTCGTTCGTTTCCTGGAGTCGGATGTACTCCTGGATCACCTCATCAGTCACGTTGCCGGAACTGGCCACGAAGTACCCTCGGGCCCAGATGTGCCGGCCCCAGAAGGCCTTTTGAATGTGCTTGAACTCCATCATGAGTTTGCGGCTGGTCTTGCCCTTGATGTACTGCATCAGCTTGCTCGGAGCCAGATGCGGGGGCACCGACACCAACAGATGGATGTGGTCCTTGGAGATGTGCCCCTGCAAGATCTCCACGTCGTTGGTCTTGCACACCTCCACCACCAATGCCCGAAGCCGAAGACCCACTGCACCGCTCAGTATCGCCTTACGATACTTCGTAATCCACACAAAATCGTACTTCAGATCAAACCGTGTGTGTGCCGATGTCCGATAGTGCTCCATGCACTCAGTTTAACTGAAGTCTTCGCCTGAAGGCGAGGGTTTTACTCCCATTGTGGGACAATAATCCCGACATGGCCGAGCACGCGTTCTTCTACTTCCGCGACCCGGCGTACGTGGATTCTCTGCCCGCCGACAGAAAGAAGGACGTTGCCACAGAGAGCACCGAGGACACAGAGAAACTCAGAAGCCTGAAGGACCGGATTCGCAGGAGCGGCTTTCCCGTACGGGAGAACTACCCCGATCCGAAGGCCCTGGACAACCTCGTCCTGGCGGATCTGACGGCCGTTATCGATGAACGGTTTCCGGAGGGTTCGCAGCCCGACCCGCTCGACCGCGAAGCGATGGACCATGAGGCATATGCCCAGAGCCGCGAGCGGGTCTACATCGGCCGGGCGGAGTATTTCGCCAAGCTCGACGCCCACGCCGCCGGCGGTGGCGACCAGCCCTTGGTCATCCTGGGCGAGTCCGGCGGCGGCAAATCCGCCCTTTTGGCCAACTGGCTCAAACACTACCGTGAGGCGCACCCGGACGTCCTGATCCTCCAGCACTACATCGGCGCGACGCCCTACAGCGCCGACTGGGCGGCCATGCTCCGCCGGCTCATGGGCGAGTTCAAGCGGCACTTGGGCATCCAGCAGGACATCCCCGACAAGCCCGACGCCCTGCGGAGCGCCTTTCCCAACTGGCTGCACATGGCCGCCGCCAAGGGTCGCATCGTGTTGGTCCTGGACGCCCTGAACCAGTTGGAGGACCGGGACGGCGCTCCCGATCTCGTCTGGCTGCCGCCCGTCATGCCGGAGAACGTGCGGTTGATTGTCTCGACCCTGCCCGGCCGGCCCCTGGACGAGATCAAGAAACGCGCCTGGCCCAGCGTAGACATTGAGCCGCTCTCACAATCTGAACGCGAGAAGCTGATTGTAGAATACCTGGCCCAATATGCCAAAGCCCTCAGCCCCACCCGCGTGCAACGGATCGCCGCGGCGCCGCAATCCGCCAATCCGCTCTATCTGCGCGTGCTGCTGGACGAATTGCGGGTCTTCGGCGAGTATGAACTCCTGGAGGCGCGGATTGACCACTATCTGCAAGCCAAGTCACCACGCGACCTCTATCGCAAGGTGATCGCCCGGTGGGAGCAGGACTACGCCAGGGGGACAACACTGGTCGGTGATACGCTCCGCCTTCTGTGGGCCGCACGTCGCGGATTATCCGAAACGGAACTACTGCAGACCCTTGGCAAAGACGGCCAACCTCTGCCTCGCGCGACTTGGTCGCCGCTGTATCTGGCGATGTCCGAAGGATTGGTCAGCCGAGGCGGTCTATTGACCTTCGCCCACGACTTCCTGCGCGCGGCGGTGCGGGATGCCTGCCTGCCAACAAACCAGCAGCAGGAAGAGGCGCACCTGCGCCTGGCGGATTACTTCCAGCGTCAGCCCGCCAACGCACGCCGGACCGACGAATTACCCTGGCAACTGGCACAGGCCAGAGCCTGGGAACAACTGCAGATGCTTCTAACGGATCACACCTTCTTTGTCGAAGCATGGGACCGCAATCAGTTCGATGTCAAGACCTATTGGACGCAGATCGAAGCGGGCTCTCCCGTACGCATGGTGCAAGCATATTGTCTGTTGATCGAGCGTCCCGATTCCGAGTCAAATAGGCTCTTTCTGAATCGCTTGGGCACGCTACTCGCCGACACTGGTCATCCGGAGGAATCCCGTTGCTTGTGCTCGGCGCTCGTGGACCATTTTCGAGCGGCCGGCGACTTGGCCGGCCTGCAAGCGACCCTGGGCAACCAGGCGTTGATCTTGGCGGATCGCGGGGAC
>CALEZT010000177.1 GCA_937927975.1 uncultured Phycisphaerales bacterium
GCGGCAGCACCTCCAATTCCACCGCCTCCGACTGCACCGACATCCGCTTGTAGTCCATCATGTAGGGATTCAGCAGACTGTTGGTGCGCACCCGCCCCACCGCCAGATTGGCCGACACGGTGACCGGATCGAGACGGATGCGTCCGGGACGCTGGGCGAGCAGGACCTTGCTGAAAACATAGACCTCGGATTCCACTCCCTTGATATTCTGGCGCGTTCCTCGCACGGTGGTCGGGACTCCGTCGATGACGACCTGTTCCGCCTGGGCACCCCCGGCGGATGATACTTCCTCAATGAGGAAGTCGGGGGACGTGAAGACCGGGACGTTGAACGCTACGTTCTGCCATCGCGTCGAGACGATCCATCGGACGGTCATCACGATTGGCTGGCCCACATAGCATTTCCGATCTGCAACAGAGAACTCCACAGTCATCCGATCTGTGGTTCCCGGTTTCGAGATCGTCACTTCGACCGCATTGGTCGTGTAGGTCCGCCCGTCCACAACGACCGTCACGCCGGGAAGGCGCATCGTGCCGACTTCCGTCGCGGTGATCTGGTAGTTCGAGGAATAGGTGATGGAGACCTGATCGTTGAACTGCTGATACGACGTGCCGTCGCCGGCCGGAATTGGCCGAAACGCATCGAGCGGCGAGATGTCGATCTTGCTGGGTTTGGAGCCGCCTTCCACGACGATGGAATAGCGGAATGCGTCGCCCGGATAAATGGCGGTCTCGCTATTGACCACCGCGCGAACGCGGACGCGGTCCGCGCCGGCCCCCAAGGTGGAGCCTGCGATCGCGACAACCAACGTCATGCATGTCAAAAGATGTTTCATCACCAATCCCTATCGACCTCCCGGTAGCGGGCCCTTTGGAGCATCTCGCGTTCTTTCTTCTGCCGCTGCTCGTTGTCGATGATCTCCTGGGCGGTGGCGTCGGGTTCGAATTTCTGCTCGGACGGTTGCGGCTCCTGACCCTGCTGGGGCTCAGGCTGCTTGTCCTGGTCCTTCGTTTCGTTCGGATCCTGAGGCTGGGCGCCCTGCTCGGCCTGGTTGGGATCCTGCGGCTGCTGGGAGTCCTGCGGCTGATTCGGATCCTGAGGCTGGTTGGGGTCCTGTTGCTGCTGCCTGGGTTGATTCGGATCCTGCTGGTTCTGCTGATTCTTCTGATCCTGCTGATTCTTGAGCTGGTCGAGGATGTCCTTGATGGTCAGCCGGGCCACCTCGATGTTGCGGGCCGCCTTCTCATTCTTCGGATCGATCTCCAGCACCTGTCGCCAGTAGGAGATGCTCGTCTTCATGTCGTCGACCGCCTTCTGCAAGTCGGAATCCCGCTGCTTGGCGCCCCGCTGAAAGAAGGTGTTGCCCACGTTGTACTTGGCCTTGGCGACCAGCGACATATCCTTGCTCCTGGCCGCGACCTCCTGGTACAGGTCGAGGGCTTCGCCCAGATCGTCCAGGCGGTAGTAGCTGTTGCCCTTGTTGAACCTGGGCTCCATCGCCTGGGGCAGTTCGACCAGGGCGTCGTTGTACTTGTTGATCGCCTCGCCGTACTTGCCGTCGGCGTGAAGCCCGTTGCCCTGGCGAAGCGTCTCCCGCACCGACCCGGCCTTCGCTCCGGAGGCCAGGACCACAAGCAGGATCAACACGGAGCTCGATGTCTGAAGTTTCAAGTTTGATGTTTGATGTTTGATGTGCGAAGCCTCCGACTTCAAACTTCCCACTTCCAACTTCACACTTCTCTTCCGTTCGCTGACCAGCACCTCGCCGATCAACAACACCAGGGCAATCGCCACGAAGATCTGGAACTTCTCATCATACTTCATCATTGTCATGGATTCCAGCTCGCGACCCTCGGCCGAGGCGATCAGGTCCTCGTAGATCCGACCGAGATCCAGCGTCGTGCCGGGCAGGACCGAGAGGTACTTGCCGCCTTCGGTCGCGTAGGCGACCTCGCGAAGCGTGTCGCCATCGAGCTTGGTCCAGACCTCCTGGCCCTTGTACTTGACGAAGGTCTTCTCGCCGTTGGGACCGGTGATCGGGATTCGCGAGCCTGCGTCGGGATCGCCCAGGCCGATCGCGACGATCCGAACCCCGTCTTCCGCTGCCTTCTGGGCCGCCTGGACGGGGAAGCTGTCGTGGTCCTCGCCGTCGGTGATCAGGATGATGTCCTTGTACAGACGGCTCTGCTTGTCGAACACCTCCTCGGTGGCCTTGCGGATCGCGTCGCCGATCATGGTGCCGCCGCGACTGGTGCTCTCGGTCGAGATGTCCGCCAGAGCCATCCGCACGAACGCGTAATCCTGCGTCAGAGGGCATTTCACCGTCGCCACGCCGGCGAACGTGATGATCGCGATGCGGTCGCCCTTGAGGACCTCCAGCAGATCGGAGATCGCGATCTTGGAGCGTTCGAGCCGGTTGGGCGTGATGTCCTCGGCCAGCATGGACCGCGAGGTGTCCAGGAGAATGGCGACGTCGCGCCCCTTGCGACGGACCTGCTGCGGCTGCGGATTCCACTTCGGCTCGGTCAACGCCACGACGATGCAGACGAAAGCCGCGATCAGGAGGCAGGCCTTGAAGATCTGCCGCCGGAGGCTGACCGTGTTGTTGATCTTCGCGAGCATCTCGTTGCTGGCCAGGATCCGCAGCGTCCGGGCCTTGCGCCAGAAACACCAGACGTACGCCGGGACCAGCGCCAGCGGCACCGCGAACAACAGCCACAATGCATTGTCATTTCCGAGATTCATGGTATCTTCCGAAAGATCGTGCAACTCGCCAGCATCTCGAAACCCAACAATGCCAGCGCCGCCAGCGTCCAGCGACCGAAGTGCTCCGCATATTGTGTATAATTCACGGACTTGACCTCCGTCTTCTCCAGCTTATCGATCGTCTCGACGATCTTCCGCAGCGATTGCGCGTCGTCGGCCCGGCTGTAGAAGCCGCCGGTCTTGTCGGCGATCGCCTTCAGGAGTCCCTCGTCGAGATCCTGCTCGGCCGGCATGCGGAACGTCCCGAGCATCGTCTCGACCGTGCGATACGCCTGGGACGAGCCGATGCCGATGCAGTAGATCCGAATGCCCCACTTCTTCGCCAGCTCCGCGGCTTCGAGGGGGTCCTGCCGGCCCATGTTGTTCCGGCCGTCAGTCAGGAGAATGATGATCTTGTTCTTGATCGTGAAGTCGGGCCCCTCGGTCCCGAAACCCAGCTTCACGTTGCGTCGCTGCAACTCTTCTTCAGCCTTTTTCAAACGGGCCGCGCCCAACGCAATCGCGTCGCCGATCGCGGTTCCGTCTTCGCTGCGAAGGCTCACAATCTGCGTCTGCTTGAGGAACTCGGTGAGCACGCCGTGGCTCAGGACCAGCGGGCACACGGTATCGGCGTATTTCGCGAACGTCACAAGCCCGATCAGATCGCTCGTGCGGCCGCGAAGGCCCTTCTTGTCGCCCTCGATGAAGTCGGTCAGAACCCGCTTGACCACCTCCAGCCGGTCGAGCTTCTCGCCGTAGTAGTCCATCTCCGCCTTCATGCTGCCGGAGCGGTCCACCACCGCCTCGATCGCGATCCCTTCCGCGGAGATTTCCGAAAGCGTCGTCCCCTTGCGGGGCCGCGCCAGGGCCACGATCAGCAAGGCCATGCACAGCAGTCTGGCCGCGACCAGCAGAGGCCGCAGACGCAGTCGCCAGGAGACCGGGCAACGACGCATGTCCACCAGGCTGGGGAACTTTACCGCAGCGACGCGCTTCCTGCGAAGCATGAGATAGCCCGCGAAGGGAAGGGTCAGAAGCAGCAGCAAAGCCCAGGGCGAATACCATTCCATCATGCCACCCCCGTTTCATCCGTCGGTCCGGCGTGGACCTGGTCCGTCACGTCCACGAGATGCTCCTCGGATTTGGTCCGCTCGATGAAATCCTTCACGAGGTCGAACGTCCGCTGGATCTGCTCGGTCGTCGGCTCATGCTTGGCGAACTTGACGAGGTCGCAGTGGTTCAGGAACTCCTGGAGCGACAGCTTGTCGGCCGGCGCGAGCGAATCGGTGAACTGCAATTCTCCGAGGAATTCCTCCGTCGTCCGGTCGGGCGCGTGCAGGTCGAACCGGTCCTCGATGTAGTGTCTCAAAATGCCGCTGATTTGCTCGTAGAACTCCTTGATCCGGCCCTGCTCCACCAAATTCGCGGCCACCAGCGCCCGCAGGCGCAGATAGGCGACCTCATGGGCAGACTTGAAGACGCGGATCACCTGTCGGGCACGCCTTCCCCGAAGGAGCAGCCATCCGGCCGGCGCCGCGACAACCCCGAGCGCGACGGGAATCCAGAGCCACCACCGCCCGGCGGGCCTGGGCATCTCCACGACGCCTTCAATGTCTTCGATCACCAGGTTGGCCCGTTGATCGCCCAGCAGCGAGGTCACCTCGACGAGGATCGGCTCGCTCGTCAGTTCGTGTTTGGCGGCGGGATTGTTGACGTCGTGGAAGACGAACGTGAACGCCGGGATTTCGTAATTGCCCGACAGGAACGGCTCCAGTTTGTACTGATACGTCGTGACCACATTGCTCTTCGCGTCGAGTCTCTCGCCAAGATGGCTCCAGTCCACGATCCCGAAGTTCTCCAGCGCCTTGTCCACCCTGGGCATCTCGATCCTATACCCCGGCTCGAGCGTCGCCTCGAACTGCAGCAGCACCGTGTCCGCGATAGTCAGCTTCGTCTTGTCCAGGCGGACGTGGACCGTTGCAGGCCCTCGCTCATAGACCTTATCCACCTCGAACCGGCCCTTCTTCGCTTCGCCGGCGGAATCGCGTTTGCATCCGCCAAGAGCCAGAGCCAGAGCCAGAGCCAACCCCGCACAAAGGAGCAGAAGACTGTTGCGCCAAGTTGCTGATCTCAGGGGCTCTGCCCCTGAAAACCCGAGATTTGTCGCTTTGGACCAAGGAAAGGGGGAAATCCGAAAGTCGAAATCCGAAATCCGAAACAAATCCCAATGACCCAAGTCCAAATGATCGAAACGCTGTCGCAGGTCGAATGCTCCGTTTTGAACTTTTGGGTTTCGGTCCTTCGTGCTTGTTTCGGATTTCGAGTTTCGGATTTCGGGTTTAGCGGTCAATTCACGCTGCTGGCGCAAAGGGGAAGATGCCCGGGGTCTGGGGGCAGAGCCCCCAGCCTTCAGGAGGGGCGCCATGTGCCGTTTCATCTGTGCACGAGGTCCGCTCATCATGGCTTCGGCGACGCCTCCTTCGCGGGTTCCTGCTGGGCAGGCGGGAATGCCGAGGTGTGCACGATCACCTTGTGCTTGTCCATCATCTCCTTGAGATAGTCCCGCTGCACCTCCTCGCTCTTGCGGCGGACCAGCTCCATCGTGACCTGCTGACGGACCTCGTCGAAACTCTTCTGTCGCGAGGGACGCTTCTCGTCCACCCGCACGATCGCCCAGCCCTTTTCCGTCTGGAACGGGCGGTCCAGGACCTCGGGAGCCTCGGTGGCGAAGATGGCCGTGTTGAGATCGCCTGCCTCGCCGATCCCGGGCGCCTGCGAACCCGGCCGCACCTCTTCGCCGACCTTGCCGCCGGATTCCTTCGCGAGAGCCGCGAAATCGGCCCCATCCTGGATCCGCTTGAGAAGGTCGTTTGCCTTCGATTCCTCGTCTGTGACGATGTAGCTGATCCTCGCGACGGCAGGCTCGGCGTACTTCTCTTTGTTGGCCGTGTAGTACGTCTGCACGTCGGTCTCAGTGACGTGGATTCTCGACGCGAGCTGCTCATCGAGCATCTGGCGGCTCAATGCCTGGCGAGCCAGGCTGTGCACCAGCCGCTTGACTTCGGGCTTCTCGCCGACCTGTTGATCGAGGGCCTGGCGATACAGAATCTCCTGGGCCAGCCAGCTTTGCAGAAACTCCTGTTTCGCCTGCGGACTGCGAAACTGTTCCAAGGCGCGTTTTCTCTGCTCGTTGATCTGTTCAGCCGTCATGAACGCCTTCATCGAAGCCAACTGGTCTTCGATGCTCTCTTCGATCAACGCGTCCAACTGCGACTCGGTGATCTTCTCGGCCCCGATCTCCGCGACGACCTTGCCGCCGGCGGATTGGCCCGGGTTCATGCTGGTTCGGTCCATCACCTCGTACCGCAGGGCCGAGAACTTGCCCAGTCGCTCGAAGCACTCCTTGACGTGGGCATTGATCTGAGGACCCAACTCCGCCAGTTCCGCGGCCGCTTCGCTGCGATAGTACTGCTCGATGGCGTCGCCGTAGAGGCCGGCCTTTTCCAGCAAACCCCCGATCTGAAAATGGATCTGCGCCCGCTGGGCGTCGGTCGGCTGGGCGGCAGCCAGATAGTCCTGCCAGGCGGCAGCGGCCTGTCGATACAGACCCCGCTGGGCCAGCTTGCCCGCCATCTCTCTGGCCTGCTCGACCGACAGGCTCCCGACCCTCGGGGACTGGGGTTTCTTCCCGGACAGCGTGACGTACAGATTCGTTCCAACCAGGGCAACCAGCACGATCAGCAGCAACACCGTCAATGCGCCGGCCGCAGAGCCCTTGGGCTTCTTCTCCGGTAGCGTGAAGTTCAGTTTCTCTGCCATCGTCGTTTGCATCCTCTCTATACGGACGGATCGAAGACCCGCCCCTGCGGATCAGCGTCGTCGGTGCCGCATATGGAAAAACTGAATCAGGTCGTTGATGTACGCCTTGTCGGTCGAGATCGGGATGAAGTCCACATTGCCCGCGCGGAACATGCCCTTGAGGTCGTTGAACCGCTCGGAGCTGTGGCCGCCGTACTGGTCGCGGAATTGCCGGCTCGACGTGTCCACCAGCAGGATCTCGCCCGTCTCGGCGTCCTCGACTTCAATCAGACCGAGCGAGGGCATCGCGATCTCCACCCGGTCGCGGACCGGCACGCAAATCACGTCGTGGCGCTTGTTCAGCAGGCTCAGCGGTTTCTTGAAATCGGTCTCGATGAAGTCCGAAACGAGAAAGAGCGTCGCCCGCTTGCGGACCACCTTGGCCAGGTAGTCGAGGGCCAGCGGGATATTCGTCCTGCGCTTGGGCATCTTGAAGGCCAGCAGCTCGCGGATCAGGCGAAGGATGTGCCGACTGCCCTTCTTCGGCGGGATGAACAGCTCGATGCGGTCGGTGAAGATGAGCAGGCCCACCTTGTCGTTGTTCCGAGCCGCCGCGAAGGCCAGGACCGCGCAGAACTCGGCCGCCAGCTCGTTCTTCATCTTGCTGACGGTGCCGAACTCGCCCGAGGCGCTGAGGTCCACCGCGAACAGCACGGTCATCTCGCGTTCCTCGACGAACCGCTTGATGAAGGGCTTGCCCGTGCGGGCGGTGACGTTCCAATCGATGGAGCGGATGTCGTCGCCGGGCATGTACTCGCGGACCTCGTCGAACTGCATGCCCCGGCCCTTGAAGACGCTCTCATACTGGCCCGCGAAACTCGCGTTCACCGCTCGCGAGGTGTAGATCTGAATCTGCCGTATTCGTTTGATCAGGTCTTCAGGGATCATAAGCAAGTGTCAAGTTTCAAGTTTGAAGTTTCAAGCCAGAGCGTATCGTCGCCACTTTAGACTTCAAACTTCACACTTCAAACTGCCTTCTACGGCACCTCGATGTTGTCGAAGATGGTCTTGATGATGTCTTCGCTCGTTTTGTCCTCGGCCTCGGCCTCGTAGCTGACGATCACGCGATGCCTGAGCACGTCGAGCCCGATGCTCTTGACATCCTGCGGCGTGACGTAACCCCGCTGCTGCAGGAACGCATGGACCTTGGCCGCCACCGCCAGGTAGATCGTCGCGCGGGGCGACGCGCCGTACGTAATGAAGTTGCCGATCTTCAGGCCGTACTTCTGCGGATCGCGAGTGGCGCAGACGATGTCCACGATGTAGTCCTTGACCTTCTCGTCGATATAGATCTCGTCGACGACCGCTCGCACCTCCGCAATGTCGCTGGGCTTGATGACCGGCTTGACGTCGAACTTCTTATCGGTGACCGCCATCCGGTCGAGGATCTGCCGCTCCTGCTCCTTGTTCGGGTAGTCGATCTTGAGCTTGAGCATGAAGCGGTCGAGCTGGGCCTCGGGCAGCGGATAGGTCCCCTCCTGTTCGATCGGGTTCTGCGTCGCCAGGACGAGGAAGGGGTTGGGCAGGGCGAACGTTTGTTCGCCGATGGAGACCTGTCGCTCCTGCATGGACTCGAGCAACGCGCTTTGCACCTTGGCCGGGGCGCGGTTGATCTCGTCGGCCAGGATGATGTTGGCGAAGATGGGCCCCTTGCGTGTGACGAACTGGCCGTCGGACTGGCGATAGATCTGGGTGCCGATCAGGTCGGCCGGCAGCAGGTCCGGCGTGAACTGGATCCTGCGGAAGTCCGCGTCGATCGCCTTGGACAGAACCGTCACGGCCAGTGTCTTGGCCAATCCTGGGACGCCCTCCAGGAGGATGTGCCCGTTGGCCAACAGGCCGATAAGCATTCGTTCGAGCATGTATCGCTGTCCCACGATGACCTTGTCGAGCTCGGAGAACAGCCCGCGGACAAATTCGCTTTTCTGCTGGACCAAGCCGCCGATCTGCTTCACGTCCATCGCCATAAAGACTTACTCCAACCAGGTTTACAGATAGTCCCAGGTCGCTCAGACCCCGACCCGCCGGGCAGACGGGCCTTCGTGTACACTCGAAAATAATCGCTTAATACGTAACGAGCCGCCGAATTGTTCCTGAATACCCGAAGCGCCGTCGGGTTTCAAGTCCAATCGAGTCCAACGGGCAGGATGATCCTATTGTTCAGGCGAGGTCTCCACTGTGTCTGTCATGCTGCTGGCGCAAAGCGCAGAAGCTCGGGGGTTTGGACGCAGCACCCCCGGTCGTGGGACGTTATCGGGCCGCCGAAGTCTGCGAGAACCGGATGCCCCACAAAACTGTCCTGGAATTCCTACCCGCCGCCTTGATCTTCCCGGCGTGCCGAGCTACAATCCTGGAGGTCACTCGGAGAGAATCGCATGGCGGTAGTACAAGAGACGGACAGCGGGCGGAAAACAAAAGAGCGTAGCACGCCATCCCGCGTGTTCCCGTGGCGTGTCATCCTGACAGGAACTCAGGATACGACGTCTTGTATGGGTCAGGCCCGTTCCTGTTCTGCGCAGAAGGAGTCCAGAATGAAGACCACCGTAGTTCTGTTCCTGGGTGCGATGTTGCTTCTTCAGGGCGATCGCATTCTGGCGGGCCGTGGGGAGAAAGAGAACCTCAAGGCGATGATAGAGGACCTGGGCGACAAGGCGGAGAAATGCTTCCTGTCGGGCAACGTGGATGCCATGCTGCAATACTACTGCGACGACGTCATATCGATGCCCAATCTCCACCCCATGATAAGAGGCAAGGCGGACCTGAAGCGCAAGACCGAGGCGATCCTGGCGTCAGGCTTGAAATTCGCATCCCTCGAATCGACGGCCCTCGACGTGCAGGGCGGCGGCGACCTGGTCTACGAGGTCGGGACGTTTCGCCAGGCCATTCTCATCCCAGGCGTCAAAGAGCCGCTGAAGCAGAACGGCAAATACGTCAACATATGGAGACGGCAACCCAACGGAAGACTCGCAATCGCGGTCGAGATCTACAATAGCGACACAGATCCCAACGCCAAGAAGACAGCCCAATCAACCGCGACAGCAGAAAGTCGGCCCTGAAAGGACTCGCTTCGGTCACCCCTCACGCCGGGAGTTTGGGCGGGATCACAAAAGACGCGGCCTCACATCGGCCGGGAGAGGAAGCCGATGGTGGATTCCATGATGCGGGCTTGGAAGGCTTCGTGCCGGGTTTCCTGGCTCTGGCTTTGGAGGTCGTCGAGGTTGGCCTGGCAGAATCGGCAGCCCAGGACCTTGAGATGAAACTCGACGTACTTGTGCCAGTCGGGCTCCAGGGTCCCGAGCATATACGCTCCGATGGTGTTGCGTTTGGGGCAACTGAAGCGGTAGTACTCCCACAGGTCGGTCAGCAGCGAATCGGGGATCGGCTCTTCCGTGTCGCGGGCATCCTGACCGCGATTCGAGGGCGGGACGCCCTCGCCACTTGCCCTGCGGTCTCCGGCCTCCAGCCTGCGGCCGACCTTCTCGCGGATCTGCTTGAGGTTGCGGTGCTTGATCAACGCGACCGCCTTCTCGTCGAGCCCCATCCTCTTGGCCACGTCCTTGTTGGCGATCTGGCAATAGAAGAGCATTTCGATGATCTGGAGGTCGCGGAAGTTGAGGTTCTTCTTAAGACCGTCGACGAGATCGGAGAGGGCCTCGGCCAGGACGGTCTTCTGTGTGTCCTGCTGCTCGTCGGCCCGCGCGTACCAGCTCGCGGTCTGGGCGGGACTCTCGACGACGTCCAGCAGGTCGGAGGAGCCCTCCTCGCGGTCGCTGTCCCAGGCGTCCTGGATCAGGCACACCTTGCGGGCCCCGGCGCTGCGGTAACTGTCGATGATCTTGCGGCGGAGCAGGGCGAAGAGATACGTTTCGAGGTCGCACTCGCCACGGTAGTTCGCGATGCTTCGAAGGAAGGCGATAAACGTCTCCTGGACCACGTCCTCCGCGTCGGCGCGCTGGGGCAGCTTGGCGCGGGCGAAGCGCACGAGCCGGCCCTGGTAGCGACCCACGAAGTCGGCCCACACCTGCCCATCGCCCTGCCGGATACGATCCAGGAAGTATTGTTCACCCTTGGTTACGGCCATCGACACAACCCGCGAAGCGGCATGAGTCCTATGGGTCCCATCCGTCCTATAGGTCCCATAGCACCGATGCGATAGGACACACAGGACTCATGGGACAGATAGGACCGGCCCGACTCACTGCACGATCATCAGGATCGAGACGACGGCGACGATCGCCAGAACCACGCCCGCGATCCTCAGCGACCATTCATAATACCCGCGCGTGGCCATGTTGAGGAAGAAATAAATCACGCCGATCAGCAGGAGCACGCCAACCGAGGACAGTCCCATATGCGCCCAGGTCATCCGGGTCTCGCGAGACTGGTGCGTCTTGACGTTGGCCAGTCGGGCCAGCTTCGGGCCGGAGACGTCGATCAGCATCGCCTGCCGCCAGACCTTTCCGGTCGTGGTGTCGAAGCTCTGCACGAAACGGTCCACAACGAAACCGCCGTTCAGTACGTCCGTGGTCGAGATCGGCGACCGGCCCAGCTCTGCGAGACTGCGGCCCGTCTGCCTGCCCAGGGCTTCCGTCAAACGCGACCTGACGTCGTCGAGGGCCTGCTGGTTCGCTTCGCTCTCGCTCGTGCAGCTCCCGCTCGATCGGGCGATGATGAGCGATTCGTTCGGCCTGGCGCTGGCATAAGCTCCGAAGCCATCGACCCAGGGCTTGTCCACGTAGTCCGCTTCCGCGGTG
Source organism: uncultured Phycisphaerales bacterium (assembly GCA_937927975.1). Lineage (GTDB taxonomy): Bacteria > Planctomycetota > Phycisphaerae > Sedimentisphaerales > Anaerobacaceae > PLanc-01. The sequence continues at coordinate 11,358 of CALEZT010000177.1, forward strand.
GTGCGTCTGGCTTCCGTGAAGGCCGTCGCGAGAACTCGGATCTTATCCCGCGGCAAGACGAAGTCCAACGGTCCTTCCTGCACCCGAATGGCTCCGTCAAAACGGAGAGTCAGGCCCACTTCGCCGGGGTGGATATTCCGCAGGTCGGCCTCAATCGAGCACCGCACGCCAGGCAGCTCCTGCTCCAGCGAACGCCCGAACGCCGCGATGAGGCTCCGCTCGTTGTTCTCTTGGAAAAGGATCACCTTGACCGCCGCGTTCGGATCGCCTGCGACGGTGCGGATAGGGTTCGCCATGCGTCGTCCCAGGGCCTTGGCGGCCGACAGACCGGAGGGATAGACATCCGCCTCGAATTCCTGCTCGACGCCCTCCGACCAGATGGGCGACAGGGGCTCGCGTGGAGCCGTGGGGACAGGAGGCACGACCGGGATCGGGCTCCCCTGAGGCATCCGGATAGTGTCCGATCCGACCGATCTGTCCGGCCACACCTGGATTCTCTCGACGCCATGCTCTGTGACGACTTCCTTCCATTCGCTGTGGATCACATCCGCAGTCGGTGCATAACTCGTCCGGTGCGACACGAGCCCTGTGAAGAACAAGCCCACCAGGACCATGACGACCATGGCGATGATCAGCCCGATCCCAACCTTCGGGGCCTTGGCCAGCAGAACCACCAGCAGAACGAACAGGAACGTCGCCGGCACGACGAACAGCGGAATCGCCTCCTCGTGTCGGAATGCGCCCGCCGACGCGAATCGCAGGAAGGCCACAGGGGCCAGAAGGAGTAGTCCTCCGATCACCCACGCTCCAGCCTTGGGCGACTTGGCGATCAGAATGATCAGCAGGACGAAAAGAAACGTCAACGGCACAAGGACCATCGGTAGAATCGAAACGTTCATAGGACAACTCCCTGCGGAGGCACCGGCGCAAAGATCGGCGTCCGCCTTCGCGGCGGCCAGGACATCACGAACACGGAAACCAGCATGATGACCCCGGCGACCATCGCCTCTTCCTGGCTGAACACGCGGAAGAGGGCATCGAGCGCCGGACTCGTTTGGCCGTATCGAAATAGATTGACGACATTCTGGAGCTCTCCCCGTCCCATCACCTCGCTGCGGAAGAACAGAATCGCCATGAAGAAGCCCAGCAGCGCCAGCACCGCGCGAAGCAGATGGGCGGGACCGTTCTTGCGCCGACCGACCATGATGAAGATCGCGGCCACGAACAGCAGGAGCCCAAACAACAAGGTCCCGACCTGCTCGACGATCCCAGGCCAGGCCTCTCCTACGTCGCTGCGAAGCTCACCCACAATCCACAGGTTCGGCCAGCCCGCTTCCACAATGCTCGGCACGTGCATCGCAACCGCCAGCCCGATCACGATCGCCAGGAAGGCGAGGATATGCCCGAAGGCCGCGAACAGGCCGCCGATGGGATCGAATGGCTCATAGAGGGTCGTGCCGCTCGCATAAGACGGCCACGAGGGCATCTGGGCAGCCGCCGGTTGGGCCTGGGGAATCTCGACGGCAGGCTGGACCGCTTGGGCGGGCATCGCGGGAAATTCCGGCGTCGCCGCCCCGGCCGCCTGAGGCAAAGGCTGCACAGGCATCACGGCGATCTCGCTGGGGTCGCTCCACATCACCAGGGGCCGACCGTCCTTGTCCGTAAACTGCCCGACCGCGATCAGGATGATGTCGATGAGCTGCCCGATGCCGAACAGACCTCCCGTGAAGAGCCAGAGAATCCCGGTCCCGATCTTGCCGACGTAGAAACGCTGGAGGCCGCACAGCAGTCCGATCGGGCCGAGCAAGGCCAACAGCAGCGCCGTCAGACGCTTGGCCGGGGAAATCGCACCCATGGGCGTCGCCTGAGGCAAGTCCGGTTGAGGCTGCGTCTTGGACGCATCTGCGACCCCGAACACCCGCGGCGGGATGAACAACATCACGAAGAACAGGATCGCGGGGAAGATGATGAAGAACAGCGCGATCGCGGCCTCTTCATTGCGAAGGCGTAGCGTGCCCATCAGGATCGCAGCCGTCAGAATGGTCAGAATGCAGACCAGCAGCATAGCCGGCCGGACCAGATAGCGGTACCAGCCGGCGAACGTCCGGCGAAACATCATAATGAAGCAGAACAGCGAAAGGACCAGGGAATCGATGCCGAAGGCCACCGCGATTCCGAAGTCGTCGCCGCGAAGCCCTGTGCCTGCCAGGATCACGAGGAACAGGCCCAACCCCAGGCTCAGCAACCAGGCGACCAGCCATATCGTCGGCGTGCTCGGCTTGACGGAACGAACGGCCAGACCGGACCGGACCGACCCCGAGCGGGAACCGGACGGGGCCGCGCCCCACGGATTTGCAGAAGTCGCTGAACGAACGCCTTGCGGAGGCATGGCGGCCGCATGGGCATTGTTTCTTTCGTGGGTCCGCGACGCAGGGGGAACCGTCACGACCTGGCCCCAGAGGCTTTGCGTCTGAACTACCAGCACAATGCCGGCCAGAGTGCAGGCGATGACCACGGGATTCAGACCGAAGATGCCGCCGGACACGAGACCGAGAAATCCCACCAACACCGACCATCCCAGTACGACCCGTTTGGGCCGTCGCGGGTCGGTGGCTTTCTCCCAATCCACAAGCAGCATCGGCAGCCCCAGGGCCAGAGCCCGGTTGAACCACCAGCCCAAGAACAAGGGCATTCCCCGCCCAAAGCCCCACCGGCTTCCGAGGGACGGAACGTCCAGGACCCCGGCCATAATGCTTCCGACGATCGCGGCGGCAATGGATGCGGTGACGATGGTGCCGAACTTGCCCATCCCCTGTCGCTCGGCGTCGAGCGCGGCCCACCACTTCTGAAGGAATTGCGAGATGATGTTGGAGGCGATGCCGATCATGACGAAGGCGATCGCCGCGATCTTGAGCATGCCCTCCCCTTCTTCGCCGCCGCCTCCGCTGAGGAAGCCCGCGCCGAAGGCCGCCGCTGCCATGGTGATCAGAGCCAGCTTGTGTCGCTGCTTCGAGCTGAGCGGGTCGGCGACAGTCGTGCGGCGAGTCTGAGCCATCTGGTGGGCCCGCTCCTTGACCGTCTTGAATTTCTCCGCCATCTGCTTGCCGAAAGACTCGGCCTTCTTGGCGAACTGCTCGGCCTTCTTGCCGATCTCTTTGCTGAAGTCGCTGTCGGCCGAGGGACGAGGTTGAGCCGCTCCCTGCGCCGGGGCTCCTCGCATCTTCTGGGCGATGTGCTCGGCCACGACCGAGAGATCTTCCGGCGCAAACTGCGATACGCTGTTGCGGACGTGCTCGGTGCCGAAGACGTCCTCGACCATCGCCTGGACGCTCTGGTATCGCTCGGCCGGGTCCTTGGCGAGGGCACGCGTAATCACGCGGGCGAACGGCTCCTCGATGTTCGTCAGGTCCGGCGTGGCGGTCATGTGCTTCATCAGGATCTCGGCGGGACTGGCCCCCAGGAACGGGACCTGACCCGTGAGCATCTCATAGAGCAGCACGCCGAGGGCGTAGATGTCGATGCTCCGGTCATACCGGCCCGCGCCGATCTCAGGCGCCATGTAATGGACCGTGCCGACCGTGATGGTGTGGCTGCAATGATGGCTGGTGCTGATCGCCTTGGTCAGGCCGTAATCGCCGATCTTGACGTAGCCGTTCTCGTAGAAGATATTGCCCGGCTTGAGGTCGCGGTGCACGATGCCGCACTCGTGGAGAAACGAGAGCCCCTTGCCGATCTCGCGGAGGAAGAAGGCCGCCTTCTGCGAGCCCAGCCCGCCGGGCGATTCCTTCAAGAGGTCCGCCAGCGAAGGACCCGAGACGTATTCCATGATCACGAAGGGTTTGCCCTGGTCGTTGTGCTTGACGTCAAAGACGGTCACCAGGTGCGGGCTCTTGAGGTTCATGCACTGGCTGATGCCTCGCAGCTCGATCTGTTCGTAGCTCTGCACCACCTTCAGCGCGACCTGTCGGCCGCTGTCGCTGACGGCATAGTAGACCTCGCCGAAACCGCCCCGCCCCGCCGCTCGCTGGATCGTATAGCCTTCGAGCGGCCGATCTCCATATTTGTATTGGTACGTGTCCATGGGTTTCTTCGCCGGATAAGAGTCACACGTCGGGTTTACGCTTCGAGTCTGGCCACCACCATCGAGAGCTTGCCGATCTCGACGGGCTTGCCCACGGCCAGGCCCACGCTCGGGTCGAAACTGCGCCCGTCCACCAGTATACTGTCCTTGGCTCGGCAAAGCAGCCGGCCGTTTTGTGCAAAGAGCGCGACCGGGTCTTTCACCTGGTCGGTGCTGATGTGGTTGTTCGTATACGGCCCGACCAGAATGTCGCGGTCCATCAGGACCACCTGGCGGATGTCGGGCCGGTTCAGGCGCGCGCCGGAGATCGTCAGCAGCGCGGTCATGCTGGCAGGATTGGGCAGATGGAACCGCAGAACGCACCTTGGCGACAGGGTGATTCGGTCGCCGTCGCGGAGCATCGCCTCGCCCACCGACGTGCCGTTCACGTCGATCGGCGTCTGCGACCGCACGAAGTAGTCCTCGTCCACCCGCTCGATCAGGACCGCGGGCGTATTCGGATCGGTCATCAGGCCCAGCATCGGACGAGCCGAGGAGCTGATCGGACCGATCGTGACCCGCGGCTCCCGGAAGACCAGGAAGCTGCCCACGCCGTCGATCTGCATCACAAACTTCGACGGCAGAGAGTCGCCGCCCTGGTTCGGCATCGCTCGTTCCTGCATCCATCTTTCCGGTTCAACGTGATTCACGGACGCCACCGCGGCGTCCGCCTCTGGACTGCTCGGTCCCATGATCGGGGCCGCATCCGCCAGCGTCAAGCCCAAAGGGCCCGCATCCAGTTCTTCATACGCCTCCGCGGCCCGCTTGATTTCGGAAATCGCCGAATCCAGCCACGCAGCCGACGGGCACACCAGCTTGACCTTGCGAAGCAGAGGCAGTGCGTCGCCCGGTTTGCCCGCTGCAACGTACAACGCCGCCTGGCGGCACCGGGCCAACGTTTCGACCAGCTCGGCGAGTTGGGCCCCGTCTTTGCCGATCGGAGCGAGCCGCTGCACAAAAGCCTGGGCTCTGTCGACGCGCCCTTGCTCCAGGTCCGAGCGGATCCGCTCGATGGTTCGAGTCTTGATTTTGCCCAGCAGTTCGCCGGCCTGGCCGTTCTTGCTCTGGCCCAGGCCGCTGGACCGCACGATTTCCATCGCCTCTTCGAGGTCCCCGCGATCGAGGGCCATCTCGGCCTTGGCGACCGCGTCGTCGGTCTTGAGCCGGGCCGCCGCCAGTTCCTGCCGGACCAACTGGGCCCGACCGTCGCCGGCGGAGGCTTCGTCGAGGATGCGTCCGCCGACCGAGAGCCAGCCGTCTTCGATGTGCCGCTTGGCCTCCGCGACCTTCATCGCCTGCTGGTGGCATTCCTGCTGATTCTTCGTCATGGCCTCGCAGATCGCGGTGCGAAGCTGGGCGACGTCGGACATCGTGCCGCCCAGCTTCTCCGCTTTGTTGCAGTCCAGCAGAGCCGCTTGGAACCGATTGGCCGCCAGGTGCTCCTGCCCTCGTCGAACGATCTCGCGGGCCAGTCGGCCGATGAGCCGCTGGCCGTACCGGTGGGATCGAACGTCGTTCGCCTGGGCGATCTCGAAGGCTTCATCCAGCCGGCCGTCGGCCAACGCACACTCAGCTTGTCGGATTCGCAGGATTAACACGGCCAGACCCTCGGAATTTACTATTTACGATTTGCTATTTGCTATCGCGAATCATCAATTCGACATCGGGGGCTCCGGCGGCGCGACCCTCGTCGCCACGGTTGGCTCGTTGGTCCGGGTCTTGAAGTAATCGTCGACCTGGGCGACCAGATCCGTCTCAGCGACCGTATCGACCTCGTTCACAGGGATGGCCTCGACGAACTTGCTCTCGTGAGCCAGGACTCGCTCGGCCACGTCCAGACGCTTCTGAATGTCGCTGATGAGTTTCTGAGTCTGGGCCAGCTTGCTGCTTTCGACCTGGAACTGCGAGCCCGTCGCGGCGGCCTGAAGGGTCCGGTACTGGCCGGCCAGAGCCTCGATACGATCCTCGAGGATGCGTTTCTGGCTCTTGGTCTTCTCCAGCATCTGCATGGCCGCGGCCAGGGACTTCTCGCGGGTATCCAGCAGCTTGACCCGGCTGGCCAGAACGACCTCGCTCTCCTTGAACCGCTCGAACCGCGCCGCCAGATCTTCCTTCACCTCACTGCGTCCATAGCTCCTGCCCGCGAAGGAGTACTCGACCCGCGGCTGCTCCAGCGCGACCCGCAGGGTCTTGATCTTGTTCTCTTCATCCTTGAGAGCCGCCTGGCCCTTGGCGATCTCGCCCTTGAGGGCCGCCACTTCGACTTCTTCCTGCGCGATCAGACGGATGTTGGCGTGCATCTCGGGAATGATCTCCTCGACCATGTCCCGGGCCCGTCGAAGCTCGAACTCGACGGGAACCGAGTCCTTTACCGCGGTCCGCACGCCCCGGGCCGAACTCTTCACGTAGCTGACGGCGTCTTTGCCGAACAGCATGCCGCCCACCAAACCCAGCCCAACCAAACCCATCACGCCCCATTTCACCGATCTGAGAATCATAGTCGTGCTCCTTTAATCCAAGCAACCTGACATTGGTTTCGTTCAGCCGTAATACCGGCCACATCAGGTTGGTCGCAAGCCGGGAGCATTTATTGCAGCCCCCGCCCCGCAAGTCGTCGCAAAAACCCCATTCTCGGACCCCACAGAAGCACCGATCGCCCCAGCGTCAACAAGGTCAACCCGGTCAATAAGGTCCAACTGGCGTCCCAAACGCCCTCTTCCCCCTAAACCCCTGCGACTAAACCACTTACGCAATCAACTATAAGCGGCCGAATCCTACCGAAGCCCAGCCCCGCTCGGCAAAATGGACGTCCCTCTTTCCTTCACCGCCCCGATGCGGTAGCATTCCCTCCTGTCCGATCGAAACCCGGAATCGCAGGAAGGAAGAAAGCCCATGAAAGTAGTCGCATTCAACGGCAGCGCCCGCAAAGACGGCAACACCGCCATTCTGGTCCGGCGGGTCTTCGCCGAGTTGGAAAAGGAAGGCATCGAAACGGAACTGGTCCAGTTCGCAGGCCAGACGATCCGCGGCTGCATCGCCTGCCGCGGGTGCTTCAAGAACAAAGACCAGCGGTGCGTGGTCGCGACCGACATCGTCAACGACTGCATCGCCAAGATGGTGGCGGCCGACGGGATCATCCTGGCCTCGCCCACCTACTTCGCGGACGTCAGCGCCGAGATGAAGGCCCTGATCGACCGGGCCGGCTACGTCGCCAAGGCCAACGCGGAAATGTTCCGCCGCAAGGTCGGCGCCGCGATCGTGGCGGTCCGCCGGGGCGGCGAGATCCACGCCTTCGACTCGATGAACCACTTCTTCCTCATCAGCCAGATGATCATCCCCGGCTCATGCTACTGGAACATGGGCTTCGGCCTGAACCAAGGCGAAGTCGAGCAGGACGAAGAAGGCCAGCGAACCATGCAACTCCTCGGTCAAAACATGGCCTGGCTGCTAAAGAAGATCAACGCATAACCCCGGGCCTTCATAGCAGGCGGACCCCCTCTTGCATGATCTGGCGGGCGAAGCTGCTGTCGGTCTCGACGAATCTCCGATGCATGGGCTTGGTGTGCACGAGCAGATCGATGGCGTACTGAGTTCTCAAATCCAGGATCCGGTTCGAAACCGTGCGGACAACATCCCGTTTCTCTCGCTAGGTGGCTGGCAGAAAATCATCCTGCGTCACGACGTAGAGATCGATGTCGCTGTCTTCCGTCGGCTGTCCCCAGGCATAGGACCCGAAGAGAATCACCGCCTCCGGGCACAAAGGCGCCAGGGCGTCCTTGATCCGTCTCTCCAGGCGATCCGAAAGCTTGGTCGTGTTCGCAGTCATAGGAGCATTCTATCGACGCAACACGGCCGTGCCAAGGGCATGAAACCGTGCCACTCAGGCTCCCTCGTTCTCGCGGATTTACTGCTCGATTTCATCACGATACGCGCGATAGTACGCCCAGGCGTTCGCGAGATCCTCAGCTCGCAGGGTCGGATACGACCGAAGCATATCGGCTTCGCTTATGCCCATCTGCCGGGCCCGAACCAGGACCCAGACGGGAATGCGGGTGCGAACGATGCACGCCTCCCCGCCGCAGACGTCGGGCCGACTCTCGATGCCGGGAAAAGCATCCCCCAGGTCCTGCACGATCCGCTGGAGAAGCTGTGCCTTCTCCGCCCTCGTCATCTCGCACAGCAGTCTTTCAGCCTCTTGAACCGTATCCATACTGGACCATTATGCACCCGCCCAGCGGCGACTCAAGGAACAAAGAAGGAAGGCACGAAGGGGGGCATCATCCGTATTCCGGCTGGAGATTGAGTACACCGCGAAGACGAAACCCGGCGGCAGATGGTTCATTGCGAGAGCTTGGCGCTGATCACTCGGTTCAGGCTGACGTTCTCCTCGGCGGCTTCCAGGGCGAGTCTGCGGTGGACTTCCGGGGGGACGCGAACCATGAACTTGCCGCTGTAGCGGCGCTGACTGATCGGCTCGGGCACAGGTTCATCGTTGGCCTGCATGTCGGCCACGACCTCGGCGACAACTTTGCGAATTCCCCGCAAAGCCTTCTCCGGCGTGCCATCCAGCCAACTGAGGCTCGGGAACTCCGCGCAGAGACCGACACACTGGTTGTCCTCTTGCGACCACGTCACGCGGTACGTATATTGATCAAGCTTCTTCTGCTCACCCACGGTTCAACCTCTCGATCGCGGCGATAACCTGCCGTACCTGATAGGCCTTGGCCTTGCCTTTGTCGTTCTGAATGTTGACTCTCGGATCTCCTTGCCAGGGCATTCTGTAGACACGATGGCTGGTGCCTTCCTGGCGCGGCGACCCGAAATAGAAGTCGCAGACTTTGCACAAGTCCGCAAACCGTACGCCCCGCGGATTCTCACGCATCCGGGCAAGGATGTCTTCAACGCTTGCCATATCTAAATGATACCAATACTGATACTATCGGTCAAGACAAAAGGTTCACTTCGTCAGGCAAATTGGCGGCGTCCTGGGCAATTCCTGAGATGGCATACCTATTCCGCCAGCAATCCTTCATTTCTTCGGCAATCCCTCCGGGTGCTGGGGAATCGCGTTGCAGATTTCGTGCCAGGGGGCTTTCTGGCTGGTCCAGATATGGCATTGCGGCCGGAGCTGAGGGTCGTCGTCGAGGGAGCCCGCTCGAACGATGACCATCCCCGGCCTCTGCTCCGCTCGCGCGAAGACGTGGCAGCCGCAGGTCTTGCAGAAGGAGCGATGCTTGCCTGGCGAGGATTCGTAGGCGACGAGACTGTCCTGGCCCGACGCAACCTTGAACCCGTCGGACTCCACCGCCAGGACCGACGAAAAGGCCGAGCCGGTGAACTTGCGACAATCCGGGCAGTGGCAATTCACGAACATCAGCAGCCGGCCATGAATCTCGTATTTCACGGCCCCGCAATAGCAGCTTCCTTTCAGCATCTGTCAGTCCCCTTCGGCCCAACGGCCGGAACCATGCGGAACAATCGGGCAGCATCACGTGGACGTACGCGTGAACTCGGATGCCGGCGGCTGTCCCTGGTGTTCTCTTGTTGCGGTTTCCTGTCTCGTTTCCGCGTGCCGCTTCGGTTTCGTCTCGAACTCCTTGCGGAGTTCCACGCGCGCCCGATGGCTGCTGACCCACGAGGCAATCGCGCACACGACGAGAATCGCCAAAATCGCGGCAATCAGGGGGAGCACGCCGAGGAGGACGACTCTCGGGTACTCGGAGATGAACTGCTCGATCACCGCCAGAGCCTGCGATGGCGGAATCAGGTCCGCCACCTCAGGGACCACAATCAAACAAATGATCAGAAGCCCGAGCAGAAGGATGATTCCGATGACCCAGGCCGCCAGCGTCGCTACGGCCGTTCGCGGGAGCGCCGGCTGGCGGAAGAGATAGCCGCACTTGGCACACTGCACCCGACGACGTGCGGCGTCGGCATACATGGCCGCCCAGGAGTCGGCCAGAAGGAACAACGCAAACCCCAATCCGCTTGGTTCTTCCCGCGGAAGCGTAAATCCGTCATCGTTCCCGCAACTCGGACACTTGAAGTAGTATTTCATCGTTCCGCATTCAGCAACGGTTGTCCCATCGCCTGTCTCTTGCACTGCCGCCATGCCGTTCGCTCCTACTGTCGCCCACGATTGTAGCGAGTCCGCTCGGGCAGATCAAGAGGGCAAGCGTGTATCCAGCCGGGCCATCGCTCTGCGGGTTGCGTGCGGGGCTCACGCCTTGTTGTAGATCACAGGCATCCGGCCCTTCCATTTGCTCCAGGTGTCCGCGTCCGTGACAAGATCAGCCATGAAGTGGGCGACATTGATCCTGCTGGTCTTTCCCGGGTTGAACAGCGCGCTTCGGATCGGAGACGGATGCACCTCGTACTCGGTGACCTCGTCCTCATTGACCAGCGTATCCGGACGGACCGCCACCCACTCGATCGCCTTGTCGCTTTGACCGATCTGGGTTCGCAGGTAGTCGGCCGCCTTCTCGTTATCCACGTGCGGCGGCAACAGCAGGCGAAGCAAACCAACGACGCATCGTTGGGCAAGCGACACCGGCTCGCGCAGATCGCGGTTGCTGTTGCCGGCCGTGTTCATGAGGACGAACCTGGTCGGCCTTTCCGGCTTGTTTGCCTTGATAGCGTTGCACAATCGCCGCGTGGCGTCGGTCACCAGTCGGCGAGGGCGGCCGAAGATGCCCCTCCAGCTTATGTTGTGTCCCAGACACGAAGCCGCCGCGTCACACCCGCCGACATGCCGGGCCATCTCAGCGTCGCTCAGATCCAGGACACTCGCACAGATCACGGTCAGGCGGTCATGACGTCTGAGGGCTTCGGACAACCTGTCCGGCGACCGCACTGCGGCCTTGACGCGGCATCCGCGGCCGAGCAATTGCTCCACCAGCAGCCGTCCCGTGGCCCCGCTGGCCCCGACCACCAGGATCGTCGTCTCTTTAATCGCCACCATGCGATTTCCTCGATCTGCCGGCCACAATCGGAGCCAGATCGCTCCGCACCTGCGTCCCTGCGTGAGAAGCAATCCCTGTCAGACCAACGGCGTCTTGCCCGGCATCGGGACCGGGGCGACCGGGAGCGGGCCCTGTTCGTAGGTGGGCGGGGTCAGGTCTTGTTTGGAGGCGTTCATGACCCAGTCCCACTTGATCGCACGGCCTGTGTAGGCGCTCATGCGGCCCAGGATTGCCGTCATCGTGCTCTCGGCCACCTGTTTGCCCTCATTGAGCGGCCGGCCGTCGCGGATGCTTTGGATCAGGTCCGCGTGCTCCTGCTCGTAAGGGTTGGGGTCGGGCCGGAGTATTTGAAGGGGTTGGTGCCCTGGATGAGGCCTTCCGCCGCGACGCCTTTGGAGCCCACGATCCGCTCGGCGACCCGCTCGGCGCAGCCCATCGTCTGGCGGGCCATGCTCAGGATGCGGGCGCCGTTGGCGTACTCGAATTCGACCGCGAAGTGGTCGTAGATGTTGCCGAATTCGGGCTCGACGCGGACCTGCCGGCCGCCCATGCCGATCGCGGTCACCGGGTGGCCGCCCATGGCCCAGTTGATCACGTCGATGTTGTGCACGTGCTGTTCGACGATGTGGTCGCCCGACTGCCACGTGTAGAAGTACCAGTTGCGGCACTGGGTCTCCATGTCCGTCCAGGTGGGCTGCCGCTCGTGATAGAAGCCCCAGTTGCGGACGCAGGGACCGAGCCAATAGCACTGGCCGGCGACCAGTTCGCCGATGTCGCCATTGTGGACTCGCTTGATGACCTCGACGTACTTGGGATCGTGACGCCTCTGCGTGCCGGCGACGATCGCCAGGCCCTTGGTCTTCGCCAATTCGGAAGATTGCAGGACCGAGCGAATCCCGACCGGATCGACCGCGACGGGCTTCTCCATGAACACGTGCTTGCCCGCCTCGACCGCAGCCTTGAGGTGCATGGGCCGAAAGTGCGGCGAGGTCGCCAGGATCACCAGGTCCACCACGCCGCTGTTGATGAGTTTCTTGTAGGCGTCGAACCCGGTGAAACACGTCTCGCGCGTGACCTTCACCTTGTCCGCATGCTTCCAGGGCTGCGAAGAACTCCAATCCTTTTCGCCATCCTTCCTGATCGTGGCCAGGCAGGCGTCGATCCGGTCCTGGAACAGATCAGCCAGGGCGGTGATCTCGATGTTGGGCGAGGAATCGACGCAGTTGCGCACGGCCCCCACGCCCCGGCTGCCACAGCCGACCAGACCCACGCGAATCTTGTCCGAGCCCGCGGCGTACAACCGCCCGCCAATGACTCCCAGCGCCGCAAGCGACGCCGCCGAACCCTGGATGAATTGCCTTCGCGAAACCGACGCTCTCATCTGACGTGTCATAGCAGTCACCTCGTCCAACGGATTGATGCAGGGTGTGCCGTGCACACCGTTTCCAGGGCTTTCAGTGTCGCAGCGTCGCTTGGGGTTGTCAAGTGAATCGTCTCGGCAGCCAGCGACCACACCAAGCGAAAAAGGGCAGGCGATGAAGGCGCGGATCACCTGCCCTTGACAAAAGAGGATTGTCTATGATGACAAGCGTCAGTGTACTCGCCAATGTTCGGATGTGATGAGAATCCGGCAAGAATGGGATTAAATGTCGCTGCAGAAGGCAGTCAGCACCTGTCCAGGCCGGGCGGCTGGTCCATGGCTCATCCGAACTGCGCGTCCGGCACTTCCCGCATGGACGGAGGCACGTTGAAGTAGTCCTGCGGCTGGAAGCCGAACATCCCGGCGATAACGCTGCTCGGGAACATCTGGCACTTATTGCGATAGTCGCGGACGTTGCCGTTGAAGAACCGCCGGGCGGCCTGGATGCGGTCCTCGGTGTTGGTCAACTCCTGCTGGAGCTTGAGGAAGTTCTGGTCGGCCTTCAACTGCGGATAGTTCTCCACGACCACCATCATCTTCTGCAGGGCCGCCACCAACTGGTTCTCGTCCACCGCCTGCTCTTCGGGCCGGCCGTTGCTGGCCATGCACTGGGTCCGCAACTGCGTGACGCGGTCGAAGACCTCCTTCTCGTGGGCCGCATAGCCCTTGACCGTGGCGACGAGGTTGGGGATCAGATCGTAGCGTCGTTTGAGCTCGGTGTCGATGTTGGCCCAGGCGTCCTGGATGTGGTTGCGGAGGGCCACCAGCGTGTTGTGCGTCGCGATCACGAAGACCAGCGGAATCAGGACGACGACCCCAATCACAATCAGCGTTGGAACCATTCTCACCTCGCGGAAAACAGATACTCGGGCATCAACGATCTCAGCGCGATCAGACGACTGAGGTTCGGCTCGATCCGCTCGGGACTGAGTCGCGAGCTGAACGTGATCGCCAGCACGTCGCCTTCGATCTCAATCGTGAGGTCGTCGTTGGCCAGCAGATATTCCATCATTCTCGCGTGGCACACGTCGTAGGCGAACTTTTTGTTCGGGGAGCGAACGCAGAACCGACGGGAGAACTCGTGCGACTCGAAATCGATGTCCGCGTAGCCGACCGCCTGAGCGATCTTCGAGAGAATCCCTTCCTTCGCGATAACCAGTTCGGGGAACGACGCGGGCATGTGGAGAATGAAGCAGGAGAAATAGTGATGGTGCGTCTGCCTGCGGCCCTTGGAGTCGCTGGAGTAGGTTTCGTAGTGGTAGTCGAAGATCGCCACGTTGTGGCCCTGGGTTGTGCCCGAGAGGGTGTTGAAGGCATAGCGGTTGGAGCCCGTCCGCAGCTTGTCCAGGAAGGCGTAGCGATGAGCCAGGTCCCGGTTCTTGCCCGGCTCGAAGCGAAGGTCCAGCCTGGCCGCCAGGGCCATCATCGCCTCCCGGCGTTTCTTGGCGGCAAGATGACCGAAAACCGCGGCGACGATGACCAGGGCAATCACACCAATAATAATCAGGGGTTCCATCAACACACCTGCGAAGAATCATCTTTCCTGCGGCGGCCACGCCCACGAAGTTCCGACGCGTCCGTCCGCGGGGATTCTATCGCATCGCGCGCAGGGCTTCAATGGGTCTTGTCGGCACAATATCCGTGACGCAGCCCGTCCGGATCGAGCACCCAGCCCAGGTCCTTCGCCGGCGATCAGAATGACTGCCGGACGTCTCAACCACCTCACGGAGACTTACTGGCCTGGGAGGTCCCGCCGTAGGCGCCCATGTTGACCCGCAGCCCTCGCGGCTGGGGCTCGTTGGCGATGCTCGTCGCGGGATCGCCCGCGTCGATGCAGGGACTCGTGACGCTGTCGAGCACCCAGCTCTTGGAGACCGGGTCCCACCGGCCCGCCTGGGATTTCAGGTGGAAATCGCCGTTTTCAGGATCCGCGAACAACGGATCGACCGCGATGTTGCCTATGCCCGTCCAGCCTCCCTGGATGTCGTTGTAGCGAATGGAGTACTCGCTGCTGCCGACCGATTCGGACATCCAGATCTCGTTCTGCCAGATGATGTTGTTCACGATCGGAACCGAGACGGAAGGCCAGCCTGGGATGATGGTCGTGTCCAGGTGCATCGCGGCGGGCCGATTGGCGACGATGGTGTTGTTGCGGATCGTGGGCGCGCTGAGCCAGTTCATGATGCCGCCGCCGATGGTGGCTTCGTTGCGGGCGATCACGTTGTTCGAGATCGTGCATTCGGTCCCGTAGAGGGCGATCGCCCCTCCGTCCAAGTCCGCGCCGTTGTCCACGATTACGTTGTTGGTGATCGTCGCGTACCCGCCGGCGTAGCACATGATGGCGCCGCCGGTCTGGGCGTAGTTGTTCGCGATTCGGCACGAATCGATGGTCGGGCCGCTGATCAGGCCGTAGCCTGGGTCGTCGTCTTCCGAGCTGGCGCAGAGGATGGCCCCGCCGTAGAGACCCTCGAAACCGCCGTCGCGGGCGCGGTCTTTGAACGCGTACTCGATCGTGCAGTATTTCAGTTGATCCTCGGTCGAGCTGTTGATGAAACGAATGCCGGTCCATCCATCCTGAAGATCGGTCGCGGTGAACAGGATCTTGTCCTGCTCGGTCCCGACGGCCTTGAGCGTCGCGCGGTAGCCGACGGTCAGGCTGAAGCGTCCCGCGAAACGAACGACCACGCCGGGCTCGATCGTCAGCGTCTGATTCTTGGCGACGGAGATGTCGCCTGTGACGGTGTACGGGCTGCTCGCCTTCTTCCAGGTCCCCTTGACCGCGCCGGCGGGCACGACGGTCCCGACGACTCCCACGCCGCGAAGGTCGATCGTCATCGTCGGGGCGTTGCTGCTGCTCGAATGGACAATGAGAGTGCCTTTGTAGACCTTCTCCTGTGTCGGGTGGAACCGGACCTTGACCTGTGCGACGCCGCCGGGCGACAGCACTTTGTCCTGCACCGCCGCTTCGAGAGTGAAGGCCCCTTCCGCCAGGGACGTGTCGGCGATCTTGAAGTCGTCGGCGCCCGTATTGGCCAGTTCGACGACCACAACCTTGCTCGAATCGACCGCGACGAATCCCGCGTCGATCGTAGTCGAAGGCGTCGCGGTAAGCAAAGGCAGACTGGCCTGGCTCTCGTACCCCCCCAGATCCAGGACCTCGCAGTAGACCCTGGCCGCACCCGCCAGATCGGTATCGGGAAGTTCGGCCACCAGCGTCCCGCTGTTGATGCACGGCGACTCGGGTCGAAGCGTCCAGTTGGCGGAGGCGCCGTCGTAGTCGGCGCCGGCGCCGCCACTGGGCTCGAGGAAACACGGGTCTACAGCCATGTTGCCCTCGCCGGGGTAACCGCCCTGCACGGCGCAGAATGTCACGTTCGGTCGGCATTCGGCCATCTGGATCTGGTATCGGTCGTTGCCCCAGAAGACGCTGTTCACCACGTTGATCCCGTCCCAGGAGGTCGAGTAGAGGCCGCCGGGGAAATTGTTCACGATCGTGCAATTCCAGATCTCCGCCAGGCCCGACTCGTCACAGCAGATGCCGCCGCACTGCGTGTCGCCGCCGATGGAGGTGTTGTTGGCGATCAGCGTGTTGCTGATGATCGGGTAGCTGCCCAGGCAGTAGATCGCGCCGGCCTTGCCGCCGGTGTTGTTCGTGAATCGGCAGTTCTCGATCAGCGGGTCGGAGATCTCGCAGTACAGCCCGCCTCCGAGAAGATCGACGTCTGAGACCGTCGTCGAGCCGCTTTGCGGGTCCAGTCCCGCGTTCTTCTTCGCGTAGCTGATCACGCAATAGCTCAGGACATCGTCATAGCCGGAATTCACAAGCCGCAGCCCGCCCCAGCCTGCGGCGCGGTTCCAGGCAGTCAGCTCGATGGGCTGCGCGTCGCTGCCCCGAGCGGTCAGTTTGGCGTTTGGACCCACCGTCAAAGCGGCGTCCTGCGCGAACAGGACCTTGACACCCGGCTCGATCACCAGTCTTCCGCCCTTGGCGACGCTGATGTCGCCGGTCACGAAATAGGGCGACTTGTCGCGCGACCAGGTCCCCGATACCTCCCCCGCTGCGATCGTGGTTCCGTCTCCATAGGCCCAGCCCTTGAGGACCACGTTCCGGACGCCGCCGTCGGCATATTGGATTGCGAGAATCCCGTAGTAATCGCCCGGTTGCGCGGGTTTGAAGACCACGTTGAGGGACGCGCCCTGGCGAAGCGTGTCGATGGTGAAGGCGCCGAGCCGGTTGGCGTATTCCTGCCCGCCGCGTTCGACGAGGAACCCGTCCGGACAGGCGACGGATTCCACGCGGAGATTGGCGGTGTTGTTGCGGATGCGAAGGACCTGCGACTCCGACTGCTCGCCCGGTGCGGCGTAGAAGCCCATCGACGTCGCGTCCACCTCCACCACCGGCTGCGCCGGCTCGATGTTCAAGACGCATTCGGTGAACACGCAGTCGCGGTACAGCATTCCCGTCGGGATTCGATACCAGGCCTCGGTGATCGCTTTCGGGTGCTCGCTGCCCCAGCCGAAGTTGAGATGGTACTCGCCGTCGGTGTTGTATCCGTCGCAGACGATCGCGTGGCCGCCCCAGCCGTCGGGCGGACTGAAGCTCAGCAGCGCGGGCCTGGCGTTGATCATGTTCTCCTGGAGGGCGACGAGCCCGGCGTCGGTGATGGCGTCGAAGAGATCGGCGCCGTAATAGCCGAACCGCTCGACCAGGGCTTTCCGCACCGCTGCGGTGTGTGCGCCCGATCCGTCGCTGCCGTAGCCCATTTTCACCGCCAGACCGCAGGCGAGGCTCAAGGCGGCCATGTCCGCATCATCCAGGGGCTGGCCCTGCGAGTACCTGGTTCGGATCGTGTCCAGGTAGCCGTTCACCTCTGTGAAGGTTGGGAAATCGTACAGAATGGCGTCTGCGTCGAGTTTCATGCCGCTGCGGGTCATATAGGCGTCGCTGCCGGTGAACGTGATATCGCAGAGACGATGGTAGTGGACAATCTGCGAGTACGCGGTCGCGACGCATCCGACGTACGACCGCAGACCGTCGATCGGGTCCAGCGGGCAGAACATGTTGTAGGGCTCGTCCTGTCCCCAGGTGGTCTCGACCCAACCGCCGGTCGATGTGGTCCCTTCCGGCGGCCACTGCTGGAATGCGGTGCCCCCGCCGTCCTCGGTTTCTCCGGCCGCGAGCAGGTCCCACAATCTGGCGGTTTCCGCGTTCTTGAGTTCGGGATTCTCCGCGAGGGCCTTGGAACGCAGCTTCAAGTCCATCCGCAGCAGGCGGCCCAGAGGATTGGACTTGTCCGCCTCCGCTGGGAACGAGGCGCGGAAGGAATAGGCGATCACCGGCGCGATGTCCGTATCGGCCGAAAGAGCGATGAAGCCTCGCGGCTCCAGATCCGCCACATAGGCGAGGATCGTCCCGTCCTCGTCGCGGACCTCGCGAAAGCCGGCGGGCGTCGACGTCGCCGCCAGGGCCCGAATCCCATTCTCGCCCCCCTGCGCCGGCAGAGCCGACTTCCCTTTAAGGAATCCCTCAGTCGCCTTCTGCACCTGGGCCAGATCCACCGATTCGGCGAAGACCGCCGAAGCGAAGAACAGAGATGCCAGAACGAGGATGATGCCAAACGACCTTCTCCCGCCGACGTGCGCCATATTCCAGTCTCCAGCTTTGC
The DNA here is from genome assembly GCA_937927975.1 of uncultured Phycisphaerales bacterium. Classification (GTDB taxonomy): domain Bacteria; phylum Planctomycetota; class Phycisphaerae; order Sedimentisphaerales; family Anaerobacaceae; genus PLanc-01. The sequence continues at coordinate 29,526 of CALEZT010000177.1, forward strand.
CAAACCCTACCGCAACCAGCATCCAACTCACATACCAGGATTATCGTCATTTTCGCTCGCGATCTTGCCAGGCCGCCAATGCCGGGGCGATCCAAGCCCGCGAAACTAAGCCGCCAACCAATCTATCGTCCTATAATAACACCACAAAGAACACTCTTCAACCCGCCGCGGACGCGATCGACCCTGGCGATCCCTGTCGAATCACAGTACTTGCCGAGTCAGTAGTCCTTGAAAGGCCGGATCCACTCGGGCCAATTCTCAGGCCCGACCCCGCCGGCCTTCGTCCACGGCCCGGCGGTATTGAACGACCGATGCCATTTCAGTGTCCAAAGCTCCTTGAGTCCCACCTTTCGCACCGAGCCATCCAAGAACAAACAGGTCACCGCCCCGTCGTGACGATTGATGGCACATCTGGCCATGTGGTTGTCGGCTCGGGCCGCGCTTTCCTCCGCCGCAGGTCCCTGCCACTCCAGCGGCCACACGTCAAAACGGAGGGCATCCAGGAACATGGGTACCTGGCTCGCATTCGGCACGTCGGGGAGGTTCCGCCAGCCGTACTGCGAGGACACGCCGCTCTCCGGATAGACGTCAAGTCCCCACGGCTCAATGGGAATCACGTAGCCATTGAGGCCATAGCTGCCGGCAAGACCATTCTCGCTGACAGCTATCGGCTCGCCTTTGTACCTCATGTCGGCGTCTTTGAGTTGGACGATACCCCAGGCATTGAAAACGCTCATCCCCCCTAACGATATCCCCTGCTCATTCCATTGGGGGACCGTGGCCGTCGGACAAAACCACGTTCGATTCCGTTTCCAATCCTGCAAGTCCGGCGGCAACCCAAGTGGCCAGTAGCAGCCGCCGGGGACAAAGCCGGAAGAGAATCTCCCGTTGTTCTCTTCGACGATCCCGCCGAAAACGTCGGCCCAGCGGTGCAGATTGGCCTGGCAGACGACCTCCTTGGCCCGCCCCCGGCCGGTCTGGCCGACCGACCCGAGCGTCATCAAAGCCAGCGTCACGCAGACCAGAACGATCACAACGTCGCTGTGTCTCAGTCCGTTCCGCTTTTCCATAATCATCTCTCCCATGACAGGAACTCAGTTGCGTTGCTCCACGGCGGGAGCGCCGATAGCCCAGACGGTGTTCTTGGCGCCTTTCTCGAGCGAAGAATAGTCCTTGGAGTCCGCTAGGATCAGCTGGTTGTCCGCAGCGATGACCGGGTATGCGGGCCAGCCACCGGTCTCGAAGCGAGCCAGTTCCGCGCCGTCGGAGCCCACCACGTACAGAAACCCGTCGTCGCTTGCGGCGTAGATCGTGCCGGTCTTGTCGACGGCCAGCGTGAATCCGCCGACCTGGCCGAACGACCTGGACCATTTGATCGTCCCCTTGGGATCGACCGCGTGGATGTACCGGTCGTCGAGACTCACGTAGATCGTGCCGTCGGGACCCAGGACAGGCTCGGACCAGCCGTCACCGTCGGCAGGGATGGTCAGATTCGGCGTCACCGGAATGCCCGAATCCGGGAATTCCACCGACCAGCGGATCGCACCGTCGGCCGTCTCGATGGCGTAGAGATGGCGGTCGTAGAGCAGCGTCTGATAGACCGTGCCGTCCTCGGCCACCACCGGCGAGGCAAAGGGCCAGCCGCCTGTGTTCGGGTCCTTGGACGTGTCCGGGAAGCGGCAGGACCACTTCACGCTGCCGTCGGCGGGGTTGAGGGCATAGAGCGTCGGATCGTAGAGGCCACCGACGTAGACGATGCCGTCGGGGCCGATCGAAGGCGAAGCGAAGATCGCGCCGTTGGGCAGGACGCCGGGACCTTGGGTCTTGAACCGCCAGAGTTCGACGCCGTCGCTCGCGGCCAAGGCATAGAGCGTGCCGTCGGTGGAGCCGACGTAGACATCGCCCTTGACGCCCATGGCGGGCGAGGAATAGATCGCACCGCCTGTCGCGAAGCTCCAACAAAGCCGGCCGTCAGGGGCCACCGCATAGACCTTGCCCGACTTGCCGCCGACGTAGAGGCTCCCGTCAGGACCGACGCTGGGCGCGCTGAGCAATGGCGAGTTGACGTCCAGGGCCCATTGGACCTTTCCCTCGGAGTCCAGGGTGTAGAGCTTGCCGTCCTCGCAGGCGATATGAATGTGCCCGGCCGAACCGACGGTGACGCTGCCGATCACGGGTGCATCAGTCTCGAACCGCCATCGAACCTCACCGCTCAGCGGTCCGATGTCCTGACTCTGTCCGGCGCGGGCAAAGCCGCCGCCCAGCGAAGGCCACCTGGCCTCGGCAGCCGTGGCCGACGCGTAGGCGAACCCGAACAACGACAGAGCGACCCAACTGCGTTTGACTCTCATGACGACTCTCCTTCCTCAAAAGACTCCCATGACTCGCCGATCTTCAACGCAGCGGCAGATTTTGATTATACCCTCGCTGCGTACGTTCTCAGAACAATAGTCCGAGGAAGGCACAAGACGTTACGCGAAAAAACGGCAGTCCGACCGGCCCATTTGCTCTGTCCGGCCGCCTCCGCAATGTCCCGCCGCGAACCCAGTGAATCCTAATCCCTGATCTGCTCAGAACTTACATTTACCTTCATCCGCCGGCACGTTTGGCCGTGTAACCCCGCTGGGCCAGTTCCGCCACCAGCAGGTCACGATGGTCGCCCTGAATCTCGATGACGCCGTCTTTCACCGTCCCGCCGGCCCCGCACCTCCGCTTGAGTTCGGTGGCGAGCTTCTGGAGCCCGTCCTCTGGCAGCAGGACGCCCGTGACAAGTGTCACGCCCTTGCCCTTGCGACCCTTGGTCTCCCGCGAGACCCGCACGATCCCATCGCCTGTGGGAACCGCCTTCTCCCTGCGGCAGACGCACTCCGCCACGGGCCTGCCGCACTCCGGGCACATCCGCCCGTGTTCCGTCGAGTAGACTACTCCGGTTCCCTTTGCCATAGATGCCTCACACTCCCCGGCCGATCATTTCGTGTACTTGCCCTCCGATCGGATGGAACGCATCTCGACGCAATCCGGCCGATTTCGGATCGTCAGCCAATACTCCTCCCGGACATCCTCATCGATTTCAATAATGCCGGGATAGAGTGTGTCGCCCCCCCTCTTCTTGCATCCCGAGATCCAATATTCCTCGCCGGTCTGTACGTCGAAGTAATTGGCCTTGTAGCCCTTGAACCGTTGGAGGGCCTTGTCTCCATAGTAGACCGTGCGGCCGCTCTGCGAGAACGTCACCCGCGCGATACGACCCGGTCCGATCAGCCCGCCGGCCTTGCATTCGATGTACATGATCCGACTTTCCATGCTCTCTCCGAACAAGAACAGGACTCAATTCCCAAGTCAGTCACGAATTCGTCCATTTGATTTGAAACTCGATTTCCTCTTGGTCGCCCTCGCGTTCATGCTCGATGTTGAACCGGGCTCGGACGGGCACATAGACACGCTCCCCGGCGACCTGGATCTCGAACTTCCTGCCGTTTTCCAGGGCATCCGCCAACCGCCGCAACTTCGCCACGAACTCGCCGGTCGAGTACCTCTTCTCCACGTCCCGCTTGGACTTGATGCTCATTGCTCGCCACCTCGGGCGTCTCCGGCCGAGCTGCCAATGCTCGGATACTGTGCCCTGCGACTGAGCTTCATCAATCCAAAGAAAACGAGCACGATGCCGGGCAGTGCGAACATAGCTACCATGAACACTTCCTCGAACTGCCTCTGCCCCCACCACGCAAGAAAGAGAAGGCCCGCACCGAGCAGAATGGAGTTGAGGGCTCCTATTCTGACCTGCAATCGAGCGGCAAATACCATGCGGATGTTGTTGTCAATCATTTGGTCGATGAGCTCGGCGCGCGACTCGCACGCTCCTTTGCATGCGAGTCCACGCCGTAGCTCTGTCAGACATTCTCGACAAAGACCTTTCCCGCAGGACTTGCAGATCCCCACGGCGGGACGATCTCCGTGATTGAAGCAGTTCATGTTCCTCTGTTCTCCCCGATTCCTTTGCAGACATCAAGCTTCAAGATACACGCCGGCGTCTGTGAGAGCTTCCCGCAGAACCGAATACCTCAGCTCGCGAGCGCCGAGGTTCTTCGCGGCGCAGAGGGCTGCCGCCGTGCCGGCGCCCTGGCCCTGACCCATGCAGGCGACGGTGTTGCGCGTGGACATGTGGGCGTCGTGGTTCGAGGTGATCATCATGCCGCAGGCGTAGAGGTTCTCGATGCCCTTGACGCAAAGGGCCTTGTACGGGATGCCGTAGGTGCCGCCGTTGGCGATCTGAAGCCGCGGAGCAGAATCGTGGAAGCCGTAGACCATGACCTCGTCGTCGAAGTGCCTGCCTTCGAGCACGTCGGGCAGCGTGATGTCGTAGTCGCACTCGATCAGTCGGCCGCGCCGGATGCAGAGCTTCGGGCTCGTGCGGGCCATGAAGGCCTTCTCGCAGCCCGGGACGTACCGCCGGAACAGCTCGACCGCCCTGGCCATGCGTTTGCGGATCTCCAGTTCGGCCTTGGCCACCTCGTCCCGACTGGTCGGGCTGACCGGCAGCTTGAGGTTACACTTGATGAACATCAGGTAGTTGTCGTGGACGGTCGTGGTGATCAGGGCCATGCCGATCTCCCGCGCCCCCTGGGCCAGGCCCGGCACATCGATCCACTCGGCGCCCGCGCGGACGATCTGGTCCGACCGGCCGCTGCGAACGCCTCGTGCCAGTTGCCCTTTGGCCTTGTTGGCCTGGATGAACTCGTGGTACTTGTCGATATCCACGTTGCCGATGCCTACGCTGTTGCAGACGGGATAATCGTTGGGCTCGCTGTACTTCGCTCCCGCAAAGGCCGCCAAGTCGCCATAGGCGGTGCAGTCCACGAAGGACTTCGCATAGAACGCCTCGCGGCCGGAGCGGCTCTCAACGATCACGCCCCGCACGCGCAAGCCATCCATGATCGCGCCGGCCAGCATCGTATTGACGAAGACCTGCACCCCCGCCTCCACGAGCATCTCGAATGTGACCAGTTTGTAGAGTTCGGTATCGATCGCAGTACAGACCGAATCGTAGTTGTAGCCCTCGAACATCTCCGCGTGGCCGGAGCAGCCGCCGACCTTCATGAGCCGATTGATGATCTCCTGTGGAATCCCCCTGACCACCTGCGTCTTCTTGACGCCGGGGAACGCCTTCCAGAGGTTGTAGAAACTGTGCAGCGCAGTCCCCCCCTCGGTGACAGTCCCGCCGGGATAGCCCTTGACCTCGATGATCGCGGTTCGAGCACCCTGCCGGGCCGCGGCAATCGCCGCCACGACACCGCCAGTCCCAGCCCCCGCTACGATCACATCGAACTTGCGGATCGGCAGTCTCTTGGCGGGCTCCTCATAGAACTCACCGCCTCCCTGTGAGCCCGCCGCCCGCGCTTCCATCGCCGACCCGCCCCCCATTCCCATCAACAGCACACTCTTGGAAAACTCACGTCGATTCATGGTTGGCTCCTCTTGCGATCCGAATCCATCAGAAGGAGGTTCATCATCCTACTGCCTAATGCCGCTCGCGTTTGGTGGATTTTTCGCCATTGACCGACAGGCTGGTAACCAGCAAGAGGTCGATGATCTCGAACGAGTCATCCGGCTGATAGACAATCACAGTGCGTCCGCTGGGCGAAGGCAGGGCAAATTCGCGATGTTTCACCGGGATGGAGCGTCCGTCTGCCAGATTGATCGCAAACGCGCGAAACGGCTCGGCACGAAGCATGGTTCGAAACTCGGCAATCGTCATGATAGCCTCTCCAATATACAAATGGAGGATACCCTTTTGCTTCGCAGCTGTCAACGCCCCTGTGAACAGGTCGGCTCACTCGCCGGAATCCCATTGCCGTAGATCTCGACCAAGCATGCGTAGGGAACCTATCAAGGTTGGCGGAAGAGGCTCGCTCCGTCTGCGGAGTTGGAAGCTGGGAGAAGCGGTCGAGTTCTCGCTGGAGGAAACGTGAGATTTCGGGGATGTGCGGGCCGCGGTCCAGTTCCTCGCCGGATTTCTTGCGGCGGATGAGATCCTCAACAGGGGACTTCACACCCGCATCATCAATCGACTCGCTTCACCAGCTTGTGAGGCTCGATGGGAACGATGCAGATGCCCTTCTTGCGTTCGACGCGATCCAACTGGCCCTTGATCTGGGTGTGCACATCCATCGTCAGCAAGCCACGATGACAAAGTGGATTCCCGCTTTCGGCAGAACGACAGAGTGAGAAATCACTCCTGTGTAGCGCGAGTGCGGGCCAACGGCGGGGCACACAGCCCCGCAATCAGAGGGCTATCGGTTGCCTCGCGGGGGGCCGCCTCTGGGGGGGCCGTTTCTCGGCGGGCCGCTTCGAGACGAGTGGTCGTGTCGCACGGGACCCCGCCCACGAAACTCCTTGATGCGAGGGCCGCGGGGTCTGCCGCCACCGCCGCCGGGACGGGGCCGGAAGCCGCCCTTTTTCTTGGCGGCCGGCGGCTGTTTCATCAGCAGAAGCGACTTGGCGCAGGTCTCCTTGGTGATCCGGTTGGAATGCGTGAGGCCCTTGGTCAGGACTTCCTCGGCCATCTTCCGCATCCGACCGTTCATGCTTCGCAGACCGTAGGCAGCCGCCTGCTTGGCGGTCCTGGGGAAACTGCCGAAGAGGGCTTCGACGAAGATGTCCAGGCCGTCTTCCTGCATCCAGGACAGACTGAACGCGGCCTTCCTGGCCGTCGAGACGTCCTCGGAGTGGAGCTTCTCCCGCAACTCGGCCAGGCGATCGATGGCCGCCTGGTCTTTTTCCCTGCCCGATGGTTTTCTTTCTTCCAGCTTCATAAGAGGCACCCTCTCATCCGTTCAATCCGTTTCTCGGGATGTCCTTCGGGGCCCGCAGACTCGCGCAAACCAGCTTGCGGCCCCCTCCCCGGAGGGCGTTGGTTCTTCTGTTTTCACACAGCGGGCGGTCACGACTTGCGACAGCCTGCATGAGCTCCGAGCTCACGCAGGGTTATTGTCGCGTCCGGTCACAGAGAACGCAAGATCATTTTCCAAAAGGCCGCCGGCAATCGGGAAACGCTTGGGACAACAACGGCCCGCCATCGCCGGCAGATCTCGATGTCGTTCGCAGGTCCCCCTGTCGGGTCACGCCGTCAGCCACCGGATGGCCTCGTCCATGTCGGTGAACACTTTGTTGTGGTATCCCCGATTGACCGAGACGGTCTCGTAGAACTCGAACCAACTGCTGTGCTCGGGCCGGTCCACGATCGCGGCGCGGAAACCCTGCATGGACGGGTAATTCGATACGATATTGAATGTCTCCAAAACCCCCACTCGACCCTCAACACCCCGAATGTCGATCAGAAGATTCGAGCGGTTGTGCGAGGCAATCTCGCGAAAGACACCCGCTATGATTTCTCCCGAAACCCGAGCATCCGCCTGACCCAGAATGCGGATCGTCAGATAGTCGGGCTGAACGTCGGTTTCAATTCGCCATGCCATACTTGCCTCCGTCGCCTATCTCACCCTATAGCAAGACCGAACACATGGACTCTTGCCTAAAGTCGTAGTACTATAGCCAGAAGTCTTACTCGATCCAAGTCAAATACCTGGACTTATATCTTTTTTGGCAACAAGAATTTCTACGAGGGGAGGTCGCGACATCGCCAGATGATGCCGCCGAGGATTGCCAGAGAGACCAGAATGGCCGCGAGCCAGGCCATGTTGTCAATGGGCCAGGCGTACCAGAGATTCGAGTAATAGACCAGGTAGAAGAGCGTCGCCTTGTGCAGAAAGTGCAGGGGAGGCCACCACTCGGCCACGATGGCGATGAAGTAGTTGAGCGTCAGAAAGCCCGCGGCCAGGCCGGCGGCCGCGTACAGCCGATCGAACGACGCGGCGCACACCAGGGCGAAGGCCCCGAACGCCCCCGCCAGCAGCGCCGCACAGGCGGAAAGACGCAGGAACAGGCTCAGATCGATCGGCTCACTGAACGTGTAGATGTGGACCGAGGCCACGGTTCCCAGGAACATCATCGCAATCAGGCCGAACATACCCACGAGCGACAGAACGGCCGCGCAGATGTACACCTGCGTCCGCGTAATCGGACGGCTCAGGATCAGCTCCATCGCGCCCCGTTGCGTCTCGCCGGGAAGCAACCCGACGGGCACGCCCACCGCGTACAGCATGTACAGAAACATGACCAGCGGATGCTGATAGCCCACCGTCAACAGCGCCGTCATGCTGCCGGACTCGACGAGATCCCCGCCGATCGCGGTTCGCACGATCGAGGGAAGATGCTTGAGGATCGTCAGGAACATCTTGACGTTCGCGTTGTCGTGGACGATGGCGGCCACCGCGATCTGCATCAGGAAGATGACCGCGGCCATTCCCAGCCACGCAGGCAAGACACGAAGAAACCAGAACCACAGCAGCGTCAACGGAAACGGCGGGCGGCGGGATCGAATCATGCACGGAGCCCTTTCGAATCACCGGTCCCGCACGCGGAATCGGACGGCTCTTGATAGTATTGCAGAAAGGCCTCCTGCAGCGACGTCTGCGGCGTCGTGACGCGATCGACGGCAAACTGGTTGAGCCACCCCAGAACCGGGCCCGCCGGGCCCTGGTAGGCCAAGTGCAAGACTCCAGGCTCCTGCTCGACGACCCGCACGCCGGGCAATCGGGCGACAGCCGCGTCGGGACGCAACGTCGGGTCGGCGAACCACACCTTCAGTCGCTGCTCGCCCTGCTGCACGATCTGCGAGATCGGCGCCAGCTCCACCAGACGGCCCTCTCGGAGAATCGCGGCCCGTCCGCAGATGGCCGACACCTCGCTCAGATCGTGCGAGGATAGCAGAATGGCCGCCCCACCGGCGGCAGTCTCCTGAATCAGTTTGAGAACGACGTCCCGCATGAGCGGGTCGAGGCCCGCGGTGGGCTCGTCGAGAATCAGCACGTCCGGCTGATGCTGGAATGCCAGGATCACGGCCACCTTCTGGCGATTGCCCTTGGACAAGTCGCCGACGGGACGCCTGAGATCCAGTTCCAGACGTTCGGCCAGCGCCCTGCGTCGAGCCGCGGCGCCGCAATCTCCCCCCAGCGCCGCCAGCACGCTCAGCGACCGCCCGGCCCTGGGACGTCCCCAGATGCGGAATTCCCCCGGCAGATAGCCGATCCTCGCGTGCATCGTGCCGCGGCCGGCTTTCACGCGCTGTCCCAGGACGCGAACCTCGCCGTCGCTGGACCGCAGCAGACCCATGATGCAGCGGATCGTCGTGGTCTTGCCTGCCCCGTTGGGGCCGAGGTATCCGAAGATCTCGCCGGGCTCGATGGCGAAGGAGATGTCCTCGATCCCCCGCGACCGCCCGTACCGTTTCGTCAACGACCTGATCTCAACTGCCGCCATACTCATCCAGAACTTCGCACAGAGTGGCCCCAGCACGATAGTCGCGGACGACGGCCACATGTTGCAGAGAGTCTACAACGAACCAGGAGGATCTTCAACTGCCGGGATTCTCAGGAAGGAGAAAGAAGGCCCAACTATGATGAAGAAGGAACTCAGGTTCTGCGTGAAGAAGTCGGCTCGCCTTCCAGCGCCAGGCGAGAAGGCTACTTCGGGTCTCGTCCCGCTGCGATCCCCTGGACACCCGCCTGTCCCGGCAGACCTGGGAATCCTCGCCAGCCTTCGGTCAGACCCTGGACGATCCGCACGACCACGATGGCGTCGCTGCGAAGGTCCCAGTCGAGCGGGACGATCGGCACCGGCCCAACCGTCTGCATCGAAGGGGCCAACAGATCCCAGAGAGGTCTGGCGACCGCGATCACGCCCGCGCTGAGATCCGGCTCGGCCCGAGGCGTCGGCCAATGGGGAGACGCGAGCCGAACGCTCATCTGGGCGAATCGCTCGACGTCCACCTTGACCATGGCCATCAGTTCCGCCAGCGTGTGCGACTCGATCCAGGCCTTGACCGCCTGCAGCGTGAACAGGCACGTCAAGTCGCGGCTCGTCGCGTGCGGGTCCTGAAGCTCTTTCGTGACGCACTCGGTCCACAGCGCCGGCTGCAGGGCCAGCGCCAGCAGAGACTTGCCGGATCGAACCTCCAACGCCTGGCGGAACGCCCCTGCCAGTTGCTCCTCCCAATCGGCGGCAAGAAAATCGAACAGAGTCTCACGGCCCCGCGGAACCACGACGGTCCCGCTCAAACCATGATCGCGTTCGAGCGTCAGACGATGGATCCAGCCGACCATCGCGGAAAGCCGATGGCCAAGGTCATGATTCTCCGACGGACGCCCGATCCCGCCGGCCAGGGGCTGCGGCATCTTCGGAACGCGATCGACGAAACAGGAGTACCCCGTCCGCGGCAGAAGGACCCAACCGACTCCCGCAGCCATCAGCGCAAGCCCGATCCCATGCGAGACCCACTGAACGACGCTCTCCGGCGCCGATAGCGTCGGGAGCCCCAGACAGAAGACCAGCCAGGCCAGGGCCAGGCACACCACACCCGCGCCGCGGCATCGCCACGCCGGGGGATTCAGGTGCCCAGGGGCCTCGCTCTCCTCGACTCGATCCGGATGCGCCAGTGACGGACAAGCGACAACCGAAGCGAGGCCGACGCCCGCGATCACAGCCATCGCCAACGCCCAGACCGTCGAGATCGAAGTCCATTCATGGGGCCACAGCGGCCATGTCAGGCCGACCAGACCCGCGAGGATCATCACGGCGCCGACGCAGAATCCCCATCCGCCGACGCGTTTTCGATAGGCGGCCATGGGTCCGGACGCGGACGCGTCCTGCCCTTCTCGAACACGGTTGCGCTCGTGGCGGATCCACCCGGTCGGCAGCGTCATCAGGACCGAAGCCGCCAGGGACAGCCATCCGCCTCCGATCACGAAGAGGATTTCCCGCGTGAACAACCCGGCCGAGACGCCGGCCAGCCCGATCACGAAGAACAGCATGCCCGCCAGATACCCGCCGCGGCCGGCCGGTCGGCTCACCGCCACGTGGGACACGTCCCCCTGCTCGGGCGTGAAACGGTCCGCCCACTGGGTCTGGGGCTGCGACAGCCAGGTCCTCATCGGTTCGTACGTCGAGCTTTCGTGCCGACGAAAGGACTCCGCCACGCTCCGGCGAGTCCGGACCCGCCCCCACAACCGCTGACGGGTCAGCAGCTTGCCCAGTCTCGGCTGAAGGCACGAGAAGAACCGACACAAGCTCGGCAGCGGCTCGCGCGAGCAGACGTTCCTGACCGCTTTGGCGACCACTTCGTCGATTTCCGTTTCGCCCGGCAGCAAGACGCCGGGACGATCGCGACGTTCGCTCGCCGGAGGCGTCCGGGTCTGATGGGCCTTCTCGCAGATGCCTGCGATCTTGTCCACGAGAGACTGCGCCTGCTCGTCGAGGCTCTCCGCCCACCCGTCGGGCAGGGACCGGCCGTACAGGTCGCCCAGGTCCTCGCCTGCGACCTTCACAGCAATCCTCTCGGCCACGAGGGACAGATCCGCCTGGACCGTGCGGCAGCCGAACGAGCCGCACACATGAAGGAGGCTTTCGGTTACGGCGGTTCTCGCCCGTTCCCCTTGTCGCAGGAGGCTGCGACAGGTCAGGCCGTGGTGCAGCAGAAACTCGGCGCCGAGCTGGTGCAACTGCTCGGGGCGTTCGAGCCATGTCCGCTCGGCGTCGCAGCCGTCGAGCAGATACACCCGCTGGGCGAGGGGCTCGTTCTGGAGTTCCGCCAGCAGCATTTTCCAAACGTCGAACCACTTGCTGTCGCAGGCGGCGTCCGTGGTCGCCGTCCGGTCCGTCAGACCCAACACAGTGACATCCAACGCAGGGTCCACCTTGCGGAGGGCATGCATCAATCGCACGGCGGAGGCGACGACGCCCGAATCGGAGAGATCCAGCAGGACGGTGCAGCACATCCGCAGACGCCCGGGCCCCGCGGGATCGGTGACTTGCCCGACCGACCGCAGGCGGCGCACCAGGGACGACAGGACCGTCAGGAGCTTGTCGTCGTCCCGGCCGACGAACTCGGACCGGTCGCGAAGGACTGAAGCGTCCGGGACCTTGAAATCGGACACCCAGGGCCAGTCGCACTTGAACAGGTCTTCGCAGTAGGAATCCGCGAGCACCAGACCGAACGGTCCCTGGATCGGGATGGTCAACCGGCGAGCCAGGCCGGAGAATTCCGACAAGGTCCGCTCGGCGCAGGGCCCGAATCCGACGAACAGCGTCGGCAACGGACCCAACCCCTTCTTTCGGCTGTTCTTTGCGCTCACGAATACCCCTGCAATGTACTATCTGCTATTTGCGATTTACTATTTGGGCGTTCGTAAGGCGTCGTCATACCCGGTCGCCTCGGACCGCCTCATGGCAGGCTGCAAATCGTAAATCGTCAATCATCGATCGTCGATTCAAACGGTCTCTCGGAACGCCTTCACGTCGGCCCGGCAGCTTTCGAGCGTGTCGCTCACCGCGTGCCGCTCCTTCTCCGACAGACCCGCGATGGACTGGGACACGTTCTGAATCAGCGTCTCCACCAGGGCCAGGCACCGGCCCTGGCACTGGCGAACCGCCTCGGAATCGCCCAGCGGCATGCTGTGGAGCATCAGGTCGATGCGAGAGCTGGTGCCGCCGTGCAGTTCCGCCATGCGGATGCCGACCTCCGGGTCCGCCACCGACCGCATCTGCTGCCGCAATCGTTCGCTCACGGATTCGAGGAGCTTGCGCAACCCGCCCACCTTGGCGGCGTTGGCTTCGTATGTCCGGCGCTCCATCGTGTCCTTCTGGCCGTTGCTCTGGCTGCGCCACTCGGCCAGGGCGTTCTGGTACGAGACATACCAGCTCCTGTCCATCCACAGATCGGAGAACTCAAAGCCCATCCGACGAACGTACTCGTCGGTTGCCGCCACGTATTTGTCGTATCGGCTGATCGCTTCGAGACAGAACCCGTATCGCAGGCGAAGGACCTGGAGCCATTCGCCGGTGACGTGCCGGTAGTTTTCGTCCACGTTGGCCTCTCGCAGGCTGATCTCGCAGTTGTGCGTCAGCAGTTCCGGAACGCACGAGCCAGGGACCTGCTGCGCCACCGTGACATCGAGCGGCGCGGCGTACTTGCGGGACTTCGACAGGTCGATCTTGGGCTCGGCCAGCCGCCAGATCTCGCAGATGCTCCGGTAGTACGGGTGCTCATTGCTTGCCTGGTGGTCGCCCAATCCGTTGCGGAACAGGTCCCAGCCGTGGTTCTCGATGTCGCGGAGAAAACGCTTCATCTCGCCCGCCAACTGGCCCAGGTTCTGCGACAGCCGATCCTCCACCGCACGCACGTCCGCCAGTTCGGGCCTGGCCTCGCGGACGGACATCACCGTGCCGAACAGGACCGGACGAATGAGGCTCTGGCGAAGGTCCCGCTCCGACACACTGTCCAGGGCGTTGTTCGACTCCAGCGACGCGCACAGAGGCGTTGTGAAGAAGTCCGCCAGACGCGGCGATCCGTTGGATCGTCCCGAAACGCTGGCGCGCAGGGCCCGCTCGCCACTGGTCCGGCGTTTCCAGGACAGCTCGATCAAGGCATCGAGGGCCTGCTTGCGAATCGAGAAGACCCGCAGCGTCGTCTTGATCGATCCCAGCGAATTCTCGTGCAGAATCGCCTCGGCCATCGCGTTCCACCGACCGTCGATCGCCTCGCTCACCAGCGGCGCGATGTCCGTGCTCGTCCAGGAGATCGCGGGAATCCTCTGCTCCAGGCCCTCCAGGCTGTGCCGCACGGCGGCCAGGATATCCGTAACGACCGCGTTGATCTTCGGCGCCGCGGCGGCCTGCCTGTGGCTGAGCGAGGTTTCGAGGCCCTCCACCCAGGCGTCCAGGCACGCGCCGATCTGGCTGATGGGCTTGAGCTGCTCTGCGTTGAAGAAGGCCCGGCTGAACATCTCGTCGGTCGCCTCCAGAAGGCGATCGAGAGGCTTGCTGGAATCCTGGATCTTATCGCCCTCTTTGCGGGCCGCCGGCAGCAGCGAAGTCTCGATGTATCGGCGGACGTTCTGCAGAACGCTCGACAGGACCTCCTGCGAGGTCCCCCGGCCCGGCGGATCCCATCGGAATGCGATCACCGGCTGAATGAACTCGTTGATCCCAGGCGAAGCGCCCAGTGTTTCGGCAATCCGCGTCTGCACTTGCTGGGAATAAACGGCGCGGGCATCCTGGCGATCCCGGCCCAGGGTCTCCAGCTCGGCCAGAATTCGAGACTCGATGTTGGCCCGTCCATGTCCCGGCGTCCCGCACCACAGGCCGTAGCTGGAGAAGCACTGGCGATGGTTGTTGACCGGGTCCCTCTGCGGCAGGATCTCCGCAAGTTTGTTGTTGGCGTCGGAGCGGACCTGCTGGCCGATCGGCTCGAACGCCATGGCGCGGACCACCCGTGCGATCTGGCGGACCAGGTGCTTGCGGTCGCCGCTGCCCATGTCGACCTGGCCATTGAGCAGATACAGGAAATTGAAAGGAGCCGTGTCCCGGCGGAAGCAATCCTCACCGGCGCGGCTGCTGCGATACCGCACGCGGATGTCCGGTCGGCGCTCGTCGCTGAGGAACTCGATCTGGTCGAGCGTCGCACAGGCGGTGGCTTCGAGTTTGGGTCGCAGCATCGGATCGACGCGGAAGGCGTCGGGTAGAAGCAGATGTCCGATAACCTCGGCGGGTTTGGGGAACGATTCGCGCGACCACCAGCGCAGATTGTAGGCCATGTCGATGAGCAATCCCGCGCCGGTCCCGCCGCAAACGCTGCTGGCGATGTGTACCGCCGGGGCTCCGTCGGCGGCCAGGACGAACTGGTCCGGCTGCTCTTCCACAATCTGCTGCGTGCTCGTCCGAAGGCTGCTGAAGCGGGTCGCGACCGCCTCGTGAATGACGGTCTCCCGCAGCTCGAAGAACGCGAGCCGCCCCAGGCGCGGAATGCCCTGGCATCCATAATCCGCAAACGTCGCGTCCTCGCGGAACCCTCGCATCCAGTCCAGATGCGGATGGAATTCGGGATAGCTGACGTTGTCCCGCACGACCTCGCCGATGTCGACGTGGTGGAACAGGTTGATGAAGTCCGAGAGAATCCCCTCGGGCGGGCCGCCGTCGTCGGAGGCGTCGGTGTCCAGCTTCAAGAACCGAATGAAGGAGGGGACGTGCCCGAACAGCTCCCGGATGTAGTGCTCTGCCCACTGGCAGACCAGAACGCCGGTGCCGCCCAGCCCCACGATCAGCGTAGGCCGCACGACGATAGGACTATTGCTCAGTCGCATTCTCTGTTCCTCAACTCTCTCTCGACCAGCGTCTCCGACCCAGGAGGGGCCTGCGCCCCGGCTGTCCTGCCGTGCCGGAGACGATCGCCGATGGGCCGAAGCCCACCGGAATTCTACAACAATTCTCTACGCGACATCCGCCCGATTCGGATCGTCACGCGCATTTTTCTATCGACGTTGTCCACGCGGTAGGCCAGGTCCAAGTGCACAGCCTTGACCTGTCCATCTTCCGGAAGTCGCTGCGAACCGTCGTGCTCGGACCACACGCGTCCGCCCCGCGCGCCCAGGCCCGTCCAGACGCACATCAGACCCGTGCGGACGGATCGAGCGTCGCCTCGGACCCTGGGAATCACCGCCATCCACGCCCATCGACGCGGACACAGCGCCCGACGCAGCAGGACCCGCAGAGGACCCGCGATCAAGGCCAGAACGCTGCCGTTCCAGCGGCTTCGAAGATACCGCGTGGTCAACTGCACGTCTTTGACGAGCGAAGTCTCCTGGAGATCGACCAGGACCGGATTGTCGAGTCGGACGGGTTCGACCACCGCGACGTTCTCCTCCAGCCTCATGTCCAGGGGCAGATACCCCGGGTTGGGGACGAGCAGCCGCAGGAGGGCCGCGACGATGCCGAGGATCACGATCGCGGCGATCGGCCACCAGCACAGCGGCACCACCCAGGGAGTATTCAACTGAACGCTGTGGAGTTCGCTCCATTCCGAGATCGTCGGACCTGTGGTCGTACCGGTCGCGGATCGATAGACGACCGAGGCCGCCAGGGAATACCGCTCGGTCGCAGGACGCTGGGGCCAACCCACCAGTCTGAGCTGCACGTGTCGAGGCATCACTCGCACCGCGTTGCCTGCGGTCGGGTTCTCGACCTTGAACGCCTGAACTGCCGGCGCGCTCTGCTCCAACAGACCTTCGAGGACCCTCGCGTCGACCGGTGCGCCCGCGGTTTCCCCTTCCTGTTGCCGCCAGAGGTAGACCGTCGATTCCGAAGCGGTCCACTGGCCCTCCAGCTCGGGCGCCGCGCGGAACTGGGGACGTGCCCAGAGTTCCGCGGTCCCGTCGAAAGTCAGCTCCGCAGTCTTCAGGTCGAATGCGTTGGCGTTGTTCCAGTGGCTCAGGGCCAGCCGATCCAGGACCGGCGGAATCACCCGAATGTCCGGACAATCCCACCGCAGAAGGTCCAACCCCTGGCGGGAAAGCTTGAACTGCACCTTCCCGTCGCGAAGCCCCTGCGCCGCAGGCAGGAACCGGGGTCCCTTGACCAGAAGCAATCTCTCTTCCGGTGCTTGCGACGGAACCGACGAGGTAGCGCCGTCCATCCAGACTTCCGTTTGCCCCGGCAGTTGGAACTGGAACGCAAGGGCCTGCGAACCGCTCCCATCCGTCGCTTCCTGATGGAGCGTCACCTGGTACTCGAAGGGCCACTGGCGGACGCGGGAAGTCAACCACGCAGGAGGGGCCGACGTGGGCTTGATCTCGTGCGGGCGGACCGCCGCGATCACCGGCGTCCGGAAGAACGCGCTCCGACGACCCGACTGCGAATCATGTCCCGTCAGTTCCAGAGCGTACTCGCCGTTGCCTGCGGTCTGGACCTCGCGAAGCAGCGAGCCTTCGGGCGTCAGTTCGCCGACGTCCGAGAACTCGGAGACCCACTCGCTCTCGGGAGTCGGCCGGCGGAGAAGACGGATCGCGGTCCGCCAGGGATGCGATTGTCCGGTGGAAGCCCAGTCGCTGCCGCGGACATCCACCCGCAGACGGGTGGAGAATCGACTCTGCACCGTGGACACGCCTCCCTCGCCTGCACTCCAGCGACGCGAATCGAACACAGGCTCTTCGCCGGTCGGGGTGAGCCGGTGAATCGTGACCGTCAATCGAGGCGACCGGGCCAGCACGTGCGCATACGCCCGTCGCGGCGCAGTCTCCGCTCCCTGGACCGCCGGCGTCTGGGCGGTCACCTCGACCGCCGCCCGCCCCGGAACATCGGGCGTGTAGACGGCCCGCCCGGTCAGCTCGCACCGCCTGAGGGCCCCTTCTGCGGACGTCACCGACGTCCACTCGATCGTATCCGACACGTCCCAGGTCTGCCCGTCCTTGCCGACGATCCGGACGACGCAGGATTTCTTGAATTGCTCGATGGCGGCGTTGTGCCGCGGATCGGTGGCGGTGTAACCGGCGAACACCGCGCGCAGCGGAATCTCGACCGGCTCCCACGCGTAGGCCGCGATGTCCGTCATCGCGCCCTGGCCCGCCTTGAGGTCCTCCAGAACCACCCGGCGGTCCTCCGCGCGGAATCGGCCGGCGTTGAGCTTGACCTGCAACTCACGATCCGCCCCGGTCGGACGCATCGTCACGTGCACGTGGACCGGGAGCGTCTGTCCCTGTCCCAGTCCGGGCACCACTCGCTCGATGTCCGCCTGGTTCGTCCCGGCCGTCACCGGTACATCGACAAACGCCGGCTCGTTGGCGTCCGTCTGCGGGAACTCGAAACGCACCGAAGTGACATTCTGATCCGCCCGCCATTCGGCGCGGAACTGAATCGGCTCGCCGCAGAAGAGGGTGTCCGAGACGGCGCCCTGCCGCGTCGCAGGCTGTCCCGGCTGCGTCACCGACCATTTGAAAAGCCCCTGCGCCACAGGATCGACGATGGCGTAGGTCTTCGTCGTCCCCTGGAGGTTCTCCATCGCCGGGCCCAATTCGATCTCGAACTTGTCCGCGGAGGGAATGGGGATCGTCGATTCCACGAAATACGTCGCAGTGACGGTCCGCCCCTGGTACTGGCCCGCCTGGGGAGGCTCGAGCACACGACTCTGCGGCTCGGTCACCTGCGTGGTGCCCGACCGCGCGTCGACGGTGCGAATCCTCGCCTGGGCCAGGCCGTCCGGGAAGCGGTTGATCGTCGCGTCGCGGAACCGCTCGAAGACAGGGAACGCCGAAAGGACGACGGACTGCTTGTGGAACTCTCCCACCCACAGCCCCTCGCGGGGGTCGGTGAAGCGGGACTCGATCCGCATCGGGGCCGGCGGGTAAGCCACCTGGAAACGGGGAAGACGGATGTGTCGCACGCCGGCGTGCGTTCGGACGTTCAGGTCCGCCCGACCGATCAGACGCTCCTCTCGTTCGATCAGACGAACCGGGCCCGCCACCAGGCTCCCCTGGTCGGCCTTCCTCAAGATCCAATCCGTCTGATCCAGCGGCTCCAGGAACAGCGTGCCCGACAAGGGCTCGACGTTGAACTCCCCTTTGCCTGCGATGCGGAAGTAGACGTCCTGACCGCCCTGCAAGTTCAGGTTGACCGTGGCCCCCGCCGCCGGCGGCACTTCCGCGATCACTTCCTCGTTCGCGGCGTTCACCACCTTGATGCTCACGCACTCCGAGTGCACGTACACGTCGCTCACAGCCTGGAGAATCGGGACATTCACGTCGCCGATCGCATGACGCAATTCGCAGGTCAGCTTGTACAGACCAGGCGCCCCGATCGTGAAAGGCTCCGCTTCGTAGAGTCGAGAGGGCGTGATCCAGCGTCCCTTGTCCACCAGGACGGGACTGCCCGCCTCTCTGGATGCGGCCTTGAAGAGAATCGACAGGTCCTTGCCCGTTTCATCCGCGTCGGCCGATCTGGCATCCGGGGCCCTCCTGTGCCGGTCGCGAAGCCGGGCCTTCACCTGCACCTGCTCGTGCAGCCACCAGGGCAATTCCGGCGTCAACTCCAACTGCACGAAGAAATCGGGAATCCGGTAGATCCGCACTGCTGGAGGCGTCCGAGCGTCCGCCGAACCGAGTTTCCACTTGCCCTGCCAGAAACGGTCGATGAAGCCGCCCGCTTCGGGACGTCGGAGAATCGTCGTCTGATATCCCGGCGACGCGATGACGTTCGTGCGAATCCCCGAACCGGCCTCCAGGCTGCCGTCCACCGTCAGCGTGCGAAGGGCCTTGTCGGTCCCGACCGCAGGCTCGACCGTCGCGGACCTCACCGGTTCGCCCACAGCGACGATCGCCCAGTCGTATCGACCGACCCGCAGATCGTCGACGCGGACCTGCATGCCCAGGCCGAAGACGTCCATGAGAATGTCCGCGAAGCCCAGGTCTCGCGTGAGGCGATACGCCTTGCCCCCGGTCAGGGACGCCACCGAGTGCATCAGGTCCTCCGCCGCGACCTCATCGGCCGACAGCCGCGACTGACGATCCGAAGACCGAACCGCCGCCGCATTGATCAAAACGGGATACATCTGGATCTGCTGCCCGGCCAGCCGTTTGGCCGTGCTCATCAGGGGACCGCTGCCGCGATCCAGCTCCCGCGCGCTGTCCCGAGGGTCTCCGTTGGTCAGCACGATCAGCTTGCCGGGACCGGGGCCATGCTGCCTGCGAGCGTCCGCGATCCGCGACGCGGCCCAATCCATGCTCTCGCCGATGTTGGTGCGGAACGTCGCCTGAAACGCGGCGGGCCGCACCATGTTGCGACAGGTCGATTCGGTCAGGAACGTCTGGCCCCAGGCCAGCAGCGGCCCGGTTTCGGCGCTGGGCAGGGAATACCGCACCCTGTCGGAAAAATGGGCGATGCCCAGGTACAACTCGGACCGAAGGAAAGGCAGCATTTGCATGAAGACCAACTGCCCCTCGTCTCGAAGCGTCTGGCGCAGGGTCCCGGAGTCCAACTCCGCGGAGTCGCTCCTCTCCATGCTCCCGGAAACATCGACCGCGACGACTACATAGCACGGCTCGGGCCGTTCCGGACTCCCCGCGTCCACGGCCTGCGCCGCGCAAACGCTCGCAACCCCGATCAGGATCGCGATCGACACCATTCTCAACGACAGCGTGTTCATATCATCCTGCGTAAGAGCCGGTCCCGTCGCACACAGGCGTCAGGCTTCGGACTTACCTTGTTCTTGCGGGCCGGGCCCGCCCCCCTTTGTATCGTTCGGACAATCCCCTGCATCCGTCCTCAGTCTTTCGATCTCGTGCGTGAGATCCTGCCGTCGGACGTGCGGGACCGCCTCCGGCGGCTTCTCGGCAAGCCACGCCTCCAGGCCGGCCAGGATCTGCCTCTGCACGTGTGGAGCGTCCTGCTCACGACAGGCCGCCAGGTAATACCCCGTCGCCGCCCGTCGGAGCTGCCCAGGGGTGTCGAGCCCCAGTTCGAGCAGACCGCCATAGGCAGCGGTCGCCTCGTCCCACCGCGCAGGTCGGGCGTTGAGCAGCCGCCCGGCTTCGGTCAGCCGCCGGGCCTTGTCGCAGGACTCCAGGAACAGGTTCGCCGGATGGCGCGGATCCACCCGTCCCGGAAGCTCCGCTATCTCCATCGGCCAACCATCGAGGCATCTTTGGACCACTCGCTCAACTTGCGCGATCGCGTCGAGGTCCTCCCGCTCCAGCAGAGGCGACAAAGTGTCCGCCACGCACCGCCACAACCCAAGGCAGCGATCCGCGCGGTTCTTCGTCTGCTCGAAGGCCCGATTCAGGAGCCCGCCGGCCCGGCCCAGAGGACCGTCGTCCCCGGCCGGCTCGGACGCCGCGTCGAACAAGCGGGCAGCCGCTGAACGCATCGCCGCCTGCACGCCTGCCGAGGTCTCGCCGTCCGCGGGGCACAGCACGCCGAAGAGCGGCGCGACCGCCGACCACAGGTTCGGCTGACAGGCCAACGCCTCGGCCAATTCCCCTTCCACCCGATCCCAGCAGACCGGCTCCGCCTGCAACAGGGCCATCGCCTTGTGCAGATGATGGCGTCCCTGATGGGCGTCGAGTCGATCCTTCATCGCGACCCAGTCCTCGACGCAACCCTGCGGATCGCTCACGTGGCACTGGGCCAGGGCCTTTTCCGCCGCTTCGGGAACCGGCAAGGCCCAGTCCGCCGGCCAGTTTCGACGAAGGGTTCGCATGGGACCGCGGATGCTCCTGCGGATCTCCACCCGCTTGATCCGAACGAGGTGGCGTTCGAGACGAGCCGAGAGTTCATCCAGCAGCGCTGCCACTTCGTTGCCGGTCTGCGGGTCCAGTCCCGATCGGACCCGTCGGAGCCTGGCGACGAGATCGTCGCGATCCCGCTGGGCCCGGCACAGGTCGGTGATCCGACAGAATTGCTCGGTTTCCGCGATCAGCGAAGCGCACGTCCGCTGCAGGCCAAGCTGTTCGCTCTGGGATTCAAGATAGGCGACGTGCTCGAGCTGAGCGTCCACGCGGGCCAGCAGCCCCGCGAGCCGGCCGCGACGATTGAGCGAGGCCAGGATTCTCCGCTGCACCTGGAGCCTGGACTTCGCCAACTCGTACTGGCCCAGGGCCAGGCGGCCCTCAATGCTGGCCAACTCCTCCCGAGCCGACTGCTCCGCTCTGGCCAGGGGACTCTCGAGCCTGACCAGCGAAGACGGGATGTCCTCGCTCAGAAGAAGGCTCGCGGCCTCGGCGCAGAAGCCGTACCGACCCGCGTCGGCGCGCCCCGCTTCCGCGGCCACGTCCCCTGGGGGGCCGTCCCCGTTGGAGCGGGCGTCCCATAAGATCAACTGGGACGCGACCGTGGAGAGCCGGGGCATCGTCAGACCCCCCTCGCCTCCGGCCAGGTCGCCCGCGTGGCGGGACAAGCGACCGGTCAACGCATTCAACCGCCTGAAGGTCGCATCGCGAAGGATCGCGAGACTCGGCTTCCCTTCTTCCGCGAGATCCGCGCGCGTCGGCGATTCTCCATCCGGATCGAGATCTTCGCCTCCGAGCCACAGCGTCCGAGAATCCTGGGGAAGCTGTGCGAAGTACGCAGCCAATTCCTCGTCCACCGCCTGCGTCAGAGCCGCCGATTCCAGCGAGACGTTGATGAGGTTCAGAAGATTGAAGCACGCGGCGGGCAATCCGATCGACTGGGCGCCGGTTTCGCTCTCAGACTGGGGAACCGTCGCCCGCGCCAGATCGAGAACGCCTTCGAGTCGGCCCAGTCGAATCCGCAGCACACCTCGGTTGTTGTAGGCCAGCAGTCGCAGGTGGCTCTCGCGCGAGGAGGTTTGCAGGAACGAGTCGTAGAACTCGGCTGCCTGTTCCAGGCGGTCCATCACGTCGTTGAGCCAGGCCGCAGCCCAGAGGAACCGCGACGCAACGTGGGGATTGGCCCAACGCCATCGCGACAGCCGCTCGACCTGCTCGCAGAGTCCCTGGATGTCGATCTCAGGCGAGTCCGCTGCGTACATCGACCGCAGGCGGTGAAGCAGTTCATCGCTGAGAGCTTCGCAATGGGGGGATTCGAGGGCCTGTTCCAGCGAGCGCTCTGCGGTCGCACCGGGCGTCTTCGCGGGACTGTGCCGGTCGGCCCTTCCGTCGAACACGAGCCTGGCCAGCGACGCCGGCGTAGTCTCCACCTCGCGACCGTCGATACGAACACTCAGCATAACCCAAGCCCAAAAGTGTTTACGGCCCTCGCGAGAGGACCTTGTGGATATCCAACCCCGTTCGACACTCGGCAGTCCGTTCGGAAGCCTGAGCCATTCACGCCTGGATTCAGGATCTTAGCACCGTCGGACTGCCCTGTCAACTTCACGGACGCTGTATATTCCTCGGACTATCCGCGTGCACGGAACACTCGGATTGCCGCTTCTCCCCCAAAAAAATCCGGTCTGCCGCCCGAAATCCCTCGACAAACCAGGACACACAAGGTCCGAGAACACGAATCTCCATTCCTGACGGGATGCGTCACGCGGTCGGAAACAGGACTTTGGCGAGGATTCCGCCGTTCGTTGCAGAGACGCCGTCGAACCGCCGAAGAAACCGACGAAGGTCCTTGAGAACCCGTGGCTCCACTGGAGACGGCGACCCGAATCCGAACGAGTGGGAAAGAGCATGAACGCGACGATGGTCCGAGAATTCTGCACGCTGGAGGAAGCGGCCGAACGACTGCACACCTCGCAGACGCAGATCGAAAGGCTGATCGACAAGGGCCTGTTGAGGGAATTCCGCGACGGAACGCACCGGCTGCTGCGTGCCGCCGACGTCGGCGCCATCCTCGCGGCAAGGAACCGTCAACTCGAACGCCAGAGCCAGTCGACGACAACCACAACGTCGCGGCCCGGCGCGAGGGGACGCAAGCTCGATTTGGCCGACGATCCGGAGATCGAAACCCGCTCTCACACGGAGCAGGAGGACGCGGCAGCGCGCGAGTCGGTCCGTCGCAACAAAGGTCCGAGAAACTCACGCAACGTGCAAAGACCCAAGAACACTGGCCTCAGGCCCGCACGCGCTCGACGATCGCCGACGCGTCCCTCCTCTCGCACCCGATCGTTGAACGGTCCTCGCAAACCCCAACGACAGACACAGTCGCAGACTCCGCCCCCACGACAGAGCCTGTCGGTTCGAGAATGGTTCTGGACGGGCCTGCTCCAGGACCGTCCGATCGCAATCGCCCTTCTGTCCGGCCTGATCCTGTTGGGCCTTTCGGCAGCCGTCGCCGGCCTCTGCATGCTCGCCGGAATGCGGTAAATTTTCGCCGGGATCGCCCCGCGATTCCGATAATGCAGCCCGTCTGCCCTTGCCCGTCGCGATCCAAACCACAGGCCCGTCTTTGCGCCGGAATTCCCTTCGGAGAGTCTTGACAACCGGCGTCAAATCCGGTATATTCAGTTCCACAATGCCGCTGCGACACGACAGCGTGCGTTCGAAGTGGGGGGCAATCTTGAGGGACCATCGAGGCAAGGGCCGGTAGGCTGCCTCGCACAACTCACAGATCTGCCGCGAATCGTTCGAAACCATAAGAACAACTGAAGCAATGGGGGTGGTGAAATGTTCAAGATGAGCGCATGTGTCCTGCTGGGTTGCGTCCTGACGGCCGGTTCCGCGGTGGCCAGTTCCACGATCTATGTCACTCGGGTCAACGGTTATTACAGCGGAAATGGCGGCGAGTTCTTCGCGACTCCGAACGCGGACTTCGCAGACCTCACGGGAGAGACGACGACGTTCTCGACGTTCTGCCTGGAGAAGTCCGAATACGTCGACATGAACAAGACCTACAGCGTCGTCTTGAACAGCGAAGCGATCCAGGGCGGCGTCAACAACGGTCCCGCGGGCCCCGGCGGCGGCGATCCCCTTGACCCGAGAACCGCCTACCTCTACTCGCAGTTCCGCGCCGGAACGTTGACCGGTTACGACTACGTCCCCGGCGCCGGACGCGCCAATTCCGCCAAAGCCCTTCAGGAAGTGATCTGGTATCTGGAGGACGAGATGATGAAGACCTGGAGCGCCGGCTCCCTTCAGGACACCCTGTTCCAGGCGGCTGAAAACGCAGTGTCGTCGGGGGCGTGGACCGGCCTGGGCAACGTCCGAATCATGAACGTGTACGCCAAGGACCATGCCGGCGATCTCCAGTACCGCAAGCAGGACATGCTCGTCACCGTGCCGGCCCCCGGCGCACTGCTGCTGGGCGCGTTGGGAAGCGGGATCATCGGTTGGATGCGACGCCGTCATGCCCTGTAAGGCATTCGTGAAACAGACTGCTCGATCCGGGCTGCGGGTTTTTCCCGCAGCCCCCTTTCTTGCGCCCCGCCGCCTGGCTGAGTTCCGACCCTCCGCTAAAGAGGGACGACTCTGCGGCCGATATCAACCCCAAAGAGGGACTGTACGCCATGAAGACAATTGCGGTTGCGAATCAGAAAGGCGGGTGCGGCAAGACAACGACCGCTGTGAATCTGGCCGCCGCCTTGGCTGAGAAGGACCGGAACGTGTTGCTGATCGATCTGGACCCCCAGGGGCACGCCAGCATCGGTCTGGGCTGCGATCCCGACGTCCTCGAACGCACCATTTACGACGCGTTGACCAACCCGAGGGTCCCGCTGAGCAGCATTCTGGCGCCGACCACGACGCGCGGATTGACCCTGGCCCCCGCCGGCATCATGCTGGCCAGCGCCGAAGTCGAACTGTCGCAAGCGCCCGGTCGGGAACTGGTGCTGGCCAACCTGCTCCGGTCGGTCGGCGGCCAGTACGACCTGTGCGTCATGGACTGCGCTCCGGCCTTCGGTATTCTGACCATCAGCGCGCTGGTGGCCTGCACCGACGTGGTCGTTCCGGTTCAGGCGCACTACTACTCGATGGAAGGACTCCGCAGGGTCCTGGAGACGATCCGCCTGATCCGCGGCCGATTTCACCCGTATTCGGCCGAGACTCTCCACATGCTGCTGACGCTGGTCGAGGACCGGACCATGCTCAGCCGTCAGATCCAGCTTCAGATGCGAGAGATCTTCGGGCCCATGGTGTTCAACACGGTGATCCACAACAACGTTCGCCTGTGCGAAGCGCCCAGCGCGGGCGAGTCCGTGCTGCAATACGCCCCTCGCAGTCGAGGCGCGATGGAATACCGAGCCCTGGCCTCGGAGATTCTGGGGGATCCTCGCACCGTCGAGCCGGTCGAGAACGGCCCCTCGCGACGAGGTTTGCAGAAGGACTTGTCGTCGATGTTCGACGGCCTGCGTCCGCCCGAAGAACCGGTTCTGCAATCCCAAAGCGCGGGCAACCTGGGCGATCAACGATCCGCCCTGGAAACGGTATGAAGAACAGCCGAGCGTTTACCATGGCTGAAATCACGGTGGTCGTCCTGATCGTCGGCCTCCTGACCGCTGCAGCGGTTCCGCTGCTGAGCGGCTGGATCGACGCGTCCAGGTGGTCGCAAGCCAAGGCGACCATGGACACCATCGCGTCGGCTCTCCAGTCGTACGCCGCGGAGAAAGGCGACTTCGCCCGCACCCCGACGTTTGCCCAGATCGGGATCTCCGCCTCCGATCTGGATGGAAACTACTTCTCTCATCAAGCCTACGCCATCGCCTCGGCTTCCGCCAGCGACGGACGGGTTTCGTTCGTAATCACCTGCAGGGCGATCGCCAACGTCCGCAGAGGCAAACCCTTGAGCCCGGCTGCAATGACCCTGACGTGCGGCCCAGCCACCGACTACGTGCCCACGTTCGCCGAGGGCCGGGGCGTCTGACGATCTCCGCCCGGCGACGCCATCTAAAGTCCTCTTTCATACCGGTCGATGAAAGACGGGATGGGCTGGAATCCCGCACGAAAGACCCAGGGGCCCGACGTCGAACATCGCGAGGATTGATCGCAGTTGTCATGTTGTCTCAAGACGAACAACACGCTTGCACCAGTGGCGAGGACGCCGCGAAGAAAGGCCGCCGCGCCCCGCAGCGAAAACGCGCCGCAAAGCGGGGAGGACCTCCGACGGAAGGACAGGTGACCCTGCCAGGTCACTTGTATCAGGAGGCGGGTCAGTGGTGGTGGCGGACGAAGATGCCCGGCGAAGAACGGGAAAGGGTCCGCCCCGTGCGGGTGCCCGAAACCGACGGAATCGCCTGCGATTGGGACGCCGCGGAGAAGGTTGCGGTCGAGATGTGGGGACAGGCCGCGGCCCGCCACGGAGCCCGAGACGTCGCCGTCGAGTGCGAGCAGAAAGTGGAGCGGCTCAAGGCCCAATTCCTCGACAAGGTCCGCCAGCTCACGGAAATCGTCGAATCCGCAAACGCCAGGGCCCAGGCCGAGGCGAAGGCCCGCGTCGAACTCGAAGAACGCCTCAAGGCCGCAATCCAGACCCAAGACCAACAGGCAACACCGCTCTCCCGGCAGGCGCAACCGCGAGCCTCCCTGCGATCTTCGGAGCCGCCGACGCCCCAGACGGGCATCTGCGAGTGCTGCGGCGTTCTGGAAGTCCCCGTGTCGGATCTGGAGGCCATCGACTCGGGTCAACTGCTCTGCCCCGATTGCATCGCAGCCCTTCGCATCGACATCGCGAGGATCGAGGCGAACGCCTTCTCGATCGGTCCCGTGTAGACCGACGTCTTGGCGCGCCGCCTCCGCCGGCATTCGGCGTTTGCAGAAACGACCCGCTACGCCTTGACGATTTTCCACCGGCCGCTGCGGACCTTGGCGGTGGCGTTGCGAGTGTCCACGACGAGCTGCGCGTTCTTGACGATCCAGTCGTAATCGTAGTCGCTGTGGTTCGTCGAGATCAGCACGCAATCGTAACCGGCGAGCATCTTGGCCGAGAGCTTCTTGCTCGTCATCCTCAGGTCGTACTCGCGCTGCTTGTGGGTCTGCGGGATGTAGGGGTCGTTGTAGTCGACCTTGGCGCCTTTGTGCTTGAGCAGCTCGATCAGCTCCAGCGAGGGCGACTCGCGGACGTCGTCGATGTCCGGCTTGTAGGCCAGGCCCAGCACGAGCACGCGCGAACCCTTGAGGCTCTTGCGGCGCTCGTTGAGCGCGTCGATCATCCGCTCGACGACATAGCGAGGCATCCCTGTGTTGATCTGGCCGGCCAGTTCGATGAACTGCGTCGCCAGGCCGTACTGGCGGGCCTTCCACGTCAGGTAGAACGGATCGATCGGGATGCAGTGACCGCCCAGCCCAGGGCCGGGATAGAACGGGTTGAATCCGAAGGGCTTCGTGCTGGCGGCGCGGATCACCTCCCACACGTCGATCCCCATCCGATCGAACAGCATCTTGAGCTCGTTGACCATCGCGATGTTGATGCAGCGATAGGTGTTCTCCAGGATCTTGGCCGCCTCGGCGACCTCGCAGTTCTCCACGGGCACCAGCGTCTGGATCGCCACGCGGTAAACGCTCAGGGCGCGTTCGAGGCTCTCTTTGCCCAGGCCGCCGACGACCTTCGGGATCGTCGCGGTGCGGAACTGCTTGTTGCCCGGATCTTCGCGCTCGGGCGAGAAGGCCACGAAGAAGTCCTTCTCCGCCTTCAATCCGGACTGCTCCAGGATCGGCACCATGACCTCGCGGGTCGTGCCGGGATAGGTCGTGCTCTCGAGGACGACGAGCTGCCCTTTGCGAAGATACCGGGAGATGGTCTGGCTCGTGGACACGATGTACTGCATGTCCGGCTCGCGGTTCTTCGTCAGCGGCGTCGGCACGCAGATGATCAGCGTGTCCGGCTTGGACAGTCGGGTCATGTCCTCGGTGGCGTGGAACCGGCCCGAAGCAACCATCTTCGCCATCGATTCGTGCGAGATGTGCTTGATCGGGCTGCGGCCCTTGTTGATCACCGCCACCATCTTCGAATTGATGTCGAACCCGAGCACGGTCGCCCCGCCGCCGCAGAACTCCCTCGCCAGCGGCAGTCCGACGTACCCCAAGCCGATGATCCCCACGTAGGGGCCGGTCCTCGATTTCCCTGTCTGACGCTTTGTCACGGTCATCTCCGTTTTCCATTCAAGACACGATGCGATCGTCGTTTCTCTTGCGACTGCGTTACCCTGTCTGCTGAAGAGTAATATCGGATCGAAATCGCCTCTTCACAAGAAAAATTGCGAACGGCGCGAGGATGCCGATCAGGTCGGCGGCGAAATCTCCCACGCTGGCGCAACGGTTGACCAGAGGCTGCGTGATCTCGTCGAGGGCGCCGATCCCGGCCAGCGTCACCACACCGACCACGGGAACCGTCAGACTCACGCGACTCGGGACAGACAGGAAGAAGAGGGTCGAAATCACGCCATACGCCAGGACGTGCTCGACCTTGTCCAGCAGGGTCTCCTGGAGGAACCTCGGCATCGAAGCCTGCGGGATGTGCGTCAGCGTGAGCACGGCCAGCAGGGCCAGGATCGAGGCGGTGAACCACCCTCGGTGAAATCCAGACAGTATCCGTTTTTCCGACATGGGCCGCATCATACCGGTTCGATCCGGCCTTGCCAATGGCCCGGATGGCGGGCTATTTCTTGTTCCCGAGCAAGTATTGCCCCAGGATGGGGTAGCTGCGTTTGTCGGCTTTCTTGGCGGACTTGGGCTTCATCCACAACCGATAACAACTGAGCTGCTGATCCTGCGCGCCGGGCTTGGTCTTCGCGGACTCCATCATTACCCTCTCTGTTTGAATCAAGGCTCATTCGTCTCCACATGGCGAACGCCCAGCGGGACTTCACGGCCGATTGGTACTCTCTGGATTACTGCAAAACGACTGTCTGACGGGGCAGCCAATCCTGCACGGGCTCCTGCATCTGCTGTTCGGCGCGACAGTAGCTGTCCCAAATGTAGCGTGCCTGGCCCGGAACCTCGAAGTACGGCGACCACGTGTTCACGATCGGAGCCTCCACCATCTCGTGGATCTCGTCGAGCCGCTCCCGCACGTCGCGGAGCATTCGAGTCAGTTGCTCGTCGTGCACGTCCAGGGCCGCCTTGGCCTCGTCATAGCGGATGCGCCGCGATCCGGTCTTGGCCTGCCGGGCGATCCAGTCGCACAGCCGCCGTTGTTCATCCGTGAGGTCGAAGCGGAATTGATCCATCACACTGCATTTCATGGTCTGCATCTCCACGATTATCTGTCCATCGGGCGTCATGCCACAGGGGTGTCATCGGCCGGATCGAAGGCCGCCTTAATCAGGCGCCCGGAAAAATTGCAGACCGAAATGAATGAATGCGCAGATTTGTCGCGAGAAAACGCGAGATTTTGGAGAATGCAGGGAACGGGCTCTTGACCCGTCTGGCGAGCTTCTCGTGTGGAAGCGTCAGGTCAGGAGCCCGGTCGAGTCTTCTACGGTGCGCTATTGGCCGAAGCAGGTGCCGACGGAAAGGGCCGCTCTCACCAGGGGGCAGTTGCTTGGGACGGTCTTGGTCTTGCCCGCCACCTGACTGAGACTGATGCTCGACAGACGTCCGTCCTTGAGGACGACCAGGTGGTTCTTCACGCCCTTCATGAGCAGTTCCATGGCGGTGTGGCCGAAGTTCGTCGCCAGGGCGCGATCGTTCGGCGTCGGAGTGCCGCCCCGCTGGATATGTCCGAGAACCACCGCCCGGCAGTCCAATGCGGTCTTGGAGGCGATGTCGGACGCCAGCTTGTTGGCGATGCCGCCCAGACGGATCGGGTCGGGACTGCCTTTGACGCGGTGGCTGATCACCATGGACCCGTCCTTGGCTTTGGCTCCCTCGGCCGCGACGACGATGCTGAACCGCTTTCCCCGGCTCGACCGGCCCAGGACGTACTCGCAGATCCTGGACAGGTCGTACGGGATTTCCGGAATCAGGATGACGTCCGCCCCGCCGGCGACGCCCGCGTGCAGGGCGATCCAGCCCGCGTACCGGCCCATCACCTCGACGATCATCACGCGATGGTGCGAGCTGGCGGTGGTGTGGACCTTGTCGATGGCCTCGGTGGCCGTCGTCACGGCGGTGTCGAAACCGAACGTCACGTCGGTGCCCCACAGGTCGTTGTCGATGGTCTTGGGCACGCCCATGACCGTCAGACCTTTCCTGGCGAACTGGGCGGCGGAGGCCATGGTGCCGTCGCCGCCGATGCAAACCAGGGCGTCGATCGACCGCTCGCGAAGGACGCGGATGCAGTCGTCGGAGACATCCTTGTACTGGAGCTTGCGGCCGGTCTTGACCGCGTAGCGGAAGGGGTTGGCGATGTTGCTGGTGCCCAGGATGGTCCCGCCCAGCGTGAGAATGTTGCTCACGTCGTTGTAGCTGAGGCGGTCGATGCGGTCCTCGATCAGGCCGAGATAGCCGTCGTGGACGCCCCAGACGTCCAGGTCGTACTGGTTGATGGCGGTCTTGACCACCGCCCGGATCACGGCGTTCAGGCCGGGGCAATCGCCGCCGCCGGTCATCACGGCTATCGACTTGATTCGCTTTGCAGCCATCGGATTCACTCCATGCCAACCAACGCTCGAACCATCCGCAAGAACAACGGCGCCACTATACGATCGACGCCGTTGCGCGTCAATGTCACGATGGTCATGCCCCTGCGACGCGAGTCGCGTTCTGTTTGCGTGGACATGCGCCACGCCGTGTGATATCCTGCCCGTGTGTGCAGGTGAAACAGGAACCGTCGATGCAGGAGTCGATGCTATGCCCAGAACGAAGATCGTGGCGACGCTGGGACCGGCCAGCAACAACTACACCGTATTGACGAAGATGGTCCGCGCGGGCCTCGACGTGGTCCGGCTGAACTTCTCCCACGGAACGCACAAACAGCACCTGGAATCGATTCAACTCGTGCGCCGGATCAATCAGAAGTACCGACGTCGCATCCGGATCATGCAGGACCTAGCGGGCTTCCGCATCCGCATCGGGCACTTCGACGGCGAGAAGACCCGCGTGCTGAAGAACTACTCCACCGTGTGGCTGACCAACGATCTGAACGCCACAGGCGACAAGATGATCCCCTTCGACTACACAGGCGACCTGACACGGATCAGGCCGGGCCAGATGATCTTCATCGACGACGGCCTGCTCGCCCTGCGGGCCGAGAGCGTCCACGCCGGCAGCATCCGCGCCACCGTCATCGAAGGCGGGATTCTCAAGGAGCGAAAAGGCGTCAACATGCCCGGCGCGCCGCTGGCCTTCAAGGCGATGACCGAGAAGGACCGTCAGGACATCGAGTTCGGCATTCAGAACCAGGTGGACTACATCAGCCTGTCCTTCGTGCGGACCGCGGCCGACGTCCTCGAAGCGGCCGCCATCGCCAAGCCTCGCCTGCCCGACTGCAAGATCGTCGCCAAGATCGAGAGCCGCCAGGCGATCCGCAACATCGACGAAATCCTCGAAGCCGCCGACGGGATCATGGTCGCCCGAGGCGACATGGGCGTCGCGATTCCCATCTACGAAGTCCCGATCGTCCAGAAGCAGATCATCCGCAAGTGCAACGCCGCGGGCAAATTCGTCATCACCGCCACGCAGATGCTCGAGCATATGACCGAGAGCAGTCGGCCCACCCGCGCCGAGGTCACCGACGTCGCCAACGCGATCCTCGACGGCACCGACTTCGTCATGCTCTCGGCCGAGAGCGCGGTCGGCAAGTATCCGTTCGAGTCGGTCCGCATGATGAACGACATCATCAAGTTCACGGAAGAGCAGGAGTCCGAACTCGCGAAATGGACGAAGCTCCCGCCCCGTCGAAAGATCCGCCGCGCCGCGGGAAAATGAAGGAGATCCGCGGGATCGGCCAGCAAGAGCACAATGAGATCGAGATCCGCTCGGCCCAGGCGCAAGACATCGAGGACCTGCTCGTCATCGAACGGCAGTGCTTCGACGTCTGCTACTATGCCTTCTACACCTTCGACCGCAAGGACTTCGAGTTCTACCTCGACGACCCGGATACGCTCTTCCTCGCCGCGATCCTGGACGGGCGGCTCGTCGGTTACGTCCTGGGACCGGTCGAGACCTGGCGAAGCCCTCCCGCCGCCCACATCGGCAGCATCGCGGTTCTGCCTGAGAGGCAGCGTCATGGGGTCGGCAGTCTGCTGATCGAATCGTTCATCCGGGAGGTCCGCCCGCTCGGGTGCGACCGGGTGACGCTCGAAGTCTCGCCTGCCAACGAGGCCGGCCTGGCCTTCTTCGCCCGCTATGGCTTCCGCAAGGTGCGCAGGCTTCGCAACTACTATGGCAAAGGCCTGCACGGCATTCTCATGGCCGCACCCCTGAGGTCGAACGAACTCGAGTGAAGCGGATGGACAGGTCCGGTAATGTCCAGGTGCCACTGGCGACGCATTTCGAATAGCTTCCGCACCGTGCGGATGGTATAATGATGCTGGCGCCGACGGAGCGGCGTCGCGACCCACGGAGGCGGGTTTCCTTGTGACAACTGCCGCGGCCAGGACGGCACGCGCCCCTGCGCCGCAACGGAGAACGCTATGACCATCGAACGAATTGCCCCTGCGCGGACTCGAACCCGCCGTCTTCGACGAACCGTCTGCGAAGCAATGCTCGCGGCGGTCATCGCTTTGCCGATCGCGCAGGCGGCCGCCTCGCAGGGCTACATCAGCATCTACTACAGCATCGAGGGCATCGGCGAGTCGAGCTACACGCTCAACCACATCGACGGCGCCTCGGAGGGCCTCGACGAAACCGACACGATCTGGTACTTCATCGCCTGCCTGACCTGCAAGACCGACACGAAGGCGGTCTCCACCGTCGAGGGCGAAGACCTGAAGATCGACGGACGGCCCCTGGCCAGCGAGTCCGGCGTCTCCGTCCGCTGCAGCGCGGTCGCCAAAGATGGCGGCCCGATCGCCATCGACCACGCAGCCCAATGGATCGAGATCTACATGCATGGCTTCGAAGGGTACGAGGTCGCGGTTGACGGCCATGACGCACGAAC
Source organism: uncultured Phycisphaerales bacterium (assembly GCA_937927975.1). Lineage (GTDB taxonomy): Bacteria > Planctomycetota > Phycisphaerae > Sedimentisphaerales > Anaerobacaceae > PLanc-01. Next base: position 62,841 of record CALEZT010000177.1, read on the forward strand.
GACAGAGAGAATCGATCTGAGTCCCGTGACCGGGACCTTCTCCTCCGGCCAGACGATCACGACCGCAAACATCAGTTTCACTCGAAAACCCGGCTATGTGCCGCCCGACCCGCCCGTTATCCCGGATCCCGGCCAGAGCGAGACGCCAGGCGTCAGCGAACCCGTGCAGGACACGCTGTATGTCACGAATCTCCTCGAAGGCTGGCCCGCAAGCCAGACGGGAACCTGGACGCTGGTGCACGACAAGACCGCCCTGGACGGCCTCGACATGGACGATGTCCCTTACACCCAACCTGCGAACGCGAGCCGCAATTCGCTGATCGCCTCCTCAGTGACCGACCCAACAACAGGCAAGCGGAGCCTCCTGGCCGTGGACGCCAGGTCGCCCGCGAGCGTCAAAGACATCGACCTGTGCATCGGCGTCGAATCGGCCTCCGCGACACCGCTGGTCTTTGCGACACCCACAGCCAACAAGCTCGTCTTCAGTTTCGCCGCCGGGATCAAGACGCCGTTCGCCGGCAAGCCGATCACCTTCCAGCGATACGACCCGGCCGATCCCAACGCGAGCTATCCGGTCTGGGACGTCCGAAGCGTTATCGCGTACAATCAGGGCATCCTATCCCTCGCGGATCTGCGGGGCTCCGTCGCCAGCGGCATTCCCTACCTGTGCGCCCGCGTCTCAACGAGCCGCCTGCCGGGCGATGTCCTCCGCGACGGCCGGATCGACGCCAACGATTACCGCCTGATCGCCCTGGACCAGGGTCTGACCGGTCCGGCCGATACGGACATCGCGAGTTCCAGGGGCCTGGGCCTTCCCGACGGCGTCGTGGACGCCTGGGACCTGAACCATCTCTACAGACTGCTGGCCGACGCGGAGAAGGCCCAGGTGACGCCGCCTGCGCTGCCGGCTTTGACGGAAGGCTTCGAGTCCGGCGGCCTGGACACGCTGAACTGGTCCTTCCTCCACTGGCCCAAGTGGTTCGTCACCTCCGACGACCGGCGTTCAGGCGCCTACAGCGTGCGCGCGGGCAGGATCGGCCATGACGAGATCACGTCGCTCTCGCTGACGGTGGACTGCGTCGCCGGGCGGATCCGCTTCTGGAGAAAGGTCTCCACCGAACCCAACTGGGACAACTACCGCTTCTACATCGACAACAAGCTTCACGAGAAGCTCTCCGGCGAAGTCGCCTGGTCCGAGGTCTCTTTCCCGGTCGAAGCAGGCAGACGGACCTTCCGCTGGGAATATGAAAAGGACGAAGCGGGTTCCTGCGGCCAGGACACGGTCTACCTCGACGACCTGACCATCCCGGCCGCCTGGTAAGCGGGGGCGCCAACACCCCGACGACACGCCTTTGCCCCACGGTTCATTCCTGATGCGTACTGGAAATCGGCCGGATGGTCCTTGTGCAGAAGTCCGCTCGGAAGTCGAAAATGAACCGCGCGTTCACGATTGGGCCGGCTTCGTGATGCACAGTTCCAGCTTGTCGCCTCGCCACAGGCCCGCCCAGTAGTATGCCTTCACAACCAGCCGGTGCTTCCAGCTCGGCACGGGTTCCCCCCTCTGTGCTTGAATGGGCGGCGGATCGGTCCTCTTCGCCGGTTCTGCCTTGAGCCGATGCCTTCGCCAGAAGCCCCACGCCAAAGGCATCCCATACGACCGAATCCGAAAGGACCGCACCCCAATCGAGGAACAGATACGCCGCAAGTCCCTTGGTGTAAAGAAGTTGCAGTGATACGGCAGATCCTGCGCCCGCATCCGCTCGGGCTTGCGTCGCGCCGCCCACGAGTCGTAATTGGGCACGCTCATGTAAACGGTCCCGCCGGGCCGAGCCGCCGCCAGCGCGACCCGCACCATGTCCACAGGGTTCGGGATGTGCTCCAGGACGCTCGTGCACATCACCACGTCGTAGAAGTCCCGCCGGGCCTGGGCCACCTCCTCGAACAGCGGGTAGTCGCTCGTCCTGGCCCAGGGCGCGGGGTCCACCCCCGCCACGTCCCAGCCCGCAGCCAGGTACCGCCTCAGGAGCAGTCCGTTCCCGCAGCCGATGTCCAGCACGGTCTTGCCTGGAAAACGACCCACCAGCCAGTCGAACCACGCCTTGTCGACCGCGCTCTGGAGCCGGTGATACAGGTCTTTCGTCTGCTCGCCGCAACGGTTTGCCGCCGCGATCTCGCTGTCCGACGCTCCGGCGTAAACGAACCCGCAGCCTTGGCACTTGACCAGACGAACCCTGCCATTGACCCCCGCTTGCTCGGAACCGCCGGAACAAAGGGGGCACCGCTTCAAACTCCCATCCGCAACCATTTTCCCCTCTCGAACGCAACCCGCCGGCCGGCCAGTCACAGGAATCTCGAGAGCCAAGCCTCGTTCCCACATTGTAATCGAGCCAGCGGCAAATCACCAAGCGAAAAACCAGGAATTCCCGCGTCGGTGTGCGGCAAAGGGAAAGAACCAGGCGTGTTCGCTGCCGTGGTCCGACTTGCCGGCCTGGCGTTTCGCTCGGAGGTTCCGCACAAGGGGATTGACTTGCCCCTCGGGGCATGGTAAGAAAGGCGGCGCTGCCCAGGCAGGGTCGTCGGACAACCACAGGAAACGTGAGGATGGTCGATGGGAGTCTGTTCTCCCGGTGACCGACGTCTGAGATCGGATGGCCGCCATCAGACCTCGAAAGCTGGAATGGCCGGTTTCTGCCCGCAGATCGTTTTTTTCGCAAACACCACAGGTTTTTGATACACTCACGCTCATGAAAAAGAAGTCCAAAACGACCTGGAACGGTTTCTCCCTGCGACCGCGGAAAGAAATGCCCGAGGGACTCTGGATGAAGTGCCCCAGTTGCGAGCATATGCTCTACCGCAGCGCCGTGGAGAAGAACCTCAATGTCTGTCCCGAGTGCGACTACCACTTCCGCGTCGGGGCCCTGACCCGCATCGAGTACCTCGCGGACGAATCCACGTTCCAGCAGATCCACGAAGACCTGACCACCAGCGACCCGCTGGACTTCAAGTACCGCGGGACCACCTACAAACAGCGCGTCGAGGACGACCGGAAGAAGTCCAGCCAAAACGAAGCCATTCTCATCGGCAAGGCCTTCATCAAGGGTCGCGGCGTGGTCCTGGCCGTCATGGAGCCCAACTTCCTCATGGGCTCGATGGGCGCCGTCGTCGGAGAGAAGTTCTGCCTGGCCGTGGACAAAGCCATGGAAGAGTCGCTGCCGCTGGTGGTCGTGAGCTGTTCCGGCGGGGCCCGCATGCACGAGGGCGTCGTCTCCCTGGGCCAGATGGCCAAGACCTCCGCGGCCCTGGCCCGCCTGGACGAGGCCAAGGGCCTGTTCATCTCCGTCCTGGCCGACCCCACCACCGGCGGCGTCACCGCCAGCTTCGCCATGCTGGGCGACGTGATCCTGGCCGAACCGAAGGCCCTGATCGGCTTCGCTGGACCCAGAACGATCGCCGAGACGATCAAGGTCGAGCTGCCCGAGGGCTTTCAGACCGCGGAATTCATGCTCGAACACGGCTTCGTCGACAGCATCGTCCACCGCAAGGACCTCCGAAGCGAAATCGCTCGAATCATCGACTACACGCAGAAGTGAAGAACTCTCACCACAGAGTCACAGAGGCCACAGAGAAAGCGAAGAGGAAGTCATAACTTCCTGATAGTAAAAGACTTGCGAGGCTCGCACAGGGTGGGGCTTTCCGCACCTTCCATGTTTCACCCTCCTGTTCTTCTCTGCGTCCCTGCGTCTCTGCGCGAGATACAACGGACGCACTGGCGGGTACCGGCGGGAACACACCCGCCTGCCAAAGCTCGTCGGGGCGGCCCGACGGTTGCCAACCGCACAAACGAACCCAATTCCGCCGACGGCGTCAGAAGACCCGCCCCGCGATCGGCGAATTGGCTTCGTTTCGCACGAACGATCCGCGACCGAGGGCGCGGGCCATTCTCTTGCCTTCTCCTGCTTGAAACTTGACGCTTCACACTTGAGACTCC
>CALEZT010000178.1 GCA_937927975.1 uncultured Phycisphaerales bacterium
ACCGAGATCTACACTCTTTCCCTACACGACGCTCTTCCGATCTGACAACCTCACATGCTCGGATTTCATAGGACCTCCCGTCAACCGTCCGAACCAACTCCCGCAATCCGGCCGCCCTGCGTACGCGAGGACAGCCTGCCCATATATGCCACGCCCGCCGACGGGAGTCAACAACCTCGCGGCGTGTATTGAAACTGGCGTACCGTTGTGTCTTTCTGTAGAATGCCGTCGGTACGAGTGAAAATCGAACGGACCTTTCGATCGGGAGATCTCGGTATGGATGAGAAATGGTCGTGGGCATCGAACGGAATGATCGCCCTCTACATCGCCATCGGCGTGGTCGTTGTCGGCGTTGCCACCTGGCTGATCATGCGAAAGACGGTCCGCACGCGCATGGGCATGGAGAAGCAGTTGCGGCTCGATCCCGACATCAACGACTGGCTCGTGATCTTCGGCTGGACCTCCAAGGCCTTGTACTTCCCGACGATCGCTGTGGCGATCCTGGCGTCGATCCTGATGTTCATGCAGGAGTCCGGCTGGAAGATTTTCGCCGGCATCAATCCCAAAACCGTCGGCGGCGTCTGGTTTGCCGTGTTCTTCCTCAACTTCCTGATCGAAGAGTACCACATCAACATCAAGATCCTGATCATCACGGTCGTCAGCACGGGCTTTTTGCTCCTGTGGCTGCACCTCTTGGGCTGGGTGAGCGGGTTCCTGAGGCTCTTCACAAGCCTGGCGTTCTCCATCAGCGGCACAGGCTATCTGCTCATCGCCCTGATCGGCCTGTTCACCATCGGCATCTCCTGGCTGAGGGGCCTGTTCTTCTATGTGGCGTTCACGCCCAACTTCCTGAACCTCCAGGAGGGACCCACCGAGGCGGGCGAACAGATCGGACGCGAGGACTACAACACCAAGATCGATACCGGCGACTTCCTCGAACGATTGTTCGGCTTCGGCCGGATCAGCATCACGTTCAAGGAGAAGTCCCGCCCCCCGCTGACCCTGCTGGTCTGGCGGATCGAGAAGAAGGCCGCCATGCTGGAGAAAGTCCGGGCCAAGTTCGCCATCGACTATCCGCAACAACGTGGCGCGGAGACGGAACTCAAGTTGCCGACCTTGGAGCCTCCGACTCCTCCCGCGGCTCCGGTCCCAGGCCCGACTGAATCCATACAGGAGTAGATCATGAAACGACGGTTATTTCTCCAGGTCCTGGGCGGCATCGGGGCGTCGTCTCTGATCCCCATGGGTTCGTGCTGCGGAGCGTCCGCACAATCCGGGAGCCCGCCCGCCAATCGCGATCTCCTGACACAACGGAACCAGAACCGCTCCACGGTCATTTCCCGTCGAGGCATGGTCTGCGCCAGCCAGCCTCTGGCCAGCATGGCGGGCATCGACATGCTCAAAGCCGGAGGTTCTGCCGTCGATGCCGCTATCGCCGCCAGCGCGATGCTGAGCCTGGTCGAACCCATGATGTGCGGGCCCGGCGGCGACCTGTTCGCCATCGTCTGGAGCGAGAGAGAGCAGAAGCTCTTCGGCCTCAACGCCAGCGGTCGCTCGCCTTATGACTGGAGCCTCCAACAGGCCCTCGACCTGGGCCTGGCGGAGATCCCCACCTACAGCCCCTTGTCCTGGAGCGTCCCCGGCTGCGTCAGCGGCTGGGCCTCTCTCCACCAACGGTTCGGCAAGTTGTCCTTCGCGAAGCTCCTGGAGCCGACGATTCAGTATGCGAGGGAAGGCTTCCCCATCTCGCCGATCATCGCGCAGTCCTGGACCTTCGACACGCTCAAAGAGCCCGGTCTGCTCAAGACCTATCTGCCCGACGGCCAGCCCATCCACACAGGCATGGTCTTCAGGAACCCGGACCTTGCGGCCTGCTTCGAGACGCTCGGTCGAGAGGGGCCGAGGTGCTTCTATGAAGGCCAGATCGCCGAACGGATCGTGAAGTTCTCGCAGGCCGCCGGTGGGCGGTTCTCCATACGCGACTTCCGCGGACACAGGGCCGATTGGATCGAGCCGGTCAGCACGGACTACCGCGGCTACGACGTTTGGGAGCTTCCCCCGAACGGCCAGGGCATCGCGGCCCTGCAGATGCTGAATCTCCTCGAACACTTCGACATCGGTTCGCTGAAGCCCAACTCCGCGGAACATCTGCACCTGTTCATTGAAGCCAAGAAGCTGGCGTTCGAGGACCGCGCCTGCTACTACGCGGACATGGACTGCGCCGAGGTCCCTGTGCGGCAACTGATCTCGAAAGAATACGCCGCCCAGCGGGTCAAGCTGATCGATCCGACCCGCGCAGCCCAGCAGGTCGAGCCCGGCCGACTCCAGGGCCATTCCGACACGATCTACCTCACGACCGCCGACAGCGAAGGCAATATGGTCTCGCTCATCCAGAGCATCTACTACCTCTGGGGCTCGGGCCACGTCCCGGACGGTCTGGGCTTCTGCCTGCAGAACCGCGGCAAGCTCTTCGCCCTGGACCCGAGCCACCTCAACTGCCTGAAGCCGCACAAACGTCCCTTCCACACGATCATCCCGGCGTTCCTCACGAAGGGCGGGCGCCCCTGCTTCTCCTTCGGCGTCATGGGCGGCGGCTTCCAGCCTCAGGGCCACGTGCAGGTCCTGATGAACCTCCTGGACTTCGGCATGTCCCCCCAGCAGGCGGGTGAGCAGCCCAGGGTGGAGCACACCGAGAGTTCCGAGCCCACAGGCTCCAAGATGGTCAACGGCGGCAGCGTCGGTTTCGAGAGGGGCATCCCCGACGAGGTCAAGTTGAGGCTGGCCTACATGGGTCACCGCGTTCGCCCGAACACCGGCGCCTGGGGCGGCTACCAGGGCATCTGGCGAGAAGACGCTCCGCTGCACTATTTTGGCGGCTCCGACCCCCGCAAAGACGGTTGCGCGATCGGTTATTGACAGCCGGGTTCTCCAGACAATGTGGCGAACACACGAGCGAAGCGACTGTAGTATCTGTCAGTGACGACGTTGGATCGCCGCATTGGAGTGCGACACGAGCGTGGTTGCCCATGATTGACCTCGACCGCTACCGCCTGAAGATCCAATACCAGGGGCTGGAGGGCTTCTCGCAGATCGGGTTCATGAATCGCAAACCGCCGCTGGAGGACCTGTTCCCCACGGCCGACGGGATGATTCTGGCCATGAAGGCCTACTTCCAGAAGCTGGACCAATCGGCCTCGATCCTCTATGAAGTCCCCGAGATGAGGTTCGACGTCGCGGACGAGAACCACGTTCTCGAACTGGCGGTGCCCAACCCCCGCGGGGACTCCATCGGTGTCATAATCGACGTTCTGGCCCGGGACCTCGACGCAGCCCACCTGATGATGCGGGACATCGAAACCGCCTGCGGATTCGTCAGGTCCAGATTCCGCGAAGCCATGGGAATCATGGAAATCTCGGAAGCCGACTACATCCGCCGGCTCAAAGACAGCATGAAACTGCTCGCCACCGAACTGCGCCCGAAGAACAGGGAATGAGACAGAGTCCGGGACCTGTTCGAGTTCTGAACAAGGCGCAGCCAATCGCCCATTGCTGGCGTCGCAGTCCTTGCCTCGCGGAGGATGGCGGCGGGAGTCATTTGAGCCTGGCCTCTATCTCGCCCAAGATCTCCGCCGCCGGACGCCCCCCCGCCTTGCCACTCTTGACCTTGCGGATGCTTTTGCGAATCTCGGCCTCCTGCTCGGGGCTCAGTTCGTAAGCATCAGGATCTTCGAGGCTCAGGTTCAGATGGTGGACGGAACTCACCAGTTCCCCGGTTAGCAGCATCGTTGTCTTGTCAAGGCTCTTGTCCATGGTCCTGCCACTATCCAAATGGCCTTTCTTGACCCGATGTCTCATGCGCGAAGACAGTACAGACCATCTCTCTGAATACCAAGTTCAGTGTCGCGCACAGGAGGTCGCGAGGGCTGTCAGCATAACGTGTTCTGGCCTCTGTGAAATCGTTTCCAAGCGGCTTGCCAATCTTGTCGATATCCGAAGTAGCTATTTCATAGTCCAACTTATGGACCATGTCATTGCGAACGGAGTTCAGGTTCCTGATTGCTTGACAGGGTGCATCCGGAATCGCGGCAAACGCTTCGATGAGGACGAGTTTCTCCGCAAAGACAAACCGAGCATTGGTCACCTTGTCGCTCCTACGAAGATATAGAGACAGAAGGCGTTCCATGTAGTGCTCCACTAACAAGTGACCACGCAGAAGGACTGACTGAACATCCCCCCGAGACCAGCAGAGTTCCCCGATTCTGTCACATTCGTTGGCCACGAACCGCGCGGCGTCCTCGCCTGTTCCGTGGAAAAAAGCATCAGAAAGGGGGCCAGGAGACGCGCCGAAATGGGGGCCACCT
>CALEZT010000179.1 GCA_937927975.1 uncultured Phycisphaerales bacterium
GATCGTATTCGGTGACTGGAGTTCAGACGTGTGCTCTTCCGATCTGTCGTAATCGAGAGGGGACCCGTATACCCAGTTCCGTACGGATCACACGTCTTCTCTCGGCTGCTCTGCGTAGGGAAGGCCATCCGCAGCGGCCCTGCAAGAGGCCTTCGCACAGCATCTCTTGCCCGATTGAGGAAGTCATTTGATTGGCATCCCGGAGGTTGCACCGATACAATCGGGCGACTACGCCGGGATCTGGAGGTCCCGGAGTGCATGGGGGCATAGTGAAGGGGAGCAAGAAATGACGGAGCGGGATTGCGTGTCTCTGGGTTTGCGACTGCGGCGAATCGCCCCGATCGTGACCTTGGTCATGGTGGCCATCGTATTTGTCTGCGGCTTCACCGGATACTGGCGGTATGACTTTGAGAACAGTGGTTCGCCCCCGGAGGTCCTTTCGGTGCTCTACTGTACCGCCCAACTCTTCATTGGCCAGGCGGAACGACTGCCGGGCGCGATCCCCTGGGAACTGCACGTGGCACGGATCGGAGGCATCATTATTCTGTTCGCCGGGGCGGTGGGGGCGTTCTTCCTGTTGTTTCGCGGTCACATCACGCTGGCCCGGCTGTATCTGCCTTGGCGTAAAGGCCATGTCGTGATCTGTGGGCTGGGCGAGCGAGGCCTACGGATCGCGCTGGAAGGCCGCCGTCGGGGCCGGTTCGTGGTCGCGATCGACCGGCATGCGGATACCCCCGCCGTGGCACAGGCGCGGTCGGCGGGCATCGTGCTTCTCCACGGTGATGCCACTGACGAACGAACGCTGGTCCGAGCCCGATTGAACCGGGCCGACTCCGTGATCGCCGCCTGTGCATTGGATGGGACCAACGTGGCGATTGCCTCGCGGATCGGACGGCTGATGGAAAAGACCGGCACGCGGACCACTCCGCTGCTGTGTCGTGTGATGATTCGCGACCCCTGGATGCGGGACCTGTTCTTCTGCGGGGATCATTTCCCCCGGGTGAACACACAGTTCCGGGTCAACATGAGCGACCTGGACCACTTTGGGACCGCTGCTCGCCAAGCGTTGCATGCTCACCCTCTGGACTTCCGCCCGATTCACCCGAAGGATCCGACGGTGGTGCACCTGGTGGTGATTGGCTTTGGACCGATGGGGCAGGCCCTGGCCCTGCACGCCGCACAGGTCGGGCATTTCGCCAACGAGGTCACGCAGGGCATCAAGCCCCGGATGACGATCGTCGATTCACCGGCCGGCAAGGGATGGAAGGACTTCAAGGCGGGCTTTCCCCAGGTCGATCAGGTGTGCGAAGTACGTGCCTTGCTGCGGAATCCGCCCGCCCGGGATGAGATCCGAGAGTTTGTGTCCGAGTTGAACGGTTTGGAACCTGCGGCGACTCTGGCCACCTACGCGGTATGCCTGGAGGATGATGCCGCGAACCTGCAACTTGGGCTCTCCCTGGCTGGCGAGTTGGCCGACCGGTCCGCACAGGTGCTGGTCTATCAGAGCACCCGCAGCGGGTATGCCGCCCTGTTCGAGGGGGAGGGGCCAAACTGCCCGATGCCCGCCAACGTGCACGCCTTCGGTATGGCCGAGGACATCCTCACATGGGATGCGCTGTTCCACGAAGGGGAAGATGCCGTGGCCAAGGCGCTGCATGAGGACTTTCGGGAAAGACATCCGGGAGAGGCGGGACAGGACTGGGATCGTCTGAGCGAAGGCTTCAAGGACTCGAACCGGCTGGCTGCCGACCACATCCCGGTCAAGCTGCGCGCCATTGATTGTGTGGACGGTCCGCTGCAAGCCGGCCGAGAGCCAATCGAGCATTTTGAGCGGCACGAGGTTGATCTGCTGGCGCAGATGGAGCACATTCGCTGGTGTGCCGAGCGTCGGACGGCTGGATGGCAGTATGGTCCGGTCACGGATCGTGCTCGGAAGATCTCATGCTGCCTCGTCCCCTGGAAGGACCTTCCGCCGAAGGAACAGAACAAGGACCCCGAGCAGATCCGCGCGATCCTCACGGCCCTGAAGAAGGTGCGGAGAGGTGTATATCGCGTGAGGGCCGCTACCGAACAAAACCAGGGGAGTGGTGGATCATGAGGACACCTGCTCAACCGGCATCGGCTTGTCAAGGAGCGGCGATTGTGGTATAAGACTTGCGTTACACCCGGAGACTGTGCGATGAAATGTCCTCGATGCGATCTTGAAGCCGCCAAGATTGGCGCATTCTGGATTTGTCCTGAGCATGGGCAATTGCCGGAGCCTCAGGCCTTTGCCCCAATGCGAATCTTCCTCAGCTATGGCCACGACAGCAACGAGGAACTGGTCCGCCGTCTCAAAGAGGACCTCGAAGAACGCGGGCACGACGTCTGGTTCGACAAGAGCGAGATCAAGTTCGGAGACGATTGGCGGCGGTCCATCACTGACGGCATTTTGCAGAGCAACCGCGTCTTGTCCTTTCTGTCGAAGCACTCGGCCCGCGACCCCGGCGTCTGCCGCGACGAGATCGCCATCGCCATCGGCGTCAAGGGGGGCAACATCCAGACCATCCTTGTTGAAAGCGAAGTCGAGGTGCAGCCGCCGGTGAGCATCAGTCATGTGCAGTGGCTCGACATGCACGACTGGAAAGAGCAACGCGCCGCAGGCGAGGCGGCGTGGGAGTCATGGTATCAGGCCAAGCTCTCCGAGATCGTCCGGGTAGTGGAGAGCGAGGAGAGCCGCCGCTTTGCGGGGGAGATCGAAACCCTCAACGGCCATCTCAAGCCCATCAAGTCCGAGGCCCGCATCTGCCAGTTGCTGAGCAAGGGCTTCTACGGACGCCAATGGCTGTTTGACGCGGCGGAGAAATGGCAACAGAGTTCGAATCACGATTCCCGGCTCTTCTGGATCATGGGCGCGCCCGGCGTGGGCAAGAGCGCTTTTGCGGCCCAACTCACCCACACCCGTTCCGACGCCGTTATCGCTGCGCAATTCGTCGAATGGGACAAGCCCGACCACCGCGACGCCCGGCGCGTCGTCCGCAGCCTCGCCTTCCAGCTCGCTACCCGCCTGCCCGATTACCGCAAGCTCCTGCTCACGCTGCCGGAGATAGCCGAACTCGACCGCAAAGACCCGGCGGAACTCTTTGATTACCTCCTCGCCAACCCACTCCGCTCCGTCATCGGCGGACGCGAGCGCCGGCTCATCGTCCTTGACGCCCTCGACGAGGCTGGCGAAGCCGGGCGCAACCCCCTCGTGGAAATGCTCGCGCGCCACGCCCCGCGCCTACCCGCTTGGCTCGGCCTCGTCGTCACCAGCCGCCCAGAGAACGCCGTCCAAACCCCGCTGCAAGGGCTGAACCCGTTCGTCCTCGACACCCGTACTGAGGCCAACCGCGCCGACCTCCGCAATTACCTCCGGGAAACACTCGCGCCGAAACTCCGCGACCACCCCGACGCCGACCGCCTTGTGGAGCAAATCCTGGAAAAGAGCGAAGGTGTGTTCCTCTACGTCGAACGCTTCTGCGACGATGTCCAGCGAGATCATCTCTCGCTGGATCGCCCGGAGCAATTCCCGCAAGGACTCGGCGGCATCTTCCATCAATGGTTTCAGCGTCAGTTCCCCGATAAGGAGGAATTCGAGAGAACGATTGAACCGGTGCTGGGCGCAATCCTTGCCGCTGCCGAACCGCTGCCAGTCGAGATCTTGCAGAAGCTCTTTGGGGTGCGCGAGACGGAACTCAGAAAATGGCTTCGCAAGCTCGGCTCGCTCTTTCCACTCGCGAAAGACCCAGATCACGAAGTCATCAAACCGCACCACAAGTCGTTGGCCGATTGGTTGGGAGATGAGACGAAGTCCGGAGAGTACTAGATCGGAAGAGCACACGTCTGAACTCCAGTCACCGAATACGATCTC
>CALEZT010000180.1 GCA_937927975.1 uncultured Phycisphaerales bacterium
TTGGCTCCTACGGATGGTTATCGGCCAAAGACACTGTTTTGAGATAGTTTCTTAGCATGAGCGGCTCAGGTGCGTGGTTGTTCTGAGGTGTTTCCATGGCAGGGACCTTTCGAAAAAGGCGGGGCCGCTCGGTGCGTAGTCCCTGCCAGGAGAATGAACGCACCTTATGCGGCCCCATTGAGTTGTTCGGATTGTCCTGGCAGGGACATTCATATGTCATATTATCGACTCGTCTTTGCGGCAAGTCAACAGGAAATCCCCACAAAGGCAAATCTTTGTTTTCCCGGGATTCCCCGGAGAGAACACCGAAAAAGCAAAGGCGGCCGCTGCGTTTTGCCCTTGATCCGCGGTCGCGAGCAAGGTTACAATGGGGCCTGTTGGCGGCACACACACCTTGGACGATCAGAACGCGGAGCGAACGCCGCCGTTGGGAGAATGGTGTTCTTGGAAGGGGAGAGTATCATGCAACGGTCAGGACTCGTCGTGGGATTCATCGTTGTTGTTCTGCCTGCCTGCCCATCCGCGTTCGCGGACCTCACGGCCAGTTTCCGGGGCTTGGGCGACCTGCCGGGGGGAGTTGCCCACAGCGATGCAACGGGTGTTTCGAGCAATGGCTCTATTATCGTTGGTGCCAGCCATTCTGATTTGGGCAATGAGGCTTTTCGTTGGACCGCCAGCGATGGAATGGTCGGTTTGGGGAGTCTGCCGGAGCACAACAGCAGCCATGCACATAGCATTTCGTCTGATGGCTCCGTGGTAGTCGGATATAACACAGCCCCAGATCGGCAGGCATTCCTGTGGACAGTGGATGCCGGTATGGTTGGCTTGGGAGATTTGCCTGGGGGCGAGTTCTACAGTGCCGCAGTGGGGGCTTCTCATGACGGCTCCGTTGTAGTCGGGTACGGAACTTCAGCGTCGGGCATGGAAGCATTCCGCTGGACTCAGGGCACTGGGATGGTGGGTCTGGGCGACCTGTCGGGGAGCGGACACACATCGAGCCACGCTCGCGCTACATCAGCCGACGGTTCGGTCATCGTGGGTTTTGGACATTCAGGCCCGGGGTCTGAGGCTTTCCGCTGGACAGCAGAGGGTGGAATGATCGGCTTGGGAGACCTGCCCGGGGGGCAGTTCTCCAGCGGCGCAACAGGTGTTTCTGCGGACGGCTCGGTCGTAGTTGGAATGGGGTCCTCTGCTTTTGCCTTGGACCATGAGGCTTTTCGTTGGACGGCTGAAGGTGGCATGGTTGGGCTGGGGGATCTACCGGGGGGCGACTTCTATAGTCTCGCGCGTGCCGTATCCGGTGACGGGTCCGTTGTAGTGGGTTACAGTAAGTCGGCCCTGGGGCAGGAGGCGTTCATTTGGGATGCCACTAACGGAATGCGAAGCCTCTTGGACGTGCTAACGAATGATTATGGGCTGGATTTGACCGGCTGGACATTGATGGATGCATCGGCTATTTCGCCAAATGGCTTTTCCATTGTCGGTAGTGGATATAATCCACAGGGGTTCCGCGAAGCTTGGCTGGTGCAGTTCGACGAAGCCGTCGTCCCCATCCCCGGCGCAGTCCTACTTGGCGTACTTGGCCTGGGCACGGCGACTTGGCGGTTGCGTCGAATGAGAGCCTGACGACGGCACACCGCCGCCGGCGGCGTCGAGAGCCTACGGTCTTTGGGGGCCTGCTGGCCTGTCAGGACCCCGTCCGACACACACAGGGCGGGTCTGGGGGATCGTGGCTTGTAGGGCCTGCTGGGTGCCTTCTCGTGGGCGACGGCAGGCTTCCCGAGCCAAGGCAGGTTCTCCCCCTTCGGAATGAACTCGATTTCCTGCCCGGCCGCCACCTGCTGGCAGTAGAGGATCAGCCGCAGACGCCGTTGCCGGGCTGCTTCGCCCCGCGGCTCCGGCAGGCTCTCGGGCCCCGGCCCATTGCCGCCTCGGGCCAAGTCGGGATAATCCGCATCCTCGATCAGATCGGCTTTCATCATGCTCCCATGATACCTCGCCCGCGGATTCGTGCGGGGCCTTGGCTTTGCTTCTGCTTTCCCTGGGCCTGTGTCCCGCGCGTACGTAGCCAATAAACACCGCTCCGGCACGCCACCTGTGGCGTCGGTCCCTGCCTCACATGATGACCATGCCGACCTGCGTTGCCCGCTGGCGGTTGTCCGCCTCAAAGGCCCCCACGTTTTGCCCCAACATCTTCAGCGTTGCACAGATCCCGGGCCAGTCCTTGCTGCCCTTGGCCAACTCGTACATCTCGACGCACTCAGCCTGCCACTTCTCCACGTTCCAGCCCGTCTTGGCCATGAATTCCTGCCTCTTGGCCTCCACGGCCTTACAAAACCGGACGTCGGACCGAAGCAATCCCGGCAACCGTTCTGCATATGCCGGGGAATACCCGGCCTCGATCCCGGCCGGCCTGATCTTCCAGCCATGTTTCGGCAGCAGGTCCAGCAGGAGTTTGAGCCTTGGACTGAGCGGCTTGTCTTCGGCCTTCAAGGGCTTTGGATCTTGTATTTTGTTCCGGGTTGCCATGGGACCTCTCAGTTCATTCCGCCGCTATTGGCGGACATGCCTTTCACAATCTCGCCATCTTCAGGATCTCCGCGCGGACCTCGGGCGAGAGTGCCGGCCAGCGGGATATGAGTTCGGTCAGTTGGGGCAGGATCTCCGCGTGATCATCGAGTGAGAGCGCACCCAGCCGGTGGATGAGCTCGGCGAAATCAGCTGGGGTTTCGCCCTTAGAACACGAATGAGACGCAAGATTTGCCCGTTTGTGGGCATTACTGGTCTGATTTACTTCTGTAAGTGGTGTATTTTGCGATACTTGCAGATCGCGCCCGGAGGGATTCGAACCCCCGACCGACGGATTAGAAATCCGTTGCTC
>CALEZT010000181.1 GCA_937927975.1 uncultured Phycisphaerales bacterium
GTAGTTCGACCGCAGGTCCATGCCGTGGACTTCGTACTCGCCGCTGGCCAGGAGCCGTTCGCTCAGGGCGCTTCCGATGAAGCCGTTGGCGCCCAGAATCAGGACGCTCTTTTTTCTCGTTGCCTTGATGCGGGCGCCCGCGTGGAGTCCGAATCTCATGCCCCCCACAAGATTCAGTTCCTTCGCAAGCTGTGCGCCGGTCATGTACACCCCATTGGCGGGCTGGCCCGAGTCGATGCGAATCGCCCCGCCGCGGCAGGCAATCACCAGGGGATCGGTCGAGACAATCGTACCAGGCGATGTCTTGTCGGTGTCGCATGGAACGACGGAGACAGACCAGAACAGGCACTTCTTGTCACCCAGATGACTGAACGCGCCGGGGTAGGGCCGCGTCACGGCCCGGACCAGATTCCGGATTCGATGGGGCCTGTGTGCCCAGTCGATTTCGCCGTCGGCAGGCCGTCGGCCGCCGAAGTACGTCGCCTCCGCAGCATCCTGCGGGGTCCGCGCCGCTGTGCCGTTCTTAATCCGAGGCAGAATCTCATCGAGCAGCTCACGGGACGTCCGGGCCAGCTTCTCGTGCAGAGTCCTGGCCGTATCGTCGTCCGAGATCGCGATTCTTTTCTGGGAAACGATGTCGCCTGCGTCGGGCACGGCCGTCATGTGATGCAGGGTGACCCCTGTTTCGGTCTCGCCGTTGACCAGGACCCAGTTGACCGGGCACCGTCCACGGTACTTCGGCAGCAGAGACCCATGCAGATTGAAGCAGCCTGCCGGCGGAATGTCGAGAATCGCAGGCTTGACCATCTTGCGGTAATAGAACGAAAAGAGAATGTCCGGCGCCATATCCTTGATTCGATGGACCCACAGCGGGTGATTGATATCTTCCGGAGCGAACACAGGGATGCCGCGGGCGGCGGCCAGTTCCGCCACGGAACGGAACCAGAGGTTCTCCTGGGGATCGTCCACATGCGTGAAGACGGCCGCAATCTCGATGCCGCTGCTCAACAGGGCCTCGATGCCGACACAGCCGATGTCGTGATATGCCAAAACCACCGCTCTCATTTCAATACCTCCGATTCCGGCTGAGCAGACACACCGCGTTCCCTGGATTCCCGCCGGCCAATAACCTGATGAACAAAGTAGCGAGGTCGAGCCCGCACATCGTGGTGGATTCGACCGATGTATTCTCCGAGCAGCCCCATTCCGACAAACTCAGCGCCCGTGAAGATGAATAAGACAGCGAAGAGGGTGAAAACACCCTGAGCAGCCCACTCCGCCCCATAGGATAGTCGCATAACGAGCAAGAACATGCCCAGGCCCACGCCCAGGATGGACGTGATGCCACCGAGCACAGTGAGCAGCCGCAGCGGAAACGTCGTCATGCTCGTCAGCAGGTCGAATTGGAGATTGACCAGCTTCCACAGGCTGTACTTCGAATCGCCGCGGGACCGCTCGGCGTGTCGTACTTCGATTTCCGTCGTCCGCCGGGCGAAGCTGTTGGCCAAGATCGGGATAAATGTACTCCGCTCTTGGCATTGGAGCATGGCATCGATCACAGAACGCCGATAGGCGCGGAGCATGCAGCCATAGTCGTTCATCATCACGCCGGTGGCCTTGCGTGCGGCGTAGTTGACGATTCGAGAGGCCACGCGTCGAAAGACCGGATCGCGCCGCGGCGTACGAACTGAACCGACCACGTCAAATCCCCGTTGGATCGTGTGGACAAGAGTCGGGATTTCCTCAGGGGGATTCTGCAAGTCGGCGTCGAGCGTTACTACGACCGCGCCCCGGCATTCGGCGAAACCGGCCATCACCGCGGCGTGCTGGCCATAATTGCGATTCAGTAAGACCCCCACGATCCTGTCGGCGTTTTGTTCCGCCGCCTCGGCGATGATCTGTGGCGATGCGTCCGAACTGCCGTCGTCCACAAGGACGAGTTCGAAGGACTCTCCCATATCGCCACAGATTTTCAGACAGCGCGTCAAGAGTTCTTGAAGGTTCTGCTCCTCATTGAATACAGGGATGACCACAGACACCTGCGGACATCGTCCCATCGCGGGTGGTTCACCAAGACTCCCGACCCGGTTGCCCTTCTCTTTCGCCATCGGATGAGACCGAAGCGGGATATCGGCAGGATGGAGCATGCCAACCTCCTCTTGTCTGCGATGATCCAGGCTATGAAGGGATCCTTCTGTTCTTCCCATGGTTCTTTTCCCTTGATGTCGGTTTGTCCGTCGCCCCGTCGGGGAAGGCTTCAACCAACTCCTTCACGAAGTTGCTGTGAGACATCACGACCTGAACCGCGACGTTCGCACAGCACGTCTTTCACCGCGTTCACCACATCGTCCACATCATTGGATGTCATGTCGGGGAACAAGGGCAGCGAACAGATCCGATCCGAGTTCCATTCCGTGTTCGGCAGCATGCCCCGGCGCATTCCCGCAGCCTCACGATAGTACTTCTGCATGTGAACAGCCCGGAAATGAAGTCCGGTTCCGATGTTCCTCTGCTTCAGGCGCATCATGAATTCATCGCGGGTGAGCCCGGTTTTGTCGATGTCCACCCGCACGATGAACAGATGCCATGCGTGCTTCATCGGGTAAGGGGGATCGCTCAGAGGAATGATTTCCTCGATGTCCGAGAGCCGCTGGCGGTACTGCATGGCCAGTTCTGTTCGTCGGGCGTTGAGCGTATCCACACGGGCCAGTTGCCCCAATCCCAGGGCGGCGGATAGGTCCGTCATGTTGTACTTGTATCCCGGCTCCAGAACCTCCGCCTGTGGCGATCTCCCCTGCGTCTGGCGGTCAAAGGCGTCCACGCCGAGTCCGTGGAATTTCAGACGTTTCACACGTTCCAGGAGGTCCTCATCGTCCGTGCAGAGCATGCCTCCCTCGCCCGTCGTGATGTTCTTGATGGGGTGAAACGAAAAGATCGAGGTGCCGCAGCAACCCACGTGTCGGCCATCATACCGTGTACCCACGGCGTGTGCGGCATCCTCGATAAGGGGAATCTTCTTCGCCGCTGCCAACTGATGAATCGGCTCGATATCGACCGGGGCCCCGGCAAGATGAACGGGGATGATTGCCCTGGTTCGCTCGGTGAGGCACGCTTCCACGGACTGGCGGGAAACCATCAGCGTGTCCCGATCCACGTCGGCGAACACCGGCGTGGCGCCGGCAAGGACGATCAGATTCACGGTGGAGACCCACGTCATCGAAGGCGTGATTACCTCGTCCCCGGGACCGATCCCAAGGGCCTTCAAGACCACGTGCATGCCGGCGGTCGCCGAAGCCAGCGCCACGGCCCCGGGACAGCCGACGTATTCGCTGAAACTCTGCTCGAACTCCTTCGTCTTCGGTCCGGTCGTGATCCAGCCACTGCGTAAGACGTCGGCCACGGCGGCGATGTCCTCTTCTGCAATGGATGGTCGCGAAAATGGCAGAAAATCAGATCGCATCATCCGCACCTCCCTTGTCTCCAGTTGCATCCGTCGTATCGGAGGATTGGCCCCATAGCCAGGCGGCCCACTTCTCCTTCTTCGAGGATTTGGACTCCCACGGCTGCATTCTCTCGCAAAGCCTCTGGCGCTTCTGCAGCTCGTTCACGATCTCAGGGGGAAGTCCAGCCGCATACCGGTTCTGGATGATTACCACGCCGGGAACACTAGCCTCCAGGAAAGTGCGGAGCTGATCCACGTTGTTGAGAATCCGGATCGGTCTGTCGGCATGCAGATAGAACAGGATGTTCGCATTCACCTGCGGGAACATGGCAATTCGATCCGACGGGACCGCGGTGGACTTCATCCGCAATTCCTGGGTGAAGGGATAGGCGGTGCGATTCCTGTCGAGGATGTTCTGCTGCCAACAGAAATAGCCACCCAGCAGGACCGCCGCGATTCCGATCCACGGCTGGATGACTCTGCGTTCGTCCGGGGAGAACCTCGGCCATTTGAATCGATCGAGGCCGAAGCCCACAAGAATCGCAGTCGTCCCAATGGCGAGACTGGCCACATGGAATATCAGAGGAGTATGGAAATGCCACACTCTCCCGGCGATGATTAGGATCAGAGGGATTGCCAAGTCGAATACAATCAACCCAATGAGCAGGACTCTCTGAATGGCCAGCCCCGTTTGACGCAGTCCATCCGTCCAGGGTTCACGCATCCAGACAAGGAACACAGCCATCAGGAGCGCACACAACGGAAGAATCGGCAGAATGTAGTAGCTGCGTCGAGAGCCGGAGAGGCTGAAGAATACGAACACCAGCACGATGGCCCAGACCAGCCATCGCGTGTGACTGTCGAGACTCCTCCTGCACCTGAACACTCCGAAAGCCGCCACCCCAAACAAGGGCGTCCACGGCAACAGAAGTACCGGAAGCTCGTAGAGGTACATGTAGAAGGCGCCCTTGTGGTCGAACGGGCGGAAGTACCGGAGGATGTTTTCCTGAAAGACCAACGCCAAACCACTGGACTGATAGTCGGCAGGCCGCGTCAGGGAGGCATACACAAAGGGCGACAAATAGACGAGCACGGCGAGCCCGAACGCCGCTATGTGCCTGATGCCAAATAGAATGCGCCATCGTCTCTCAATGAGCATGTCCGGCAGCACGATGCAGATGGGAACCGCCACTGCGGTCAGCCCCTTGGTCAGTGCGCCAACGAAGGCAATCAGATAAAAGACGAGCATGGTCGAGAAGTCCAGACGGTCACGTCGCGACCAGTACCAGGCGACCGCCAGCGTGATCGCCGCCAGATTCTCCGCGTCGGCCATTCCCGTCCGGGCCCAGAAGAGAAACGCATACATCGTCAGAAGGAACCAGCCGGCGATCCTTCCCGTTTGAGCCGACCACAAACGGCTCCCGATCTTCATCGTCGCCCAAATGGCCGCCAGGCCGGCGAGTGCACTGGGAAATCGTACGGTCAGTTCGTTGAGCGTGCCCGTCAATGCGAAGATGGCCGCACGGAGCCAGTACGTCAGCAGCGGCTTGTCAAAGTAGGGCTCTCCCCCGATCGTGGGATGAAAGAAATCACCGGTCAGGAGCATCTCCCGTGTGATTTGGGCCCACCGTCCCTCGGCTGCCCAGAGGCTTCGAACGCCCAGCCCCCAGAACAAGAGAAACACCGCCGTCAACATAAGGAAGAGCGAACCGCGTCTCTGAAGCACAATACTCGACCTGTCGCGCACAGTGACCAGAGGCTCAACCAAACAAGATCCGCCCTGATCGTTCACTACTTCTCCTCTTCGACGATCCGGCCGGCATCCGTCAACTTCAGGGCGACCGCGTTGCCCTTCTTCTTGCCTTCGACCTCATAGAAGGTCTTGGCGTTCTCGACTTCTCTGGAGGCTTTCAGTCCTGCGGACGAGCCAAAGTACTTCTCAGCCGAGGCCCGAACCACCGCCGGCAGAGAGTCGTAAGGAACGCTCTCTTCCGCTGTCAATACGGTGCCGTCGCCGGCCACATCGTACTCCACAGCCTTCCCACCCACCGTCGCCTCGACGTCGTAGACCACCTTGCCGTCCGCTTCTTCCTTCTCGATCTTCTTGACTTCACCCCCGGCGACCAACCTCACAATCGCAGCATGGGCAGGCTCGGGGACTGCCGACAGTGGCACCTGCTGGGCAGACGTTTCATTCTTCGCCTCCGATTTCGGCATGATGCCGCAGCCCGATACGCCGGCAATCAATGCGGCAACCAGTGTACACCCCAATACACAATTTCGCATTTTCCTACTCCTTTCGGTCTTGTGTGTCATCCCCGACGAACAAACCTGAAATGAACCTGAACTATCGGACATCATTACCGATAAACGAACCCAGGCCCACCGGCATCCGCCCCGTGATTCTGCGGAGGAGTGTACCGTTCAAACCTTAACGGAACATGAGAATGGGTAATCGGATTCAGAAATACATGAAACATATGTTGCCCACCGTTTGACAACTCGCTGCCAGACAGATACAATAGGCTACCTTCGTTTTGAGGTACAAGAAGCATGGATCAGGATCAAATGACGTTCTCTGCGGGCGTAGGGACTTGGCGGCCGGACAATGAGAGTGCTGATCATCGAAGATGAGGCCAGACTGGCGCGCAACGTCGCCAAGTCGCTCAAGGAGACCATGTCGTATGCTGTGGACATTTCGACCGATGGCGAGGACGGCCGGCATCAGGCCCTCTCCAATCCGTATGACCTGGTCGTTCTCGATCTGATGCTGCCCAAGGTGGGGGGGCTGGAGATTCTCGCGAGCCTGCGACGCGCAGGAAATCGCGTCCCGGTTCTCATACTCACCGCGAGGGACACCACGCAGGACATTATTCGGGGTCTGGACCTGGGCAGCGATGACTACATGACCAAACCGTTCGACATGGGCGAGTTCCTGGCTCGATGCAAAGCGCTCGTGCGTCGAACCTACGACCGTCCTGATCCGGTCATCCATGTCGGCGACCTATCGGTAAACACGTCCAGCCACGTCGTGACCCTGCGAGGGCAGCGGATGCCGTTGCGCGCCATGGAGTATCGCCTCCTGGAATATCTCGTGATGCGGGCGGGGCAGATTGTTAGCAAAGCCGAAATTCTGGAGCACCTGTACGACTTCAACGCCGAGAGCTTCTCAAACGTTATCGAGGTCCATATTTCCGCTCTACGGAGGAAGCTGGACGCAGGCTCCCCACACACCTTGATTCGCACCGTCCGGAACCAAGGTTATGTGATTGGAGAGACGGCATCATGAAACCCATGTCGATAAAACTGCAGTTGTCGCTGATGGTGTCCGTGCTGACACTGCTCATCATCACAGTCCTGTCCACCACGGCTTATATCGAATTCGAGGAGTCTCTGCTGGACAACATCGACGCGACCTTGCGAGCCCTGGGCGCAGGAATGCGAATCGAATTTGTTGAAGAAGAGGGAGAGGAAGAGGAGAATCATGAAGCTGAATTCCGAGCGATCATGGGGTTCGGCACATCCGAATACTCCAGTCAGTGTCGAATCTGGATGGAGGGAAGCCAAAAGGACCTATTCACCAGCGATGCACCCAACACTCCGCTGGCCCAAGGACTTCTTCATCCGCCCGCTGAAGAACAACCGGACGTGGGCGATTTCAGCCTGTTCGATGTCACCGGCGGCGAGAAGTCAGGCACAAGAGATACACTGCGTGTCATGTGGATGCGTGAAGTCACGTCCCAAGGGATTGCG
>CALEZT010000182.1 GCA_937927975.1 uncultured Phycisphaerales bacterium
AAGCCATACTCCTTGGCCTGCTTGAGCACGGAAGCCTCGGGCAGCGTGCCCTTGCTTTCCAGGAGTCTGCTTTCGAGCGAGACAACGTCCTTGATGTTGTTCAGAAACCAGGGATCGATCTTGGTCAGGGCAAAGACCTCCTCGACCGACATGTCCCGACGAAGAGCCTCGGCAACGTACCAGAGCTTGTCCCAGTAGCTGCGCCGCAGTCGCTCCTTCAACTGGTCCATCGAGAGCGACTTGTCGATGTGCTTGTCGCTCAGGCCATAGCGGTTGATCTCCAAAGAACGGATGGCCTTGCCCATCGCTTCTTTGAAGGTGCGCCCCATCGCCATCGCTTCGCCGACCGACTTCATCTGGATCGTCAGCTCCGGCGGCGTCTGCGGGAACTTCTCGAACGTGAACCGCGGCCACTTCACGACGCAGTAGTCGATCGTCGGCTCGAAGCAGGCGGGCGTTTTCTTTGTGATGTCGTTGGGGATCTCGTCGAGCGTGTACCCGACGGCCAGCAGCGAAGCGATCTTGGCGATGGGAAAGCCGGTGGCCTTGGAGGCCAGGGCCGAGCTTCGCGAGACGCGAGGGTTCATCTCGATCACGTAGAGCTTGCCGTTGGCGGGGTTGACCGCGAACTGGATGTTCGAGCCGCCCGTCTCGACGCCGATGGCCCGGATGATCTTGAGCGAGGCGTCCCGCATGATCTGGTATTCTTTGTCGGTGAGCGTCTGGGCGGGAGCGACGGTGATGCTGTCGCCCGTGTGGATTCCCATGGGGTCGAGGTTCTCGATGGAGCAGACGATAACCACGTTGTCCTTGCGGTCGCGCATGACCTCCAGCTCGTACTCCTTCCACCCGATCACCGATTCTTCGACGAGGACCTGGCGATTGGGGCTCAGACTCAGACCCCACTGGATATACCGCTCGAACTCCTCGGCGTTGTAGGCGATGTTGCCGCCGGTGCCGCCGAGGGTGTAGGAAGGTCGAATGATGGCGGGAAAGCCTGTCTCCTTGACGACTTCCTTGGCCTCTTCCCAGGAGGTGGCGTATCCGCTCTTGGGCACCTCCAGGCCGATGTCGAGGATCGTCTTTTTGAACAGGTCGCGTTCCTCAGCCTTTCTGATCGACTTGAGGTTGGCCCCGAGCATCTTGACGCCGTACTTCTTGAGCACGCCGCGTTCGGCCAGGGCCACCGCGGTGTTCAGGCCGGTCTGCCCACCCAGCGTGGGCAGCAGGCTGTCGGGCTTCTCCCGCTGAATGACCTTCTCGACCACCTCCGGCGTGATCGGCTCGATATACGTCCGGTCCGCCAGCTCGGGGTCGGTCATGATGGTCGCCGGGTTGCTGTTGACCAGGACGACCTTGAAACCCTCCTTGCGAAGGGCTTTGCAGGCCTGGGTGCCTGAATAGTCGAACTCGCAGGCCTGCCCGATGATGATGGGACCCGACCCAATGATCAGAATCTTGTGGATGTCCTTGCGTTTCGGCATAGTTCCCTGCTGTGCGGCCCCTAACCCGCTCTTGTCGTTCGAACCCGTGCGTCCATCCTGCCTTCGCAGCCTCTGCGTTCGCGGGGGCGCGAGTCCGAGGCAATCTGTCTACAGTCCCCAACCCCTTGGAGAATCGGTCTCTTCGTGCCCATGCACGTTGACCGCCCCATCTGCGTTTGCGCGTATGGTGTTAGACCACGCCCTACCCGGCGCCGCTGATATCGAGTGTCCTGCGGAGCCTGCGGGCAGGGGGTTCGCTGCGTCGCTGGGATAGGACTCCGGTTTGCGACTTATCGCGTCTGGGAGCCCTGACGCAACCAACGGTCTATAGCCGCCGCTGCCTCTCGCCCGCTGTTGATCGCACGAACCACCAGCGAGGCGCCACTGATTGTATCGCCGGCCGCGAAAACCCACGGCTCACTGCTCTGATACCCATCGGCTATTACATTCCCTTTTGCGTCAAGTTGCAAGCCTAAATCCTGAACCAGCCCCTGATGGGCGACGTGAACGAAGCCCAAGGCCAGAAAAACGAGGTCCACCTTGAGCGTGAACTCCGTTCCAGGCAGTTCCCTGAGCTTCCAGGCCCCCTTTTCGTTCGTCCACTCGACCTCGCAGGCGTGGAGTTCCTTGACGGCGCCGTTGTCGCCGCCGAAGGCCTTGGTCATGACGCTCCACCGCCGCTCGCAGCCTTCCTCGTGGGAGGACGAGGTCCGCATCATCCGCGGCCACATCGGCCAGGGCGTGTCCTGCGGACGCGATTCGGGCGGCTTGGGCAGGATTTCCAGTTGGTAGATCTTCTTGGCCCGCTGCCGGCGGGCGGTGCCCACGCAGTCGCTGCCGGTGTCGCCGCCGCCGAGCACGACCACTACTTTGTCGCGGGCGTTGACGCGAGGAATATCGCCCAGCGCCTCGGCGGCACAGAGCTTGTTCTGGGCCGTCAGGTAGTCCATGGCGAACACGATATTGCCCTTCTCACGACCGGGAACCGTGATGTCGCGGGGCTGGCGGGCCCCCATCGTCAGGCAGATGCAGTCGAACATCTTCCGCAGGTACTGGGCGGAGATGTCCTTGCCGACGTCGACGCCGGTCTGGAACTCGACGCCCTCGGCCTTGAACTGTTCGAGCCGACGGTCGATCACGGCCTTGGCCAGTTTGAAGTCGGGAATGCCGTAGCGAAGCATGCCGCCGGCCCGCTCGTCCTTCTCGAAGACGACGACGCTGTGTCCGGCCCGGACCAGTTGCTGCGCTGCCGCCAGGCCCGCAGGGCCGGAACCGACGACCGCGATCCGTTTGCCGGTCTTCTTGGCCGCCGGAAGCGGCTTGATCCAGCCTTCCTGCCATCCGCGTTCGACGATCTGATACTCGATGTGCTTGATCAGGACCGGGCTGTCGCTGACCGCCAGCGTGCAGGCCGTCTCACAGGGCGCAGGGCACACGCGTCCGGTAACTTCCGGGAAATTGTTGGTCTCGTGTAGGATTCGGCACGCCTGCTCCCACTGGCCCTTGTAGACAAACTCGTTCATGTCCGGGATCGAGTTGCAGATCGGACAGCCCGAGCCGTGGCAGAACGGGATGCCGCAGTCCATGCAGCGAGCCGCCTGATTGCGAATCGCCTCCGGCGTCAGCGGCAGATCGATCTCGTCGAAGTCATGGACCCGTTCTTCGACCGGACGATGTCCGACTTCCTGACGGTTATGCTTGAGGAACCCTTTGAGCTCACCCATGAAACACCTCGTGTCGCGGGCGTCCCGCCCGCGTAAGTGTCGAGGGCATCTTGCCCTCGCTCCTGTCATTCAGGAGAGAGCCAAGACCGAGGGCGGGACGCCCTCGCCACAACCTCCGTCCAACCTGGCAATCAACCATGAAACACCTCTTCCGTTGCGGGCGTGGTCTCGGTGTCGCGATGCTCGACGGCCCGCATCCGCTCCAACGCCTTGCGATAATCGATTGGAATCACCTTGACGAACCGGCCCACCATGTCCGGCCAGGCCCTCAGGACGTACTTGGCCCGTTCGCTGCCGGTCCATTCGAGATGCCGCTCGATCAGGTCGTACAGAACGGCCTTGTCCGACTCCTGCCAGACCGTCTCGAGTTCGACCATGTCGAGATTGCACAGCGTGTCGAAAAGCTGCATTTCGTCGAGGACATAGGCCAGGCCGCCGCTCATGCCGGCGGCAAAGTTACAGCCGGTCTGGCCGAGGACGACGACGGTGCCGCCGGTCATGTACTCGCAGCCGTGGTCGCCGACGCCTTCGACGACGGAGATCACGCCGCTGTTGCGGACCGCGAACCGCTCGCCGGCCATGCCGTTGATAAAGACCTCGCCGCGGGTGCCGCCGTAGAGCAGCGTGTTGCCGACGATGATGTTCTCATGGGCCATGAAGGGCGAGTCCGGCGGAGTCTGCACGACGATCCGCCCGCCGGAGAGACCCTTGCCCAGGTAGTCGTTGCAGTCGCCGATCAGGCGAAGCGTCACGCCGGGGGCCAGGAACGCGCCGAAGCTCTGACCCGCCGAACCCTGCAACACGACTTCGAGCGTGCCGTCGGGCAGGCCCTTGGGGCCATGCTTCTTCACGATCCGATTGCTCAGAATCGCCCCGATCGTGCGGTTGATGTTGCGGACCCGCATCTGGATCCTGGTCGTTTCCTTGCGTTCGATCGCGCCCTCGGCGTGTTTGAGGATCTCCCAGTCGAGATGGTCCGTGAGATGGTCGGCCTGGGGGACCACACAGCGGATCGCCCTGCCGTCGGTGGTGTCCGGCCGGTAGAAGACCGCGGAGAAATCCAGGCCCTTGGCCTTCCAGTGGGAGAGGGCTCTCTGCATCCGAAGCCGGTCCGAGCGGCCGATCATCTCGTCGATCTTGCGGAAGCCGAGTTCCGCCATGATCTGGCGGGCCTCCTCGGCCACGAAGTGCAGGAACCGTTGAAGATACTCCGGCTTGCCCGCGAACCGCTTGCGGAGTTCCGCGTCCTGCGTCGCGATGCCGTACGCGCAGGCGCCTTCGTGACATTTGCGAAGCAGCGTACAGCCCAGCGTCACCAGCGCCGCGGTGCCGAAGCCGTATCGTTCGGCTCCGAGCAGGGCCGCGATGACGATGTCCCGCCCGGTCCGCATCTGGCCGTCCGCCTGGACGCGGATGCGGTCCCGCAGGCCGTTCATCACGAGCACCTGCTGGGTCTCGGCCAAGCCGAGCTCCCAGGGACAGCCCGCGTGCTTGATCGACGACAGAGGGCTGGCGCCGGTGCCGCCGTCGTGGCCGGCGATCAGAACTTCATCGGCGTTGCCCTTGGCGACGCCCGCCGCGACGGTGCCCACGCCGACCTCGGAAACGAGTTTGACCGAGACCTTCACGCCGGGGTTGCTGGCCTTGAGGTCATAGATGAGCTGCGCCAGGTCCTCAATCGAGTAGATATCGTGGTGCGGCGGAGGCGAGATCAGAGTCACGCCGGGGGTCGAATGCCGCAGTTGGGCGATCTCCGCGGAGACTTTGTGGCCGGGCAACTGCCCGCCTTCGCCGGGCTTGGCGCCCTGGGCGATCTTGATTTGCAGTTCCCGGGCGTTCGCCAGGTAGTGAGTCGTCACGCCGAACCGCCCGCTGGCGACCTGCTTGATCGCGCAGTTCCTCGAATCGCCGTTGGGCTCAAGCTTATATCGCTTCGGGTCCTCGCCGCCTTCGCCGGTGTTGCTCATGCCGCCCAAGCGGTTCATCGCGATCGCGAGGCACTCGTGGGCCTCTTTGCTGATCGACCCGTGGCTCATCGCGCCGGTGCAGAACCGTTTGACGATCTCGCTGGCGGGCTCGACCTCTTCGATCGGGACGGCCTCGCCCTTGGCGAATTCGAAGAGCCCCCGCAAGGTGCAGAGCGACCTGGCCTGGTCGTTGATCGACTTGGCGTAGACCGCGTAGGACGCGGGATCGTTGTTCTGGACCGCGTGCTGAAGTTTCGCGACGGTCGTCGGGTTCCACAGATGACGCTCGCCGCTGTGGCGGAAGTGGTATTCGCCGCCGAAATCCAGGTCCATGGCCGCCGGAGGGCGGGCCTGAAAGCCCGAGCGATGCCGCTGAAGGCTCTCGTTGGCGATCTCCTCCAGGCCGATGCCGCGGATTCGCGAACTGGTCCCGGAGAAGTAGGCGTCCACCACCTCGCGATTGAGGCCGATGGCCTCGAAGAGTTGGGCGCCGCAGTAGCTGCGAAGGGTCGAAATGCCCATCTTGCTCATCGTCTTGAGGACGCCCTTCTTGACCGCGGCGATGAAATTGTCCGCGATCTGTACGGGCTCCAGTTCCGCGGCCAGCTCGCCCTGGCGTTTGAGCTCGTCGAGCGATTCGAACGCCATGTAGGGGTTGATCGCGTTGGCCCCGTAGCCGCAGAGCAGGCAGAAGTGCATCACCTCGCGGGGCTCGCCGCTCTCGACGATCAGGCCTGCCTCATGCCGCAGGCCTTTGTTGAGCATGGCGTGATGGACGGCCGAAACCGCCAACAGCGACGGGATCGCCGCCTTCGTCTCGGATACCTCGCGGTCGCTGATGATCACCAGCGACGCGCCGTCGCGGATGGCCTTTTCCGCCGAGGCGATCAGTTCATCCAGGCCGCGGCGGAGGGACTCGGCCGGAGTCGCTGCATTGGCGTCGAACAAAGCCTGCACAGTCGCGACGCGGAAATCGCCCCGCCGGACCGCACGCAGCCGCTCCATGTCCTCGTTGGTCAGGATCGGGTGCGGCAGTTTTAGCTGCCGGCAATGCTGCGGCGTCTCGTCGAGCAGGTTGCCCTTCTTGCCGGTGAAGGACATCAGGCTCATGACGAGCCCCTCGCGCAAGGGGTCGATGGCCGGGTTCGTCACCTGGGCGAAGAGCTGCTTGAAGTAGTTGAACAGCAGTTTGGGGTTCTCCGAGAGCACCGCCAAAGGCGCATCGTTGCCCATGGAGCCGACGGGCTCCTGACCGTTGACCGCCATCGGCATCAGGATCATTCGGAGGTCTTCGCGGGTGTAGCCGAAGGCCCGCATCCGGCGGGCGATCGTCAGCGGGTCGCTCTTGACCAGCTTGGGCGCGTCGAACAAGCCGCGCAACTCGATGCGGTTCTCTTCCAGCCACCGGCGGTACGGCTTCTGGCGGACGATCTTGCTCTTGATCTCGTTGTCGGAGATGATCCGGCCCTCGGCGGTGTCGACCAGGAACATGCGTCCCGGCCGCAGGCGCCCCTTGACCCGGATCTTCTCCGGCGGAAACTCGACGACGCCCGCCTCGCTGCCGATGATCGCCAGGCCGTCGGTGGTCACCAGGTATCGGCACGGGCGAAGGCCGTTGCGGTCCAGGACGCCGCCGATCATTCGGCCGTCGGTGAAGACCATGGCCGCCGGACCGTCCCAGGGCTCCATGATCGAGGAATGGTATTCGTAGAACGCCCGCTTGTCGGTGCTGATATGGTACTTGGCTCCGAACGCCTCGGGGATCATCATCATCATTGAGTGCGGCAGGCTGCGTCCAGCTTGCATGAGCAGTTCCATGCCGTTATCGAAGCAGGCGGAGTCGCTGCCGCCTGGCACGAGGATCGGGAACAGGTCCTTGATGTCGTCGCCGAACAGCGGGCTGGTCATCTTCGGCTCGCGGGCCCGCATGTGGTTGCGATTGCCGCTGAGAGTGTTGATCTCGCCATTGTGGGCGATGCAGCGGAAGGGCTGGGCCAGCCGCCAATTGGGGAAGGTGTTGGTGCTGTATCGCTGGTGCACTATCGCAAGCGCAGATTTCGTGCGTTCATCCGCAAGGTCCGGATAATAAGCGAACAGTTGCCAGGCCATGAACATGCCCTTGTAGCAGATCGTCCGGCACGAGAGACTCGCGATGTAGAAGTCCTCGGCCTTCTCGCCAAACTGTTCGCTGACGAGCCGCTCGACCCGTTTGCGGGCCATGAAGAGCTTCCGTTCGAACGGCTCCTGCTCCAGTCCCCCGCCGTCGACAAAGACCTGCCGGATGACCGGTTCGGCCTCCAGCGCCAGCTTGCCAAGGCAATCGCTCGACACCGGGACGTCGCGCCAGCCGAGAACCTTCAGACGATAGTAGCCCAGGGACTCCTCCAGGACCCGCTCGCACTTGGCGCGAAGATCCGCGTCTTTGGGTCCGAAAACCATGCCGACGCCATAAGCGAGAGGCTCGGGCAGCGAGAAACCCAACGTTTCGCACTCGACCGCGAAAAATTCGTGCGGGATCTGGAACAGGATGCCCGCCCCGTCGCCGGTGGTCTCGTCGGAGCCCGCGGCCCCGCGGTGGGACAGGTTCACGAGGATCTGCTTGCCGTACTCCAGGATGGAGTGGTCGCGCGTGCCCGCGATGTTCACCACGGCGCCGATGCCACAGGCATCGTGTTCGTACCTCGTTTCGTACAGACCTTGATCATGCAATCGTGTCATTGGATTCCCCGAGTGGGTCGGTACCTCAGAGACCGCGTACCGCTGCCCGAATCGACCGTCAGTATGAACCAACCACGCCACCGAATGGGGGTCTGTCTATCATACGGCATTACGACCCCTTCGGTATGGCAGTTCCGTTAATACGTACAATAAGACTATCTAATGTTAACATCAGAATTCCTTATTCAGGCAAGTGCCGTGAACCGGGGACTTGCCCTTCCACAGAAGCGTAACCGAACGAATGGCTTGCATCTTCCGGTTGTCCCCTGTGATAATACCATCACCCGAACGGAGGTCCAGAGCAATATGGTCAAGGCGAGTGTACTGCAACAACTCAAGGCGAAGGAAATCGACGTCGCAACCGCCGCCGAGCGGCTCGTCGCAAACCCCAGCCAGATCACGGAGTTGGTCGAAGCTCTTCAAACGGAGAAAGGCAGCGCCAAGTACCGTTATGAAAAGGCGCTGCGACTGGTCGGCGAGAGCCGGCCGGAGTTGATCTACCCCTATTGGGACGCCTTCGCCGCCCTGCTCGACCACGAGAACAACTTCCTCAAATGGGGCGCGATCCTGACGATCGCGAACCTGACAACGGCCGATGCGGAAGGCCGATTCGACGCCATCTTCGAACGCTACTACGCCCCCATCGCCGGCCCGACGATGATCACCGCCGCGAACATCATCGGCAGCTCGCCCAGGATCGCCCAAGCCAAGCCCCGCCTGATCCAGCGTATCGCCAAGGAGATCCTCAAGGTCGAGGACACACAGTACGAGCATCACGGCAGCCCGTCGCCGGAATGCCGCAACATCGCCATCGGCCACGCCATCGACGCCTTCGACCAGTTCTTCGACCGCATCGAAGACAAAGCCGCCGTCCAAGCGTTCGTAAAACGCCAGCTCAACAACACGCGAAAGCAAGTCGCCAAGAAGGCCGAGCGGTTCCTCCGAGTGCACAATGCAGGTGGAGACTGATAGCATTTCCATGCAGCCGAAGGCGAGGAGTCACCCGCGGGCGAAGACGTAGACGCCGGGTTTGATGGGCCGCCGGAATTCATTGAAACCGCTGTCGGGGAGTCGGATCATGTTTTCGAAGGAATCCGTCATGGAGGGTGGGCCGATCACCAGGCCGTAATCCTCGCCATGCGGCGCATACCAGCGGAACTCGATCGTTATGCCCCGTTCAGAGGCGACATCACCGAACAAGATCTCGCTCGGCCGGAATTCAGTCAGGCATGTAGGAAGTTCCAAAGGGAAATCGGGGCGGTACACTCGGCCGGCGTGCTTCCGTCCTTCTGCGATCAGCCATTGCTGGACGGCTCCAACATCTACAGCCTTCAACATCCGCTGCTCGAACCCTCGTAGATAGATCGCTGCCATAGGTTCGGAGGCCTTGATGGGGAGGAGAGCTGCCACCACGCAGATGGCGGGAAACGAGAATCGCAGGAGCCTCTGTGAAAGAACAAGACTTTTTGCCAGAAGCCATCTCAACGCGACGACTAGCGTAATGACAATGATCACCGGGCGCATTCCCAAAACCAGTGGGAAACTGCGCCCGACGCCGAGGCTACGCAAGCCCCCCGTGTACTCTGCCCAGTCGATGAAATACGATCCGCCGGTCGCCAGCACAAGAGCAACTGCCGTCAAGATGGTGTCGGGAACACAGGCTCGCCGGCACGTCCGGACGGGCCCATCCGACCTTTTCCTCTGCTCAGATTCTTCCGCGTGCATCTGTCCTCTCCCATCATCTCTGAATCACAATCTACAGAGTCTGATCCGTGAACTCCCGGACGATTCTCAGTGTCTCGCCGGTGTCCTCCATTTCGAAGAGGCGGGGGCGGGCCTCTCGGCCGTTGGGCGAGTGCAGAACCATCATCAGTTTGCCATCGAAGGTCGTGAAGAGCATGCCGTGACCGCCGTCGTTGGTATACAGGGGCTTGGCCTGCTGGGTCCAGGGGCCCGCCAGTTTGCCCGAGGCGGAGATCGCGATGCCTTCGGTGTAGACGCCGTTGCGGAAGCTGGCCCAGATCATATAGAGCTTGCCGGTCTTGCCCTTGTACAGCCATGGACCATCCGTGACATTGTTGCCTCGGGCCTTGTCCATCGTGCTCCACGGGGCCTCGGCCGCGTAGAACAGGGTCCTGGGCTCGCCCACCGTCTCCGACAGGTCGTCCTTGAGGCGAATGCACTCCACCGACCCGTTGACGATCTGCACCCACTCGTGGCAATAGACCATGTACGACACGCCGTCTTCGACCCAGAGCGTGCCGTCGAGCGTCATCATGTCCGGCGGCAGCGTCGAGCGGTTCTGGAACGGCTTGAACGGCCCCATCGGCGAGTCGCCCACCAGGATCTGCGAGCCGCGAGTGACGCGAGGCAGCCAGTTGCGCCATTGCTCGGAGAACGAATGACGTGTGTCGAACGTCAGGAACAGATAGTACTTGCCCTTGTACTTGTGCATCTCCGGAGCCCAGATGCCGACGACGCGGATGTCGCCCCAGATGTCCTCAGGGGTCCGGAAGATCATCTTGGGACCCTGCCAGGTCTTGAGGTCCTTGCTCGTGTACGCGCGGACGCCGTTGAAGCCGGACCCGATCATGTAATAGGTCTGGGTCTCCGCGTCCGGCATGATGCACACGTCCCGCATGCGGATGCTCGACAAGGGCACGATCTCATTGGAGTCCCGCACGATCCCGCGAGGCTGCGACCACGCGGGCGCCGCAGCGAGCAGAGCGACAATCGACCACAATGCGTATCTCATTCTTCAACCTCCCGCGAGAGCGTCGCACACGGAATTCCAGGAGCGCCGTCCGCTCGACATCGTAGCCCACCGACGTGCGACAGACAAGGGAATTTGTAGCGCCTCACGGCTCGTGGCCACGCGATCTTCGAATTGCACCCGGAATTGTCCTTGCCTTCCCGCAGACACGAAGCCATAATCCTGACCACAGAGATGACTGAGGCAATCGGACTTCTGCTGAATGCCAACTGCTGGAAGTCCGCCCAAGCAACAACGAGGAGTGAAGCAATGTCAGAGTTTGACACCTTGGAATTTGAAGAGGTGGAGGTTCCGCGTGTCCTGGCGGCGCAGATGCCGGGAGCGGTTGGACCGGACCCGGCCGCCATCGCCGGCGCCATGCGCACCGCTTTCACCGAGCTTGTGGCGTTCGTACGACAGCTCAAGCTGTCCCCTTCCGGCCCGCCGCGAGTCATGTACATGGCTCACGGCCCGCAGGGAGTGAGATTCACCGCCGCGATGCCGATCGCAGCGCCGCCGGCATCGACGCGGATGATCGGTCCGGGCTTCGTCAAGCCCATCCCGGCGGCCCGAGCCATGCGGTTCACCCATCGCGGCTCGTACTCGGAACTGAGCAAGACCTACGCCCGGATCACCGAGTTCCTCAAGGCCAAGGGCCTGATCAAGACCGATGCCGAATGGGCCAAGTACATGCCCATGTGGGAGGAATACCTCAACGACCCGCAGACCACCCCACCGGAGGAACTCCGCACACACATCTATCTGCCCATGACGTGATTCTTGCGACCTGTTCGACGTGACCAGACACAGCAGCGCCACCGTGCAATCGTCGATCTCGTCGCAGTCGAGGTTTGTCCTGGTCGCCTTCCTTTATCCGCCCCGCATCAGGGGAGGCCTCTGGTCAGGATCAAGGGTCAGATGCTCGGAACGTACGAGCTCCTGCCGACCCACGATGGCGAAGTCCTTGGCCCCGAGGCTGATCCGCCCGTCCAGAGGCTCCGAGAAGTCCAGTTCGTAGCGCAGATAGCCCCGTTCGATATAGACCGGGTCCGTATAGGCAAACCGCCGGAAATCGTAGACGATCACCTGCCCCGAGAAGTTCGAGATGACTCCGTAAGGCTCCTCGCGGCGAAGCGAGGCGCCCCAGTCCAGATGGATCTGAAGGTCAACCACGTCCACGAATGTCAGGGTCGCCGGCACGTCGTAGTGGTCATCCGGAAAGCGATTCCACGCGGCGTAATCGATATCGAGCACGAGATTGACCCCGTACTCCTGCCTTTGCATAAACAGCGCATAGACGGGAACATCGTGCAAGAGCACCTGATCGAAAGCCGAGGAGCCAATCTCCAGTTTGTTCATCCGACGTTCTCCTGCCGATGCATCAAACGAAACTGAATCGCCGCATCGCCAGTGTGTAGCCGTCGATGCTATCGCCGTCAATGTTCATCTGGTTCACTTCTCCTCTCCCTCAATGACGTTCAGAGGAACCCTCTGGGCCGGATCGAAGGTCCGCCGGTCGGAGCGCACGCCCTCCTGCCTGCCTACGATTCTGAAATCCGTCGCGCCGAAGCTGATCCGGCCGCCCTGCGGCTCCCAAAAGTCCAATTCGTAGTGCTGATAGGATCGTTCCGTATAGACAGTATCCGTGTAGGCGAACCGTCGGAGATCATTGATCTCGAGTTCGCCCGAGCGAGAGCTGATCGCTCCCTCGGGTTCCTCGCGACGGAGCGACGGGCCTCCGTCCAGATGGATTTGGAGGTCGACCACATCGAGGAACGTCAGCGTCGCCGGCACAACGAGGACCTCAAAGCGGTTGTCCGGAAGGAGACTCCATTCGGCGAGGTAGTCGATGTCGAGAACGAGGTCGACCTTGTACTCTCGTCTCTGCAGGAGGAACGAGTAGACCCGAACCTCATACAAAGACACCTGATCGAAAGCGGAAGAGTCGATTTCCAGCTTGCCCGTCTGACGTGCTGCGGCCGGTGCATCGAACCACGCAGGCGGGAACTCAACGAATTCCTCCGGATAGTGGCTCAGGTCGAGACGGTCTTCGTCGGGCACGGGGTGGATGCCCCACTGCCGCATCGCCAAGGCGCCGAACAGAATCTCGATGCGCCGGCCGTCCCCGTCCTTGCCGATCTCGTCCACCACCAGGGCCTGAGTCGAGACGAGATGGCCTTGGACCTCCGCCTGGAGCAACGCCGTACACCTGGTCTCCTTCACGCTGCCGCCTAGCGCGGTGCGAATCGGATGATGCGTCACTGTCTTTCTGAGCTTGTCCGTCGCCACATTGAGAATGTAGGTGCTGCGAACCCCCGTGTCGAACAGCGTCCAACACTCCTGTCCGCCTATTTTGATCAGTTCACATGCCCTGCCCATGGGTATTTCCCTCAGAAGACTAATCCTATCGTACCGCCGATGACAGACGAACGCAATTGTCCCAGTTCGCAACGCCCCCACCGGCGACGTAGAAACAGCGGTTCTTGCCTGCTTCGCCCGAATCCCGCGAGGGGGGATCTACCCTTTTGCGGCCGGGGCGTTACAATGGGTGGTTTGTGCCGACCCGCTTGGGAGCGGGGGCACTACCATGGGTGGGATTATACGTCATGGAGCCCGGGCCGGACGAATCGGTCCGTTTGGAATATGGTCGATCATACTGAGAAAGTCATCCGAGTCGAGGGGGCCTCCGAACACAACCTCAAGAACATCAGTCTGGACATCCCTCGCGACAAGCTCGTCGTCATCACCGGCATCAGCGGCTCGGGCAAGAGTTCGCTGGCGTTCGACACGATCTACGCCGAGGGCCGGCGAAAATACGTCGAGTCGCTCAGCGCCTACGCCAGGCAGTTCCTCGAACAGATGCAGAAGCCCGCGGTCAACGAGATCTCAGGGCTGCCCCCCACCATCGCCATCGAGCAGCGAAGCGCCAGCAGCAACCCGCGGTCGACGGTCGCCACCACAACCGAGATCTACGACTACTTCCGGCTGCTCTTCGCCAGGGTGGGCCAGCCCCACTGCTGGGTCTGTGGGCGGGAAATCACCAGCCAGCACTCCACGCAGATCGTCGAATCGATCGCCGGCCGGCCCGAGGGGACCAAGATCCAGGTCTGCGCCCCGTTGATTCGCGGCCAGAAAGGCGAGCACAAGGAAGTCTTCGCCAACATCCAGCGGGACGGCTTCGTCCGCGTCCGTGTGGACGGCAGCGTCTACGACCTCCAGAACGTCCCCGCTTTGGCCAAGACCAAGAAGCACGATGTCGCCGCGGTGGTGGACCGCCTGATCATTCGCGAAGGGGTCCGCACCCGCCTGGCCGACTCCGTGGAGACGGCCTTGAAGAAAGCGGACGGCCTGCTGCTGATGCTCATCCAGGAGCCCGTCGGCTCCAAGGGCAACGAGAACGACGGCAAGTGGGAAGAGGTCATCTATAGCGAGAAATTCGCCTGCCCGGACCACGCCCAGGCCAGTCTGGAGGAGCTTTCCCCGCGACTGTTCAGCTTCAACAGCCCTTACGGCGCCTGTAAGAGCTGCGACGGGCTCGGCACCATCCTCGAATTCGACCCGGACCTGATCGTGCCCGACAAGAGCATCTCGCTCGAGAACGGAGCCGTGGACGCCTGGCGTCGCAGCGGCAAACGAATGAACATCTACTACAATCGCCTGATCAAGCGATTCTGCCGGGATACGGGCATCAGCAAGGCCATCCCCTACGAGGAGATCCCCGAGGACATCCAGCATCTGCTCATGTACGGCACGAGCGAGGCCGACGAAGAGAAGTACGGCGTGTGGTTCGAGGGCGTCATCCCGAACCTGGACCGACGTTGGAAAGGCACCACCAGCGAATTCGTCAAGGCCCGTCTCCACGGCTACCTCTCCGAACAGCCCTGCCAGACCTGCCACGGGGCCAGGCTCCGCCCGGAAGCCATCGCGGTCACGGTCGGCGGCAAGAGCATCCAGGACCTGAGCCACATGAGCATCGAGCAGGCCCAGGAGTTTTTCGGCGCCCTCCGGTTCAACGACGAACAGACGATCATTGCCGCCCAGATCCTCAAGGAGATCCGGGCGCGTCTCCAGTTCATGCTCGACACCGGCCTGGGCTACCTGACGCTCGACCGCATGAGCAGCACCCTGGCCGGCGGCGAGGCCCAGCGAATCCGCCTGGCCACCCAGGTCGGCAGCGGCCTGGTCGGATGCTGCTACGTCCTCGACGAGCCGACGATCGGCCTGCACAAACGCGACAACGATCGACTCCTCGGCATCCTCCAGACGCTCAGCAAGATCGGCAACACCGTGATCGTGGTCGAGCACGACGAGGACATCATGCGAGCGGCCGACTACATCATCGACATCGGGCCGGCCGCCGGCGCCCACGGCGGCGAGATCATCGCCCAGGGCACCTACGAGGAAATCCTCCGCTCCCCGACCTCGCTAACGGGCGACTACCTCAGTGGCCGAAAGAGCATCGCCGTGCCGCCGAAACGCCGCCCCTATTCCCTCAAGAAGTGCATCGAGGTCAAAGGAGCGACGGAGCACAATCTCAAAGGCGTGGACGTGAAGTTCCCGCTGGGCGTCTTCACTTGCGTCACCGGCGTCTCCGGCTCGGGCAAGAGCACGCTGGTCAACCACATCCTGTTGCGAGGTCTCAAGCGATACCTGTACCAGTCCCGCGAGAAGCCCGGCGCGCACAAGAACATCCTGGGCATCTCTCAGATCGACAAGGTGATCGAGATCGACCAGTCGCCGATCGGCAAGACCCCGCGAAGCAATCCCGCGACCTACACCGGAGCGTTCGACCTGATCCGCAAGCTCTTTTCCATGACCCGCGAAGCCAAGATCCGCGGGTATACGCCGGGACGGTTCAGCTTCAATGTCAAGGGCGGACGCTGCGAGTCCTGCCGGGGCCAGGGCACCAAGGTCATCGAGATGCACTTTCTGCCCGACGTGTACGTCACGTGCCAGGACTGCAAGGGCACCCGCTACAATCCCGAGACGCTCCAAATCACGTACAAAGGCAAGAACATCGCCGACGTGCTCGACATGCGGATCGAGGACTCGGTGGACTTCTTCGCCAACTTCCCGACCATCGTTCGAGTGCTCAAGACGTTGACCGACGTCGGCCTGGGCTACGTGCAGCTCGGCCAGTCCTCGACCACCCTCTCCGGCGGCGAGGCCCAGCGTGTGAAGCTCTCGGCCGAGTTGGGCAAAGCTTCGACCGGCCACACGCTCTATCTGCTCGACGAACCCACCACCGGCCTGCACTTTGCGGACATCCACAACCTTCTGGGCGTCTTGCAGAAGCTGGTGGACATGGGAAATACCGTCGTCGTGATCGAACACAACCTTGATGTCGTCAAGACGGCCGACTATATAATAGACCTCGGCCCCGAAGGCGGGGACGCCGGCGGGACCATCGTGGCCGCCGGGCCGCCGGAGGAGATCGTGAAAGTCCCGGCCAGCTATACCGGCAAGTTCTTGAAAGACAAACTGGCGTGAGACAGCAGGGCCTATCGGTCCCATGAGTCCAATAGGTCCTATCTCCCAGCCACAGAAAAGGAGACAGGACGATTCAGGCCGCAACACAGACCATTCAGCCCCGACAGTGGGAGTTTGAACTGAACAGCATCGATGATCTCCAGCGACTGTGTCGGCAGTTGGAGGTTTGCGTCGATGCCATCGAAGACGTCTCGATCCTGGCACGGCCTGTCCCGTTCGGCCCGTTGACGATCCCCAATTCGCTGGCCGTACACCCGATGGAGGGCTGCGACGGCGACGCCCAAGGCCGACCGGACGATCTTACCGTCCGGCGATACGAGCGATTCGCAGCAGGCGGCGCGGGGCTCATCTGGGCCGAGGCGATCGCGGTCGTCGAAGAGGCCAGGGCCAATCCCCGCCAGTTGTGGCTCCACAAGGGCAGCAAAGAGGCGTTCAAGGCCATGGTCCGCCGGGCCAGGGACAAGGCCGCCCTGGCGAACGGCTCGGCGCACAGGCCGGTGATCGTGGCGCAACTGACCCATTCCGGCCGCTACAGCAAGCCAGGCCCGGTCCCCCGACCGATCATCGCCCAGCGGGACCCTTACCGCGACCCGATGGCGCCGCAGCCCAAGCCGGATATGAACCGCAAGAGCAGGCTCCCCGACGACTACCCCATCGCAACGGACGAGTACCTCGATCGTCTCCAGGACGCTTACGTCGAAGCCGCTCGCAACGCGTATGAAGCCGGTTTCGACGCTGTGGACGTCAAGTCCTGTCATGGCTACCTCATCAACGAGCTGTTCGCCTGTCACAATCGTCCCGGCAAGTACGGCGGCTCGTTCGAGAACCGCACGCGATTCTTCTTGAACGTGGTCGATCGCATCCGCGAAGATCTCGGCGACAAGATCCAGGTCGTCACGCGTATGGGTATCTACGACGCGATCCCCTACCCCTATGGCTGGGGCGTGGACAAGGACGACTACACCAAACCGGACCTGACCGAGCCGATGAAGCTGATCGGCCTGCTGCACCAGCGAGGCGTCAAGCTCATCGACATCACCATCGCCAACCCCTACTACAATCCGCACGTAGGCCGGCCGTTCAACGAGCCCATCGTGGGCGGATACGCCGAGCCGGAACATCCCCTGGCCGGGGTGGCCAGACTGGTCCACATCACCGCCCAGGTCCAGAGAGCATTCCCCGACGTGGCGTTCGTGGGCACAGGCTATAGCTGGCTGCGGACGCTCTTCGCCAACGTCGGCGCCGCCAACAAGAGCAAAGGCCTCGTGACGCTGGTCGGCGCGGGCCGCATGGGATTCGCGTATCCGGATTTCGCAAGGGACATCCTCCGCGAGGGCAAAATGCACGCGGAGAAAGTGTGCGTCGCCTGCAGCGCATGCACGCAGATCATGCGGGACGGCGGTCGGGCCGGATGCGTCGTGCGAGACAATGAAGTCTACGGCCCGATCTTTCGCCTGGGCCGCATGAGCGACAAAGACAACCTGCTCCGCCTGGCCGGGGCCTGCCGCAAGTGCCAGGAGCCGACGTGCCAGGTGGGCTGCCCTGCCGGGATCGAGATCCCGCGGTTCATCACGCTGTTCCTCGACGGCAAGGAGCGCGAGGCCTACGAAACCATCCGCAAGTCGAACGTCTTTCCGGAGGTCTGCGCCTGGCTGTGCCCGGTCGAACATCAATGCCAGGGCAACTGCCTGCAAAGATTCATCGGCGACGGACCCTTGCCCATCGCAGACATCCAGCGGTATCTCGCTGCGCAAGCGAACAAGAACGGCTGGTCCAAGCTGCGAATCCCCCAGAAGGCGACCGGCAAGAAGGTCGCGATCGTCGGCGCAGGTCCGGCGGGCCTTTCCTGCGCGGCCGGGCTCCTCGAAGCAGGCCACGCCGTGACGATCTTCGACAAGAGCACCGCCTTCGGCGGCATGGTCGAATCCGCGATCCCCGCCGACAGGCAATCCAACGCCTTGACGAGCGAAGTCGCGGCGATTTTCGCCGACGTGCCGAAAGCCCGGATGATCCTGTCGCTTGGCAAGGAACTGAACTCACGTCACAACCTCGACACGATCCTCGCCCAGGGCTTCGACGCCGTGTTCATCGGAATGGGTTTGCCGAAGTCTTCGAGCGTCACCAAGACGCCACTGTCCGGCCTGTGGAACGCGATGGACTTCCTGTCCCAGGCCAAACACGGCGACAGGTTGAACCTGGTCGGCAAGTCCGTCGCCGTCATCGGCGGCGGCAACACCGCGATGGACGTGGCCGTCACGGCCGCCAGAGCCGGGGCGAAGGACGTGTATGTAATCTACCGCCGGTCCTTCAAAGAAATGCCGGCCTGGGGCGCCGAACGGGAACGAGCGATCGCGGCGGGTGTCCACTTCCAGATCCTGACCCAGCCGATCGAGTACGTCTCGCGAAATGGCGCGATGACAGGCATCAAGCTCTGTCCAACTCGGCTGGGCGAGCCCGATCTCAGCGGCAGGCGCAGTCCGCAACTGCTGGAATCCAGCGCGTACAGCCTGGACATGGACATCGTCGTCGAAGCGATCGGGCAGACGGTGCCCGAGGGCATCGAGAAGATCCTGCCGGGCATCGAGTTCGATCGCGGCTTGATTTGCACGAAGCCCGGGACATTCGCGACGTCGCGAGAGGGCGTCTTCGCCGGCGGCGATCTGACCCGCGGCCCTGCGACGGTCGTGGCGGCCGTCGCCGACGGCATGAAAGCCGCGAAGGAAATCGATCGATTTCTGCAAGAGCACGCGGCATAGGTCCTATCGGTCCCATTCGTCCCATAGGTCCCATGTCCTATTGAGAAAGGGAGGAACATCATGACAGATCGACCCGTCGCCATCGTCACCGGCGCCAGTCGCGGCATCGGTCGCAGCGTCGCGTTGGAGCTGGCCAATCTGGGCTATGACCTGGTCGTCAATCGCGCCCAGGACGAGCAGCCGGAGGTGTTGGAGGAGGCCGGAGCGTTCGGAGCCCAGTGCGAATTCGTGCCCGGCAGCATCGCCGAATCCGCGACTCGGCAGCGAATCGTCGAAGCGACGCGGAACCGCTTCGGGCGATGCGACATGCTCGTCAACAACGCCGGAGCAGGCCCGGCCAAAAGGCTGGATATCCTCGAAGCCACTGAGGAGAGCTTCGACAGGGTCCTGAGCATCAACCTCAAGGGCCCCTACTTCCTCACACAGATCATCGCCAACTGGATGGTCGAGCAGCGAAGACAGCACCCGGACCGGGCCTTCCGCATCGTCAACATCGGGTCGATCTCCGCGTACACCAGTTCGCCGTCGCGAGGCGAATACTGCATCAGCAAGGCGGGCATCGCGATGATGACCAAACTCTATGCCGACCGGCTGGCGGAGTACGACATCGGAGTCTTCGAGATCAGTCCCGGCATCATCGAGACGGACATGACCCGTGTCGTGAAGGAAAAATACGACCGGTTGATCGCCGAGGGCCTGACCCCGATCAAACGCTGGGGCAAGCCCGGCGACGTGGCCAAGGCCGTCGGCGCGATCGCCGAAGGCCGGCTCGACTTCTCCACAGGAAGCGTCATCAACGTCGACGGCGGCTTCCACCTCAGAAGGCTTTAGAATTTACTATTTACGAATTACTATTTGCTATCTGGAAGTGTCGTGCGTCCGTTCGCAGCAAGACGCCGGGAGAGCGAGGTCAAATCGTAAATAGTAAATAGCAGATAGTAGATCACTCATTCGAAGAGGGGCTTATGGATATTAGGACTGCGCTCGTCACTCTAATCCGTGACGGCTTCATTCTCGTCTTCAACCAGGACAAGCTCGACATCGTCAAGACCGCCCAGGCGCTCGTCGAGGCCGGCGTCAATAACATGGAGGTCACGTGCCGGATCAAGAAGCCGTTGGAGAAGCTCTCGCGACTTCGCAAGGAAATGCCCGACTTCGTGGCGGGCTCGGCCAGCTTGATCGACTGGCCCGGCATGCTGGCGGTCTACAACCGCTCGCACCAGGACGATCCCCTGCCCACGCTGCAACAGGTCGCCGATGCCGGAGCG
This sequence comes from uncultured Phycisphaerales bacterium, assembly GCA_937927975.1. GTDB lineage: Bacteria > Planctomycetota > Phycisphaerae > Sedimentisphaerales > Anaerobacaceae > PLanc-01. The sequence goes on from CALEZT010000182.1 coordinate 20,160, forward strand.
TGCTACCTCGTCTCCGCGGTGAACTTCGGCGATGACGGCTACAAACGGTTCGCGGGCAAGTTGGCGATGATCCCCGGCTGCGGCAGCGCCACCGAGGTAGTGACCCAGTTCGGCAAAGGCGCGAATCTGTGCAAAGTCTTCCCCGCCAAGGAACTGGGCGGTCCGGCATATATCGAGGCCATCGATCCGGCCCTGCACAAAATGATCAGCCTGGTCCCCACCGGCGGCACGACCACCGCCAACATTCCCGACTATGTGAACGCCGGCGTGCTCGTCCTGGGCGGCTCGTTCAGCATGATCGAGAAGGCCACGATGAAGAGAATCGTAGATGAGCAGGACTACACACTGCTCGCGAAAGAACTCGCGGCCGTCAAGCGTCTGATCGACGAGGCAAGGGCGAAGAGGTATCCGGGTTTGGATTTCGCGAAGGCCTCGCTGGAAGAAATCTGCCGGAAGACCGGCCGCAATTTCAACACCGACTGAGACTTTCGGGAACTATCCATGATCAGCCCACTACTCATTTCCATTCTCCTGGCAGCCGTGCAGGCCGAACGGCCGCAGGTGCAGACGCTCAACACGAAAGACACCGGCTACCGCGGCATCTGGTACATGAACCAGCCGCTGCAGAACGAATACCGGTTCAAATACAGCGGCGGTCTGGGCACCTACTGCGACTTTCACAAGCCCTTCGCTGTCTACTGCGAGAAGGTGAACAAGACCTTCTTCTGCTACGGCGGAACCGCCGAGGGCTCGCACCTGAAACACGATTTGGCGAAGGGCAACGACGGGGCCGACGTGCCGGGCGTTCTGCTGCACATGGTATCCTATTACGATCACGCCACCGGCAAGGTTCCGCGTCCAACGATCCTGCTCGATAAGCGCACCAAAGACGCCCACGACAACCCGGTCATTTCTGTCGACGATCGCGGCCACATCTGGGTCTTCTCCCCTTCGCACGGGACCGGACGGCCTTCGTTTATCCATCGGAGCACGGAGCCGTACAGCATCGACGAGTTCGAGCGGGTTCCGGCGACAAAGATCCAAGACGGCAACGATGTGCCCATGACGAACTTCTCATACATGCAGTCGTGGTTCGTGCCCAAGCAAGGTTTCGCCGCCTTCTTCACGCGGTACAACTACCCAGCCGCACGCACCGCCTGCTTCATGACCAGCCCCGACGGCGTTCGCTGGTCGCAGTGGCAGAGGCTCGCCGCCATCGACGAGGGGCACTACCAGATCAGCGCAGTCAGCGAGAGCAAGGCCGCGACGGCCCTCAACTATCATCCCAAGGGCAAAGGGCTCAACTGGCGAACGAACCTCTACTACCTGGAAACGACGAACTTCGGCCGATCCTGGCACGCCGCGGATGGTCGCGATCTGACGCTGCCTTTGACGACGCCGGAAAACGAGGCTCTCGTCCGCGATTATCAGAAAGAGGGGCTGCTCGTCTACATCAAAGACATCCGCTTCGACGAGTCGGACCGGCCAGTGATCCTGTTCATCACAAGCAAGGGCTTTCGCTCCGGCCCGGAGGACGGGCCTCGCACATGGACGACCGCCCACTGGACCAGGACAGGCTGGGACATCCGGCCCATCACGACTTCCGACAACAACTACGACATGGGCTCGCTCTACATCGAAAGCGACGGAACCTGGCGGATCATCGCGCCGACCGAGTCCGGCTCGCAACAATACAATCCGGGCGGCGAGGTGGCTGTGTGGACCAGCAATGATCAGGGTTCGACCTGGCGGAAGACGAAACAACTCACCCGCGGCAGCCCCTTCAACCACACGTACGTCCGTCGTCCGGTGAACGCTCACGACGGATTCTATGCCTTCTGGGCCGACGGGCACGGCCGAGAGCCTTCCGCCTCCTCGCTCTATTTCTGCACCAAAGGCGGCGATGTGTTCCGCCTGCCCTCGCTCATGACCCAGGAATTCGCGAAACCCCAGAAACTGAACTGAGGTGATCCCGTGGAAACCAGACAGATAGCCGGCCGCGAGGTGACGTTTCACCGCTACAACACGATCATCGTCGGCGCGGGAGCGGCCGGGACGAACTGTGCCTCGCACTTGTGCGAGTTCATGAATCGCAAGGGCATCTCCGCCCCCCAGGATCGGATCGCCATCATCACCCGCGGCCTGAGACTCGGCGCCTCGCGGATGAGCGGTTCGGACAAGCAGACCTACTACAAGCTGGGCACCAGTCCGAACGTGCCCGACTGCGCGGAGGCCTTCGCGGAGACGCTGACCGCCGCCGGCTGCTGCCATGGCGACCTGGCTTTGATCGAGGGAATCAACTCGCTCCGCGAGTTCTACCATCTGGTGCGAGCCGGGGTCGCCTTCCCGACCGACTCGATGGGCGTCTTCATCGGCTACAAGACCGACCACGACCCTGCCGAGCGGGCTACCAGTGCAGGACCCAAGACCAGCCGATTCATGAGCGAGTGCCTGCAACGGGAGGTCGAAGGCTACGGCGTCCGGACGTTCGACAACCAGGAGGTGGCGCATCTGCTCACCGTCGGCACCGGCCATGCCAAGCAGATCGTCGGCGTGGTCACCCTGGACAGACTGCAATCTGTGGGCTCGCATCACGCGGTCAACGTGTTCCTCGCGGCCAACGTGGTGTTCGCCGCCGGCGGCCCCGGCGAGTTGTACAAGACCAGCGTCTATCCCGCCGGTCAAGTCGGCCTCCACGGCCTGGCCTTCAAGGCGGGCCTGGTCGCGGAGAACCTCACCGAATCCCAATTCGGACTGGCCAGCACCCAATTCCGCTGGAACGTCTCGGGCACGTACATGCAGGCGGTCCCCCGGATCTTCAGCACGAACGCCAAGGGCGCGGATGAGCGGGACTTCCTGGCGGGCTTCTTCCCGTCAATGAAAAGCATGGCCACGAACATCTTTCTCAAGGGCTATCAATGGCCCTTCGACCCGCAGAAGATCGAAGGCCTGAAGTCCTCGCTGATCGACGTCCTGGTCTTCAACGAGACCCGCAAGGGCCGACGGGTATTCCTGGATTTTCGCCACAACCCGACCGGCAACGGCGACATGAGCCCGTTCAACGTCGACGAACTCGAACCGGAGGCCTTCAACTACCTCCGGGACACAGGGGCCCTCCAGCACACCCCCATTGAGCGGCTGGCCCATATGAACCCGCCGGCCATCGAAATCTACAAAGAGAACGGCATCGATCTGTACAACGAACCGCTGGAGATCGCGGTCTGCGCCCAGCACAACAACGGCGGATTCGCCGTGAACCAGTGGTGGGAGTCGAGCATCAGGCACACGTTCGTGATCGGCGAAATGGCGGGCACTCACGGCGTGAAGCGCCCCGGCGGCTCGGCCCTGAACGCCGGTCAGGTCGGTGGCCTGCGGGCCGCGGAGTACATCGTCAACGCCTACGGATGCGAAGCCCCCGACCACGCCCAGGACGCCGAGGACATCGAGATCCAGATCGCGGAACTCCTGGCCACGTTCGAGTCGTGGAGCCATTCGTCGGGCCGGTCGCCCCAGAAGATCATCGAGGAGATCCAGGAGCGAATGACCGCGTCGGCGGCCCACATCCGCCGGGAGAAGGACGCCAGCGAGAGCCTCCGGGACGCCCTGCTGCTCTATCGCGAGATCCGGGAGAAGGGCCTGGCCGCCCAGGATCCGCGGACTCTCATCGCAGCCGTCCAGGCCGAGCACCTGGCCCTGGCCAGCGTCGCCTATCTCAAGGCGATCATCGACCTGCTCATCCTCGGAGGCGGCTCGCGGGGTTCCTACCTGGTCCTGAGCGAGCACGGCATCCCGATCCATCCGGACGTCCTCGACCCTACCGGCAGACCCATGGCATTCAAGCCGGAGAATCAGGAACTAAGGAACAGGATTCTGAGAATCCAGTATGATGAGGCCTCGCCCGATCTGTTCCAGAGCCGGGCCGTGGCTTGCCGAACCGTACCGGATGAGCGGAAATCCTTCGAGCCGGCCTGGCAGGACTACCGCGAGGGGAGAATCTACAACCTGTGAATTTACTATTTGCCATTTTCCATTTACTATTGTGGCCATGTTGATTGTGCGGCATCTCGTCCCGCGGGCGAAGCTGAAATCGTAAATAGTCAATAGTCGATCGTCGATCCATCTGGAGACTCTATGGCCGTTCTTGAACTGAAGGCCGCATCCGAATGCAAACATGACATTCTGTCGCTGGGCGAAGTCATGATCCGGCTCGATCCCGGCGACGAGCGTATCCACACCGCGCGAACCTTCCGCGTCTGGGAAGGCGGCGGCGAGTACAACGTCGCCCGCGGCTTGAAGCGGACGTTCGGCAAGCGGGCTGCCGTTGTGACCGCCATCGTGGACAATCCCGTCGGCCGGCTGCTCGAAGACCTGATGTTCCAGGGCGGTGTGGGCCTGGAGTACGTCAAGTGGATGCCCTTCGACGGCATCGGACGCAAGACCCGCGTCGGTCTGAACTTCACCGAGCGCGGTTTCGGCCTTCGCGGCGCCGTCGGCTGCTCCGACCGCGCCAACAGCGCCGCTTCGCAACTGAAGAAAGGCGATATCGACTGGAATCGGATCTTCGGCCAGGACGGCGTCCGCTGGTTCCACACCGGCGGCATCTACGCGGCTCTGTCCACAACGACGCCGGACGTGATCATCGAGGCGGTCACCGCCGCCAAGAAACACGGCACCATCGTCTCCTACGACCTGAACTACCGCAACTCGCTCTGGCGCGACGTCGGCGGTCAGGAGAAAGCCCGCCAGGTCAACCGGGCCATCGCCCCGTACATCGACGTGATGCTCGGAAACGAGGAGGATTTCACGGCGGCCCTGGGCTTCGAGGTCGCAGATCTGGACAAGAGCTACTCGCAGCTTGATCCGACGGACTTCCGCAAGATGATCGAGGCCGCGGTCAAGGAGTTCCCGAACTTCAAGGTCGTCGCCACGACGCTGCGGCACGCCAAGACCGCCACGAAGAACGATTGGGGCGCGGTGATGTACGCCGACGGGCAGTTCTACGACGCGACACTCCGTCCGGACCTAGAGATCTACGACCGCGTCGGCGGCGGCGACAGTTTCGCCTCCGGCCTGATCTACGGCCTGATGGAGGGCAAGAGCCCCGAGCAGGCGGTCAACTACGGCGCGGCCCACGGGGCGCTCGCGATGACCACGCCGGGCGACACGACCATGGCGACGCTGAGCGAGGTCGAGAAAGTGATGAAGGGCGCTGGAGCCAGAGTGGATAGATAGATTTCACCACAGAGACACAGAGGACACAGAGAGAAAGACGAATTCAGGAGGAGCAAGGCTTCCTTCGTTTCCCCCATCACACTCAGTCTCTTTCTTCTCTGTGATCTCTGTGTCTCTGTGGTGATGCTGACATCAAGGAAGCCAGGATGATCGCAGAGACGGTGAAATGGATTGGCGGCGTGGATGGCGTGCTGGAGATGATCGATCAGCGACGCCTGCCGACGGAATACGTGATGTTGAAGGTCCGCAGCGCCGAGCAGCTCCACGAGGCGATCCGGACACTGGCGGTCCGCGGGGCTCCAGCCATCGGCGTCTCCGCGGCCTATGGTCCGCTGCTGGCCCTTCAGTGGCTGGAAAAGCCCAAAGACGTGCAGGAGGCGGCGGACCACGTTCTCAAGGCGTGCGACTATCTCGCCACTTCGCGTCCGACCGCGGTGAACCTCTTCTGGGCTCTCGACCGCATGCGGGCCAAGACAAAGGAGGGCGCCTGTGAGGCCTCAGCTACACCGGGAAGGCTCGCTGAGGCCCTGCTGACGGAGGCCAACGCGATCTGGGCGGAGGACGTCGAGATGTGCCGGCGGATCGGCGAGAATGGCGAGAGGTTCATCCGCGACGGTTTCGGCGTCCTGACCCACTGCAACGCGGGAGCTCTGGCCACGGCCGGGCAGGGAACCGCACTATCGGTCATGTTCGAAGCACAGAACAGGGGCCGACGGTTCGAGGTCTACGCAGATGAGACCCGCCCCCTGCTTCAGGGTTCGCGTCTGACCGCATGGGAACTCCAGCGGGCCGGCATCAAGGTGACCGTGATCTGCGACAACATGGCGGGCTTTCTGATGAAGCAGGGGAAGATCCAGGCGGTGATCACCGGCGCCGACCGCATCGCCGCCAACGGCGACACCGCCAACAAGATCGGCACCTACAGCGTCAGCGTGCTGGCCAAACACCACGGCATCCCGTTCTACATCGCAGCCCCATCGAGCACATTCGATCTGGGCATCGAAACCGGCGAGCAGATCCCTATCGAGGAGAGAAACGCCTCGGAAGTGACCTGGATCGGCGGCGCCCACACGGCCCCCGATAACATCGGCATCTACAACCCCGCCTTCGACGTGACTCCGGCGCAGAACATCGCCGCGATCATCACAGAGAAAGGTGTGATTGAGAACCCTGATGCAGACCGCATTGGCGGCATGCTCGGATAGATGCGAGCAGTCTAGGCGACGGCGACGACTTGTTTGACTTCGGGCACGCGTTCCTTGAGGATGCGTTCGATGCCCATTTTCATCGTCATGGTCGCGCCGGGGCAGCCCCGGCAGGCCCCCTGCAGGCGGACTCGGACGGTCTTGTCCTCGTCCACGCCGAGCAGTTGGACGTCGCCGCCATGGCCCTGAAGGGACGGGCGGACCATTTCTATCACATCGGCGACCTTCTCTTCGAAGGTTTTCGCAGCGCCGTTTTCGTTCGAATCGACCTTGTCAGCCATGTGCAATCTCCACCAAACAACAGGCGATCATTATACTGGCATCCCTGAAGAGGGCAAATCCTTTTCTCAATACCTCCGGCGTCGTCCAGGGTTCGCCCTATTGACAACAAGATGTCAGATCTGTACGTATAGAGCCTGTTCACACAATCAGGATTACTTTTGGGAGGTTCAAAATGAAGGCTGTATGGGCGGGTGTATTGTTGACTGCGATGGCGGTCGCTGGCTGCGCGTCGAGCGATGCCGAGAGTACGGCGGTTGCCGGCTACGATTTCTCCAGTCTGAACAAGATCGCGATCGTCGAAGTGACCGGCCGGGTGTATGGCGAAGCCGCCAAGAACAAGGTCAGCAACCTGGTCACGATGGCGTTGATGAAGAAAGGCTACACGTTCATCGAACGCCAGAACGTCAAGGCCCTTCTGAAGGAGCAGGAGTTCCAGGCGTCCGACCTGACGACCGACGCCGGCGCCGCCAGAGCGGGCCAGATCCTCAACGTTCCGGCGGTCATGGTCATCGACATCCCCAAGTTCAGGGATGGGAAGATCGACATGTCGGCCAAGCTGGTCGACGTTGAGAACGGGACCATCCTCTGGATGGGAAGCGGTTCCGGAAGCACGAACAAGACGCTCGGCACGATCGCCGGCGCCGCCGCAGGCGCGGCATTGGGCGCCGCCGTAGCGGGCGGAGACTCCAGTGATCGCTGGCTCGGCGCGGGTGTCGGAGCCGTCGCGGGCGGCGTCGCCGGCAATATGTTGACGCCCAGCGAAGAGAAACAGGTGTCGAAGGTCATCGCCAAGGTGGTCAAGGGCTTCCCGTCCCGTCTGCCTCCGGCTGCGAAATCCAAGTAGACCCGGAGTCTCCGGGATGAGTATCGATTCAGGGCCGCAGGCGAACGTCGTCTCCGGCCCTGTTTTTTCACCTCTTTTTACAGGAGGCGGAGCCTATGAATCGTCGGGAATTCATGGTGACAGGCGTCGCAGGTCTGGCGGCAACGAACCTCGCAGGCGGAGCCGAAGTGACAAGCGGCACGGGTCAGAGGCAGTTCTTCGAATGGCGGCAGTACCATCTTCGAACCGGGGCCCCGAGGAACCTGGTCGGCGATTTCTACAAAAACGTCGGCATCGCCGCGATGAACCGCGTCGGCATCAAGACGGTCGGCGTGTTCACCCCGATCTACGGACCCAGCAAGCCCACCCTTCACGTGCTGCTCGTGCACGACTCGATGGATTCGGTGGCAAACGCCCACGCGAGACTGTTGGCGGACTCGGGACTTCGCGAGAAAGGGGCGTCGTTCCTCGACGCGACGCTGTCCGATCCGGCGTTCGTACGCTGCGAGAACTCGCTGATGGCGGCTTTCAGCCACATGCCCAGGATCGAGCCCCCTTCCTTCAAGGATCGCATCTTCGAGCTGAGGATCTACGAAAGCCACAGCGTCAAAGCCGGCAAGAAGAAGGTCGAGATGTTCAACGAGGGCGGCGAGATCGCGATCTTCAGGAAGACGGGCTTGAATCCTGTGATGTTCGGCGAGACAATCATCGGGGCCAACTTGCCCAATCTCACGTACATGCTCGCCTTCAAGGATATGGCCGAGAGGGACCAGAGGTGGCAGGTCTTCCGCGACGATCCCGACTGGAAAAGACTCAGCGCGGATCCGGCTTACAGGGACACGGTCTCGAATATCACAGACATCATCCTCAGACCCACGGAGTATTCGCAGATCTGACGATCAGACGAAGGCCGGTTCGAGATCCTCGACCTCGTCGTATTGTTCGAAATCGGCGTGCTGTTCGCCCGGTCGAAGCGGCAACGGTTCGGAGAACTGGATCGCGACCCGGCGAAGGGCGTTGTTGACGCCATCCACGCGACAGACATGGCCTGCGCGAATGAAATCCACCATGTCGAAGGAATTGTCCCGGCCATACTGCGGGATGCTGAACCGCGCGGTCAGATACTGGCCGGGATGGGGGCATCGGTCGTCCGCATAGCAGGTAAAGGCCGCCCCTTTGCTCGAGAGATCCACCATCTGTCCTTGCGACAAATCCCCGTTGGGATCGTGGGCAAACCAGATGGGCCAATGGTAGCAGAGTCGTTGTTCCATTCGTCGTTCGCTTGTCGTAGTCATGCGTACCACCCTGGACAAACCGATGTTTCGTTCCTGTCGCCAGACACATCGGTTGCGAAGAGGCGCTACTTGACAGACGACCCCGAGAAAACATGAACCCGTCCGGCTGGAATGCGGTGTTTGCCCGATTCTCGGGCGCGAAACGGCGGATTAACGGATGATTGGAGGCAACGTTTTTCGCGTCGCGTGTACGCAGATTCCGATAACCGTTTCAGAGTGCGTAACGATTCGACATTTCGTCACGACTTCGGTTGTGCGACCTTGCGGGCGAACTCGCCAAACATGCGGCCTCGTTGCTGATAGTTCTCGAACATGTCGTAACTGGCGCAGGCGGGACTGAGCAAGACGACATCGCCCGGCGAGGACAGTTTGCCGGCTGCTTCAACCGCCTCCGCCAACGAACCGGCGAACCGAACATCAGTAGTCTGTCCCCGCTGGCCAGCCCCAATGGCGTCTGCGATCGAGCGGGCGGTCTGGCCGATGAGAACTACCGCTTTCGTGCTCGTGGCGATTCGCCGGCCGAGTTCGTCGAAAGGCGTGTGCTTGTCATATCCGCCCGCGATAAGAATCTTGGGGCAGTCGAATGCCGACAGGGCCACCATCGTGCCCTCCGGCGTCGTCGCCTTGGAGTCGTTGTACCAGCGAACCCCCCCGCCTTCGGCGACCAGTTCGAGCCGGTGCGACAGAGCCTTGAAGCTCGACAGACAGGACCGGATGGCCGCGTCCGAAACCCCGAAACATCGGGCGATCGCCCTGGCGGCGGCGAGATTCGACAGGTTGGCCCGTCCGGGAAGAGCGTACTGAGCACGCAACTCGCTGCTGATGTCGTCCGCGGAGAACTGTATGCAGGTCCGACCCGCCTGGGAACCGTACTTGGCGAACCACGAACGCGCGATCGGATCCTCGGCGTTGAAGAGGGAGACCGCAGGGTCGTTCGGGTCGAGCGTCTGGAGGCTGAAAAGGGCCTCTTTGGACGCGCAGTAGGCTTCGAACGTGCCATACCGATCCAGATGGTTGGGCGTCAGATTCGTCAGCAGAGACACCTTGGGGGCCTTGCCGATCGGGGCCAACTGGTCGATCTGAAAGCTGGAGATCTCCAGGACCACCAAGTCGTCGGAGTGAACCTGGTCGAGGATGGTCAACAGGGGCTTGTCGCCGATATTGCCGCTGAGCCAGACTCTGCCGTAGGCTTGCGTGGGCGATTTGGGCCGGGCATGTTCCAGGAGATGGGCGGCCAGGGTCGTGGTCGTGCTCTTGCCGTTGGCGCCGGTGATTCCGATAATCAGAGCCGGGCAAGACTGGAAAAACAGCCCCATCTGCGACGCGACCATCCGGCCGCTGCGACGCGCGATTTGCAGGAACTCGTTGTCCGGCGGGATCGCAGGGTTGGCGATCACGACGTCCGCGGAGGCAAAATCCTCGGCATCATGACGACCGAGGTGATACTCAATCCCCGACACATCGGACAACTGGTCGATCGAGTCCCGAAGCTGTTCCTCGCTCGCCTTGTCCGTGACGACCACCCTGGCCCCACTCTGCGCCGCATAGCGGGCGGCATCGACGCCGCCGCCGAAACGACCCAGGCCCATGACCAGAACCTTGCGACCTGCCAGGCCGGAGGAATCACATGCCTTTCGACTCGATTCGAATCCGTTCATAACCCACCTGTCCATAGATCGGCTGACTGCATGACTCCAATGACCGATATCCTATCGCCCAGCCGGCGATAAAGGGAAGCGGAAACTGCGTGTCCTCACTGGCGATACCAGGACATCCTCCCCCCTCCATCAAAGGGGCTACGGGATCACGCGCGATCAGTCGCACGGCTTCTGTCCCCGGTAGATCGAGGCGACGCCCCAGGTGACCGGTGTCGCCAGGACCTGAACGAACCCGACCTGACGCATCAAGCCACAGAACTCGCTCGCCGGATGGAATGCCTCAATCGATTCATTGAGGTATCGGTAGGCCTGCCGGTCGCCGGAGATCACGGCGCCGATCAAAGGGACTCCGTATCGCAAGTACCTCAGATGGCACCAGCGAAGTGCCCGATTCCTCGGCAGGGAGAACTCCAGGATCAGCGTAGCGCCGCCGGGCTTGAGGATGCGGAGGATCTCTTGTAGCGTCGCTCGCACGTCGGGGGTGTTGCGAATCCCGAATCCCATGGTGACTGCATCGAATGCGCCGTCGGCGAACGGGCTGTCCGCAGCGTCGGCGCAGTGCAGCGTCACACGATCTGCGAGCCCGCCCCTCCGAAGCTTCTCGCGGAAAACATCGAGCATCGGCTCGGAGATGTCGAGCCCTGCCGCGCCGTCAAGATCCTGACGACGCCGCAACAGGGCGATCAGCAGATCGCCGGTGCCTGTGGCCAAGTCCGCGACTCTCAGCCCCTTGCGGTCATCGAGCAATTCGGCCACCTTGCGCCGCCAGGCGAAATCCCGCCCGAGCGACAACACGTGATTCAGGAGATCATAAGTCGGCGCGATGCGGTCGAACATTTCCCCCACGCGGAACGGTTCAGAACCCGAAGAACGACCCGCGACGGGAGAATCCTTGTCCATGTCATGCGCCGGAAACGATCAGAGCTTCGACTGCATCGCGGTGGACAGATCGATCTTGGCGTCCACGACCGCCTGTTCAAGGCACTTCTTCCAGTCGTCGCCGAACTGGTCGCGATACTTGGGCTTCTCGTAGGCGTAGATGATCGAGCGGGAGGCGTTGATCAGGGCGCCGGTGCCATCGGGTTTGCAGAATCGGATGCAGTCCACCGCGTTGGCGCCTTGGGCTCCGTAGCCGGGGACGAGGAACCAGACGTTGCCGTAATTCGAGCGGAGCGAAGAGGTGGCCTCGGGGGCGGTGCCGCCGACGACCATGCCGATGTCGCTGTAGCCCTTCTCGCCCATGTATTCGGGCCGACTGGCGATCTCTCCGACGACCTGAGCCATTTTCTCATACAGGGCCTGGCCCGAGGCGTCCGTGAAATCCTGCAGCGCCCCAGCCGAGGGATTGCTCGTCCGCACGAGCACGAACACGCCCTTGCCCTGGGCTGCGGCCATCTTGGCGAACGGCTCGATGCCGTCGGCGCCGGTGTAACCGTGGATCGTGATCGCATCGGACGCCAGAACGTCCTCCAAACCCGTCAGTTCCGAGTTCTGCAGGTGCGCCGCGGCGTACATCTCCGCGGTGTGACCGATGTCGCCTCGTTTGACGTCGCCGATGATCTCCAGTCCCAGGTCGTCCGCCTCGCTGATCAGCGAGTAGTACGACTCCAGGCCCTCCCAGAGGTATCTCTCGAAGAACGCAATGTTGATCTTCACCGCCGGGACGATCGGAGCGACAATCCGCATCGCCTGCGTGCAGAAATCGAAAATGGCGTCGACCGCGGCGGCCGCGTCGAACTCGTCGTTCATCTGACGATGACCCCGGATGGCCGGAGGAAGTCGGCTGTAGATGGGATCCAGGCCTATCACCAACGGCGTCTTCTTCGATTGCACAGCGGCATGCAGCCGGTCAGAAAAGTGGCTTGACATAATCGGACGAACCTTTCTTTCAACGTATCCCTGAGTCGCAACCGGAGGGCATCGCTGCATTCGAGCTCCTGCAAAACTGCCGACAAGTCTCACCTGCCCAGGCCCGGCAACAAAACTGCTTGTACCAAACGACCGGACCACTATAATCGCGACCGGAGTATCGGGCAAGACAGAATTCGCCTATTCCGACTTTTCCGGGAGTCCCAGGATTCACTCCCGTCGAGGCGCCTGTGGTAAAATCGAAGAAGTCCAGACGTAGGAAACTGATCCTCTGGTTGTGCATCGACCTGTTCGTGGCGGCCGTTGTCATCTCGCTGCTGCTGTACACGCCTTCCCACTATCATCCCGCGACGCCTCCAGCCGACGACGACCCGAATGGTCGGCGGGTGCATCCCTACATCACTCACGAGCTGATGCCCACACTCTACAACAACGCGCAGGACCGCAAACCCTTCGAGATGGAAGTGCTCGATACGGACCTCAATGAAGCCTTGGCGCAAATGCGATGGAAGCAGGAATCGGGCGGGATCAAGCTGTCTTCGCCTGCGGTCGCGTTCACCCGTGGCAGGATCGTGCTGATGGGCACCGCCGACATCGAAGGGGCCGATCTCGTCATCACCGTCGAGATCGATCCGCGAATCCTGGAGGATGGGCGTCTCAACCTGATCGTCGAGAGCGTCAGGATCGGAGTCCTGCCCATCACATGGCCCGCCAAGAAGATGGCCCGGAAGATGTACCGGGAACAAGTGGAGGGCGGAGGCATCGACATGCAGGACTGGCGCACGAAGATCGTGGCATCTTTGCTTAGCGAAGAACCGTTCGAGCCGGTGTTTCCGGTCGACGACAGATGGGTCCGACTCACCGGTATCGACGTCACCGAGGGCAAACTGACCGCACGGCTGGCGCCTGCGAAGTGAGCCGACGCGGCCCATGCGACGTCCAAAGAACGCGAGCCCGGAAATGGATCGTTCCGGGCTCGCATGATCGCTCGATACGACGGCTCTACGCTCCCGCCAATGCCCCGCCTGCCTTGGCTCCGTTGCCACGGATCACGTGGACGATCAGAGCGAGCCCGACAAAGGCGCCGATCAGCACAAGGCTCCAGTATCCGATCCTCGGCCACAGACTCCAAAGGCTGACGAACGTTCCCGCGGCGGTGGAGAAGACCATCAGGACGTTCCACAAGATCCGACGGCCGCCCGTCGGCATGCTGTCGCCGAGCAGGCCCTTGGTGTTCATCATGATCAGGAACGTGAAGTACGCGATCGGCAGAAGCACGGAGCAGAACGCCGAGGTCGCAATCGCCAGCCAGGGCGCCGGCTGTTTCCAGAAGATCGCCCCGATGGCGCCCACAGAAACCATGAACATCCCGATCCGCTGGGTCCATCCGCCGGGCGACTTTCCCAGCATTTCGCAGAAGCACAAACCGTTGATGGACATCAGAATCGTCGCGGCGCTGAGGCCCAGTCCCATCACGCCCAGACCGAAGATGTACTGGGCGACCCCCTTGCCCGTAAGAGGGGCCAGAGCATTCGCCAGGTTGAAATTATCTCTCTTGACGAGCATGGCGGCCATTCGCTGGTCCGCGTAGGGCATAGTAGTTTGGAGGCGTCCCATCATGGCCTGTTGTTTGGCGGCCTTCTGTTCGTCAGAAACTTCGGGCATGTCAAGCACTGCGCCCATGATACGCTTGTACTCTTCGGCCGGGAGACGCCCTTTCAACAGGCTGTTCCATTCACCGACGAGGTTCGCCGCCGGCGCGACGCTCACGACTCCCCCTTCCACATCGGATACGAAACCGGGGGCTGGTTTGGTGTGGAACTGAGAGGCAGCAGCCATCACGACGAAGCCGGTCGCCAGGACGAACGGGATGAACAGGCCGGTGGACAGGTCAAAAATCGCCAGCCCGCGGAAATCCTTGTCCCAGCCTCGGCGCATCATCGAGTAGGGAAACATGAATGTCATATTGATGCCCACCGTGGCGGCAATGGCGCTGATGATGACGCCTCGTTGTTGCGTCGTGATCAGGTTCTCCCAGTACCCCCGTCCGGTCTCCGCGACGGCCTGCAGATAAGGGGCAAGTCCCTCCGTCGGTTTGAAGAGCATTTGCAGTCTCGGCACCAGGCCTTTCGCTGCGCTGCCCCAATCCATGGCGCCCTCGATGGACAATTTCACCACGACGGCGAGAAAACACAGCACGATCATGCTGACAATGGCCCGAATGATCTTCTCGAAGATCCTCACTCCGCGGCCACCCAGACTGTAGAAAACCGATACGGCCAGGCACGCGCCGAGGAACAGCAGCACAGCCGCCACACGGGCGGTATCGCCCTGGAACACGCTGCCTTCCCCGCCGCCGAAAACACCGGGCAGGAGATTCTGCTGAATCGCGCGGCTGCCCAGGCTGAACTGCGGCATGGACCAGACCAGGTTGGCCGCCATCGAGGCCAGCAGCCAACTCCAGCCAAGCACCGGGCTGACGTGCTGATTGATCGCTTTCAGGGGACGCTCGCCGCTGGACAGGGTGACGTAGGCGATCGCGGCCAGCATGACGATGCCCCACATCATCGCGATGGGCTGGAGCCACAGGAAAGTGAAGCCCGACAGCACGCCCAAGTACATGCTCGACGCGAAGGACACGCCGCCGACCGTAATGCCGCTCTGGAGCCAGCCGGGACCGGAGAGCCGGATGAAGGTCTTGAGAACCGCGCCTCCCCCTTTTTCTCTGGCCGCCAGGATCATCGCGCGGTCCCGCTCGATTCTGGATTTCCCGTCCTTCGCCGCTGCGGCCGACTTCTGATCTGCCATATTGCCTCCCGGTCAAGCGATTGTCAGCATGATTCTCGACAGGACTCACCGACGTGCCCGAACCGCCCTCTGAAGGATCCCCTCAAACGGCAGACCGTCCTATGGCACGTATGTGTTATTCTGAGCCCATCTCAGATTCTTGTCAACCCTGCGCGGTCAAGGAATCGTCATGCCGGTTCCAGAGATCCAAAATCAAACGGAGCCACGATACCGTGACGGCACCGTGGCTCCGTTTTCTTCACAGCCGATGCTCTGAATCGACGACCGGCTATCCCAGCTTCTTGGCCAGGTCGTCGCGAAGACGACGGATCTCGGCGGGCATGTGGTCGCCGAACTGGACGAGGAAGGCGTCGATGTCCTTCAATTCGTTCTGCCACCCGGCGCGATCGATCTCGAAGAGCTTCTCCATCCGTTCCTTCGCGATGTTCAGGCCCGACAGGTCGAGGTCCGAGACGTTCGGGACCAGGCCGATCGGGGTCTCACGGGCGCCCACACGGCCGTTGACACGGTCCAGGATCCACTTGATGACGCGGATATTGTCGCCGAAGCCGGGCCAGATGAACTTGCCGTTTTCGTCGGTCCGGAACCAGTTGACCGAGTAGATCTTCGGGGGGTGCTTGAGCCGCTTGCCGACGTTGAGCCAGTGGCCAAAGTAGTCGCCCATATTGTATCCGCAGAACGGGAGCATCGCCATCGGGTCGCGTCGCAGCACGCCGACCTGATGGGCCGCCGCGGCGGTCGTCTCCGAGCCGGTCCTGACGCCCACGAACACGCCGTGCGCCCAATCGAACGCCTCGGCCACCAGCGGAACGAGTTGGGTCCGCTTGCCGCCCAGCAGGATCGCCGAGATCGGGACGCCCTTGGGATTGTCGAACTCCCGCGACAGCGTCGGAGCGTTGTACAGCGATACGGTGAACCGCGAGTTGGCATGCGCCGCCTTGGCGCCGCTGTCGGGCGTCCAGGGTTTGCCCTGCCAGTCGACCATGCGTGCGGGCACGCTGCCGTCGAGGCCTTCCCACCAAGGCACGTTATTGTCAAGATCGAGCCCGGTGTTCGTGAAGAGCGTCGGGTAGAACTTGCCGGCCTTGAGTGTGGTGATCATGTTCGGGTTGGTCTTCATCGAAGTCCCCGGAGCAACGCCGAAGAAGCCGGTCTCCGGATTGATCGCGTACAACCGACCGTCGGGCCCGACGTTGAGCCAGGCGATATCGTCGCCGATCGTCCAGATCTTGTAGCCCGGCAGGGCCGACTGGAGCATGGCGAGATTCGTTTTTCCGCAGGCGGAGGGGAACGCCGCACAGATGTAGGCGACCTTGCCCTGCGGGTCTTCGATGCCCATGATGACCATGTGCTCCGCCAGCCAGCCTTCCTTCTGGCCCAGGCACGAGGCGATTCGCAGAGAGAAACACTTCTTGCCCAGCAGCGCGTTGCCGCCGTAGCCGGAGCCGATGCTCCAGACGAGGTTGTCTTGCGGGAAGTGCATAATGAACCGCTTGTTCGGGTCGAAATCGCCGACCGAGTGCATGCCCTTGACGAAGTTCTCGCTGTTGCCGATCTTGTCGAGCACCTTCTTGCTCATGCGGGTCATGATCCGCATGCTCACGGCCACGTAGGTCACGTCGGTCACCTGCACGCAGCTCTTGGCGTACGGCGAATCCGGGTGGCCCATCATGTAGGGCAGCACGTACATCGTCTTGCCCTTCATGCAGCCGTCGCTGAGTTGGGTCATTTTCGCCTTGGCCTCGGCGGGGTCCATCCAGTTGTTGTTCGGGCCAGCCTGGTCCTTCGTGGGATGGCAGACAAACGTCAACTGCTCCGTGCGGGCGACATCCGTCGGGTGGCTACGGTGAAAATAGGCGTTCGGCCAGGCTTTGTGGTTCAGTTCCTGAAAGATCGGGGTATCGCCGATCTTCTCCTGCTTGATGCCGATCTCAATGAGCTTGCGAGCTTCTTCATCCGAGCCGTCGCACCAGTGAATCCGGTCCGGCTTGGCCAGTCTTGCCTGTTCTTCGACCCATTTTTCGACAGGTGTCGCCATCGTTGTTTCTCTCCTAGGTTAGGCGGAGCATCGCGCTGCGCACGCAGGTTGATCCCGCATGAAATCGTCTATGGCTGATTGTCCCCCTGCGTACCTGCCGCCCACCCACCGTACAACAACCGTCGAGCAGACGCTTTTCCGCAGTCTTTCGGACAGGCTTCTGGGGTCTCCAAGAGCCAAGAAATCCTACCGATTACGTCGGGGCGTGTCAAGGGGTTCTGTCGAAAAACCGATGGAGATGCCCCCCCCCAAGAAAAAGAAGGCCGGGTCCCTCGGGGCTCGGCCTTCCTTTGAGAACGGCAATCTGCTCATTTCACCGTGAACTTGAACCCCCCCGCAACGTCCTTGTCCAGGTCCTTGCCCTGGCAGCGGAGGACAAAGCCGTTGTCCGTCTGTTCATACTGGAAATCGTGACCGCTGAAGGGGTCCTTGGGCAGTCCGCCAGGCAATGCCGTCGGCAGCTCTCCGGAGTTGACCTTTTGCAGACAGACTTCAATGCCGGCAA
Organism: uncultured Phycisphaerales bacterium; assembly: GCA_937927975.1. Lineage (GTDB taxonomy): Bacteria > Planctomycetota > Phycisphaerae > Sedimentisphaerales > Anaerobacaceae > PLanc-01. The sequence goes on from CALEZT010000182.1 coordinate 37,875, forward strand.
CAGCGGCATTGACGTAGGCCTCGCTTCGAGCCCCGAGGGTATGCACCCGGTTGATCGCCGGAAGCATCAAACGGGCAAACATCGCAGCAGGATCATTCGGGTCGAATCCACCGCTCAATTGCTCCAACTGCGCGTGAGTCTGCTCATAGGGCAGGGAGGAGCCGAGGATTGGCAACATCGCTGTGATGCACTGCGAGTACAACGCGCGGCCCCGGGCCAACACATCCTCGTTGGCCGCAGCAAGGATCTTCGCGCGCGTCTGTTCATCCTCCGAAACGATTCTGGTGAACGCGTCGAGTTTGCCCACCTGCATTGTATCCAGCGCAATCTCCATCTCGATCTTCAGTGGCCTGACGGGCGTCAGCTTCCATGCGGGCCTCGTCGCCAGTTCGTCTTTCAGCCATCGCAACACAGACGCGTCGCCGCTGGCCTTGCTCATCACGTCGATCATGCACCGATGCCCCGAGTCTCGCACCGCAATCGAGACCAAATATGAAACCAGTGTGTCATCCCCTACCTGGCGGGCGAGCGTATCGACCAGCAGGCACCGCTCCAGGGCCCCCCGATAGTTCCCATCCACCGCCCGAGTCCGAGCATCGGCCACAAGAACGAAGGTCAGGAAGCGTACCTGGCTTAGATGCGGCATCAGGGCATCGAATCCCTGCGAGAACCTGAAACCCCAATTGCACGTCGGCACCTGGGTCGCGGCCTCGGCAAATTCAATCGCCCCACGACACTTCTGGATGTATTCTCGTGCCTGGTCGTTCGGGTCTGCCTCGCGTTTCGCCACCGCACGGATTACCTTGCGCTCACCATCATTCAGTTCGGCCAGCGATAAGAACGCCTGGTAGTACAACAGGGCCGCGTTATCGGGGTCCGGCGGAATGGCACGGGTCCGAGGCGCCCACAATGATACGAGGATGAGCAGGGCCAAACCCGCGGCCCCTCTGTTGGAGTTCATTCGCATATCTCGATCCTTTCATTCTTCAACCATCCAGATCATGAACAACACGGAGCGTTGAAAACCCGTTGGGCCGCGGTCCCAACTGGTCCAGCGCCATATCAAGCTGTCGATTCAGGGCCTCTTCTCCTCCCTGCTCGTAGGCCAGCCTGAGCGACCTCATCGTCATCATCTCCGTCGCCGAGCGGACGACAGGCAGGGGCGGCGGGACCGGTTCTTCCGATCCGGGCCCGTCCACGAAAAGGAGGGCTACCCCCATCACGACGACCGCCGCGATGGCCAACCCAGCAGTTCGGCGCACCCAAACCGAGCGGACCCCGCATCCATCCGGCCGATCCTGTCGGGCCAACAAGATCTCGTACTCACCAGCATGGGTCTTTCTCCACGACTCGGCGTCAAACACCGGTGTCCTGCCGTTCACCGCTCTTTCGAGCTGTTCATCGAGCCATCGCTCGTCTTTGGGTTCGTTCATAGATCCACCTCGTCGAAACCGCGGCGGCGCAGATGCTCCGCCAGTTGTCTCTTGGCTCGCCGGAGCCGGCCGTTGATCGCCTGCTCGGAGATCCCCAGCACGGCGGAAATCTGATCGTAGGACAGGCCGTCGTAGAAGCGCAGGAAGACCACTTCTCGGGCCTCCTCCGGCAGGCCTTTCAGGGCAATCCGCACCGCTTCGCAGGTTTCATCAGTGCCCGCCGGGGCCTCTCCCTGAAGCATTTGATCTTCGACCTTCGCTTGCCGGCGCGCCCGGCACAGGTCCCGGGCCTCGTTGCGACAGATCGCCGCGACCCAGGATCCGAACTGGTCTGCCCTGCGAAGCTTGGGCAGATGCACCGCCGCTTTGGCGAAAGCCTCCTGGGCAGCGTCCTCGGCCAGGTGCCGGTCGCCCAGAATCGCATGACCGATCGCCACCAGCGGGCCGTAATACCGCCGGCACAACTCGGTGAAGCTTTCGCCATCACCACGAATCGCCTGCTCGACCAACAGATTATCAGACCTGTCTTCCACCGAGTCGTCCCATCGATTCAAAGAACGCCCTGAAGGCGGTTTTCACCACATAGACTGGTTCCGGCCTGCGAAATGGGCGCGTCGAGAACTGTTTTTTGCTCGGATTATAGTACCGCCCCACATCCGCGCATAAAAAAAGCCGGCTATCCCATGCCAGTCCTGTGGACGGTCACGGAATAGCCGGTCAATCAAATCTCGGGCTTGTCGTTGAGTGGGACGAGGCCCTTCGTTACAGGAAACAGACTACTTGGCGCATCCCCCTGTTCCGCACGGGGTCTTGACCATGACTGGGCATCCTGCCTCGGCGCTGGGCGAGGCCTGAGCCTTCATCGGACACCCCCCGGAGGCGGGCTTCTCAGGACAAGTGCTTTTTTCACAAGCACTTGCACAATCTCCAGCCTTCGGACAAGTCCCGTCTTCCTTGCAGCACGGCTCAGTGCCGGCCTTGGGACAATCGACGCACCTGCTGTCGGCGGTCGCCTGCGCGCCCTGTCGAGATCCATCGACGTAGCCTGCCAACAGGACCGTTCCGGCCGCCAAGGCCGCGACCACCGCCAATGCCAGGATCGGATTCTTCGAAAGCAGCAACTTCATACGTATCCTCCTACAAGCACATCATGACAATCAATCCGGATCACATGCAGACCGCCCGAACTGTCCCGGGCTTGCCATTCTATACTATCGACCCCGCCCGGAGGTTCGAACAGAAATCCGCGCCGGTTTTCGAGTCCGAAAACGCTCTCGAAATCGTTTGACGCCTGCGTCACCCCAAACTATAGTATCGCGTTTCAAGATGATCGAAGCGGAAGCGTAGTTGGAGCCGCACATGAACAGCAGCAAAATCGTCGCCGAAGGCATTACTTTCGATGATGTACTCCTGATCCCGGGCAAGAGCGATTTCGTGCCCAGTCAGGCCGACACGAGCACCAGGCTCTCGAAGAACGTCTCGATCAACATTCCGATCGTCTCGGCGGCCATGGACACGGTCACCGAAGCCGCTTTGGCCATCGCGCTGGCCCAGGAAGGCGGCATTGGCATCATTCACAAGAACCTCTCGATCGAAGCCCAGAGACGCGAAGTCTCCAAGGTCAAACGGTCCGAGCACGGCGTCATCCTCGACCCGGTCACCCTCTCGCCCAACGAGCCCGTCCGAAGGGCCCAGGAACTCATGAGCGAGCAGAACGTTTCGGGCATCCCGATCGTCGAGGGCAAGAAACTGGTCGGCATCCTGACCCGGCGCGATCTGAAGTTCCTCCAGGACTTCAACGTCCAGGTCAGCTCCGTCATGACCAAGGACAATCTGGTCACCGGCCCGGCCGGAACCAGCCTGGAGCAGGCCAAGGGCATCCTGAGGTACCACAAAGTCGAGAAACTGCTCCTGGTCAACAACAAGGGCGAACTGGCGGGCCTGATCACGATGCGGGACATCGACCGCGTGCAGCAGTATCCGCGAGCCGCCAGGGACGGCCGGGGCCGCCTGCGGGTCGGAGCCGCGGTGGGCGTCCATGAGTACGAACGGGTCGAGGCCCTGATCGGAGCGGACGTCGACATCATCTGCGTCGATACCGCCCACGGCCACACCCAGAACGTCATCGACACGGTCAGGAAGATCAAGCAGAGCTTCAAAATCGACGTGATCGCCGGCAATATCGCGACAGGCGACGCCGCCCGCGAGTTGATCGACGCCGGCGCCGACGCGGTCAAGGTGGGCATCGGACCGGGGGCCATCTGCACCACCCGGATCATCTCCGGCGTGGGCGTGCCCCAGGTCACCGCCATCATGGACTGTGCCGAAGTCGCCGCCAAGCACGGCGTCCCGGTCATCGCCGACGGCGGCATCCGCCAGTCCGGCGACATCAGCAAGGCCATCGCCGCAGGGGCCTCGTGCGTGATGATCGGCTCGCTGTTCGCGGGTCTGAAGGAAAGCCCTGGCCAACTGGTCATCTACAAGGGCCGGCAGTTCAAGGAATATCGCGGCATGGGTTCGCTCGGTGCGATGGTCAAGGGCTCGGCCGAACGCTATGGTCAGAGCAGCAAGGCCGACGTCGGCAAGCTCGTTCCCGAAGGCGTCGAGGGCCGGGTTCCCTACCGCGGCACGCTCAGCGACTTCGTCTACCAGCTCGTCGGCGGCCTGCGAGCGGGCATGGGCTACTGCGGCGCTCGGAGCATCCCCGAACTCATGGCCAGAGGCAAGTTCGTTCGAGTCAGTTCGGCCTCGGTGAACGAATCGCACCCGCACGACATCCAGATTACCAAGGAAGCCCCGAACTACTCGGCCAGCCTGCCATTCGAAGATTGACAGGACGAAGAAACCCAAGGGACCTCATTGACCGGATTGACCCCATTGACCTAAGGACTTCTGTCTGTCAATCAGGTCAATCCGGTCCTCTTCTCTTTCGTTTAATAAGGTTGTTCTATGATTCGCGAAATGATCGCCATCCTGGATTTTGGCAGCCAGTACGGCCAACTGATCGCCCGCCGGGTGCGAGAGCAGAATGTCTATTCCCGCATCTGCCAGGCCGGGACTTCCGCCGAGGAACTCGCCAAGATGCCCATCAAAGGCATCATCCTCTCGGGCGGGCCGGCCAGCGTCTACCAGCCCAATGCCCCGCGCTGCGATGAGCGGATCTTCGATCTCGGCATCCCGATCCTGGGCATCTGCTACGGCATGCAACTCGGCTGCCAGATCCTCGGCGGCAAAGTCATCGCCGCCAAGAGCCGCGAGTACGGCCGGGCCACGCTGGTCATCCGCGACAAGAGCGACCTGTTCGCCACGCTGCCTGACGAAACCCCGATCTGGGCCAGCCATGGCGACCAGGTCGGCAATCTCGACAATGATTTCATCACGCTGGCTTCGACACGGACCTGCCCCTACGCCGCAGTCCGGCACCGCACGAGGAAATTCTTCGGCGTCCAGTTCCATCCCGAAGTCAGCCACACGCCCAAAGGCGACGTCGTCCTCAAGAACTTCCTCTACGACATCTGCGGCTGCGCCGGCGACTGGAAGATGAGCGATTTCGTCGCCGAGACGGTCAAGACCGTCCGCAAACAGGTGGGCGACGCCAAGGTCATCTGCGGCCTGAGCGGCGGGGTCGATTCCTCCGTTGTCGCGTCGCTGCTTCACAAGGCCATCGGCGAACAACTCGTCTGCATCCTGGTCGACAACGGCCTGCTCCGGCGCAACGAGCGGGAAAGTATCGTCGCAACCTTCCGCGACCACTTCCACATGCACCTCCGCGTGGTGGACTGGTCGGGGCAGTTCCTCACCGCCCTGGCGGGCGTGACGGACCCGCAGCAGAAGCGGAAGATCATCGGCGCCGAGTTCATCCAGGCGTTCAAGTCCGAGGCGAACAAGATCGAGAACGCCAGATTCCTCGCCCAGGGGACGCTCTATCCCGACGTGATCGAGTCGGGCTCCAAGGACGGCAACCCCGCCGCCAACATCAAGCTCCACCACAACGTCGGCGGCCTGCCCGCCGAGTTGGGTTTCGAACTGGTCGAGCCCCTGCGGGACCTCTTCAAGGACGAGGTCCGCCAGGTGGGCGAATACCTCGGCCTGCCGGAGGACATCGTCTGGCGGCACCCCTTCCCCGGCCCGGGTTTGGCGGTCCGCATGATCGGCGAGGTAACGCCGCAACGGCTGGAGGTGTTGCGGGCGGCGGACGAAATCCTGATCGACGAGATCAAGGCCGCGGGCCTCTATCGCAAGATCTCGCAGGCACTGACGGTCCTGGTTCCCGTCTCAACGGTGGGCGTCATGGGCGACGAACGAAGCTACGAGAACGTGGTCGCGATCCGAGCGGTGGAAACGACGGACTTCATGACCGCCGACTTCTCGCGTATCCCGCACGAGGTCCTGGGCACAATCTCCAGCCGAATCATCAACGAGGTCCGAGGCGTCAACCGGGTCGTCTACGACATCTCCAGCAAGCCCCCCGCTACGATCGAGTGGGAATGAGCGGAATTGTCGATTTTTGATGGTCGATTGCGGACTTGAGTCGGGGGGCTATCCACAAGTGGTCCTCTCGGACCTCTGCAACCTCACGCCCATCCATTCCATAATTTCCATAAGCCATTATCTAAAAAATACTTAACGCACTCATCTATTAAACCTATTTGAATTAAGGTATTTATCCCTTACAGCCCACGTTTTAGACGACCCCTGTTTGATCCATAAGGAACAACCGCACAGATCGGCTTGATATCCTTCTCCCGCATCCGTTAGCATAGCGGGTGAAGCCTCGGCTTGCGAGGCGGATTGGCAGGTTCTTTCCCCCTGACGATGGGTTCAGGGCTTGCAGTAGAGGTGAGGTGAAGGAAGATGGCGGTCAAGAGCGGCGGCAGACGATGCTTGTCGAACAACAGGTGGGAACGGTCCATCGATTGGGAGAGGATCAAGATGGGGTTGTTTGAGAGACGCATCTGCGATCTCGGGCTGCGGATCAAGGGCTCGCCTATCGAGCCTTTCATCGGGCAACTCGAACAGGAGCTGACCGCCAAGGGCATGGACTACAAACCTTCGTTCTATCTGACCGATAGCTGGGGTTGCCCGGACCGGGTGCCGGCCGTCGGAATCCCCTTCTACCTCGCCTGCAATTCGCTTGGCCGCATCGAACGGGAGCAGACCGGCAGCCTGGAAGACGACCAGATGATCATGCAGTTTTTGCGGCATGAAGTCGGCCACGCCCTCAACTATGCGTTTCGTCTGTGGAAGGAGCCGAGTTGGCGGGCGACGTTCGGTTCGTTCTCCCAACCCTACCGCGACGTCTTTTACCCGAACCCACGGAGCCGGCATTTCGTTCGGCACATCTGCAGTTGTCCCTACCGCTACACGTACGCCCAGAAGCACCCCGACGAGGATTTCGCGGAAACGTTCGCGGTCTGGCTGACCCCGCGGTCCGGCTGGCGCCGCAAGTACCGCGACTGGCCGGCCATCGAGAAGCTCAAGTACGTGGATCGCCTGATGCATCAGATCTGCAACCAGCCGGCCAAGTGCAAGCGGGGCAAACTCGTCAACCCGGTCTCCAAGCTCACCTTGCCCTTGTCCGAGCACTACCGCCGCCAGGCCCAGAAGTACGGCAAGACGGGCTAGAGCAGCATCGGAACGCTGACATCGTGGGGAGGCCCCTCCAGGGCGGCGTCGATGATCATCTGCAACAACTGCGGATAGCGGATACCCGCCCTCTCGGCCGAGCGGGCCAGGGCGACGCCCTCTTCCAGGGAGGCGTTGCAGTTCACCTCCAGAACTCGCGGCGCCCCCGCCTCGTCGAGCCGGATATCGACCCGACTGTACCCCCACGACCTGACCGCCCGAAAGGCCCGAATCGAGATGTCGCTGATTTGCCGAGCCAGTTCGGGCTCTACGTCCGCCGGACAGATCACCGAGGTTTTCTTGTACTCCACGGAAGTCTCGATCCATTTGGCGGCATACGACATGATCGGCGGGATCTCCGGGGGCAACTCGCCGTAGTTGACCTCCGCCAGCGGCATCACCCGCGGGCGTTTACCCCCCACAACGCTCACATTGAACTCCCGGCCGGGCAGGAACCGTTGGACCAGCGCGGGCTGATTGAAGTTTCGCAGGACGTGCCCAACCTGCCGGCGAAGGGCTTTCTTCGACTCCACGATCGAATCGCGGTCCAGGCCGATGCCTGAATGCTCCTGGCTGGGCTGGACGATAAGCGGAAACCTCCATTCGTGACGGTCCACGTCGCCCACCTTCTCCAGCATCGCGGTGCAGGGCGGAATCGGAATGCCCAGGCCATGGAGCAGGCTGGCGGACATGTACTTATAACGGGTCAGGCCCAGCGCCAGAGCGGGCGATCCGGTGATGGGAAAACCCATCATCCGCACCATGGCCGCGAATCGCATCTCGTACAGCGCGCCGTGGACCACATCGTCGTACTGGTTGAACACCACGTCGGGGACCAGGCGTCGCAGCTTGCGTTGAAAGGCGAACAGGTCGTGAGCCAACGGCAGAATCGTGACCTGATGTCCCAGCGATCGCAGCACGCGCGCCATGTCGCGGATCATCTTCCGCAGGTCGGCCGTGCTGCCTCGGTCCTCCGGCGTATCCGGAATGATTCCGGTGTCCGCGTTGTACACCAACGCCACATGAAGAGATTTTCTTGATCGTCTGGACCGTTTCGGCATATCGGAGTCCTCGTATTGCATAATCGGCCGTTCAGGGTCGCCTTCTCTCGAAAAGAGCGGAGATCGCCACGAATCGCGAGGTTGGGCGGGCCGCAGAAGAAGCCCTGTCCTGGGACGCAGCCTTCGTCGGCATTATGCAGCCCCGAACCGAAGCCGTCAACCGCGACGCCTGGGATTTCTCCGGTTTTTTCCTTCCCGCGACGTACAAACACACCAAATGACATCCTGAATAGCGACTCACGCGCCGCGGCGGCAAATCTCTTGCCTTTGAAGAAGAAGACCGATAGAATGGAGCATGGTTTCACATCATTCATTGCGGGCAACGAACGACTGCACAGCTTCGGAGATGGGCCATGGGAACAGGCATTTCTTGCATTGCGAGCATAGCGGCGGTCCTGGCATGGGGTCTTGCCGCCGGTGAACCGAATCTCGTGGGGCACTGGAAACTGGACGGCAACGCCTTCGACAGCGCCGGCGGCAACAGCGGTGCGGTCTTCGGCAACCCCCTCTGGGCGAACGATCCGCAGCGAGGCTGGTGCCTGGAACTCGACGGCCTGGATGACTACGTCGACGCAGGCGACGCCCCCGCCTTGACGTTCCGCGACGCCATCACGGTCGCCTGCTGGATCCAGGTCCGCGCGTTCGATAGGAATTGGAATGCGATCGTCACCAAGGGCGACGACTGGGTCCTGGCCCGCACGCGCGACGACAACCGTGTGGCGTTCCTGTGCCTGGGCCTGGCCGGCGGCGGGTGGCCCGAGGTCTATACCGGCGACGTCAACGACGGCAACTGGCACCACATCGCAGGCGTATACGACGGTGACGAACTCGCCATCTACCAGGACGGCCTTCGCGTCGACGGCAAGTCGGTGCGCGGCGCCATCAACCGCAACTGGAGCCGCGTCCTCATTGGCGAGAACGGGCAGACGCGAAACCGCTTCTGGAACGGCTGGATCGACGACGTCCGCCTCTACAATCGAGCGTTGACGGCCGCGGAGATCGGAGTCCTCGCGGAGGCCGAGCCTGTGCCTCCCCCGCCGCCGCCGGCCGTGCCCCTGGGGGTGATTGCGGTCGGCCACGACAGTCGGATCGATCTTCGCTGGCCCTTCGACACGGACCCCAACCTCGAAGGTTACAACGTCTATCGCGCCGAAACCGCGGACGGGCCCTTCACCAGGCTCAACAAGTCCGTCCACAAGGTCCCGGTCTACAGCGACTTCTTTGGCGTCAATGACCGGATGAACTATTACCGCGTCACGGCGGTCGCCATCCGCGGGGGCGGAGAGTCCGAGCCATCCAATGTCGTCTCGGCCACCTCTCGCGCCATGACCGACGAACAGCTCCTGACCTCCGTGCAGGAGGCGGTCTTCCGCTATTTCTGGGATTATGGTCACCCCGTCAGCGGCCTGGCTCGCGAAGGCTACGGCATGGGGCACAGCTCCGACACCTGCACCACCGGCGGCACCGGCATGGGCCTGATGGCGATCTGCATCGGGACCGAGCGAGGATTCGTCACGCGATCCGAAGCGGCCTCTCGGGTCCTGAAGACCCTGACCTTCCTCGACGAGAAGGCCTCGCGTTACCACGGCGCCTGGTCGCACTGGGTTCTCGGCGGCAGCGGAGCGACCAAGCCCTTCAGCCAGTACGACAACGGCGGCGACCTCGTCGAAACCGCCTTCCTCGTCCAGGGCATGCTCACGGCCCGGCAGTACTTCAACACCGCCAATGATCCCGTCGAAACCGAGATCCGCAGGCGGGCGACCGCGATGTGGGAGTCCGTCGAATGGAACTGGTATCGCCAGACGCCGCGAAGCGATACGCTCTACTGGCACTGGTCTCCCACCTACGAATGGAAGATGAACCACGCCATCCAGGGCTACAACGAATGCATGATCGCCTATCTCCTGGCGATCGCCTCGCCGACGTATCCGATACCCGCGACTTCCTATCATCGCGGCTGGGCCAAGCCGGCCGACTACGCCAATCCCAACAGCTATTACGGCTACCGCCAGTGGGTGGGTCCCGAGAAAGGCGGGCCGCTGTTCTTCACGCACTACAGCCACTTGGGCTTTGACCCTCGCGACAGAAGCGATGGCTTCTGCAACTACTTCGACAACAGCCGGAATATCTCGCTGATCCACAGGGCCTATTGCACCGAAAATCCGAAGGGATACGCCGGCTACAGCGACCTCGTCTGGGGTCTGACCGCCAGCTTCAATCCGTGGGGCTATTCCGCCCATTCCCCCACCAACGACAACGGCACGATCTCCCCCACCGCAGCCCTGAGCGCGATGCCCTACGTGCCCGCCGAATCCCTGGCGACCCTGAGGCATCTCTATCACACTTACGGCAAGGACCTCTGGGGCCCCTTCGGCTTCGTCGACGCCTTCAACCTCGCGGAAAACTGGTTCGCCCCCGGCTACATCGCCATCGACCAGGGCCCGATCATCGTGATGATCGAAAACCACCGCACGCAACTGTGCTGGAACCTCTTCATGTCCAACCCGGAAATCCAGCCCATGCTGAAAACCATCGGCTGGACCAGCCCCTAGGGAATTCGGTGAGAACGGGATTCGATTGCCGGTGCCATGTCTACGCCTCGTAGACATGCTCCCCACGAAGGATAAACATGCTCACGAGGCGTAAGCATGGCGCCCGATTTGCGATTCCGGATGGAACGAGTACTTCATTGCCCGAGCCTTTTCCGCAACTCCTCGAAAACCTGCTCCCCGGGTATGGGTTTGACCTTGCCGCTCTCGATCTCGCTGATCCGTCTCTCGGCCTCTGCGGCCCACAGCGTGTCGATGTCGGCCTGCGAAGGGGAGGTTGTCCCGTTCTCAGTTGGAGGTGCGGTGACCACTCCACGGTGAATCCT
>CALEZT010000183.1 GCA_937927975.1 uncultured Phycisphaerales bacterium
TTCGTACCGTGGCCCAGAACGCCAGGGAATTGATCAGAAACTCACGTCGTTTCATGGTGCCTTTCCTTTCTGCCGGTCGTCTCTCATTTCGATGTCTTGTTTCTCTGTCGGCATGGCTGTTCTCCATGATACTTCCTTCTCTCTATATCTTCAACCCTGAGCCTGGGCCTGTTCACCGAGGAAGAGCTAGGGGAAGACGTAGGGAAAGCGGCGGATGGGCGCAGACTCGAGCTGTTCCCTGCCGGGGGCCGCAAACATATCCGTACAGAAGACCGGGCTTTCCATGCCATGGCCGATATGCGTCCTCGCCAGGTTGAAGACGACGCTCTCCATTCCGCCCCATTTCTGAGGCGTGAACCGGCGCATCGCACGGGTGACCTTGCCCGAGAACGGTGTGGTCCGGGTTTCGCTGGTGGAAGTGGCGTCGTCTGTGAAGAGTCCCTCCACGCGGGCGAGGGCCAGCGTCTGCCTGACGTTGCCACGGAATCCGGTGCAACGGATCCCCTCGGTCAAGCGGAGCGCCTTCTTGCGCAAAGCCATCAGAAAGCCAATCCCGGAGCTGTCGAGGAATGTCATGCCCGAAGCATTTATGGTAATGCCGTCCGGTCCGCCGGTCGCTGCCATTCCATTCCACGCCTCTTCGACCATTGCCCTGAAATCAGCGGTAATGGCGGCAGTCAATTCCATCGGAAGGACAACATGCAGTCGTCGCTGCGGCTCGATCTGAATTCTGCCGGTTTCACTTCTGAGGCTTCGGGAGTGCAAGAACCGCAAGGCTTCCGGCATGTCGGACACCACATCCATGTATCGATCCAGCCGGGTATACATCAGCAAGTGCGCCGGCCGTGGATGCGGCACCAGTACACACAGGTGATGCTTGGCCGACCGGCATCGCCGGTTCAGATTAAGCAGCTCGCCCAGTTCGCGGCTGTCCAGTCAATCCCGCTTGGACAGATCCAGCACCAGTGGACGTTTGGCGTCCGCATCGCAGGCCGATCGGAACGAATCCATGGTCTGGTCGGTAGTAACGTCTGGGAATGCGACCCGCCGCACGTAGGATTCGTCTAGCGACGGCGCATCGTTAGGTATTGCAGCGCTCCGTGTTCTCGGTGGAACAGGGCCAAAACGCAAGAGAAGCAGTCGGCACGTCGTTCTGAACAGGAAGGCTATGTTGGCGGTGGCAATACAGGATGGACGACGCGAGTAAACCTGTTGTCGGACCCATTCGATTGTATCCTCGAAGGAAACGTCGCAGAAAGGAATACCGAGAATCACAAAGGTCCTCGGTGGAGATTTGGCAACATGCTCACATTTTCTCATTGTGTCAACAACTTCATCCATTTCTCGGACGTCTTCCGCGGGTTTCCATTAATAGGGTCGGCCCAGGCAGTGGTATTCGACACCCCTATCCTTGACGTACGACGGCTCGTACAGGTTGCGGCCGTCGAAGAGGACCGGCCGATTGAGGCTGCAGGCGATCCGCTCGAAGTCGGGGTTGCGAAACTGCTGCCAGTCCGTTAGAACCACCAACCCATCGGCGCCGCTCAGGGTGTCGTAGTAGTCGTTGCAGAACGCGATTCGGTCCCCAAAATGCGCCTTCGCCGTGTGCGTCGCTCCGGGATCGTGTGCTTTGACGGCGATGCCGGCCTCGATGAATCGCTCGATACAGAAGACGGCGGGCGACTCGCGAATGCCGTCGGTCCGCGCCTTGAACGCTAGTCCCCAGACCGCAAGGGTGGTCTGGCCGCTCCTCGGTTGATAGTAATCGATCACACGCCGGGCGAAGCGTTCCTGCTGCCGTTGATTCGCTTGTTTGGCTGCCTTGACGATCTCCATCGGGCAGCTGTGGCTGTCGCCCGTGTGAATCAGGGCCCGAACGTCCTTGGGGAAACAACTTCCGCCAAAGCCCACGCCGGCGAACAGGAAGGCGTTGCCGATCCTCGCATCGCTGCCGATACCGGCGCGGACGAGTTCGATATCGGCCCCGACCTTCTCGCAGAGCGCACTCAGCTCGTTCATGAACGAAATCCGCGTCGCCAGCATGCAATTGGCCGCGTACTTGGCCAGTTCATCGCTGGCCGGATCCATGAAGATCATCCGGTTGCCACGACGCATGAAAGGTGCATACAGATGGCGCATGATCTCCTGCACCTTCGGATCGGTCGCCCCGACGATCACTCGTTCGGGTTTCATGAAGGCATCGACGGCCGAGCCTTCCTTGAGGGACTCTGGATTGCTGACGCAGTCGAACAGTTGCTTCGTTCTGCCGGCCACGACCTCGACGGCTCGCTTGTGAATAGTCCATACCCAGAGGGAACGCGGTGGCAATTGAGCATGTGTGGGTTTCGCATCCGCGGATGTTCCGGAGGTGAAGCCCTTCCATTTTTGCCGATACGCGTGTACATTGCTCCACGGGACCGATTCAGGTCAAGCGTGTCCCCCCGGTTGAACCGAATGCCAGTGAGTTGATGATCGTTAGATCCAAGGAGAGCCATGAAGATACGAGCGCATACCCTCATCGCTGGCGTGCTGGTTACGCTGAGCATGGCTTGTGCCCAAGTCGCGAATGCCGCAAATGCGGACCAGCCGAGCCCCAGTTCCACGGTCCTGCCGGAGGTCCCCGACGCCACCAAGCCGACGAGCAGGCAGAAGCAAGGAATTCTGATCGATGCTGATACCGCCAACGAGGTGGACGATCTCCATGCCATCGTGCGAGCCCTGATTCACCCGTCCTTTGAGGTGGAGGGACTGAACTCGGCTCAGTGGCAGATCAGCCACTACGCCACGCCCAATACCCTGGAAGACAGTCAGCGACTGAACGAGGTCTTGCTGGCCCTGCTGAACAAGAGCAGCATCCCGCATCCGCGCGGGGCCTCGCATCGCCTCTACGACTGGGGTCGGGACGTGGCCCAGCATTCGGCGGCGGCGTACCACATCATCCAGGAGGCCCACAAGACGCCGGAAGGGGAGAAACTGACCGTCGTGATGCTGGGGGCAACCACCAGCCTCGCCTCCGCGCTGCTGATCGACCCCACGATCAGTCCCAAGATCAAAGTCTATCTGCTGGGCACCTCCCATGACTTCGGGAGGCGCATCTGGCGGAAACGCGACTTCAACTGTGTCATGGACGTCCAGGCCATCGAAGTGGTTCTAAACGCCAAGGATCTTGAAATCCACATCATGCCGGTGAACGTTGCCGCAGCCATGGTGTTCGACATGGAGGAGGCGAAGCAGAAACTGGTCCAGCGGAACGATCTTCTCAATCTGCTGTATCGGCGCTGGGGCGACCACATCGACGGCGGCCGGTCCCGCCGCGTGATCTGGGATCTATGCGTCGTCAGTTGTCTGATCTACCCTCAGTTCGGTGAGGAAATCAGGGTCACGACACCGCCGGAAGACACGTCGCGGGAAGTGTATGTATTTTCCAGTATTGACGGCCTCAAGATACGGGAGGAATTCTATTTGGCCCTGGCGGAATACTACAATCTGGATCTGGACGGAAAGCGTCACGAACAGGCTGGAACATAGATCATTGTAATGAGAGTCGGGAGATGTGGGAGCGACAGAACATGAACACGCATAGGTTAATCGACACGAATACATCCCGCCGCCGATTCATTGGCGGAAGCGCTGCCATCCTCGCGGGATGGGGCGCGAGGACTGGCGCAGCGGCAGGTCATTCGCCACAGAGGCGGGTCGTGGTCGGCGCGCATCCCTGGGTGTATGCGGCCACACAGCCCAACTATGATATCACACCGGCGCTGCCCCAGATCTTTGCGGATATGGCATACGCCGGCTTGGACGGCATCGAGTTGATGCACACGGCGCTGCGACCGGAGGATGCCATCGCCCGTATCCAGGCACTGATGCAGCAGCACCAACTGCCGGTCATCGGCGCCTCCTTTGACGGGGCGATGTGGAATCGACAGGAACATGCGGCGGTGCTGGCCGATGCTGAACTCATTGTGCCGAAGTTGAGTCGTCTGGGCGGACGCACCCTGGGCATCTCCGTGGGGACTATCCGGTGGGGCAGCAAGGAGCGCAAGAGCGCCGAGCAGCTCGATGCGCAGGCGGCGCTGCTGGAGAAGATCTTCGCTTTATGCGCGCGGTATGGCATCGTGCCCAATCTGCACAATCACACCTACGAGGTGGAGAACGACATGCACGACCTGAAAGGCACACTGGCTCGTCTGCCGGGGAGCCGACTGGGTCCCGATCTGAACTGGCTGGTGCGCGGCGGCGTCGATCCCGTGGCATTCCTCAAGGAGTACGCGTCTCAGATTGTGTTCCTTCATCTACGCGACCAGATGCGGGACGGACGCTGGTCCGAGGCTTTGGGCGAAGGCGACATGGATTACGAGGCTATTGCAGAGACGCTGGGCCAGATCGGGTTCCAGGGGGACGCCGTCATCGAACTCGCCCATGAGCGAGATTTCCAACCGACCCGTCCTCTGCGCGAGAGTCTCAGAATGAGCCGCCGCTTCGTGCGGGAAGTCCTGGGTTATTGAATTGGGGACTTCCCAGAAAGCAGGATGGCAACCGACCAGTTGGGCAGGTCAGTCACTGCCGACACGACGGGTGTCCGGTCGGCTCAACGTCCACTTGGTGAACACCTCCGGCGAGTACGCCAACGACAAGGTGTACGTCTTCGACGAGACCCCAGCGGTGCGACCGCTGTTCATCTCGATCAAATTGGAGCGGATGTCCCACGAGCTGACGGTGGCGCCCGGCGTCCGACCACTGGCGCACCCCCACTCTGACGGTCGCGTCTGGATCGAGTTGCTACGGCGGGCGATCCATGAGGCGATCTCGATCGAGGTGCAGGGGGCCCAGTGGATGTCCGCGAGGCTGTACATCATTCTGTTCCGCTGATAGAATGTCAATTGGTGACTGCTGTCCCTGGAGGCCCCGTCGGTGATGGCCGACAGCGGCGGAAGAATGGTCCATTCAAGGAGTTCTCATGCCTCTCGATCGACGCGCTTTTCTTCGCGGTTGCTCCGGTCTTGCGTTCGGTACTGCCGGGTTGCTCAACGCCGCCGAAGACTTCGACCAGCCCCGCCAAGTCAGGCGGCCCAACATTGTCTTCGTCTTTGCCGATGACCTGGGATGGGGCGACCTGGGCTGCTACGGCAACAGCACCATCAAGACCCCCAATCTGGACCGTCTGGCGCGGCAGGGCACGCTGTTCACCAGCTTCTACGTTCCCGGCTCGGTCTGCTCTCCGACACGGGCGGGCATCATGACGGGCTTGTTCCCAGCCCGGCTTTCGATCCACGGGCATCTGGCGACCGCGGAGCAGAACAGGGCGCGAGCCATGCCCAACCAGCTTGACCCGTCTCTGCCGACGCTTCCGCGATTTCTGTCGCAAGCGGGCTACGTCACTGGACATTACGGCAAATGGCACCTGGGGGGTGATCCGGCGGCTTACGGTTTTGTCAAGAACCGTTCCGTGGATCGGGCCGCGGCCGCCCCGCAGGGCAAGAGCGACTGGAACCTCTGGGACCCGAAGCTGCGCGCCCGGTCCAGCGAGATGATCATCGACGAGACCATCGGCTTTGTCGTGCGTCATCGCGACGAGCCGTTCTATGTACAGGCCTGGCTGCTGGACACCCATGCCACGCTGAATCCCTCGCAAGAGCAGATGAAGCCGTACGAGCGCATGAGCAATCCGGCCATTCCGCACAGGAACGCCTACACCATCTATGCCGCGGCTGCGACGGATGCCGATAAGCAGATCGGGCGGCTGATGCAGAAGCTTGATGAATTGGGCCTGGCCGAGAACACCATCTTGATCTTCTCCTCCGATAACGGTCCGGAAGATGCGGCCATTGGCAACGCCGGGCATTCGGGCGTTGGTTCGCCGGGGCCGTTCCGTGGGCGTAAGCGTTCACTTTATGAGGGGGGTGTACGCGTGCCGTTCATCGTCCGCTGGCCCGGGCACACGCCGGCCGGAAAGGTGGACAACCAGTCGGTCCTCTCCGGAGTCGATTTGCTGCCCACCCTCTGCTTGTTTGCGGGCGTCAAGCTGCCGGCAGACTTGCAGGGCGACGGTGTAAACGCGGCCGCCGCTGTGGAGGGCAGGTCCTTCGTCCGCACCAAGCCGCTCATGTGGGAATGGCGTTTCCACATCGCAGGACATACGCTCAACCGCAGTCCGATGCTCGCGATCCGTGACGGAAAGTGGAAGCTGCTGATGAATTCCGATCGCAGCCGCGTGGAATTGTACGAGATTCCCAATGATCCGTCGGAGATGACAAATCTGTCGGAGAAGCATCCCGATATGGTGGAGCGTCTGGCGGGGCCGCTGCTGGCCTGGCAGCGCAGCCTACCCAAGGGGCCGGTTGACCCCGGTGCCGGTTCGAACAAGTATCCCTGGCCTATAGAGCAGCCCCGCGTGCGGCCTTAGAAACTGGCGGTCGGACTGCCTCTCCCGCGGAACTGCCGGGCACGATCTACGTCCGCCCGATATCAGGGTTGTCTCTTCGGGGCGGATGGTTGAACGGCGCCTGGCCCTGCGGCGGGAGGTCGGAGCTGCACCTGCGCCACCTCTTTGTATTGCTCCCGTCGTCGATTGAGGGCAGCGGACTGCTCGGCGCATCGGCGGCGCAGAGTGTCCAGCGTCTCGCGGTGCTCGGGGGCCCCGATCAGGTTGTTCCGCTCCTCGGGATCGGCCTGGAGGTCGAAGAGCATCTCGAACTGTGGCGCTCGATGGGAGAAGTCCACGTCGCTCTCGCGGTGGTTGTCCACGCCGTCATACATGCGGATGTACTTCCATCGCTCGGTGCGAAGTCCCTCCTGGAAGGGATTATCACGCAAGGTGAACAGGCATTCCACGAAGAGCTCGTCGCGCCAGGGCACGTCCCTGCCTTCGACCAGGGGGCGCAGGCTGCG
Source organism: uncultured Phycisphaerales bacterium (assembly GCA_937927975.1). Classification (GTDB taxonomy): domain Bacteria; phylum Planctomycetota; class Phycisphaerae; order Sedimentisphaerales; family Anaerobacaceae; genus PLanc-01. The sequence continues at coordinate 6,892 of CALEZT010000183.1, forward strand.
GCCGTCCATGAACCGGGGCGTTGTCACGCCGGCGTAGTCGAGAATGGTGCACGTGTAATCGAGGCTGGAGACAAGGTGGTCGAGCTGGCGGGCGCCCCGTTCGGCCGGCAGACGCGGATCGTGGATGATGCAGGGGATCTTCATCGAGAGGTCATAGAGCAGTGACTTGCCGCCCATGCCGTACTCGCCCATCAGCAGACCGTGGTCGCTGCCAAAGAGAATGACAGTGTTCCCGGCCAGGCCGCGACGTTCGAGTTCGGCCCGCAGGTTGCCGATGACATGGTCCAGTCCGGTGATGGTCTGATAGTAGCGGACGTGGTGTTCGAGGCAGGTGGCGCGGTCGTAGTTGTAGGGGTAGGTCTGGTTGCGGCGGCCCTTGTCCTGGTCCAGAATGAAACGCGGAATGAAGCGATATGGGTCGGTTCCGGTGTCGGCGGCGATGCGAATGTCCAGATCGCGGTAGAGGCTGTCATAGAAGCGGTGGCCCTTGAGTTTGGGGTTCTCATTGGCGGGGCGCTTCATCTGGTGCCACTCGGGGTAATCGGGGTGCATCGAGGTGGTCTGCGAGCCGTGGGGCACGTTGAAACTGACCGAGAGGCAGAACGGCTTGTCGCCCGGGACGCCGTCGAGGAACGTCGTCATGGCTTCTCCCATGATGAACGTGATGATGTCCTCCTTGGCGCAGTGATACGGCTGGGTGCTGGGTCCCTTCCCGTCCTTGGGGAAGAACCGCGTCCAGCCGTCGTGCCCCCACCAGAAGTCGAACTTCTCGGCTGCCCGACCTTTGAAGGTGTAATACTCGACGCCGAACTTGCCAATGAACCCCGTGTGGTAACCGGCCTTCCGCAGGAGCGCGGGGTAGCTGCGTTCCCACTGGGCTTCGGTCAACTGATAGGCCGAACTGAAGCCGACGCCATGCACGCGCTCCTGCATCCCGGTGAAGAGGGATACGCGGCTGGGAGCGCACACGGGGGAGGCGATGTAGGCGTTGCGGAAGCGGACCGACTGATGCATCAGGCGGTCGAGATGAGGCGTCTTGACGAACGGATGCCCCATGGCGCCCAGGGTGTTGTCGCGCTGGTCGTCGGTGAGCAGGAAGATGATATTGGGGCGGCCCGACGGTCTCTGTTGGCTGGAGGGCATGGAGACCGCGTGCGTGGCGGCCGGCATCATGGCGACCAGGCAGGACACCGCTAGCTTGGGCAAACTCCTTATCATCCGTTGTCCTTTCAGCAGCATGCTCCGCGGCGCGGTTCGGAATCACGAGCGATGGACGCGCGTAGGAACAGCGCAGCGCCCGCGGCCGCGGCGGCCGAGGAGAGGAGGAACGAACGACGCGTCGGAGCGACACGGTTCCCGGAAACTGGTTTTCCCATCGGGTTCATTGGGCGGCATTCTACCACGGGCACATAGACTCAACAAGGGACGCTCAGGATCGCCTCGGCATGCATGTGTGGCCATGCCCGAGAGGCCGCTGTGCAAGCGACGCGCGACCCTCGACGAGCACGACCAGCCCGACCTGCACTGGAAGCCATGAGGTTCAGACCATCGTCAACGAGCAGAACGCGGCGATTGCCGCCGCCGAGCCCAGGCGGTATACTGCCCATAGAGTGCTTGGGGACGTCCCTCGAGCTCAAAACGAACCAGAGGATGGAGCCCGATGCGTGCTTCGGGGACGGAAACGAGGCTCTCGGGGAGGAAGGAAACCATGAATTCTATTTCCTGCGTCTCGACACGCATACTTTTGTGGCACTCCGCCGCATTCATTCTCTTCGCCCTTGGCCCTTTGGTCCCCGCATCTTCCGCTCCACCCAATATCATCCTCATGATGGGCGATGACCACGGCTGGGAAGAAACGGGCTATCACGGGCATCCGCATGTGAAGACGCCGGTGCTCGACACGATGGCGGCGCAGGGGCTGCGGCTGGAGCGTTTTCACTCGGCGCATCCGAGTTGCTCGCCCACACGGGCGAGTTTCCTCACCGGGCGGCATCCGAACCGCATGGGCGCCTTCGCGCCGGGTTGGTCGCTCCGGCCGGAGGAAATCACCCTGGGCCACGTGCTGCAGAAGGCGGGCTTCCATTGCGCGCATTTCGGCAAGTGGCACGTGGGCACTGTCAAGGCGGACTCGCCGACGAATCCGGGTGCGATGGGTTTCCATGAGTGGCTCTCACACGACAACTTCTTCGAGCTGAATCCGTCGCTCTCTCGCAATGGCGATGCACCGCAGGTCTTCAAAGGCGAAAGCTCCGAGATTCTCGTGCGCGAGGCGATTGCGTTCATCGACCACGCGCGAAAGGAAGGAAAACCTTTCTTCGCCATCGTATGGTTCGGCTCGCCGCATGAGCCTTACAGCGGCCTGCCGGCCGATCTTGCGCTCTACGACGACCTGCCCGCGAGATACACGAAGCAGGTGCGCCTTACCTCGAACGAAACCGGCCGCCCCGTCACGCGACCGCTCGGCGAGGTGTTGCGCGAGCGATACGCGGAGATCACCGCGATGGATCGTGCCATCGGCACATTGAGGGATCATCTGGCCGCAACCGGCTTGCGCAACGACACGCTGCTGTTCTATTGCGGCGACAACGGCACCTCGCCCGACGCCACGCTTGCCTCGCCGCACCGCGGCACGAAGGGGCAAGTCTATGAAGGCGGCACGCTCGTCCCCGGACTCGTCGAGTGGCCCGCCCGGATCAAGTCGCCGCGCGCCAGCAACGTGCTCGCGCACACCAGCGACCTGTTGCCTACCCTCTGCTCGCTCACCGGCCAGCCGCTGCCGGAGCGCCCGCTCGATGGCATCGACCTCACGCCCGTGCTTGACGGTATGATGACCGCGCGTCCCGCGCCGATTTTCTTCTGGGACTACAACATCGCGCGCCTCACCGCCGTGAACGCATCGCCCTACATCGACCCCGAGCAGCAAAAGGGCACCACCCCGCTCGCCAAGCTCGCCGGCGGCAAGGCCACTCGCGACTTCAATAACCTCCGTCATCCCGGCGACATCACCGATGCCGACCTCCTCGGCGCCCGCGCCATCATTGAAGGCCGGTTCAAGCTGGTCATCCACGACGGCAAACAGTCCGCCACGCCCAACATTGAACTCTTCGATCTTGAGTCCGACCCCGGCGAGACAACGAGCCTCACCGGGCAGCAACCAGAACGCGTCCGACAACTCCAAGCCAAGCTCCACGACTGGCAGCAGTCCGTCTTGAAGAGCCTCACAGGGTCCGATTATGCGAGAACTCTCAAGTAACCTCACACCCCGCAGACCGCGATGATTATTCCAGACGCTCTGCAATAGAAGCCCTGATCTATTATTGTTGATGCTGTCGTCGGAATCCAGATGATCCCAAATCGATAAAGGCAATCCTATGATTTCTCACCGCAAGATGGTCTTTGCACTTCTGATTGTGGCAATCCATGGGTCGGTCGTTTCGGTGGTTGCAGGAGGTTTCCGTGGACACAGCGGCAAGGTCCCCATGGTAATGCTGCTGCCGGCCGGCAGCGCGACTTCTCCGGATGAGCTTGTCACTTACGAAGCCTTCGGTGCCCGTGGCGACGGTGTCCACGACGATCTCCCGGCGATCTGCAAAGCGCATGAATCCGCCAATTCACGCGGATTACGCGTCAAGACAAGGCCGGACGCGACCTACCATCTCGGCACAAAGGCGCTGACCGCGATCATCGCCACCGATACCGACTGGGGCGCCTCGCGTTTCGTTATTGACGATACAGAAGTTGAGGAACACAGGAGGTCTTTGTTCGAAGTGCGTTCGCTGCTTGGGCGTGAGGAGATCAAGATCGAGCGTTTGACACGGGACCAGAAGCAATTGGATGTGCGGCCGCCGCAGGACTGTTACGTCCAGGTGACGAACAACAAGATCAAACGCTATATCCGGCGCGGCCTCAACCAGAACGCGGGGACATCCCAACGCGATTGCTTCATCTTGCGTCGGGACGGCTCTATCGAGGGCGACATCGACTGGGATTACGATACGGTCGATCGCGTGGAGGCCCATCCGATCGACGAAAAGCGGCTTGTTCTACGCGGCGGCGTCTTCACGACGACAGCCAACAAGATGAAGCAGGAGGTCGGCTACAACTACTGGGCGAGGAATATCCGGGTGACCCGTTCCAATACGGAAGTGGACGGTCTGACTCACTACATCGTCGGGGAGACCGAAGTGGGCCATCCCTATTTGGGCTTCATCAGTGTCAGCGATTGCGCCAACGTAACGCTGCGTAACTGCTTCGCCACCGCCCACAAAACCTACAAGACCATCGGAGCGGCGGGCAAGCCGGTGAGCATGGGGTCATACGACTACAGCGCCAGCAGCGTCGTGAATTTTACCATGATCGGCTGTCGCATGGAGAATATCAACGACCGCACGCGATGGGGTGTCATCGGCACGAACTTCTGCAAGAACATCGTGCTGGAAGACTGCACCCTCTCCCGGATGGATACGCATATGGGGGTCTCCGGCGTCTATACGATCCGTCGCTGCACCCTCGGATATGCGGGCCTCAACGCCATCGGCCGCGGCCTGCTGACCGTGGAGGATTCGACCTTGTACGGCAGCTCCCTGATCAACTTCCGCAGCGATTACGGCAGCACCTGGGAGGGCGATGTCGTGATCCGCAACTGCCGCTGGATCCCCAACAGTGGCGGCACCAGCCGACCGCAGATGATATCCACCAGCAACGACGGCATGCACAATTTTGGCTATCCCTGCTTCATGGCGCGCCAAATAACCATCGATGGACTCTTCGTTGATGACTCGAACCATCCGGAAGACTACCCCGGCCTGTGCTTCTTCAGCGACCCCGACGGCGGCAAAGACTTCCCACAGGCCCAACGGCCCTTCCCGTACCAGCCGTGTCGGACGCTGCGTGTTCGGGGGCTCACCATCGCCAGCGGGAAGACACCGCGCATTTCACCGAATGCCCACCTTGAGAAAAGCGTTGTCTTCATCGGGGAGCCATAAGCCAGGCCTGCTCTGTACAGGGGTTCTGTGACAGATAAGGTGGACCGGCTTGTGGAGTACCTACGGTCAATCCGAGCGAGCGGCCGCCTGTTCACTGAATGACAACCATCTGATGGATCTCAAACCCTGGCACATGCACCTGCAAGAGGCCGTGGTTCCAGGTCCAGTTGTCGCACGCTGTGCCTTGCGGCTGGAGCACCACCTGCGCCGGGCGTGCCGGCAGCCGCACCGTGATGCGGCACGCGGGGGCCGGTGGCATCGACGGCTCTGCCGGTCAGCAGCACTCGTCCACCCTCCTGTACAAAACGGCGCAGGGCGTTCTGATTGGCCACGGAAAGTTGGGGGGAGTCCTCGAAAATCAGCAGCCGGCTGCGGATAGCGCCGATCTCCAAACGATGATCCGAGACCATTTCGGGGCTCAGGTGAAGGCGACGCAGGCCTTCGCATGTGGCCAACAGCGCCGGGTTCTGGCGGGGGAATGCGGCGGGAGTGACGGTGTTGGCTGCATAATGGGCGGTCGCCCCGTGGAACAGCGCGACATCCGGCATCGCCCGGCTGTCGAGGCACCACGCCTGACGTGCTCGCAGGAAGGGGGCAACGATTTTCCCCAGCATCTCCTGCCGCTCCAGCACCAGTCCGCTCTGCCGCGTGGGGTTATCCCACGCAAAATAGCGTCCGCCGTGGGCCAGGATGATACCCATCTCCTGCTCGATCTGCGGCCTGGGCTTGGAAAGCATGCGGCCTTTGTCATGTACGAACACCGTGGTCATCAGGTCTAATGGCTTGCCCTGCGAGTCATACCAGATCGCATCCGGCGCCAGGTCTTCGACGCGTGTGGCATGAACCGGTAAGATAATCGATGCCGGGTGGCGGCTCCTCAGACATACGCAGCGAGTAGGCCCAGTTCACCGCAATCAGGCAGTTGGGATCACGCTGTTTGATGCGTGTGGCGGTGTCACGCACGAATTCGCGGTAGATCTGCCGCTGCATCTCCTTGAATGCCTCCCATCCGAGGTCCTTCGCCGTCGCGGGCGCGTCGAGCTTCTGCTCCCGGCGGAAGCGGTCCCGACATTCCGCACAGTAGCAGTTGGCCACGGTGAAGCAGGAGCCATCGAACCAGAAGCCGCCGGGACGGTAGCCCTCCATGATCTCGTCGATCATCGGCCAGAGATATCCCTCAGCAAAACCCGAGTGATCGCACAGCGCCCGATCGATCGGGGCTCCATTGGCCCTGACGCGATTCCATGCCGGACGGCGCTTCATGATTTCGCCGCCCCGACCCAGGTTGTAGTAGGCGGAGAACACGTATCCCTCTTGGCGCGATGTCGCTCCACACACGCCTCTGTGTCAGAATAGATGAGACAATTCCTTGCTGAGAATTAGAGTAGAGGGCAAGGAGATTAGAATTATGCTGGATGGTATGGATACGAAACAGAACAAGAGGTTGTTGGCCACGGAGAGAGGGGAGCCGCAGCGCAGCGGAGGCGAGCCGAACGCAGGGGCCAACAACCGGGCCGCCGATTCCCCCGCCCCTGATCCGGAGGTCCTGGCCCAACCCCGCAGGCGACGGTTCACCGCAGCGTACAAGGCCGGCGTGGTCGAAGAGGCGCAGCGGTGTACAAAGCCCGGAGAACTCGGGGCCCTCCTGCGACGAGAAGGCCTGTATTCCTCGGCCCTGACCCAGTGGCGTCGGCAATACCAATCCGGCGCCCTCCAGGGCCTCCAGGAGGCCAAACGTGGCCGCAAACGCACACGTGATCCCCGGAACCAGGAACTCGAACGTTTCCAGCGGGAGAACGAGCGATTGAACAAGAAGCTGGGCCAGGCGGAGCTGATTATTGAGATCCAAAAAAAGTTGCGGCCCTGCTGGGCAATCCCCTCGAGACGCCGCCGAACGGCGGGCCCTGGCCTCGCATCCGGTGTACACCCAGCCCGAGCTGCTGGCCACCCGGCCCAACGAGGTCTGGTCCTGGGATATTACCAAGCTCAAGGGACCTGTGAAATGGACCTACTATTACTTATATTTCATCCTGGATCTCTTCAGCCGGTACGTCGTCGGCTGGATGATCGCCGAACGGGAGTCGGCCACGCTCGCCCAACGCTTGATCGCGGACAGTTGTAACAAGCAGAAGATCGTCAAAGACCAACTGACGCTGCACGCCGATCGGGGCTCCTCGATGAAGTCCAAGGCGGTGGTCCTGTTGCTGGCGGGTTTGGGGGTCACCAAGACCCACAGCCGCCCGCACGTATCCAATGACAATCCGTTCTCGGAAAGCCAGTTCAAGACCATGAAGTATCGTCCGGAGTTTCCCGAACGCTTCGGTTCTCTCCAGGATGCGCGGGCCTTCGGCTGTGCCTTCTTCCCCTGGTATAACGGTGAGCATCGCCATTCCGGCGTGGCGCTCTATACCCCATCCGACGTGCACTACGGCCGAGTCCACGAGGTTCACCAACGTCGTCAGGCGGCCTTGGACGCCGCCTATCAGCGGTCGCCCAACCGCTTCCTACACAAACCGCCCGAGGCGGCGTTGCCCCCTCAGGCCGTCTGGATCAATCCGCCCAAGGAGGCCGCAAAAACAACGGATTGATTAGAGCTTAATTGTGAAAAGGAACTGTCTCATTCAACTTGACAACTTCCGTTTCCACCACATACATCGGGTTGTCGGCATGGCTTTTATCACCGGGATAACCTCGCAAACAAATGGCTAAACTCGACATAAAGGTAGTTCTACTGTAACCGATCTATCCTGAGCCGCCCGGATGGAGGCGTAGGCGCAGGCCCTGCCGAAGCCGGAGAGAGAAAAGATCCGAATGCTGCTCCGTCAAGTGGAGCGAAGGTTCTGAACGTTCCGCGGGTCACTGCTGTCGCGCGACTCAGCGTTGACCTTGGCCTTGGCCTGTGCCCCAAAGCGGCGCGACGTTCGCCCTGTTCCAGGCATCCCAGGTGGCCTGAAGCTCCTTTACCTTATCCGGCATCGCGGCGGAGAGGTCTCTGGTCTCGCCGATATCGGCAGCGAGGTTGTAGAGCCTGGCGGCGGTGACCGGCTGGTTACGCGCCGCGGTGTGCGTATCGGCGTTGCTGTCGTAGCGGACCAGCTTGTAGTCACCCACGCGGACGGCCATCTGCTCGCCGAAACGCCAATAGAGCGCATCGTGCGGAGCACCTGTCTTCTCGCCGGTCAAGAAGGGCAGCAGATTCACGCCTTCGAGTTTCGGGTCTTGATCGACCTGCACGCCGGCTGCTGCCAGGGCGGTGGTGGTGAGGTCCAATTGAATGGCGGGCTGGATGTAGACGCCGGGTTTCACATGGCCGGGCCAGGACACGACGAATGGGACGCGGATCCCGCCTTCCAGCGTGGTGCGCTTGGAGCCGCGCAGCGGATCGTTCCGGGAGGCGTTGACCGTCGTTCCGGGCATGGTCGGCCCCCCGTTGTCGCTGATGAAACAGACGAGCGTATTCTGTTCCAGACCGGTTTGAACCAGCTTCCTGCGTACGCGGCCGATCGCCTCGTCCATCGGCAACATCATCGCGTCATAGGTGCGGCGTTTGTCGTCTGTCTCCCGGGCGAACCTCGCCCGGCGCTCGTCCGTGGCCTGCATGGGCGTATGGACGGCGTTGAACGCCAGACAGAGGAACCACGGCTCACCCTTGTGCCGCTCGATGAACGCGACGGCCTGGCGCCCGAAGGCGTCGGTCGTATAGTCGAGCTCGGTGACCGGCTCGACGCCGCGCAGGATGCCGGCCGGCTTGAAGTAGTCGTGGGCGCCCCCGAGGAAACCGTAGAACTCATCAAAACCGCGTTTCTGTGGGTGAAATTGAGGCTCGGCGCCGAGGTGCCACTTCCCGACCAGGCCGGTTACATAACCGGCAGCCTTGAGGCGGTCGGCGATCGTTCGTTCAGCGAGCGGCAGGCCACTGCTGCCCGAAGGATTGAACTCATGGCCGAACCGCGTTTGGTAACGGCCCGTCATCAGTCCGGCCCGCGTCGGCGAACAGTACGGACCGGAGACATAGCCGTTGGTGAAGCGCACCCCGGAGGTGGTGAGTGCATCGAGGTTGGGCGTGGGAATATCCTTGCATCCGTGAAACCCCACGTCCGCATAGCCCATATCATCGCCGACGATGAAGAGGATGTTCGGGCGCGAGGAGGCTGCGAGGCCCCCTGAGGCAAGCGTCAGACACGAGAGAACCACGGACAGAAGACCGATGCGGATGGCCGTGTGACGCCTGGAGTTAACATCGCCAAGCAGAGACATAGGTTTCCTCCTATAATATGTGATCGAACGGCACGCCAGCTCTCAATTCGGGCCCAGGACTTCGGTCGGCGTGTACCGGGCTCTATTGTACCCCGGCTCGGCCGCGAGTTCAACGGGCATAGGGAAACATCAATCCAGCCCTTGCAGAGACCAGGTCAGGCCTATAGCATGGGATGCGTCGTGTTCACCTGGAGACCTCCGTGGAGATGCATGTGATGGATACGAAAGGACCGGTGGTTCTGTCGATCGTGGTGGGAGGGATCGTTCTGGTGCTGAGTCCGGCGTGCCTGTCTGCCGAGCGGCGCGCTGGGGTCGATACCTCGGGCAGTCCTCATGTCAAGGTCCGCAACACCAATTTGGATGCCGTCCGCTGGACGGAGGGCTTCTGGGCCCAGCGGTTCGAGCGGTGCCGCGAGGTCACGATTCCTGCGTTGATCCAGGTGATGGAGAAGCCGGACAACTCGGCCAATTTCCAGAATTTCCGGATCGCCGCGGGACTGGCCCAAGGCAAGTTCTTCGGCAACGACTGGGGGGACGGCGACTGTTACAAGCTGATCGAAGCCATGTCGGCGGTCTACCGCGTTACACACGACTCGTCGCTCGCTCGCCAGATGGATGAGTGGATCGAAGTCATCGGCAGAGCACAAGCCCCCGACGGCTACATCTCGACCCAGATCCAGCTTACCGGCCGTCCCCGGTGGCAGGACCTGCATCGCCATGAGCTGTACAATATGGGCCATCTGCTCACGGCGGCCTGCGTTCATCATCGAGCCACGGGCAAGGACGACTTCTTGCGTATCGCACGCAAGCTGGGCGACTATCTGTGTACGGTCTTTCTTCCACGCCCCCAGGAACTGGCCCATTTCTGCTTCAACCCCTCGAATATCATGGGGGCGGTCGAGCTATACCGCACTACGGGCGATCCCAAGTATCTGAGACTGGCCCAGACCTTTGTCGATATGCGTGGCTCGGCCCCTGGGGGCAGCGATCAGAACCAGGCCAAGGTGCCCCTGCGCCAGGAGCAGGAGGCGATCGGGCACGCCGTGACCGCGGCCTATCTCTGGTGCGGTGCGGCTGACGTGTATGCCGAAACGGGCGAGCCGGCCCTGCTGGACGCGCTCGTGCGGCTCTGGGAAGACGTCACCGAGCGAAAGATGTACATCACGGGCGGCACCGCGGCTTTGCACACCGGCGAGGCAGACCGGCGCTTGCTCAAACGCGGCCCGCGCGATTCGGTCCACGAGGCCTTTGGCGCCCCGTACCAGTTGCCCAATCGCACGGCGTACAATGAGACCTGTGCCAATATCGCCCACGCCATGTGGAGCCGGCGGATGCTGGCGTTGACGGGCGAAGCGAAGTACGCCGACATGATGGAGCGTGTCCTGTACAACAGCATGCTCTCCGGCATTGGCGTCGAGGGCAGGGACTTCTTCTACACGAACCCCTTGCGTCGCATCCAAGGTGCGCCGCTGTTGAGCAATGATTCGGTATCCCGCTGGCCCGACACGACGCCGGCCTCCCCGGTCCATTGTTTCTGCTGCCCGCCCAACGTGGCCCGCACCTTGGCGGAGCTGAGCGGCTGGATTTACGGCGTTTCGCAGGACGCCGTATGGGTCCACCTGTATGGCGGCAGCGTCTTCGATTCCGGCGGTATCCGCCTGGTCCAGGAAACGCGGTACCCGTGGGACGGATGCGTGACAATCACCATCGAGAGGACACCCGGCACTGCGTGGGCCTTGCAGCTGCGCATTCCCGGCTGGGCGCCAGGGACAAGACTTCGAATCAACGATGAGGATTCAGGCGTGGAAGTCCGTCCCCTGGACTATGCGACCGTCACGCGGCGGTGGTCCGCCGGCGACAAGGTCCGGCTCGACCTGCCCATGGACGTTGTGCTGGTCGAAGCCCATCCTCTCGTGGAAGAGACGCGAGATCACGTCGCCGTGATGCGCGGTCCGGTTGTTTATTGCCTGGAGTCGGCGGACCTGCCGGAGTCCGTGAATCTGCAGAACGTGCGACTGCCGCGCCGGCCCGCGTGGCAGGTGCGGCATGACCCGGATCTCCTGCGCGGCGTGACCGTGCTGGAGACGGAAGGGGCGGTCGTGCCAAAGGCTGGGCTGTCCTCCTCGCTGTACCGACGCTTGCCGGAAGGATCGCCCGAACGTGTGAAGCTGCGTCTGATCCCGTACTATGCCTGGGCCAACCGCGGGCAGGGCGACATGACCGTGTGGGTCCCGCTGGAGTGAATGGGTAGGTAGTGCGCCCGTAAAGGAATATTCCGATAACGTTTTGGGGCGTCACTGCCAAGGACCTGATCATTTGAAAGGAAAGTCGATATGAGGGCACATGGGCCTTCAACGAGTCGTTCGAATCCGGTCTCGCGGCGTGAGTTCCTCCGCACGGCGGTAATGGCGGCCGCCACGGGCCTGACCCCCGGACTGGGAGCGGCGCCGGCCGGACGCCGGAAGAACGTGTTGTTCATTGCGGTGGACGATCTGCGGAACGAGCTCGGTTGCTATGGAGTCCCAAGCATCCACTCGCCGAACATCGATCGTCTGGCGGCACGGGGGACGGCGTTTGACCGTGCCTACTGCCAACAGGCGGTGTGTTCACCTTCGCGGACCAGTCTGTTGACCGGTTGCCGGCCCGATACGACGAAGGTGTACGATCTGGTGACCCATTTCCGCAAGGCGATTCCAGACGTGGTGACACTCCCACAGCACTTCCGAAACCACGGGTACTTCACGCGTAGCGTGGGCAAGATCTATCACCCCGGGTATGATGACAAGCCGTCGTGGTCCGAGCCGGCGCCCCGGATCAATCGGCCGACGTATGCCCTGGAGGAGAACCAGGCCATAGTTGCACGCAAGACTGCGGCCGTGGCAGGAAAGGAGTTTGCCACCCCCAGTGCCCGCTCCAACGCGACCAAAGGCCCAGCGTATGAATGCACCGACGTGCCGGACAACGCCTACTCCGACGGCGCGATCGCCGATGCGGCGATTCAAATGCTGCGGGAAGCCAAGGATAAGCCGTTCTTCCTGGCGGTCGGCTTTCTCAAGCCGCACCTGCCCTTCGTCGCGCCGAAGAAGTACTGGGATCTCTACCGGCGGGACGAGATCGCCATGGCCCCCAATCCGTTCCCGCCCCAGGACGCCCCCAAGTTCGCCCTCGTGGATTGGGGTGAGCTGCGGGCCTATGAGGACATCCCGCGTGTTGGTCCACTGACGGACGAGCAGACGCGAACGCTCAAACATGGTTACTATGCCTGCATCAGCTACATGGATGCGCAGCTCGGGCGCGTCCTGGCCGAGTTGGATCGGTTGGGCCTGCGTGAGCAGACGGTGATCGTGCTGTGGGGCGACCACGGCTGGAAACTGGGCGAGCACGGGGCCTGGTGCAAGCACACCAACTTCGAAAACGACACGCGTGCCCCGTTGATTTGTTGTGCTCCCGGGCAGAAGGCCGCCGGGCGCCATTCGCGGGCGCTCGTGGAGTTCGTGGACATCTACCCGTCTCTGTGCGAGTTGGCGGGATTGCCGGTACCGTCTCACCTGGAGGGGACCAGCTTTGCACCACTCCTCGATGCGCCGGAGCGGTCCTGGAAGAAGGCTGTGTTCAGCCAATACCCTCGCGGGGGCGTCATGGGCTATTCCATGCGGACGGACCGTTATCGTCTGACGCGCTGGCTCACTCGCGAGGGCCGCGAGGCCGCCCGCGAGATGTATGACCATCAGAACGATCCGCAGGAGAATGTCAACGTCGCGGATCGTCCGGAGAACAAGGCGGTGGTCGAAGAACTCACGAAACAGATGCAGGCAGGTTGGAAGGCAGCGCGGGAGAGCTTGGTGGAGTCGTGAAGGCGTCGCCGAGACGTTGAATCTCGGCGTCAAGGAAACAGACGGCTCGGAGGTGGCTCGTGAACCAACGCGAATTTCAGGGAGGGGCGCTGCTGGCCGACAGTGCGGGCTCTCTCAAGCGTCCCGACGGCACGTTGCGCAACGATCCGACGAAATATCGTGACACCCTGGCGGCGCTGCGCGGGCCGGATGAGACACCGGACGGCGACGCCATGGCCGGGATCACCGCCGCCAACCAGGACATGGCCGCGTGGGCCAAGGAACTCGTTGCCGAGGGGTCGTAGAGCATGTAGGACATTTTCACACCGACGGGCAGGAGGTTATAATCGTGCCATGAAACGGCGACATGGGTTCATCACACTGGTGTTGGCGCTGGGAGTGACAACCTCTCTGGTCACGCCGGCTTCCGCGGCCGCAACGCCCAGCCGACCGAACATTCTCTTCATCCTGACCGACGACCAGAATCCGGACACCCTGGGCTGCTTTGGGGGCAAGGTCCTGACGCCCACGCTGGACAGGCTGTGCCGGGAAGGCGTGAAGTTCACCCGGGCGTATACCTCCTCCAGTGTCTGCACGCCCAGCCGGTATACGTGCATGACGGGCCAGTACGCCAGCCGCTGCGCGACGCACCGGTTCATGAAGGCGCATCCTCCGGGCACGCCATCGAACGTGGGCTTCAACGTCCAGGTTGAGCCCGGCCGTTGGAACGTGGCGCAGGTGCTCCGTGCACACGGGTACCGGACGGGTTTCGTAGGAAAGTGGCACACCGGCGGACCGGCGTTCGTGCCCATCCCGTCCGATGCCGACCTGCACGACCCTGAGGTGGCGAAGAAACTGGAGGAGAACCAGCGGCGGCTCTGCGACTACATCCGGCAGGTGGGATTCGACTACGCCGCGAGCGTCTATCGCGGCAACCTTGCCGATCACAAGCTGGACGCCCTGATCTATCACAACATGGAGTGGGCCACGAAGGGGGCATTGGATTTCCTGAATCAGGCCGATGACAGACCTTTCTTTCTGCACCTGTGCACCACGTTGCAGCACAGCCCCGCGCCCAACCAGTCGATCGGCGGCGACCCGACGATGACCCCGGCCGGACATTTACCTGCTCCTCTGAACGTGCAGACGCCGCGGGCCAGTATCGCCGCGCGGCTGAAACAGGCGGGTGTGGCGGGGAACATGGGGCACGCCACCTGGCTCGACGACGGCATCGCGGCGGTGGTGCAGAGACTCGCCGATCTCGGCAAGTTGGACAACACGGTGATCCTGTTCTTCAGTGACAATGCCACGCTCGGTGGCAAAGGCACCTGCTACGACGGCGGGGCGCGAACGCCCTGTTTCCTCTGGGGCAAGGGACGCATTCCGGGAGGGCAGGTCTGCGACAGGCTGGTGCAGAACATCGATTTCGTGCCGACGATCTTCGAGCTGGCGGGGGTCCGGCCGCCCGCCGAGATGAGAATCGACGGATCGAGCCTGATCCCGCTGGTCACGTCATCGCAGGCGAAATGGCGGGAGGAACTGTTCCTGGAGATCGGACATACGCGGGCCGTCTGCACGCCGCGATGGAAGTACATCGCCCTGCGCTATCCGTCGGGGGTTCAGCAGAAGCTCTCCGACAGAACGTTGGGCCGACCGGCCTACCACATGGACGTCTCACTGAACCTGCAGGAGATGGCACTGAAACGCCATCCCGGCTACTGGGACGCGGACCAACTATATGATCTGGAGGCCGACCCCGAGGAACGGGTGAACCTGATCAGAGATCCCCAACACGCAAGAACGGTTGAGGACCTGCGGGGCCGGTTGAAGGACTGGCTCGTCGGGTTCGAGCGTCCGTTCGGCGAGTTCGTGCGGCCAAGGTGAGAGGGTCAAATCCCTTGATGAGCGGGACGCACCGGACCCACTCGTACGTGCACGTTTTGAATCGCGGCGACAGTCAGCCGATCCTCGATACAGCCAGCGGCGCCGGCAGATCCCAACCTTTGCGGTAGGGCCGCCGGATCACCGCATCCGCCTCGGGGGCATTCCTGGCCTTCAGGCCGGCGCTGTCCCATTCGATCTTCTTGCCGAGACGCACCGCCAGGTTGCCCAGCAACACCATCTCGGTGAGCCGGCTGCTGTAGTCGAAACTCGATAGTGGTTTGGGGCCCCCTTTGCAGGCCTCGATCCACTCGGTATCCTCGTTCGCCACCCGGCGAATCGTCCTGGGCGTATCAGCGAACTGCTCGATGCGGCGTCCGGGTGTAATGACCCAATCCGTTGCATTGCGTCTGAACAGCATCAGCCCGTCGTCGCCGACCAGGACCACGTCCCAGCTCCCAGGGTCATCGGCCGACACGGCCTTCTTCTTTGCCTCTTCCGCCTTGCCGGCTCGGGCGGGCCGCGGGCGAGTCTCTGTCGCGGCCGCCGGTGCTCCTGCCGCTGCCCTCGTCAGTAGCTCGTACGGTGCGTTCGCCTTGCCAGCCTTGCGGCCGTCATACCAAACGTATTTCACCGCGGGCATTGCGACCGCTGCCTTGGGTCCCACGGAACCGCCGAACTCGCCGCCGCCCACGGATGGACGGGCGGGGAACTCATAGGTAATGGTCGACCACTCGGGACCGGTTTCCCGAGTCTGGCCGCCGGACTCGGCTTCCACCACCGTCGTCGCCCCCATATCCAACGCCCAGTAGGCCATGTCCATGATGTGACAGGCCATATCGCCGAGTGCCCCGGTGCCGAAGTCCCACCAGCCCCGCCATTTGAACGGGACATAGCACGCGTTGTAGTCCCGGATCGGGGCCGGGCCGACCCAGAGGTCCCAGTCCAGCCCCTGTGGCCTGGCCTGTCCGGCGAGACGGTCCCGCTCCTTCAATGCCTGCTGCCCCTGCGGCCAGATGGGCCGATTCGTCCAGGCGTGGACCTCCCGGACGGGGCCGATGATGCCCGCGCGCACGAGCTCGACGGCCCGCCGGATCGGCTCGCCGGCGTGTGCCTGGTTGCCCATCTGGGTCTGGACCTTGTAGTATTGGGCCGCCTGCTCCAGCACACGGGCCTCATAGATCGAATGCGTGAGAGGCTTCTGGCAATAGACGTGCTTGCCCAGCGACATTGCCATCAGGGAAGCGAGGGCGTGCGTGTGGTCCGGCGTGCTCACGGTCACGGCATCGATCCCCTTCTCTTTCTCGAGCATGACCCGGAAATCCTGGTACCGTTTCGCCTCGGGAAAGCTGCCGAACGTCTTGGCTGCCCGACTCTCATCCACATCGCACAGCGCGACGAAGGTGCCGCCGGCCCGAGTGACGTCGTTCACCTCTCCGGCTCCCTTGCCGCCCACCCCGACCCCTGCGACGTAGAAGCGGTCATTCGCGCCCCAGGCGCGCCTGGGAATGTAGGTGAACGCCAGGGAAGAGGCGGTGGCAGCCAGGAAACGGCGACGACTCATGCGCTGATTAAACATGTCCCATCCTTCCCATTGCTCCAGGGATGTTGTCACTGAAGGCTGCTATTTTGTCCTTCATGCTCTTCATCGCCATCTACGGCGTCTTCTTTCGATCCTTACGGGGCGACTGGCGCGTCGCCGACTTTGGCGCCGGGGCCGGCGTGGGAGACGGGGCGGTGTCGCTATTGTCCTTGAACTCGGCACGGAGCCGCGTCAACTCGGCTTTCAGCCGGGCAACGGTAGCCGCGTAGGCCGGGTCGGAGTAGACGCTGCGGAGCTGCCTGGGATCCTTCTCCAGATCGAACAGCTCCCACTCGTCGGTGGTGTAGAAGTACGCCAGCGTGTGTTGCTCGGTGCGGAGGCCGTAGTGCTTGGCCACGCCGTGACCCGGGTCGTAGTAGTGGTAGTAGATGCTCCTGCGCCAGTCGGCGGGCGTGCGGTCGCGCAGCACGGGCATGAACGAACGGCCGTGCAGGCCCTCCGGCACTCGACCGCCCGCGATCTCCGTGAACGTCGGGGCGTAATCGATGTTCTGCACCATCGCGGCGGGGCGGCTGCCGGCCTTCACCACGCCGGGCCACCGCACGATCAGAGGCATGTGCACGGACTCCTCGTAAATCCACCGCTTGTCGAACCAGCCGTGCTCCCCATTGTAGAAGCCCTGGTCGCTCGAGTAGATCACCACGGTATTGGAGTCGAGGCCCTCGGCCGCAAGGTATTGCCCCAGCCGCCCCACGCTGTCATCCACCGCCTTGATGCAGCGCAGATAGTCTTTCATGTACTGCTGGTACTTCCAGCGGGTCAGGTCCCGGCCCTGCGGATTGCGGCGGCGGAAATCGAGGTTGCGAGGGCCGTACGCGGAGTCGGGATCGATCTGCGCCTCGGGCCCCTCGACTTTCAGATCACTCTTGAGGACCATGTCCCTGCCGATCTCCATCTGCTGAAACCGGGCCGGGGAGGCTCGGTTGGCATAATCGTCGAAAAGGGTGTCCGGCTCGGGGATCTCGACATCGTCGAGCCAGCGCCAGTAGCGCTCCGGCGGGATCCAGTTCCGATGCGGGGCCTTGTGTTGCACCATGAGCATGAACGGCTTGGACGTGTCGCGTTTCTTGAGCCATTCCAGCGACAGGTCCGTGATGATGTCCGTGGCGTATCCTTTGTGCGACTCCATGCCGTCAGGGCCTTCGAACTTCGGGTCCAGGTAGGAGCCCTGCCCCGGCAGGATGCGCCAGTAGTCTGTCTCCGGTCTCGTGCTGGCCAGATGCCACTTGCCGAAGACCGCCGTCTGGTATCCGGCCTCGCGCAGGGCGTGCGGGTAGGTCCAGAGCCCGGCATTGATCGGTTTGTTCAGTGTCATGACACCGTTGGCGTGGCTGTGCAGGCCGGTGAGGATCGCGGCCCGGCTTGGCGAGCAGAGGGAATTGCCACAGAAACTGTTGGTGAACAGGGCGCCCTCGCCAGCCAGACGGTCGATGTTCGGGGTAACCGCGTTTAGCCGGCAGAAGGCCGAGAGCCAGGTCGGGTACGCTCCGATGGCCTGCAAGGAATGATCGTCGGAGAAGATGAACAAAATATTGGGCCGCTTCCTTTCCGCGGCATGCGCCGGTCCGGGGGCGGTACCCACGGCGGCTCCCAGGCAGGCAGCTCCCGCAAGGCTGAGAAAGCTCCGTCTGGATACAGGGTGGGTTGTGTGTTGGGGACTATGGCTCGCAGGGATGTCCATGAGGCTACCTCCACGCACAGTTTGGCTAATCCACGCGTGACAGCTGGATAACGATGGCGCGATTATACGCTTGGCATCGTGTGATCGCAAGTGAAGTCCTGTCTTGCCAGCGATTCCGAAGGGGTGAGCGTTGGAGATTGCTGCCACTGGGTTCACCGCTTTTGGCCGGAGAGAACCGCGTCGTTCTGACCCGGAAGTCTCCTCGGCGTAGGGATCAGGTGCACCTGCGTCTGTTACTGTGGCCGAGATTGTGAGAACCGGTTTTGCAGCCGTACCATGGGTCGGCGTTCCTGCGGGACTCCTGGCTGTTGTCAGGGGTCTGGAATCATGACATACTGCTTTTGTGGCGGGGGGGGGTATGCAGAGGCGGGGCAATGCCAGCACAAACGTACGGACGTTATTCACCGGCGGAGTCATAGCAGTCCGGGATGATAAGCATATAGGGTTGGAAACTTGAACAGCATCGTGGAATGGATATCGCATTCGACTTGCCACTTCTCTTCGGGCTGCAGTTGGGCATATAATGAAAGGGGTTCTGGGGACGGCTACGGGGCCGTTGTTCAGAAAAGGGGCAATCGGTTGTTCGGAGAGCTAACCACATGCCACGTGAGCCAAGCACACGGGGGGCCCTGTTGGAGGAATTGGCCGCCCTACGTTGTCAGGTTGCCGAATTGCAGCAACGGGTAGGAGAGTTGACGAGGGAGGAACAGGCCGTCGAACGAGAAAAGGAGCGACTCTTCACTGTCCTTCTGAACATGCCGGTTATGATCGACGCATTTGATGCGGACTGGAATATCGTCCTGTGGAATCGGGAATGTGAGCGTGTGACTGGATACAGTGCGGCGGAGATTATTGGCAATCCAAAGGCCCTGGAATTGCTGTATCCGAAGCGAGCCTACCGAGAACGGATGATGCGTGAGTGGAAAGAACGAGCGGATGACTACCGAGACTGGCATTGGGAGATCACGGCCAAGGACGGCGGGGCGAAGAGTGTTGCTTGGTACAACATATCCGCACGGGTACCGATTGCCCCCTGGCGGACGTGGGGGATTGGGGTGGAGATCACAGAGCGGAAGAAGGCGGAGAGGGCATTGCGGGAGTCCGAAGAACGGTTTCGGTCCCTCTTTGAGAATGCAGCAGATGGATTCGTCGTTGCCGATGTCTGCACGGGTGAGTTTCGTATGGCGAACAAAGCCCTGTGTGACATGACCGGGTATGCCCCCCGCGAGATCATACAACTCGGCGTCAAAGATATTCATCCTGAAGACAGCCTCCCTCATGCGCTCGACACTTTTGCGAGACAGGCCAGAGGCGAACTGCGTCTGGCCACGAATATCCCCGTGAAGACCAAGGATGGGCGGACGGTATACGCGGATATCAATGCAATCCCCATCAATCTGGGCGGTACGGCGTGCGTCATGGGCGCGTTCCGAGATGTGACCGAATATAGACGGCTTATTGGGTTGCTTCAGGAAAGCGAAGAACGATATCGAGTCTTGGTGGAGAGTGCGGGCGAGGCAATCGCCATGGTCGACGGAGGGGGTGTGTTCCTCTTCATGAACATGACAGCGGCCCACCGACTGGGCGGTGAACCCAAGGACTACATTGGCAAGACAATGTGGGATCTATTTCCCAAGGGGATTGCCGATAGACAGGTTGACAGCGTGCGGGAGGTGATCAGGGCCGGCGGGGGAATGAATGCCATTGGTTTGACAGAGGTGCAGGGGCAGCAGCGTTGGTACAACACGACACTGGAACCAATTAAGGATAGAACCGGTCGGATCGTGGCAGCCCTCATCGTAGGTCGTGATATTCAAGAACTCAAACAGGCGCAGGACGAGCTGGAGGACTACCGGCAGAAACTGCATCGGGCGGAGCAGCTTGCCTCCATTGGAGCCCTTAGAAACTATCTCAAAACAGTGTCTTTGGCCGATAACCATCCGTAGGAGCC
>CALEZT010000184.1 GCA_937927975.1 uncultured Phycisphaerales bacterium
ACCACCGAGATCTACACTCTTTCCCTACACGACGCTCTTCCGATCTGCAATCCCGGCGTCAGGACCTGGGCGATGACCAGGACTACACGCGAGATGCGGTATGGAACCAGGTCCAGGCCGTCTTGTGGACAATCATTAACCGGGCAATGCCACCAGAACAACTGCAGCGGCGTTTCGATGCTGCGGGACCGGATGGTTCGCCACCAGCCATTGTCCGGTTCCAAGCGTCCGCCACCGAACAGGAAATCTGGCACGGCGCGCTCCGTGTGCCGGATGCTCGGGAGCATGTGCTGGCGTTTTTCCGGCAGATCGAGAACCTCGCCGCCTTCTCCGACCCGAAGCAGATCAAGGACTTCGTTGGCGTGAATCCGTCCGGTAGCGTTGCGGTCGCACTCCGAACCGAGCAAGACCGGTTGAAGGCGGAGCTTCGCCAGCGGCTGGGCAGTGCGAACGTTCTCCGCAACGAGGCCCCCGCCTGGTTGGTGGAGGCCCAGGACGATCAGGGCGGCCGAACCGCCGATGTCACGACGGGGCACTTGGTGCAGCTTTGCGCCGATGTGGTAAGCCGGCTGTCGGAGATCATCCAAGGTCAGATCGATGAGTATTGGCATAATACCGCACAAGCTTCCACGGACCGGGCCGCACGCGAACTGGAAATCGAGCAGTGCGAATACGAACGGTTCGCCAAGGAGCGTGGCGGTGAGGAATCGTTTGTCGGCCGGCAAGTCGAGTTGCAGACCATTCTCGACTACGTGGGGAGCAATTCCCGTTGGCCCTTGGTGATCCACGGGGCTTCCGGCTGCGGAAAGACCGCCTTGTTGGCGCGCGCGTCTCAAGAAGTGGCAAAGACCCGAAAACGGGTCGAACGCTTCATCGGCGTGGCGCCACGGTCGTCTGACCTCCGTTCGCTGCTCAGCAGTCTCTGCCAGGAACTGCGGCAGCGGAACCCGCGCGCTGACGCGCTTCCTAACGAGATCAAGGAGTTACGCGACGAATTCTCCCAGCATTTGCAGGCCGCCACGGCGGAGCAACCACTGATCCTGTTTCTGGACGCCCTCGACCAACTTGCCGATGCCAACAATGGCCGGCTGCTGAACTGGCTGCCGCTTGGCTCGTTGCCGGCCCACGTGAAGCTCGTTGTCTCCTGCTTGTCCGACCGGGCCACCGGTGATCCGGCCGGCCAACCGTACGCCGAACTCCAGCGGCGCCCAATCCCGGCCGAGAACTTCATCAACCTGGACGTTCTCTCGGAGGCCGAAGCTCGCTTGTTGCTTTTCGACCGGTGGCTCCCCAAGGCGGGCCGCAAGGTCAGTGAAGATCAGCGGGCGCGAATCGAGCAACGCCTTGCATCTCCGGCCTGCCGCCAGCCGATCTACCTGAAACTGCTCTCCGACGAAGTCCAACTCTGGCATTCCTACGACTCGGCCTCGGTGCCGGGCGAGAGCGTCCCCGCGCTTCTCAAACAACTCTTCGACCGGTTGAGCCAGCCGGCAAACCACGGTCCGCTGTTGGTGAACCGCGTGCTGGGTTATCTGTCCGCCTCCCGGCACGGATTGGCGGAGAACGAGATTCTGGAGGTCCTGTTCGCTGACCCTGAGTACCGGGCCAAGCTCAACGAAGCTACCGAACAGGCCCGGCATGAGCTGCCGCCCAATGCCAAGCGCATTCCGATTGCGCTGTGGTCCCGGCTCCGGTTTGACCTTGCCTCTTACCTCAGCGAACGCGCCGCACCCGGCGCCAATGTGCTGACGTTCTACCACCGGCAAATAGCGGCATGGGCGCGACAACGCTTCGCAGAAGCGTTCGATCTGGGTTGGCAACCGCACGCGCTGCTGGCCGACTACTTTGATGCGCAGGATAGCTTCTCAGAATCGCTCACAGAACAACAGGCGCGCGCGAAGCGACTGCCACCGTCACCACGATCGACCAACGCGCGGAAGGCGGACGAGCTCCCATGGCAGCGTCTTGAAGCAGCAAAACGATCAGGGGAATGGGAGGCATTGGAAGAACTCCTCACCAATGTATTGTTCCTTGAAGCCAAGGTCGAAGCGGGCATGGTTTCCGATCTCGCTGCTGATTTCGCGCGCACACTGGCTGTGCTGCCGTCAGTCCGCAGGAAGTGGCGCATCCTCAGTTTGCTCGCAGAAGCTCTTCGCCGCGACATCCATTTTATCGGGTGGTATCCGACGACTCTGTTTCAGTGCCTTTGGAATTCGTGTTGGTGGCTCGACCACGGCAGGGAAGATGGGGTTTCGCATGAGGACAGTGACGATCCGACCTTTGCCTCGCGTCTTCTTGCGGCCGCACACTTGAAGGAAGCGAAGCAACCGGGTTTTCTGTGGGTGAGGTCCCTGCGACCTCCCGAAAATGCAGTTGGCTGCGGCCAGATGCTCGCCCTTCGAGGCAGAGGCTCGCCCATCGCTTGCAGTGCAGTTCCTGCATGCCTCGCGTGCACGAACACGTTCAGGGCTATAGAAATATGGGATCTGTCCAGAGCGGAGCTCTTGTATGTGTTGCCGTTCCACGTTTCCGACACAATGGTGTATTCGACCGCCATTGCGCTCAGCCCAGACGGAAGGTTCCTTGCGCAGGCGACTAATTACTCACATGAGTTGCGACTCGTTAATGTAGAAAATGGAGAGTTACTTTGGCGCACAACGGATACGCTCGACACCCGTATCGACTTTCTGTCATTCAAGGCGGACGGACGCCAACTGGTCTGCGCTGGCGGTGACCTTCTTGCTGTCTTGGAAGTTAGCAGCGGCGAAATCCTCACCCGTTCACGTGGGGAGCGCTACGATCGAATCGCTTGTTTGCCAAGTCTCGCCAGGATCGCCTGCACGGCGCGGACGAAACGGAGAGTGCTCTTGCCAGATGGGAGTGTCGAAAGAGACTTCCCCTCCTCGGAGGTGGATCTGACATCAATCGCCATTGCGCCGGACGGTTCCAAAGTGGCCACCGGCAACCGCGCCGGAGAGATTGAGGTATTCAGCCTGCCCAACGCCGAATGCACACGCAAGCTTGGGTGGCCGGATGCGAAAGCTGCAGTGACCGCGCTTAGCTTCACTGCTGCAGGGGACGGGTTAATCGTTGGGCGAGACGATGGTGTCGTCCAAATCACTGATAACGCAGGTCTACTGCTTTCTGACAACAGGTTTCACCGATGCGGCGTTGAACAGGCGGTGTTGGCGTCGACAGCAGGCTTGGTGATCACTGGGTCTACAGATTCAATCGCGGCTTGGTCCGCGCCCATGAGCCCACATCGCAACAAGGCGAGGCGGGTTGATCATCGCGAACCCGTGAATGGAATTGCTTACTCGGAAGATGGCACGGAGATCGCCAGCGTTTCTGCTTGCGAACTGAGACTGTGGGAAGCCAAAACCGGGAAGCACGTGGGAGCTTGGCCTTTACTCCTGCCAGCACCTGCGCGCCGGCCCCATGACTTGAGCGATGGAATCCTTGTTCGCTACAATAAGGCCAAGCAGCGGATTATCGTCGCGACTTGGTCGGAGACGTCTGGAGACGGCATAGCCCTGGTAGTGATCAAGCTTCCTGAAGCGTCCACCATGCTTCGCCTCGAGGCGCCGACGAGTGGCTCTAAGGCCGACAAAGATGTTCTAGTTGGCTTCGATGTTCCGGACTTATCGGATGTGTTCATTACTTGGTCACGGAGAACCTTGACGGTCTGGGATATCGATATGGCCCAAGTCATTCGCGAAGTTCAGCATTCGCATGACCGCGACAATATCATCTGCGGCGCAGTCAGCCCTGACGGCAGGTTTGTGGCGACGGGCGGGGACGACGGAGTTGTCCGTATCTGGTCACTGCTAACGGGCTCCTGCGACGGTGCCTTTTCACGGCACAACAAGCCCGTATACCTGATTAGATGGGCACGAAGCGGGAGATCTGTCGTGAGCGTGTCGGGTGATGGTCTGATATGCGTATGGGACGCTGCGCATCAATGCGAACTTCACCGGTTCCAGCACACTAATATTCACGACGAGTTTTCGGCGGTGAGCGCACTGGCCATATCGGACGATGAAGGATATGTGGTATCAGTGGGCACGTCGAGACCTCGATTTACCTCTCTCGAGACTTTGGCAAAAGTGTGGGACTTGGAGAACGGCAAATTGGCTGAAGAGAATAAAGGGCTCGGCGTCGCCTACGGAAGGCTGGCCGAGAGTTTTGCTCGCGAATTCGGTGTGTCGGCGGACGAATTTGGCGTCATTATAACACGCCAAAGGGGAGGGCTTACAATCGGAAGACTCCCTGACGCCTTCGCTGACGTATCGGTGATGCGACCGGACGGCCAGGGATTCGCTATATCGAGTGGCCCGAGTATTGAGATCTACGAGATTGAACATGGAGCCCCAAACCTGTCCGACGTGATCGTTCGGTGAGCATTTCTCTCGCCGCTCTGAAGCTGTTCATGCGGCAAGTGCCTCGGCTTGATTTCGGACGCCGCCAGATGCCGCTGGTGGTGGGGAGCGGGAAATCCGCCGCCACAGAGCAGGATTCAGTTGGAGAACGCCGAATCTGTTTTCGCCGACGAAAGCACCTACGAGGCGGAGCTGGCATTCAGTCGCGCCATCGACGCTGCCTCACAAGATTGGAAGAAGGCAGAAGAATGAAAGCGGAATATGGACCGTCGTGAATTGAGATTTCGTGTCTTCGTCAGCTCGACCTTCAACGATCTGAAGGCTGAGCGGAATGCGCTGGAGTGGGGCGTGTTCCCCCGCTTGCGCGAGTACTGTCAGAAACACGGTGGCCGGTTCCAGGCGATTGACTTACGCCGGGGCATCTCTGAGGCATCGTTCATTATGCTCGGTGGGTGCCTTCGACCCACACTCGTAGGAGAATTGCCTATGGGTCATGAGTCTGCAGAGACTGAAACGCTGCCTTCTCGAAGACTCGAAAACCATGTCTCCAAAATGACTCTACTCGCGCCAACTTCGGCAAAGATCGGCGGGAATAGGACCCCTGTCAAGCACAAAAGAACGCGGTTTTCGCGATTTATCGGTCGGGGCATAGTACGGGTTGTCCGTTTACCCCGCGTGATTCCATGGAAATCGGCATGTAAAAGGGAC
>CALEZT010000185.1 GCA_937927975.1 uncultured Phycisphaerales bacterium
CCGCCTGCACCGCGATGCGGGCGGTCTCGTTGTCGCGGATTTCGCCGACCATGATGACGTCGGGGTCCTGACGCAACAGGCTTCGCAGCGCCGCCGCGAAGGTCAGGCCGGTCTTCTCGTTGACCTGGACCTGGTTGCAGAAGCCCAGCTCGTACTCGACCGGGTCCTCGACCGTGGAGACGTTGAGCTTTTCGCCGTCCATCTCGCCCAGGGCCGAGTAGAGGGTCGTGCTTTTGCCCGACCCGGTCGGACCGGTCACGAGAAGGATTCCGTGCGGCAGCTTCACCTGCTCGCGGAACGCCTCGCACGCCTCCGACTCCATGCCCATCGAGTCCAATCCCCGACGGATGGATTTGCTGTCGAGAATACGAATCACGGTCTTCTCGCCGTGGCTGGTCGGCAGCGTTGAAACGCGGAGATCGATGGCCCTGCCTCCGATGATCGCAGCGACCTTGCCGTCCTGGGGCAGACGCCGCTCGGAGATGTCCAGGTTGGCCATGATCTTGATGCGCGAGACGACCGCCGGGTGCATCTTCGGCGGCGCTTCCATCGCTCCGAAGAGGACGCCGTCGATGCGGTAGCGGATCTTCGTCTGCTTCTCTTTGGGCTCGATGTGAATATCGCTGGCCCCTTCGTGGACCGCGTTGCTGATCAGGTAGTTGACGAACTTGATGACGGGCGACTGGCCGGCCATCTTCTCCAGGTCTTCGGAGACGTCCTCGACGTCATGGACGACCTCGACCTCGGTCATGTCGCTCATGATGTCCTCGAGGACGGCCTCGGTGGGCTGCTCGCGGAACGCCTCGCAGATCGCCGCGATGTCCTCCGGCGGACAGACCACGACGCGTAGCTCCATCCCGACCTGACGCCGGACGTCCTCCATCGCGAAGACATTGGCCGGCTCGCTGGTGGCGACGACGAGCTTGTCGCCGTCGGTGGCGATCGGGACGATGTTGCTCCGCTGAATGAAGTCCGCCTCCAGCTTCCCGAAGGCCGCCTTCTCCACCTCCTGGGGCGTGATGTGGCGGAACTCCTGGCCGTTGAGCTTGGCCTTCGCTTCGAGAATGTCGTTGACGCCGATGAGTCCTTCCTTCAGCAGCGCCGCGGTCGGATCGCTCCCGGGCTTGTTCAAGGTCTCGCGCCGGATGCGGCCGTACTGCTCGTCGGTGATCTTGTTCAACTCGAGCAGGACGTCCGCCACGTCGCGTACCTGAACGCGGCTCGTCGGTTCGGGGGAATACAGATCGCACAAACCCCGCACCTCGGCGTCGTCGGGGTAGACCGGCGCCATCGCCGGCTGACCCGCGCCCGATCGATTCGCCGCAGGGGATTTGACCTTCTCTTTTGGGGATAGGAATCGCAACATTATTCAGACAGCTTCAAAGTAATCGTCCAGTCTTTGGTTTCCGACGCGGTGTCGCCCGGGATGGCCCCGTTCATCCAGGCCAGCTCGACGAAATTGCTGCCGATCTGCCGGACCGTGAAGCCCTCGATGCTCTGGTCCTGTTGGAGGATTTGGTCGTTGATCATGCAGGAGTGCCCGTTGTCGGACCGCATGATGCTCAGCAGCCGCAGCGTGCCGGCCTGCTCCTGCATCTTCTGCCGTCGGATCCTCTCGGCCTGGATCTGGGGATCCTCTTGGACGATCGCCGGAGCACTGAGTCCTTTGACTCTGACTCCTTCGACCTCGAACGGGTTCTTCGACAGTTCGCTGACCTTCACCTGGAACACGTCGGAGAACTCGTAGAACTTCGTGAGGATCGCCTCCATGCGGTTGGTCATCTCCGACCGCACGCCGGTCAACCGGCCGATGGCGGCTTCGATCTTCATCTCGTCAGTCGTGCCCGGCCTGGCGGACGCCGCCTGCGGCTGGCTCTTGCGGATCATGAACATCAGGCAGACCAGGCCGATGGCGACCAGGATGGCGACCAGAATCGTGCTCCGGCGGACGTTCTTGCTGCTGGCCGCGACGGTCAGGAAGTCCTGGGCGTCCGGGCCGGCGGACGACAGGACGTCCTGGGGCCCGTTCGTTGCGGACGAATGATCGGAGGGAGTTCCGACTTCCGGTTCACGCATAAAAGACAGCATAAATCAACTCCAGCAATTCACGTTCTCGGTCAGGCGGTCTTGTTCTGAAAGAAAATGCTCAGGATGAATTCGGCCCCGATCTCACTGGTGCCGTCGCTGGGCTTGTCCAGCTTGAGCTCCCGCAGTTTCATGATGCGAGGCAGCTTCTCCAGCTCCAGCAGGAACGAGTAGAACGAGGTGAAATCGCCCACCAGTTTCATCGTCAGCGGCTGCTCGATGTAGCCGTTGTTGTCCTTCTGCACCAGGGTCTTGATCGTCTTGGGCTTGAGCCCCTGCTTCTGCGCGATCACGGTGACCTGTTCGAGCACCTTGTGCACTTCGCTGGTCGGAGGCAGTTTGCTCTCGAAGAACCGCACCGCCTCCTGCAGTTGCTCGACCTGCTTGTTGAAGTCCTCCGCCTGGCTGGTGGCCGCCTCGAAGTCGGCCAGCTTGGCCCGCTTGCCTTCCACCCGGCGCTTGGACTCGGCCAGACTCTGGTTGGCCGGCTTGATCATATACTGGTAGCCTGCGGCCGCCACGCCCACCAGCAAAACGAAAAATATCGCCTGTCTCAAACCGCTCGTCATAATGTCTACTCCCACACTACAGGGTCCTGATCCGACGTCTCATGTCGGGGACATGCTAGAACTGGTAGATCGAATGAGTGGCCTTGATCCGGATCTCGTCGATGTCTTCCTTGGTCAAATGGGTGTCCCGGTTCAGCATGGCCGTGAGTTTGAACTGTCGGAACGCGGTGTCCTCGATCTTCTTCTCCTTCGATTCGACCAGTGCGACGTTGTCCAACAGGGCGGAGTTGCCGAGATGCTCGATATAGGCGGCGACCTGAAGGTCGCTCGGCGCGATCCCCTCGATGTCCATCTGGATCAGCAGAGACTTCTCGAGAGAGGACTTCGCATCGGACTCCGTTGCGGGCTTGCCCTGGGCCGCCTGATACTTGGTGGGCTTGGGCGCCCCCGCCTGGGCCCGGGACGAATCCTGCTTCTGCATCAGGTCCAGCTTGATCAGCGACACGCCCGGCGGCAGCGTGTTCGTCAGCGAGGCCAAGAGCACGCTGCGAGGAATCGGTTCCAGCAGCTCGGCCGTCGTCAACGCCGTCCGCATCATCTCCTGACGCCGGGTCTGGAGGTCTTCGAACTGCTTGATCGACTCTTCCATCTTCGCCATCCGGGCGTTCACCAGCGTCTCTTCCGCGACGCAGGCCCGCTGGCGGATTCGAATCGTCGCGAACGAGCCTCCCAGAGCGGCCATCACCACCAGGAACAGGATCAGGCACATCAGGTTGGCCCTGCGGGATTCGTTGCTCTGGATGTAATCGTCCGGCACAAAGTTGATATTCGACATCGTTTATACCTCAGCATTGATGATGGATGATGGGAGGAAAGGCTCGATGCTTCCGCCCAATCATCAACAATCAATCATCCTTAATCAATTCAGACTCAGGCTCAGCCCGAAGGCCAACGCCCAGCTCGCCGCGCCATTCCTTCGTTCCAGCCCGAGGCGGTCCGTATCCTGGATCTCCACCGCCGCCATGCAGTCGCCCATCTGCGCCTGGACTTCCAGTTGCTTGGCGATCGTGCGGTAGACGTCGGCCTCCACAGCGAGTCCGGAAAGGAAGATCAGCCGTTCGAGCTGGATATTCTTGTACAACGACAGAAACTCCCGCCGGCACGCGGTCATCTCCATGACCAGCCGCCCCACGGCGGTCTCGTCCTTGAGCTGTTTGGCCCCGATGGGGACATAGTGGGCGTACAGGGGGTTCTTGTGCCGACAGATCACCAGGTGCGTGCAGTCCAACTGGATGTCCAGCAGCAGAACGACCGCTTCGAGGTCCGTCTTGCGGCGTCCGAAGAAGCGGGCGTAGCAGTTGGCCAGCGCCACCGGCCAGACGCCGATGGACTTGATCGTCAGCCCGGCCCTCTCGTAGATCGCCAGATGCCGGTCGATCACCGTCCGCTCCGTCGCCAGCACGATGACGTTGTCCTGCTCGGCCGGAATGTACTTGATCAGCGTGTTCTTTTCGATCGGTTCGAAGGGCAGCTTCTGCTTGATCTTCGCGAAGATCGCGTCCTCGATCTTCCCGTCGAACTTCTTGGGCCAGCGCAGGTGATCGATGAACACCTCGCTGGCCGGCAGGGCCGCCACCACGTCCTTGCTCTTGAACTGCCCGCTGGCGGTCGATTCCCGCATCACGTCGATCGCCCACCGCTGCCACCGGGCCGTGCCCGCCGTGACGTCCGCAGGACGATTGACGCATTGTCCGGCGATCAGGTGCGTCTCCTCCGTGCCGTTGGCCAGTTGGGCCAGCTTCACGCAGTCGTTGCCCAGATCGACCCCGATCAGACATGATTGCTTCTTGCCAAATCCAAACATATCCTATCACCCTAGAAGAAATGTGAGCCGGCTTCGTCACCGAAGCGATGACACATCATGACTCTCTCACATTGTCCGTTCGGACCCCCTTTCGTATCTCGTGGCCCGATCAGGCCGAGTCTTCTCTGGACCGGCCGGCGTTCTGTCCTTCGACAGTCCACCCGGCGTCGTTTAAAGTATATGAAATGGAATTGCGCCAAACCAAAAGCGCCAAGACCGGTCCGGGAGATTCCCCCCTTCGCAGCAAGGGCCGATAACCGAACCCGCGAGGCGCGCGTGCGACCGTGACAGCCCCTGAATGAGTGCTTACGCAGGGAAACATTCCCCACAGGAACGCGGGGATTTCGATCCGACGGTCGGAGCGCGTCGGATCTCAAATGAAGAAAAAGACAGGAGACGCTGTGAAGGCGACGGACAGGTTATGGGGCTTTCGCAGACGCCCTCGACGCGAGGTTCCATTCCGGCTTGGGACGTCGGGTCATCAGGTCCTCGATCGCGGTTCGCACCGGTTTGCCTTCGAACAGCACCTCGTAGACCGCCTGCGTGATGGGCATCTCCACGCCCCGGCGGGCCGCGAGATCTACGACGGATTTGCAGGTCGAGACGCCTTCAACGACCGACGCGGTCGCATGCTGCGCCTGCTCGGGCGTCAGCCCCTTGCCGACCCGCTCGCCGAACGACCGGTTGCGTCCGCTGGGCGAAATGCACGTGGTCACCAGGTCGCCCAGACCGGTCAGACCCGCGAAGGTGTACTCGCTGGCGCCCAGGGCCAGGCCCAGACGGGTGATCTCCGCCAGACCGCGGGCCAGCAGCGCCGCCTTGGCGTTGTCGCCGGCGCCGACGCCGTCGATGATGCCCGCCGCGATGGCGATCACGTTCTTCATCGCCCCCGCCAGCTCGACGCCGATCAGGTCGGTATTCGTGTAGACCCGAAACCACGAACAGTTGAACGTCGCCTGAACCCGCTGTGCGAGGGCTTCGTCCCGGGCCGCGGCGCAGGCTGTCGCCGGCAGCTTGCGCGCCAGTTCATCCGCGATGGTCGGCCCGCTCAAGGCCGCCAGCGGAACGCCCGAACCCAGAACGTCGCTGAGAATCTCGGAGGGTCGCAGAAGCGTGCCGATCTCGATCCCCTTGGCCACCGAGACGATCGGAACGCCGATAGGAACGTGCTTGCCCAGCCGGCTCCAGACGGGCCGCATGTATTGACAGGGAACCGCTGAGACGATCAGGTCCGCGCCCGCCATCGCCCGCTCATCGCGAGGCTCGAAGACCAGCGACTGAGGCAGTTCGTAGCCAGGCAGGAACCGCTTGTTCTCGCGGCCCTTCTCGATCTCGGCCAACTGCCCTGCGTCGTGGCCCCACATCCGCGTGGAGATGCCCTTCTCGCAGAGCAGGATGGACAGCACGGTTCCCATCCCGCCGTCGCCGATGATGGCGACATTCCGATACGCGTTGGCCTGCATGACCACCTCGATGATCCCGATCGAACCTGACGCGGCGCCCCACAGCGGGCCCCCGCGTCGCCGATTAGAACCGCCGACGCCCGCCAAGTCAACCGCGACACAGCAAGTCCCCGGCTGCAGGACCGTAGCTGCGAGGTCTCAAAGAACCCCTCTGCACGCCTGAATGGAAACCGATCTTGACCATGAACAGGAATCGCAGCACGCCGGCGTCACGGAACCCCGGCAGACTCCGGGAGAGCACGCCCGAGGCGGTCGTGCGAAGGAGATTTGCCGCTTTGGGCCGGCAGCATGATCAATGAGACCCCGAGTTTCGTTCGGATGTGCCCGGCACATCCTCCATGCTGCTGGACCAACGCGCAAAATCTCCGGCCGAAGGCCGGGATCCGGATCGGTCCGTCCCTTTCCTTGGGCGTCCTGGGCAACCGTCTGAACCCCCGCGTCCCGCTCACCGCGGGGGCGCGCAACCACGGTCATGCACCCCAAGTCCCCGACTGGAGTGCAGGCCACGCCGTCATCGCCTGGGGCGAGACGGCTCGAAGTTGTAGGTGTCGTCGGCCGTACCGTAGAGGCCGTCTCGACCGGCGCTGATCAGAATGTACGAATCCGGGCGGAAAGGCCGGGGTCCGCCGGTGGACCGGTCATCCTGTGTGTGGAGGTAGAATCGGTTCGGATCGACCAGCGGATGGGTCTTGCGGGGTTTGCCGGGAACTCCGAGTGCGATCATCGCCTGATTGTCCGCGAAATCGTAGATGTTGTTCGGATCGCCCGGCCGGTGCGACGTGCCGCGTGGATTCGCGCGATAGTAGAGAATCGGCATGCCGGTGCTCTTCCCGCTGGGGCGTTTCCGCTCGAAAGTGTCACACAAGACATGGGTGTCTTCGGGAAACGGCCCGGTCTTGCCTTTTCCATAGACATCCGCCAACCGCCACGCATTGGCGTATTGCGGCAAATTGTAGGGTCCCATCCTGGCCTTGAGATTGTCCGCCGGCGGATTCGCAGGATAGAGAGACGTGAGTGAATCCGAATCCAGGCCGTCGAAGCGAAAGGCAGATCGTGGATGAAAACCCTGCAAATCCTGGCCCATCAATGCCTCCGCCAGCTTCATCGCCCCGCAGTAGGGTTTGCCCGTCGGGTCGTTGGCGCCCGAGGGAGGATATGAGCGGTACTCATTGCAGAAGAGCTCGATTGCTGCTTCCATAGCGGCAAACTGCGCCTTTTGCCTGACGTGCATCGTAAAGGCCCGCGCAGGAGGTATGAACGCCAGGGCTGCAAAGACAAAGAGCAACAAGACCACCAGTAACACGCCCAGAAGGACCCAAGGCACATATCCCGCACGCTTCATAGCTTTCTCTCCATCATCGACGCGGACTTCACAGGCCCAGGCTATCGGCACACACTTTGATTCACCGATCGCGGTACTTCCATTCGAAGTTGCAGACGTCGTCGGCCGTGCCGTAGAGGCCGTCGAAACCCGCGCTGATCAGAATGTGCGAATCCCTTCGAACCGGCTGAGGCGACGACGTGGCTTGAACGTCCTGCGTGTTGAGGTAGAACCGATTCGGATCGATCAGCGGGTGCGTCTTTCCCAGTTGGCCGGGGACGCCCAACGCGAGCAAGGCGTGATTGTCGCGACAGTCATAGATGTTGTTCGCGTCACCCACTCGGTGAGTCGTGCCCAGGCGATTCGCACGATAGTAGAGGATCGGCATGCCGGTCTTCTTACCGCTGGGCCGCTCTTGCTCGAAGACGTCGCACAGAACGTAGGTATCCTCGGAAAACGGTCCCGTGTTGCCTTTGCCGTAGACGTCCGACAATCGCACTGTGTGTGAGCCCTCGATAGGGAGGTAAGGTCCCATTCTCGCCTTGAGGCTCTCGGCGCGAAGCCCGAAATCCAGTTTCTCAATGCCGTCGGGGTACAGATCGAAGGTCCCCGCCGCATCCAGACCATCCCGGCGGAAGACCGACTTGGAGTGGCAGCCCAGCAGGTCCTGACCCATCAGCGCCTCCGCCAGCTTCATCGCGCCGCAATAGGCCTTGCCCGTCGGGTCGTTGGCCTCGGAAGGCGGATAGGAACCGAACTCATTGTTGAAGAGTTCGATCCCCGCATCCATGGAGTGCAACTGAGCTTTCTGCCGCGCGGGCATCGGATAGGTGCGATGTCCACGGTCGATAGACAAGATGACCAAGACGCCGACGAGCAGCAGGATACCATGGCCCATCACTCTCGCTGTGCCTCGGATCAATGTCGCGCGTTTCATATACGCCTCCCTCTCACATCTTCACATGACCACTTCGCAGACCCTCAGCCCTGAACCACCTCCACCTTCTCCGGGCGGAGGCGTTCGAGCTCGGGGATCTGGTTCTTGCCCATCCGAACCTCGATGATCGCCTGGCCGTCGTCGTATTGCTCGCTGAGGATCTGGCCGTAGGTGCGGAGGAAGCTTTGCACCTTGCCGTTGGCGCTGGCGGTCGTGATCCGCAGGACCATCTCGCGGCCCCTGTAATGCTCGGTCACCCTGCGGGCCAGATCGCCCAGGCCCAGACTGGTCTTGGCCGAGATCGTAACCGCGTCGGGATGCATCGTCTGGAGGATCTCCAGCGGGCTGGCGTCGGTGATCGCATCGGCCTTGTTGAACGCCATCAGGACGGGCTTCTCGCTGCAGCCGATCTCCGCCAGAACCGCGTCGACCGACTCGATCTGAGAGAGCACCTCGGGATTCGACACGTCGACCACATGCAGCAAGAGGTCCGCGAACACCGCCTCTTCGAGCGTGGCCTTGAACGACGCGACGAGCTGGTGCGGCAAGTCCCGCACGAAGCCGACCGTGTCGCTGAGCAGCACCTCGACGCCGCGCGACGGCGCCCACTTGCGAGTCTTGGTGTCCAGGGTCGCAAAGAGCCGGTCCTCGACGAACGTCCCGGCGTCGGTCAGCGCGTTGAGCAGGGTGCTCTTGCCGGCGTTGGTGTAGCCGACGATGCAGACCTGGAAGAAATCCTTGCGGCCCTTGATCTCGCGGAGCTTGCGGCGGTCGAGGCCTTCGAGCTCGCGCCGCAGTTCGGTAATCCGCTTACTGACGATTCGCCGGTCGATTTCCAACTGCTGCTCGCCGGGCCCGCGCACGCCGATGGCGCCGACCGCGCCGGCAGTCCCCCCGCCGGCCGCGCCGGTCACGGTGTCCAGGTGCGACCACATCCGCGTCAGCCGGGGATAGGTGTACTGAAGCTGGGCCAGCTCCACCTGCAACTTGGCCTGCCGGGTCTGCGCCCGGGTGGCGAAGATATCGAGGATCAGCTCGCTGCGGTCCACCACCTTGGTCTGCGTGGCGGTCTCCAACTCGCGAATTTGTCCCGGCGAAAGGTCATTATCAAAAATGATGACATTGGCCTGATACTTCTTGACCCGTCCGCCAAGCTGGTCGGCTTTGCCCTTGCCGATATAGGTCGAAGGATTGATCGTGCGGATCTTCTGCTTGAACCGATCGACGACGACTGCCCCGGCACTTTCAGCCAGCGAGGTCAGCTCGGCCAGATTGTCGTATGTGCCGTGATTGGGCAATATCGCGGCCACTAGAATGGCCCGCTCCTTTTTCACTCTGAGCGTCTCACGAAGCTTCTCCAACGATGCCTGTACCTCCAAACGATGGCGACAATGACTCAACCAACCTTGTCGGAACAGCCGACAAGATCCACGGAACCGATCCACGACGGTCCACGATAAGAAGGATACCCCTTCGGCCGCAGATTTCACGAAAAATATCGCAGAGCGTTTTTTGGGACTTGAAATGGAACCGACAGCTCGCTAAGCTGTAGGTTTTCCGCTCTGCAACATGCATAGCTACGTCTTGCAGTCGCGAGTGTTTCGGATCGAGTCAGGCTTTTAAGGAGTACACATGCTCAAAGTAAAGATGCGATCAGGCGAGTCCGTGCAGCAGATGATCCGGCGTTTCAAGAAGCTCTGCGAAAAAGAGGGATTGATTCGCGATATGAAACGGACCGCCTACTACGAGAAGCCCTCCGAGAGGGAACGCCGACGCATGCGGAAGGCACAGCGGATCGTCCGGCACTGAGCCGCCGGACCCCGCTTCGAGCATAACTCCAGCACAAGCAAGCACTTGTAGCGTACGCTTGCTTGTTTTGTCGCATTTCGCAGACTGCATCGCAGCACCGTTCAAGCAGGACCGGCCGGAGAGGTCCTGACCATCCCGGCGGGAAACCTGGAACGAATCCGAAGCACGAGTCTCAGAATACCAAAGGCCGCTGTCGCCCAATCGACCGCGGCCTTTTTTCGTCTTGCCCCCTCGTCCTGAATCAGGCCCCCAAGAACGCCATAACTATTGAATTAAAAAGGATTTGTCGTCCTGAGGCAAAGCCGAAGGACCTGGGCGCCGGATGGGAGGTTTCTCTCGGTCGCAGGCCAGATCCTGCACTTCGTTCAGGATGACAAGAAACCGAGCTCGACGCCCCCCTGCCTCACTGGGCCAGGAACGTCGTCGCCGACTGGGCTGGGGCGTTGAAAACGATCATGTCGTTCTCCAGCGTGGCCCTGCCCACCTGCTCGCAGCGGTCCTTCTCGTCGGTGGTCCTGAAGACCTCGAAGGAGTCGCTGCCGGCCCCTGCCACCTTGACCGCGATCTTCTTGTCCTTGCCGAGATTGGCCACGACGAAGGCATCGGGATGCCTCGTCCCGTTGCGGGCAAAACCGATCACCGCGACCTCCGAATCCATGGCGAACGCCTTGGCCACCGCCATGCCCGGCTGGCCCGCCCGCGTGAGCTGCTTGAAGTAATAATAGCCGCGAAGGACTTCGTAGGAACCGTCCTCGGACACGCGGAACGCGGTGCCGGGGTTCGGATCGCCGCCGACCCACTTGGCGGGCCGTTGGATGCAGGCCCAGGGGATGATCCCGTTGACTTTGGCGGTGTAGATGTTGCCGTGCATCTCCTTGACGTTGGCGGCGTCCATCCTGCTCCAGCTCGTGGACGTCACCCAGGCGCGCAACTCCGGCCGTTTCTCGCGGAGGATGTCCGTGCCCAGGCTGCGATGCTCGCCGAACCAGCGGCCGTAGGCGCCGCCGTAGAAACCGTGCGAGGTGATCAGGCCCAGGCTCGCCAGGGCGCCGGGGTCGTCGGCGATCGCGTCCGCGTAGCCCCACGCGCTGAAGCGGTACCAGTTCGTGCACTCGCCCGGCGTGACGCCGACGTCGGTCAGGCCCGCTTCGTCGAGCATCGGCCGTACGATGCGAAGGAAGTCCGCCACCTGCTCCGGCGGCCAGAACAGATTGTAATCGTGGCCGGTGCCGATATTGCCGCTGGCGCCGTCGGCGGGCCAGCGGAGCCAGTCCTCGCCTTCGTTGTGCAGCGAGAGGTACCGCACGGGCAGCCCCTCCTCCTCGCGGAGGTAGCGGACCCAGTCGACCATGTACCGAGCCAGATCGTACTTGCGAGCGGGGTCGAGATCGCGACCACGCATGAACTTCTGCTTCGTCGCCCAGGCAGGCGGGCCATAGAGCGTCGTGAGGATCGTCAGGTCTTGGCCCCGGCTGCGAGTTCGCTTGAGCCCTTCGCGCGCGAAGTACCGCATCCAGCGAGTGGTGGTCTCGTGGTCGAACGGCCCGCCCGGCTGGGCCTGATGAAACGGATCGAGGAACATCTTGACCAGCGCGGGTCTGAGGCCGTCGTCGCCAAAGACCATCTCGACGATCTGCTGACGCTGGTTCTCCGTCAGCAGGCTGAACCCGCCATATTCCTGCGGGTCCTTCGTGTAGTCGACGGATTGAGCGACTTCGACGTAGTTGACGCCGAACCCGTCCCAGATGCGAACGTGCTTGGCGAAGTCCACCTCCGCCCGCACCGCGGTGAAATCCTGCGTCTGCCCGAACGCGGCGCACGCGAGCGCCGCCGAGAGGCCCATCACGACCCATAGGAGACGATCTGACGTTTTCATTTCATCCTCCTTACAATCGATGCCCACCCACCATACCCACCCGAGCCTCCAATCTCCACTTTTTCCGTTGTTCCTGTGTCGCCGGGTGGGTAGATTATGATGCACGCATGAAGGATGATCCACTATGAAAACCACACGTCGTGCATTTTTGGCGACTGCCCTTGGAACGGGCCTTTCCGCCTCCGGCCGCCTGACGGCCGCGGAACGCTCCGGGCCGGATAAGGCCGCACTCGATCGGATTCTGGCCGAGCCCGTCCTGCGCCGCGAGTTGCTCAAGTCGCCTGTGAAGATCGAGAGCCTGGAATTGCTGCGGGACGGTGCGAAATTCCTCGTTCGCGCCCGCTCCGCCGACGGCGCCGAGAGCGTCACGGTTCCCAACAACTCCCGCCTGCTCGACGTGTATCCGATGTACCTCAAGCGGGTCGCGCCCTTCTTCGTCGGCAAGGACGCACGCGACCTCGAATCGCTGCTTGCGGAACTCTACCGCGACCAGAGCAACTACAAATTCCAGGGCCTGGCGTTCTGGGTCTGTGTCGCGACGGTGGAAATGGCGCTGCTGGACCTCATGGGACAGATCGCCGGCGTACCTATCGGCGAATTGCTGGGCACGGTCCGTCGCAGGGACATCGGCGTCTACCGCGCCAGCGGCAATCGGGGCAACAAGCCCGAAGCGGAGATCGAGTACCTCAAGCGGATCGTGGCCGAGACCGGCGCCAAGGCCGTCAAGTTCCGCCTGGGCGGACGAATGAGCAAGAACGCCGATTCGCTCCCCGGTCGCAGCGAGGCGTTGATTCCGCTCGTCCGGAAGGCCTTCGGAGACGCCATGACGCTCTACGCGGACTCGAACAGTTCGTACGACGTGCCCAACGCCATCCGCATCGGCCGACTGATGGAGGAGCACCAGTACGCGATGTTCGAGGAGCCCTGCGAGTTCGACGACCTGTGGGCGACGAAGGAGGTCAGCGACGCCCTGACGATCCCGGTCGGCCTGGGCGAGCAGGAATTCAGCATGCGCCGTTTCCAGTGGGTGATTGAGAATCGAGCCGCGGACATCATCCAGCCGGACCTGCACTATTTCGGAGGCTACATCCGCTGCACGAAGGTGGCCCGCATGGCCGCAGCGGCGGGAATGCCCTGCACGCTGCACCTTTCCGAGTTCGGCTTCGCCTACCTGAACGTCCTGCACTTTGCGTCGTACGTCGCAGACCCAGGCCCGTTCCAGGAGTTCAAAGGCGAAACAGGCATTCCGTTCACGTGCGACACGTCGCCCCTGACCTGCAAAGCCGGCGTCGTGCGCTGTCCCTCCGGTCCCGGTTTCGGAATCCGGATCGACCCTGACTACGTGACGCGATTCAAGCCGGTGAAGGACATCTGACGCCCGGTCCCATCCGTCCGATTCGTCCCATCGGTCCCATTCTTCTCTACACGACCTGGGCCGTGAACCCGCAGAGCTGGCAGAAGTCGCGGATCTGCTCCTTGTAGTCGCCGTAGAAGAAGATCTGGTGAAAGCCCGGGAAGCTCAGGACCTCCTGATGCCCGTCGAATTTCACCTTCACCGACACGACGCACCCGCCGCTGGGCGGCACTTCCTTGTTCTCCGTCACGGTCCCCGCGGAGACCAGGACCGTGGAGGACGTCTGCCCGCTGCCCGGCAGCAGATCGATGCTGGTCACCCGCTGCCCTTTCCGCCAGACCGTTCGCGGCACCGCGTCGCGGTTGCCGTGGTGGTGCTTGATGTCGAAGGGCTCGGGCGGCGCACCGTAGCCGTTCAGTCGCGTCGGGCACGAGCAGTGGGCCCCGATGATCGTGTCGTCCGCGGTGTCGGCCACCGGGTCCTGCTGAAAACCCGGACGGTCGAACAGGTAGTGCGTCATCACCAGCGACGCGACCGCGCCGACGTCGGCCTCGCAGGCGGCCGGGATGCCATCGTCGTTCATCCGCGACCACGCGATGCACGGCAGGCTCACATCGATCTTGCCCAGGGCGCCGAGGCAGTCCATCGTGATCGCGTCGCCGCCCTCACGTTCGAGGATGCGGCCGGCGACGTAGTAGCTCTTGAGCCCGTTGATGACATCCTGCTGTGTGGCGTCGATCCGCTTTCTCGCACGTCGCATGTATTCATCCGCCATGGCGACGATGTCTTCGCTGTCCGGCGTCCTGCGGTATTCCTCGATGAACGACGAAGCGGGGATGCGACGCAGCGTGATGCCGGTGTCGGCCAGCGTCGAGTCGTATCGCTTGTCGCCCTGGATCACGACGCAGCAGGTCCGCCGCATCTTGGCTGCGGCGCAGAGCATCTTCATGCCGTAAGCCGCCTGACGATAATCGTCGGTCGAGTAGACCACGCAGCCGGGCCTCGCCGCCAGATCGACGGTGTTGGTCGTGAACGACGAGCCCAGGGGCGAATACACGATCGAAGGGATCCTGCTCTCGGCCACCTTCCTCGCAGTCGGCCAGGCGTGCTGCTGACGGTCCAGCATGACCAGCACGAGGCCGTCGGCCTTGGCTGCTTCCGCCTGGGCGATCCACTCTTGCCCTTCGGCCAGACTGTACAGGGGTTTCGACCGCAGGTTGAGATCGGCTCCGAGCAGCGATGCGGTTTCGACCATCTTGTCCGCGTACATGCCGCGAGCCTTCTCGCCGTCGTAGACCGCGCCGGGCCAGAGCATGCCGTAGTCGCCTTCCCGCCGAACAAAGGCTGCCCAGAGCGCGGGCCTGTACTTCGCGGCCGGTCCGCACTGGCGGATCGGCGTCACCCCCGACCGCTGGCGTCTCATCGAAGAACACCCCGCCAGAAACACCGCGGACCCCACCAGAAACTCGCGTCGGCTCACGCACCCATGCTCGTGACAATGCAGCGGACATCTTCCAGCAGTCATGGCGACCTCCTGCAATCGAAGGACCGAAATCGTGGACGACTCACACACCGGTATGGTAAAGCCCGCGACAGGCAAGTTCAAGGGCCTGCCTTGGAAAGATCGTGGACGCGGCGGCTCCCTTATGCTATGACACCGGCATGAGAACGCAACATCTGCTGCCATATGTCGTGATCGTCATCGCAATAACCGCCGCTGTCGAAGCCAACGTCCCGGCGGGTTTGCCGATCTTCAAACACCACTCGATCGTGCTCGACTACAAGGACCTCAAGTACAATCCCTGCAACGACGTCATCATCCCCAGCGTGATCGGCGCCGAGCGCCTCGCCAAACCGCTGGGCAAATACTACCTCTACTACGCTCCCCACAACGCCCCCGGCGGCATCTGCCTGGCCTACGCCGACCGCCTCGAAGACCCCTGGAAGGAATACGAGGCCAACCCGATCATCCGCAAGGACTGGGCCCCGCACCACCGCGTCTCGCACGTCTCGGGACCGGAGGCCGTCTGGATCGAGGAAGAGAAGAAGCTCTTTCTCTACTATCACGGCGAGAACGACATCACGCGGCTTGCCTCCAGCGACAACGGCATCGACTTTCAGTACGAAGGCGTCGCGGTCACCGCGGCCATGTTTGACCGGAACAGCGAGGCCTCCTACGCCAGGGTCTTTCGCTACGCCCTGCCCGGCCGGGACAATCGCTGGATCATGCTGCTGATGGGCAACTGCCAGGGCACGCGGAACATCTACATCGCGTCGTCAAAGGACGGTCGCACGTGGGAGCCCCGCCGCGAACCCCTGCTGACCCCGCCGCC
This sequence comes from uncultured Phycisphaerales bacterium, assembly GCA_937927975.1. Classification (GTDB taxonomy): domain Bacteria; phylum Planctomycetota; class Phycisphaerae; order Sedimentisphaerales; family Anaerobacaceae; genus PLanc-01. The sequence goes on from CALEZT010000185.1 coordinate 15,552, forward strand.
GGGGACCAGCCAGGTCGCCCAGGCATGGTACCTGCCCTGGCAAGGCAGGCAATATCTCATCTATCACGCCCACGAAGCAAAGAACGAAACCTACGCCTCCCTGCACATCAGCGAGGTCGATGCGGCCTTCGAGCAAACGAAACATCTTGGCGTCTTCTACGACCGCAAGTCCGTCTCTCCGGACAACGTGGCCCAGATGAGCCCGTGCCTCGTCGGCGAAGACGGCCAGCGTGTCGAAGGCATCCTGCCTTCGGTGGATGGCAAAGACGCGGGCGGGACGCCCACGCCACGCAACCGGCTCTACCTCTTCACCAACGTCGGTCCGCGCCTGAATCAGAAGATCGCGTTGGCCATTGCGGACACTCCATAATACGCTGGCCATCCTGATCCAGTGAATGAACACGCCCAGGGCGGGCGTGTGAGGGAGGTTTTTCGCTTTGGCCAGAAGCATGATGTCGGCAGAGCCCGGTCCGGCGGTACGGACGACCCCGCTGTCTCGGCAAGGCCGTTTCCGTCCACATCCGCTTCGGGCGAATCGATCTCAACAACTCGGGACAGACGGTCCCAATGTGCTGATGAATCAACCCGCAGACTTGAAGAGGATGCTGTCGTGAACTCACGGGACATTTGTTCCAATCCCCATGACGCATGCAAACCGTCTTCGCCAGAAGCAGTTCGCCCAGAGCAGAATCAGGAAAGGCGTCAAGGCGACGAGGAACACCGCACTGAAGATCAGGGAGGCGAAAACGAGTTCGCCAATCTGGCCGCGGAGCGAGTGACTCGGATGGGCAATCAGCGTGACAACTGAGAGGATGACCGCGAAAGAAACGAGCAGAACCACTCCCATAACAGCGACGAATCGGGTCTTGCCGAGCGACCTCGACGAAAGGAGCGACGCGACGGCAAACGCCAGAACAATCGGCGGAATCGCCACCGCCGCCATCGACGCCACAGTCATTGCTTCCTTGCCGAAATCACTGGTCAGCAGATTCGCTCCGAGAAATCCGAAGTAGATGAAGGCCGCCAGCAGCAATGTGGCGATACGACTGCGACCGCCGATGCGATCGGCGAGCAGCCAGATCAACGAGAAACCCAGAACCATGATTGTGAATAACTGGTTCATCTGCATCATGCTTCCGGAGGTTGCCTTCGCAATGGCCATGAACGCCCAGTAGGAACCTGCCAGAAGTGCGATGGGCGCCAGGATCCATGCGGCCTGAAGGGTCCGGTTCTCCTTGAGGGCGACGAACGCCAACGGCAGCAACAGCCAGGGGATGAGCCCCTGAACGTGATACAGCGGGCCGAAATGGTAGAGAACAGGCTTGCCGTCGGTTGGCCCGAACTCACCGAGGTCGGCAGAGACCACGATTCGCAACTCGCCGGACACGCTGAAAGGCACTCGCCACGAGTGCGAACACCAGGAACCACCTCAGCCAAACTCGAACTGCCCGGAATCGATCTGAGTGTCGCCCTGATAAACCGTGAAAGCCAGTTTCGGCCGGCCGCCGGTGTCCCAAAGGGAGTACTTCTTTCCATCCGAACCGATCAGTTCGTAATTGAACTTGAGATACCTGCCAATTCGCTCGATTCGGAGGGTGTGATTCAGCGGAGCGGCGGCCCTGTACTTCGCCATCTTCTCTTCATCCGCAGCCGAAGGAGCGGGGACTGTCGAATCCCGCGGCGCGGCCCGCACCGGCCAGAAGACCATGTCGCCGTTGTCGGCCCAATCCCGAGGTCTTCCATCCTGGCCTGTGCCCGGCCGACCGCCGTCGTCGACGAGGTTCTGGCCCCAACTGTAGAGTACAAAGCCATCGCCAGTTCTCCGATACGTAAGGGGACCTTGGCCGAAGGGATCCTCGGGCAGGCTGACCAGGACGCCGGCGGAGACCAGTTCCTCAAGACGTTCCGGATAAAAGCCCTTCTCCGCCCTGTAACGATGGATGGCCACGGTCGCGACCAGAGCAGCCTCCCCGGTTCGGGCGCGCCAGACCAGGAACCCCAATCGCTCATGGGCAGGTTTCAGCAGGGAGAAGAACAGGTTCTGCGTGGCCCAGTCGATCTGTCCCTCGGGTTCCCTACCCGCCTGCTTCTTGTTGGGCGGTGTGCTCAGCGCCTCCTGGATCTGCTCGAAATAGGCATCGACCATCGCTACGGTCTGGCGACGATCCGGGTAATCGAATCGGAGGATGCCCACCAGATTGCCCCTCCAATCGCCGGCCGCGAAGGGCAGGCCGTGGCGAAGGGCATGCCCCCCGCCCTGTCCGTCGTCGGTGAAGGTCCGCTGGATGTTGTCGTACCAAATGACTTTCTCGGCATCGAGATCGAGCAAGCTGCGGTCCCGGTCGAAGGCGAACCGGAGCTCGTCCTGCACGCGGGCCAGACCCTCGGCGGAAATCCCCGGCTCCTGCAGCACGTCGAACAGGGTGGCGTGGCCAAGAGCTTCAATCGCGATCCCCACCAACTGCTCGATCAAGAGTCCCTTGCCTCGCAGATGCCGCCCGAAGCGTAGGAGCGTCCTGGAATCGTTCATCGCCTCGTCCACCGCCCCCAGGCGAGCCTGGTAGGCCACCCAATCCCTCCAGGCCATCGCGAGAGACCGATACCGCGGGAGCGACTCCATCGCCAGGGGGACGACGTTCGCCTGCATCCACATGAAGGAGACATGGCTCGAAATCGGATTCGCCTCGTTGATGTCGTAGACCGGCCAATAATCGGCGGTGTTCGCCCCCTTCTGGAAGAGATCAAACGCCGGCCTGTTCTCGCTCAGCCAGTCGGCCAACCCCTTCAAGTCGCGATCATTGCAGTCTCGCACCGTCCACTGGGGCGATCTTCTCCTGACTGCCAGCGACTCCGGCGGCTCGACATAGAGCGAAGCGGCTTGCTCGTAGTATGTTCTCGCATTCTCGACGCCCGGCTGGGCGGGTCGCCACCGTTTCGTGAGCCAGTCAGCGTAGTTCACACAGACCGTCGGCTTTCCCACGAACAGCGGGACGGAGCAGGCGAGAAGATAGATCAAGAACACGCCGAGCGCCTGCATGCTGCGCACAAGCGCCTTCGCCCACAGCGGTCGGCAGCGTTTCTTGGCTCTCCGGCACAGGACGGCGAGAAGCCCGGCGTCGCCGAACTCCTCGATCAGCCGCTTGGCCCTCGTTTCCCTCTCGGCCAGGTCGTTCACGTCCCGCAGTTCGTCCTCGAAGTGCGCCGTCAGTTCCTCGCGGACTTCCTGGCGGACGCGTTTGCGATAGCCCATCTTCCGCACAACCGCCGCGATGAACTGCTCCGCACACCGAGGCAATCCGCAACGACTCCTCTCTGGCATGTTCTCTCGCTCCATATCGGAACCATCCTCAAATCAACGATTCACCGGCCAGAAGACCCAGTCGCCGTCGACGCCCCACAGTTTGGGACGCCCCTCCTCGTCGCGCCCGGGTTCGCCGCCGTCATCCGTGAAATTCGGCCCAAGACTATAGAGAATGAAATCGTCGCCTGTCGATCTGTAGACCAGAGCGCCCGCACCATATACATCTGACGGCACTTCCTTGATGTATCCATCCTGAACGAGGCTCTCAAGATCCCGCGGGTAGCTTCCCTTCTCCAGCCGATACCGCTTCATCGCCAGAATCGCCACGAGTGCCTCATAGTCCATCCTTGCGCGAAACGCCAACTCCGACACTCGTCGTTCGGCCGGCATCAACAGCCGGACCCAGCCATATCGAAGCCTCTCGACCCATCCCATACTGTCGCCCATGTTGAGGATGCGACGCTCTCGTCTTTCATAGGGCGAGAGCCGCGCGATCTTATTCATCCGATCATACCACTCGTTGACCTTGGCAACCGTTCGGTTCCTGCGGGCGTGAATCATACTGGTCCCCACATCCAAAGACATCACCATGGCCCTCCGTAACCAGCCTACCGGCCGATTGGAGATTCTCAGTTCGGTGTAGGCGCCAATAAGGTAGTGTCCCCCGCCAAGCCCTCCCTTGGTAAACACATGCTGGACGGTATCCAACATCACCAGGCGTTCGGCCTCGAAATCCACAGGCGGATACCCATCCACATACAGCATAGTCATCTGATGCTGCAATTCACCAAGTTGCGAAAGCGCCAGTTCGTGCGCCTCCAGCACATGTAGAACTTCTTGACACATCGCGGTGTTGATTACCAGACTCATCAACTGCTCGACCCCGAATGCATTTCCATGCCAATGGGCGCCCGCACGTCCCAACGTCGTGCAGTAGCCGAGCGCCTCCTCCACGCGTCCCTGCTCAAGAGCCAATCGCGACTTCCACAAGCCCAGCGTCCAGAGCCACCGCATGTTCACCAGCGGAGGGTCTTCGGTGCAATCCATCAGCAGCCGCCTCCCTGGGAGTCTCGCGTATACCCTGTGGCTTTGCCTCTTCTCAGTGGCCGACTCGAAGCACAGCCATGCGTCGGAATTGGCCGCGATCGAATCGCAGAGAATCCTGCGGTCTTGCGTTGTCAGCGGTTCCTTCGAAGACCTCGTGGACCTAAACCAGGACGCCCTCAGAACCGTCTCATTCGGTTCGACGACGAGCCGCATGGCTCTCTCATAGTACGGCCAGGCATTGTCCTCAACGGGACCGCTTGGACGATGCAAGGCGTTCAATTGAGGCAGATAGTCTATCGTCGGATTCGCCTTGCCGCGGACGAACCAGATCGTGTAGGGGATGAACACCAGCAGGAACACGCCAACGATCTGCATTGTGCGAACAAATGCGCGCACCCACAGCGGCCGGCAGCGTTTCTTGGCTCTCCGGCACAGGACGGCGAGAAGCCCGGCGTCGCCGAACTCCTCGATCAGCCGCTTGGCCCTCGTTTCCCGCTCGGCCGGGTCGTTCGCGTCCCGCAACTCGTCCTCGAAATGCGCCGTAAGCTCCGCCTGCACGTCCTGGCGGACCTTGCGTCGATATCGTATCTTCTTCGTCACCCGAGCAATATACTCGATGGCACAGGGCGGCAATTCATTCCCAGGTTTCTCGTCAGGTCTATCTCGCATGGTCGGACCTCTGGCCCAAGGCGACAAATCTCAGGGGCTTGGGGACCGAATCCCCAAGACAACAGAAACACGCGGAACCGAATGAACTCCCATCACAGAGCCGCCTGCAGCGCCCCGCCGAAGAGCAAGTCCAGACCTTTGGCCAGGCCCTGGAGCTGGGCCTTCTGGCTGGCCAGTTCCTCCTTGCCCTTGCCGGTGAGCGAATAGTAGCGCCGGTTGCGGCCCGAGTCGGTCGTCTCCCACTTGGCCTGGACGAGCTTCTTGGCCTCCAGGTTGTACAGCAGCGGGTACAGCGTGCCCTTGCCCAGCGTCAGGACGTCGCCGCTGCGCTGCTCGATCGCCTGGCTGAGCTCGTAGCCGTACATGGGCCCGCGCGACAGGATCTGCAACACCACCACCGGGGCCACGCCCTTGAGCAACTGACTCTCGAATTTCATGCCAAACCTCCCGATTTTCCTGGACCCGTTCCAGGTCATGACGCACTTATTATGCATTACCTACTATGCAATATCAAATACATTCTCAAAAAAGGAACGGTTCCTCCGGCTTTCGAGTACTGCGGTCCCAGCAGCAGACCCCTTGACCGGGGACGCCGCCCCCGGATCACGAGTCACGGGGCACGACTTCACGCCTTCCCCTGCGCTTTCACGCTTCCACGCGGCGTCCCGCCGGCTCTTTTGACTGCGGGCCGGGATGGAGCGAATCTTCCCCGACGGCTCTTGTCCATCGATCCCGGGGCCCCTTGGGATCGTAGACGGGGGGAAAACGTCCTTGGCATCGGACCGGTTCGACCGCTATGATGGCTCCCGGCGGGGGCAAGGCGGGCAGATATTCGGGACGGCGGTGCCTGCGGCACGCGGGGATTCGCGTCGGCACGGTCAAAGCCGGCGCCGGTCCGGCCCAGGCACAGAAATCGGATTGACGGACTTGGACAATGGCTCTGGGAGTGACGCTATGGAAGACTTGCTGCAGAATGAGGTGGTCGTTCGCTCGGGACTCGGAGGCGTCAAAGAGGTTTCCGAACCGCTGATCACGATCCTGTCCGAGGCGATCGCAGAAGGGGCCACGGACATTCATCTGGACCCGTTCGCGGAGGGCAAACACGTTCGGTATCGCGTCGACGGCGTCGTCCACGAAAAGGCGCCCATCCCGGGCGCCCTGCGCAAGCGGCTGCTCAACCAGATCAAAGTGCTGCTCGATCTGAACATCGACAAGTCGTTCGTCCCGGAAGAGGGCTTCATCTCGATGGAGATGGAGGGCACACAGCACGACATGCGCGTGACGATCGCGCCCGTCGGCGACCGCGAGGCCATCCACTTCCGCTTCCTGTCGTCCAGCCGGAACCTGCGGGACCTGGTGAATCTCGGCATGAGAGGCGAAGACCTTCAAGCGGTGCAGCGGGTCATCGAGGCCCCCTATGGCCTGGTGCTCGTCGCCGGCGGCACCGGGTCCGGCAAGACCACCACCCTGTACTCGCTGGCCAACACCCTCAAACATCAGAACCTGATCGTCACTTCGATTGAGGATCCCGTGGAGTTTCGCCTGCCGAGGGTCCGCCAACTGGAGGTCAGTGAAAAGCACGGATTCACCATGCACGAAGGTCTGCGGATCATCCTGCGGATGGACCCGGACGTGATCATGGTGGGCGAGATTCGCGACCGGGACTCGGCGACCACCGCGGCCCGCGCCGGACTATCCGGGCAACTGGTCATCGCGACCATGCACGCACGCAATGCGTCGATGGCGGTCGACGCGCTGGGCAGCATGGATGTGCCGCGGTACATGATCGGCGGGGCCCTGCGACTGGTGATCCATCAGAATCTCGTCCTGCGCCTCTGCCAGGCCTGCGCCGGGGAGGCGAAACCGACGGCCGGGGATCGCGAGCTCTTGGAACGTCATCAGGTCCCCGTTCCGCAAACCGTCCGTCGAGCGGTCGGGTGCGCGGAATGTCGGGGCTACGGGCACAAGGGCCGGATCGCGGTGTTCGAATTGACGCCGATCGATCAGTCGCTCGGCCATGACATCGCGGCGGGAGTCGGGGCCCGCAAGCTCTCATCGCGATTGCACCATGCCCGGCGGGCCTCCATGGCCCAGGATGTCCTCCACAAAGCAGCCGCAGGAGAGGTGTCGTTGGACGTGGCGAAGCATTTCGTCCAAAGCCTCGGCGAGTGACCGGATCGTGTGCAGACCCGCACCTGTAATCGTCCACGGTCCCGACTCTGTCCAATCCTTGCTGCCGGCCCGGCAACGGAATGACTCAGAGACGGATTTCACGGATTCACACAGCCTCGATCATGCATCATCCTTCATCAATCGACAATTCCAATAAGCATTCTGCCCGGAATTCGTCGAATTGTCAAGCGAAAGTAACCGACTGGCCGTGTCATACGGAAGATCGCCTCCGCCCGCAGGGGCGGCAGGCAAAGACCGCGTCATGTCACCCTCACTACGGACTATTTCAACGCTTGACCCCGCTCTTCGGTATCTCCTCCGCCGTGCCCGTTTGTGAAATGTGTAGGTCCGACACTACTCTTCCCCAGGAAGGCGCCGGCTGCGGCGACTTCGAACGCAACGAATCCGACTTCATGAGCATCGCCAACAGCAGTCTGGCCGGAAACTTCCCGCTCAAGAGCGGCACGACCAATAAGACGATCAGCGTCACCGCCTGGGTCAAGCTGGAGAGCCTGCCGAGCAGCGGCGGCAGGTATGCAATCTGGTCGAAGTACCGGGAGACGGACAATAAGCGAACTCTTGCGCTGACTGCGGCCAACGAGTCCGGCGCCACGCGGTTCCGAATCTACCACGGCTACAACAGCGGCAACAGCGCCGAGGCGTTCACCTGGACCGCGGGCAGCCCCGTGGCGGGCCGATGGTACTTCCTGGCGTATACCTACCGCGATTCCGATCGGAGCTATCGTCTGCACGTCTGGGACGCCACGAACAATCAGCGGCTGGGCGGGGCGGCATCCGACGTGACCGGCACCGCCGCCAACGCGATCAACGTCGAGGATTCCCCCTGGGTCCTCGGCGGCCGCTCCGACTACAACGCGATGCACTTCGACGGCCTGATCGATGAGGTGGCCGTGTTCAACGATGTCCTGGCGGCCGGCGAGATCGACCAGGTCCGCCAGGGCGCCTACCGCAGCTCGGCCTCTCAGACGATCTATCTCCAGGCGATCACCTACAACAACCGCGGCCAAAAGGCCACCGTCCGCGGACCCTATCCGGAGAACCCCACGCAAACGCAGCTCGACATCAACTACACCCAGTACTTCTACGACAGCCTGGGCCGGGTCCACCAGGTGACCGACGCCGAAGGCCATACCACGACCACCCGCTATTACCCCGACGGCAAGGTCTGGAAGGTCATCGACGCCGAAGGCCATACCACCGTCACGAACACCTACAACCGAGACGGCAGTCTCAAAGAGGTCCAGGACGCCAAGGGCAACGTGACCCGCTACGAGTACAACGGCTTCATGGCCCTCAAGCGAACGATCTTCGAGGACGACAGCTTCGAGCGGCTGGAGTACGACGGATACCGGCGGCTCCTGAGGAAGCACACCCGCTCCGGCCAGAAGCTCGAATTCGCCTACGACGGGTTCGGACGGGTCAAGACCAAGACCGTCAAGCTGGCCGACGACACCGTGGTCAATACGATCCGCTATACCTACGACCTCCTGGGCCGGCTCACGACCACGATCGACAACACCGGCACGATCGCCAACGCCTACGACAACGCCTCCCGGGTCACCCAGATCACCTATCCCGGCAGTCGGACGGTCGCCTATCAGTACGACATCGCCGGCAATCGCACCCGCCTGACCTATCCCGACAGCACGTACATCACCTACGAGTACGACGAATTGGGCCGGCTCACGGCGGTCAAGAACTCCTCCGGCACGGCCCTGGCGAGCTACACCTACGACGGCCGTTCCCGCCGGACGGGCCTGGACTATGCCAACGGCGCGGGCATGGACTACTCGTATGACACAGCGAGTCGGTTACTTGTTCTTGACAATTTTACGAATTCCGGTCATCATGTGTATGACTACACCTACGACAAGGTGGGCAATCGTACGACGATGGGCGTGACGGACA
>CALEZT010000186.1 GCA_937927975.1 uncultured Phycisphaerales bacterium
GGTTTGGGGACGGCGTCCCCAAAGGCCATGGAAGTACGCGAAAACCGGATGAGCCCCTCTCCCTCTTGATTCGGCCGTGTTCCCTCGGGTAGAATGGGCGTGCGGCGACGAAACACGGTCTTGTGCGAGGGATGGCCATGGAAGAAGCGACCACGATCGGTCCGGGGCGAAGGCGGTGGAAGAGGTTCCTGATCCCTGCGGCTTGGATCTTCGCCTCCTATGTTCTGGTGATCATCTTCTTGTGCGCGTTCTTTGACGTTCGCTGCCTGAGCGATCTCTGGGCCTACCGTTGCATGATGGAGGGCCCGCTCCATCCTGCCTGGAAGGACCTGGCCCTGCGGCGAATCCACAAGGGCAGCGATCTTGCACAGATCGTCCGAGAGCGCCCTCCCATGAAGCGGCAGGAGTACGGACCCTACACGCTGTTGTCCTCCTGCGAGGCCGGCAAGACAGGCAATACGCTGTATTTCGTCGCCACCGGCGGCGAGTTGGTTTGTGCTGAGGCCGCCGGCTTCTGGCGCATCGGTTCTCGCTGGGGTCGGTGGGGCTACGTCTTTTTCTCCGACCCGACGCACGTCCGGCTATTCGAGGAGGCCCGCGAGCGTCATCTCGATCAAGTCCGTTTGGAGCAGGACGCCTGGCTGATTCATCGTGCAATCGCGGCCGGCCAGGACGTGGTCCTTTGTCGGCAAATCGAGCGTCGCGAGAGCGACGGTGAACCCGGATACGACGATGAGACGATGCGCATGTACGAGCAGATCTATGGACGGGACGCTCTGACGAGTATGCTGGGACTCCGCTGCGAATTGACTGTCGAAATCTCGCAGTCGTTGTCCGGCGATCTGAAGCCGGGGACGCAGTTGACGCTATCGGTCGATAGATGCAGCCAGGACGATCTGGCCGAGCCTGAGCTCGTCTTCCTTCACGGCGAGGAAGGTGAACCCTATGTGCTGGTTCCGAAGAAGGCCCTTGAATGGTACCAGTCGCTCACGCCGGACGCAGTCAAACACTTCGAAGCCAGGTGCCTGGTCGGGACCGACCAATAGAACCACGCGGAAAAGAGGCTCCGCAATCAATCCTCCGAAGAGGTCTGCCGATAGCGTGGGGTGGATTTCAGTCCACGCGGGTCTTCTGGTTGTTCAGTATGCTCTTCCAGTATTCGCCCATCTGGCCGCGGTTGTCGAACGATGACTCCAGACATGCCGTCATCCACAGGTACCTGTTCTCCATGCTGATCTTTCTCAGGGCGTCATCCTCAGTCGCGAGATACCACTCGACTATCGCGTAGAAGTACGGCAGCATCCAGATCAGTTCGCTGTCGAGCTGTCCCTTCCTTGCCCTGTCATTGGCTAGCCGAAGGACTTCGCGAGTTGTCTTTGGGTCGAGACTGCCGATTCCGGTAACCCATTCAGGGTCCGCCTGGTAGTACCAGGCAAGAAACAACGCCCGCTTCAGAGCCTCCAAATCCCCCTTGTCCCGTGCGAGAGCCAGATACCCTTTGAGTACATCATCCCATTTCAGGTCTCTCAAGGGAGGTGCGTTCCGTTCCGACTCGCTGAGGTTTGGCTCCTTTCCCATCAGGACATTCTCATAACGCGTGAACTGCTGGATATCCATCTGGCCTGCTCCAAGATCGTGACCTTGTCCGACGTATACCGCTCTCTTGCCTCCAAAGTCGGCCCGTTCGACTCTCCGACTGATTGTAGGCTCGGGCACGCGGAAAGGCAAAGGGAACCCAACCTGCAAGAACGGTCGAACGGTCTTTCCGCCCTTCTCATCGCTGCGTCACCGGCTGCATCACCCGCTCGGAGGGCTTTCCCCTCGCAACTGGCGCAGGGCCTTGAGCTGACGGACGGCCTCTCTGTCGCGAGGGCGGTTCAGTGCCTCCTTGGCCGTGATCAGCGCGTCGAGGGAGAGCACGTGAAAGTGTCTGCCCTCGACCTCGATGGACACGCTGGCCCGCTTAACCCGCTCGTACCCGCCGAGCCCCTGAATCTCACTGAGGCAATCGAGGTGACCGAGGTCCGTATCGAGATAGAGATTCTTGAACTCGCCTGCGTTCCCGGGGGTCAGCTCCAGGGGCTTCCTGCCCGGCGTCATTCGATGCACCGGGTGCGAATCGGACAAAGCCGCCTGCAGGGCCAGAAGGTTGGTCGCCGAGAAATCGCAGCAGATGTCGACGTCCTGCGTTGTGACCGTGCAGCCATGCACGATCCCGGCGTAGCCGCCGACGATCACGAACTCCACCCCTGCATCGGCCAGACGCTCCAACAGGTCGAGGAACCCGCCGCTCACAGGAACCTCGCTTTCTGAAGCCGTCGCATCCGATCGAGTGCGATCTGATGGCGGCGCATGCGCTCGGCCGGACTCAGGGCCAGGTTCGCCCGGAGCAGGGAGATGTCGATGCCGTACTCGACGGCTTCCCGAACCGCGTCCGACGACTCCGCCTGCCCCTGGGATTTCGGTTGTTCCGACGGTGCGCTCATGACGGGATTGTAGCATCGCCGCCGGACAAGAGCAACGATTCGCATCCGTCTGGGCATCGCAGTGTGGAGGGAGCCTTTCCAGTGCGATGCCTCAGGGCGTCGCTACGAACGGGGTCTCGACTCGTGGGCTGAAGAGCCCACCTTGCATGTCCGCTCTCTCTGCGTTTCGCTGCGGCCTCTGCGGTTAGACTCTCTTGGTTTCCGCGTGAGAAAACTCCGATTTCCGTCGGATTTTTTTGGGGACGCTCCTTACCCCTTGTCCGGCCTGGACTTGCGGTGGGGCGGAATTCAACTGTTTTCTTGAAAGACCGGTTGTGATCGTTTATAATAGACCTAACTCGTACGGGTTCAGAGACGGCCCGCGCGGGAGTAGAATAGGCGTTGAGACCGCGGGTCCCATTCGCAGGCGACCCGAAAGCGACACTTCATCGATCGACAACTGTGCCGTCGCGAGTCACGAGCCACGGGTCACGAGTCACGGAGACGAGCCATGGAAAAGCGATGCTGTCGGAACTGTATGTATGGGAAGCGGCCCCAGGGGCGGTGGCTGCGAGTCGCGCTGTCGCGGTGGCCGGGGATGGTGATCTGCTCGGTCTGCGCCGATTGTCCCGGCAAGACGTGCGGCGTGTACGCCGAGTCGTATTGCCGGAACTTCTGCCCCAGGCCGGGTCTTGCGTGCGAGCCGCAGGAGCCGATCGTCGAGCCGGGCGAGACGCTCTGCAAGATCCCGCTATCGCAGGGACTATATGCGCTGGTCGACCCCGAGGACTACGAGGAGCTGAACAAGCATAAGTGGTGCGCGACCAGCGGCAAACATACATGCTATGCCTGCCGCAGGGGGCCGGACGGCAAGCTGATCTTCATGCATCGCGTGGTCATGAAGACTCCGGCGGATATGATCGTCGATCATATCAACCTGGACGGCCTCGACAACCGTAAACGGTTCTTGCGGAACTGCACGCAGGAACAGAACAGCTACAACCGCGCGCCGCATCGCGGCGCCACGGGCTTCAAGGGGGTCAGATACCACGAACAGAAAGGCAAGTACAAGTCGCTCATCCGGTACAAGGGCAAGGACATTCTGATCGGGTGGTTCGACGATCCGGTCTCGGCGGCCAAGGCCCGCGATCGCAAGGCGTGGGAACTGCAGGGCGAGTTCGCGTATCTGAACTTCCCCGACGACCTGCCGCGCGGGGACCGTGGGACGGCCGAACCCGGCGGAGCCAGGATCGTTCTCCTGAAGGGGCGAGCCGTGCTACACACGAAGGCCTTGGGGCGACTGGTCGTCGTCCGAGCCGAGGCGTCAGGGCACGCGGGGTAGGATCTTCTCGGCCGCCTGTTTGGCCAGGTCCAGAGACTGGTCGCCCTTGCCCACGACGGTGACGATGAGCAGGTTGGAGTTCTTGAGGATGTTCAACTGGTTGAGCTTTCCGGCGGCCCAGTACGCCTTCTGGCCCAGGCCCTCGACGGGCACGGGGTCCACGCCGGAGATGGACTTGGAGGCGGCCTGCGCCTGTTCGAAGTTCTTGGCCGAGGCGCCGGCGCGAACGTACAGACTGACGCCAGTGAAATCCGTCGCGACGTAGCTGACGTTGGACATGGTGACGCCGTCGCCCTGCACGGTGGGCTCGTTGACCGTCTTGCCGAGGAGCGTCTCGGCGTCGGCTTTCGCGAGGAACTCCGAGGCGTCGATCTTCGTCGGGGCGAGGGCCGCCGGAACTGCCGCGGCGTCGGCGGACGCAGGAGAGGGCGGCGTTGCAGGCTGGGAGGTCTGGGGCGGGCCGCTCGGGGCCGGCCCCTTGGCGGGCTCATTCTCCTTGGAGCCACAGGCGCAAAGGCCCAACATCAGGACGCCGAGCACGAGACACCCTATGACCGGAACCACCGTTTTCGCTTTCATCATCGTTCAATCCTCTGCGAACATAGTCGGATTCAGATCCACTGGAGAACAGACTGTAGCGACGATCTGGCGGCAATGCAAACGGAATTCCCGGCGTGAAGCGAGAGGATCGATCCCGGAGCAGGCGTTCGCGGCCAGTCCTCGCTCGGGCGGCGGGTTCGTGACATCCCGCGGTTCAGGAGGCCTGGGCGACCTGCGTCTGCTCGGCGGTCAGGCGGGGGCTGCAGATCTCCACGGTGGCGTCGAGCAGGGCCTCGTTGGTGGCGTCGGTGCGGAAGTAGAGGCTGCCGACGCGGACCACCGCCTCGGCGGTCTGGATCTCGGTCAAAAACGCGACGAGCTGTCGCGGGGCGATGTCCTGCAGCTCGATCGTGACGACGGTCTCGGAGTAGTCCGGGCGGACCTGCACGACGCCGGGCTGCATCTTTGTGACGTGGGCGTCCAGCTTGTGCCGGCTGATCATCGTTTCGAGGAATCGAGGCAGCTGGAATCCAGGGTCCTGGGAGGCGATTCGCGCCCGCAGGCCTTTGAACTGGTTCGCCAGAGTCTGGTATTCGACGCTTTGGGCCTGAAGCTGGCGCACCTGATCTCGTTTCTCGGGGAGGATGCGTTCGAGGGTCCGGATGCGTTCCCGGGCGGGTCGGAAGATCGCCGTCCAGGCCGCGAACACGACCAGCATGGCGACCAGGCCGATCGCCAGGTTTCGTTCTCGTGGGTTGATCTGGATCATGATGCCTTCTTCTCCGTTGTGGACAGCGAGATCTTGAACTCCACCTTTTGCGACTCGGGTCGTTTCTGCGGCTGCGGAGCGTCCACGAGCCTGAGTCCCGGCGTGTTTTCGAGAATCCGCTGCCAGTCGCCGAACGTGGCGAACGAATCGCAGGTGCCGGTGATGCGAACGGAACTGCCGGCGATCAGCATCTCGTGCAGTCGCAGGTTGCCCGAGGAGGGGATTTGCCGGCTCAGCGTGGCCAGGACCTCCAGCGGGCCGGGCTGGTTCGGGTTGAAGCCGGTGAACAGTTCACAGTCCTTGCGAAGGGCGTCGAGTTTCTGCTGGAGCTGCGCCGCGGGATTGACGACGGTCCGCTCCTCGGGGACGACGCGGAGGAAGAGCGCTCTTTCCTGCTCTCTGAGCTTGGTGTACTGCGACTCCAGCGACGAGAGCTGGAGGAACAGGCCGATCACCCAGATGGCCACCGCAGCCGCAGCGAGGCCGCCGCAGATGGCCATCTCCCGGCGTACCCGCACGACCGGCTGGGTCCGGGTCCGATAGGCCTTGAGAAAATCGGTTTGGCTCGTCCCCTGCGGCTGGAGCGTCCGCAGGGCCAGGCCTTCCGCGACGCACAGGACCGAGTCCGCGTCGGCGGCTGCCGACCGGATGACGTTCACGCACGGATTGACCGGCACGATCCGGCTGTTGATCTTCTCGCCGATCGCGGGCGGCAGAAGCTCCGCCATCCGGCCCGATGCGATCAGGAAGATGTACAGGCCGGCTTCGGGGTCGCTGCGAAAGAGCCGTCTCCAGGTGATCTCGATCTCCTGGGCGAGGATCTCCGCGGTCTGCTGGACGACCGTTTCGAGGTCCTGCGTTTCGCTGGAGAGCATCGGCAGGGTGCGGACGAGCAGCAGATAGCCGTCCTGCGTTGCCGCGAGGTTGATCGTGGATTCGTCCACGTACAGGACGGCCGCCCGCCCTTGGAGCGAGGCCGGATGGTTGGCGGCGATCGCGGCCTGGCCGGCGATCGTCGGGCAGTCCACTCGCACCGGCTTGATCCTGGCTTCGTCGAGCGAGGCCAGGTGCTCGGCAAACTGATCGCACGACGTGGCGGCCACCAGCAGCGAATGGCGTCCGTCCGGAGAAGGCAGGGCGGTGCAGACCTGCGTGACCGCCTCCTCGGTCGGAATGGGGAAACAGTTCCGCAGACTCGACGCGTCGCCGGCCTGGAGCGCCGCCAGGCCCGCCGCGTCGGTCTGGACGTCAGCGAAGAAGAATGTGTGGGAAGGCAGGGACACCGCGACGTCGGCCCGCGGGTCGAAGCCGTGGTCCTGGATCAGCGAGCGGAGAATCGCCGATGGCGAATCCGTGCTCCGTCGGGCTTGCGTGGCGAGAGTTTTCTCCAGGCAAAGGCCCTCCGCAGTCCGAGCGATCTGCGCGGCTCGGACGTGGCTGCGTCCGATTTCGATTCCGATGCATTTTCTGGGCGTTCTGATGCCTTCACCTCTTCAAAGGGTCGCCGGGGGACCGAGACGCGTCCTCGGCGTCTCTACAGCTCCCGGTATAGAATCATATCGACCGTTCCGGCCTGCGTGTTTCTTCTGAGCAACGCTTCGGCTGCGCGCGCGCGGTCGGCCAGGCCGGCCCGCGAGAGAACGCGGTAAAACCGGTCCTGGGGACGCACGCAGACGCGGTCCTTGATCGCCCGGTAGACATTATCGGTCATTCCCGGCAGGCTTCGGAGCTGCGCGACGTTTGTGAACGGCTTGATCCTGCGCTGGTTGAGGATCATCTGGGCGACCGCGCCGTCCATCTGTTCCGAGAGCGACTGGAGGACGAGCTTCGGCGCGGCGTTGACGTTGATCTTTCCGTCGCCGACGCAGGTCAGATAGGGACGCAGCCGGTTGAACGCCTCGGGCGTGACGCCTTTGACCCAGAGCAGATCGTCCACCGTGTCGAGCGGTCGGTTGCGGCAGGCGTACGGTCGCGGCAGGGCCTGATAGTGGTCGTTCTCGGCGCCGGTGTTCTCCCGCTGGATGAACGGCAGACGCGTCACTTCCTCGTCGGAATCGATCCAGTCGATCAGGCACGGGACCATGCCGTAGCCGATTCGCTCGGAACGGTCCTGTTGGGCGTTCACCAGGTCGATCAGTCGCAGGAGTTGGTCGATGACCGGTCGATTCAGTTGTCCGTCGGCGGTCCTGAGATGGTTGACGTTCAGCAGTCCGCTTTCGTCGCTGACCGTGACGGAGCAGTTGGCGTCGTCGATGAGGAAGGAATTGTCTCCAGTCAGAAGGGCGGAGAACCGCGGGTCCGCGCCGAGGTCGTTGACGTCCCGAACCGCTGCGATGGCGATCTCAATCCCGGCCCGCGCGGCGGCGCCGACCTGTTCGGCGCGGTGGAAGCTGTCGGCTGAATCCAGCCGGGCGCGGGCTGTCAGGTTGAAGCCGAACAGCAGGCTCGACAGCACGAGGACCGCCCCGAGCACGACGACGAGGATGAAGCCGCCTTGTCTGTGACCTGTGCGGGTTCGTGTCATGGTTGTCTGCCCGGGGCCCTGGTTGGTTGTCCACGAAGCGCGCTTTGGCAGGCGACGGGGACCGTCGTCGCATATCGCTGCACGGATCCCTGGCGGTCGGTGACGCCGATCGCGATCCGGACCGCATGCGGCAATCGTCCGGCCCGCCTCGAATCCCAGGCGGTCTGCCATTGTTTCCCATCGTGGAACTTCAGTTCGATTTCCGTCAGGCCGGTCAGGATGGGCCGCCAGACGCCGGTTTCCTTCAGCGTGCTCGTGCGTTGGACGAAGGGCTCGCAGCAGATCAGCAGGGCGTCCTGCGAGTCTTCGTAGCGGTACGCGACATGCGAGATCCCTAGGGGTCTGTCGAATCCGAGGTCGAATCCGCCTGTCGTGACGAAGCTCAGGAGATTGCCGCGCAAAGCCGCGGGTTCGGCGTAGAACGCAGCGGCGGGTTCCGCGGGCTTGATCGTGCGTCCGACATCCGTTTGCGGCGCGTGTGAAGCCGTCGGAGGCAGGTACGCGCAGCGAATCTGGCGGGCCATCATGCGAAGCGCCAGATGCGCGCGTTCCGAGCACGCCATGCGGGAGCCGTAGACGTCCAGCGACCGGGAGGTGGCCGCGTAGCTGCCGTAGACCATCGTGACGATGGACGCGACGATCGCCAGCGAGACCAGCATCTCGATCAGGGTGAACGCTTTCTGTGCGGCTCTACAATGCACGGATCTTCCTCTCTGCGACATAGGTGGTCAGTCGGACGGGACTGTTGGCGGGATTGTCCCCGGCGGCGACTTCGACCGAGAGTTTCCGAAGACGGTCGAGCCGAACGCCCGGGGATCGCTGCTGCGACCCGGAGGCGTCGGTCACTTCGGTCCGCCAGGCGAACCGTCCCTCGTCGCTTTCCACGACGCCGGACCGCGTCCCCACCTGGGGAAATCCCGACTCCAGCGTCTCGGCCATCTTCTCCTGGGCGACAAACACCGCCCGCGCGGTCGTCTGCGCCTTGTCCGCCACCCGGATGCTGGTCAGGTTCAATTGCAGCAGTCCGAGCAAAGCGATCGAGACGATCGCCAGAGCTGCGACCGTCTCGATCAGCGTGAACGCGTTGTCGCGTTTGGGCTTCATCGTCCCTCCTCCCTGCCGGCGATCTTGTGTGTCTAGCCCTGGAGGTTCCAGCTCTCGATGTCGGCGTCTTTGCCTGTGCCGCCGTCTTCGCCGTCCTTGCCCAGGGACTTCAGGTCGTAATCCTTGCTCTGCAGGCCGGGGCTGATGTAGATGTAAGGGTTGCCCCAGGGATCGGTGGGCACTCGCTCGAGATACCCATCGCTGTCGAACCCCTTGAGCCCGGGATTCGTGACGAGCGCCTGCAACCCCTCGGCCGTCGTGGGGAAACGTCCGACGTCGGTCTTGAACATCGCCAGGGCCGACTGAATCGCGCGGATGTCGACGGTTGCCTTGGTCTGGCGGGCCTGGTCCGGCCTGCTCAGGATCTTGGGCATCACGGTCGTCGCCAGCAAGCCCAGGATGACCACGACGATCATCAGCTCGATGAGGGTGAAACCGCGAACGATTGATGATCGATGATTGATGATTGATGATTGGTTCATATTCGAACGTCCTTACTTGTCACAAGGCTTGATTGATTTCGAAAATCGGCAACAGGATCGCCAGCACAATGAACGTCACGATGCCTCCCATGACCAGCAGAATCACCGGCTCCAGGAGCGAGGTGAGCGTCCGGACGGAAGCTTCGACCTCGCCGTCGTACATCTCCGCGATGTCGATCATCCCGTCCTCGATGTTGCCGGACATCTGGCCGGTCGCGATCAGGTGGTACACGACCGGGGGGAACAGGCCGGTGGTCTTCATCGCCCCGGCAATGTTGTCCCCTTTGTGTACGGATTCGCGAATCGTCTTCATCGCCTCGGCGATCAGGCTGTTCTGAATCACCCGCTGGGTAATCTCCATCGCGGCCATCACCGGCAATCCGCTCTTCATCAGCGTGCCCAGTGTCCGCGTCAGTCGGGCCAGCTCCAGGCGGAACAGCAGGGGGCCGAACAAAGGCAGCTTCAGGACGATGCGGTCCAGCCAGGCCTTGCCTTCGCGGTTGCGTCGCAGGGCCACGAGCCCGATCACCGCTGCGCAGAACAGGCCGAGAAAGACCATGAGGTACGTCTGCGAGAATTCGCTGACCGAGATCAGAAACCGCGTCGGCCAGGGCAGCCCGCGATTCATTTCCGTGAACAGTCGGGTGATGCCCGGCACCACGTATGAGATCAGGAACACCACGACCGCGGTGGCCACGGTCGCCATGACCGTGGGATAGGTGATCGCGGCCTTGACCTTGCCGACGAGTTGGACGCGCTTCTCCAGGATGTCGGCGATGCGTGCGAGCACCTCTTCCAGGGCTCCGCTGCTTTCGCCGGCCGAGACCATGCTCACGAACAGCGGTGAGAACACGCCGGGATGGCGGGCCAGGGCTTCCGCCATGCTCACGCCTTCGTTCACGTCGTCGCGGACCTGGCGGATCGCGCGAACGAGCGGCTTTTCGCCGGGCAAGAGCGACTTGCCTTTGTTGTTCGCGGGGCTCTCCAGTTGCTCCACCAGCGCCGACAGGGCAGGCACCAGCGGCATTCCCGCGTGCAAGAGCGCCGACAGTTGCCTGGCGATTCGACAGAGGTCTTTCGTGCCGGCCCGTCGCAGCATGTCGTTGTTCGGCTTTGACGTCGGCGCGGGCCGATGGACGCGTTGCCCGGCCGCGGCGGCCTCTCGTCGCAGATCGCTGGCGAATTGTGATTCGAGCACAGGCATCTCAGTTTCCCTCCGATCCGATCTGCACGCTGTCCTGCGTCACGCGATAGACCTCCTGGAGCGTGGTGACTCCTTCCAGGGCCCGGCGCAATCCGTCGTTTCTCAGGGTCGTCATGCCGTGCGTCAGGGCCGCTTCCTTGATCAGGTGCGACGCCTGCCGGCGGACGATCAGATCGCGGATGGCGTCATCGACGAGCAGCAGCTCGAAGATGCCGGTCCGGCCCATGTATCCGCTTTCGAGGCACTTGGGGCAGCCGGCGCCTTTGTGCAGTCTGATAAGGCCCTTGGCGATCTTCTCCAACTCGCTCCAGGAGACCGCTCCTTCCTGTGGAGTATAGGGCTGCTTGCAGTTTGGGCAGATCACCCGCACGAGCCGCTGGGCCATCACGCCGACGACGGTCGAGGAGATCAGGTAGGGCTCGATCCCCATGTCGATCAGACGCGTGAAGGCGGAGGCTGCGTCGTTCGTGTGCAGGGTGCTCAGCACGAGGTGGCCCGTCAGCGAGGCCTGGATCGCGATTTCCGCGGTTTCGCGGTCGCGAATCTCGCCGATCATGATGATGTCCGGGTCCTGGCGGAGGATGTGACGCAGGCAACTGGCGAACGTCAGGTCGATCTTGGCATGTACCTGCATCTGGCCGACGCCGGGCAACTGATATTCGACCGGATCCTCGACGGTCAGGATGTTTCGCTCGTGGCTGTTGAGCTCATTCAGAGCGCCGTAGAGCGTCGTGGTCTTGCCGCTGCCGGTGGGACCGGTGATCAGGACGATTCCGTGCGAGACCGCGATCAGGCTGCGGAAGGTCTTGAGCAGGTCCGGTCCGAAGCCGATCTCCTCGAGCTTCAGCTCGCCTCGTCCTTTGTCGAGCAGTCGAAGCACGACCCGCTCGCCGCCGGCGGTGGGAATCACCGAGACGCGGATATCGACGACCTCGTCGCCGATGCTGACGCGACTCTGGCCGTCCTGGGGCAGGCGATGCTCCGCGATGTTCAGATTGGCCATGATCTTCAGACGAGAGAGGATCGGGCTGACCTGGATCTTGGGCAGGCTCAGGATGTTCCGCAGGACGCCGTCGACGCGGAAGCGGATCTTGACCTCCTGTTCGTAGGGCTCGATGTGAATGTCGCTGGCCCGGCTGTGCACCGCGTGGAACAGGATCTTGTTGACCAGCTTGATCGCGGGGGCCTTGTCCGCGATGTTGAGCAGGTCCTCGGCCTGCGTCTGGACGGTGCTGGCGAGGTCCTGAACCGGCGACACGGACGCGTCGGTTGGCCCTGAGGACTCCGGCGCATCGGGCGTGAAGTAGTTCTCTTCCTCGCCGGGGCTGAGGTAGTAGCATCGGCTGATCGCCTGCTCGATCTCGGACGGCTCGCAAAGGACCCGGCGGCAGGGCCGGCCCAGGATGCCCACGATCGCGTCATAGGCGCCGATATTGAGCGGATCGGCCAACGCCACCGCGGGCTCGTTCTTCTCCAGGAGGATGGGGATCGCCCGTTGCCTCTTGAGAAACTCAAGGGGCAGTCGCCGCATCAGCTCCGAGCTCAGTTGCTCGGGGCGGATCGGATGCCGCTGTCGGTTGTCTGTCCGTTCGATCACTCCCTGGCTCCCCTGGGATCTCACCGTCTAGGGATTTCTGCCGGCGCCCGTCGAAGGCCCGCTCGGAACCTCATTTGTCCTTTGGCTGGCCCAACGTCATTTCCTGCCTCTTTCTCTCGGTCATATTGACGAGGTCCTCCTGAGTGGACATCACGTGCGGCGTGATGAACAGCAGGAGATTCGTTTTCTGCATTCGGTCCCGCTCCGAGCGGAACATGGACCCGATCAGGGGCAAGTCCCCGAACAGCGGGATCTTCTTGACCGCATGGGTCGTGTCGTCGCGGATCAGTCCGCCGATGACGACCGTCGCGCCGCTGCCCATCGTGACGACCGTCTGGGCGGTCCGTTTGGCGGTGGCGGGCGTGTCGATCGAGAGGGTCGTGACGTCCTCGATGAGCTTGGTGAACTCGCTGTCGATTTCGAGGCGGATCAGGCCGCCCTGGCTGACGTGCGGCGTGATGTCCAGCGTGATGCCCACGTCCTTGTATTCGAAGCTCTTGATGACCGTCGGATTGATCGGATCGGTGCTCTCGGTGATCCGCGACTCGGTGACGAACGGGCGGTTCTCGCCGACGATGATCTGGGCCTTGCGGTGGTTCGACGTCAGGATCGACGGGGTCGAGAGGATGTTGACGCCCGATTGTTTCTGCAGGGCGTGGAGGATCGCGCCGATCTGCGCGCCGCCGCCGGCTCCACGCCAGGCGCCGACGTTGAGCCCTTCGGAGGTCCCGCCGAGGAAGTCCACGCGCGGGCCGAGATTGGTCATGCCGAACCCTCGCACGCTCTCGGCCACCGCGTTGTCGAGCGTGGCCCAGTCGACGCCGATCTCTCGGAGCGATTCCTCGGTGATCTCGAGGATCAGCATCTCGACCAGCACCTGGTCGCGAACGATGTCGAGCTTCTCGATGATCTGCGAGACGACCTCGAAATCCTGGGGCGAGGCCACGACGACCAGGGCGTTGGTGCTCGGGTCCGGCGTGACCTGGATCTGCTGGGAAGCCTCGACCGCGCCGGCCAGCTTCATGCCCGCCAGGGCCTGGTCGAGCGAGCGGCCCACCTCGTTGGCGTCGGCGTTCTTGAGGTACACCACATGGACGTTGTTGACGCCGACGGGACGTTGAACGTCGAGCTGCTCGACGAGTCCTCGGATCATCTCGGCGTTCTGCTCGCCGGCGATGACGATCAGCGAGTTGGTGCGGTCGTCGGGGAGGATCCTGGCGCCGGTCACGCCGCCTCCGGGCGAGATGCGACCGGTCTGGGGGCCCGCGCTGCGGTTTCTTTCGAGGATCCTCGTGATTTGTTCACTGAGCACTCGGGCCGACGCGTGGGTCAGCGGGAACGTCAGCACCTTCTCCTGCGAACCTTCGACGTCGAGCTGCTGAACGACCTGCGCGATGTGACGGATGTTCGCGGAGGTGTCGGTGATCATCAGGGAGTTGGTCCGTGGATACGTCGCCAGTTGCGCGCCGGTCGAGAGGATGGGCTCGATGATCTGGCGGACTTCGTCGGCGTCCGCGTACTTCAGCGGCATGATCTGCGTGACGACCATGTCGACCTTGGGGATGGAGGCAGGGTCGGCGCCGATCCGAACCTGCAAGTGGTGTCGGGCCGCGTCGGCCTTGGGCACCACCTTGACCGCGTTGTCCATCTCGATCGTGGCGTAGCCGCGCACGTCGAGGATCGACTGCAGGAAGGCGTAGAGGTCGCCCAGGCGGATCGGAGTCGGAGACATCACGGTGACGTTCCCGGTGACGCTTTCATGCGGAATGAAGTTGATGCCGGTGATGTCGCCGATGGTCTTGAGGACCGTGCGGATGTCGACATTGTCGAAGTTCACGGAAACGGGCTCGTCGGCCATGCCCGGTCTCAGCGAAGGCATGGCTTGGGGCTGGACCGCCGCCTGCGGTTGCGTGGGAGGTTGCGACGGGACCGCGACGAGCTCCACGGGTTTTGGCGTTTTGGCCGGGGGCTGGGGCGTGCCGAACTCTACCGGACTGACGACCTCTTCGGCCAGCGATCGCCGGGTTCCGACGTTCTGCGGAGGCGCGCCGGTGATACGCTGAGCCGCAAGGACGGGCTCGACACGCGCCGGTTCGACGGCGGGAACCGTCGGATTCTGCTGGGGTCGCTCCACCTGCGGCGTCGGGGCCGACGAAGCGGATGCGTTTTCCTTTTGCGTCTGGCATCCCGTCGCGGCGGTCAGGACCAGGATCGTCAGCGTCAACAGGGCGGTTCGGCGCCCACGCGGCGCGTTGCCGCGAGGCTGCGTTTGATTGCGAAGAGGTTGTGTGTTCACGGTGCCCTCCATCGTGCTAGAGACCGAATGACAGGTCTTTGCTTTTGCCGTTGCGTAACAGTTCAATATCCACCTTCGATTGCGTCCGGGCCTTCATCAGGACCTGGAACGCCTTTTGTTTGCTGGTCAGTTGCTGGCCGTTGATTTTTCGAATGACGTCGCCGTCCCGCAGGCCGAACAGTTCGGCCATGGGGATCTTGTCCAGACCGGTGATCCGCAGACCTTCGGCGCGGTCGTCTTTCACATAGGGCTCGATGGTCGCTTTGCGAAAGACCTCCGCGACGTAGTCGGCCTTGACCGGAGGCATCGCTGGCTGCTGGGTCTGAGTCGCGGCTTTCTCGGTAGTCGCTGGAAGCATGGAACCCGAAGACGGCGTCTCCCCTCCGGCCGGTCCGGTTCGCAGCCGCAGGATCAACTGACGACCTTCGTGCCGGAGTACGACCGCATCCTGCTGGATGGCTTCGATCGTGGCCGAGGCGACGGTGTCGCCGATTCGGTAGACACCTGTGGTCTTGCCCTTGGTGTCCTGGATGTTGGCTCGGGAGATGGCCGGTCCGCCGGCGATGGCGCCCACGAGACGCAGGCCCAGTTCCTCCGCCGAGGGCATGGAATCCAGGGCCTGAACCCTCCGCGGGTCCGTCGCAGCGAACAGATTGCTCTGAAGAATTCCCTCGTAATTCGCGGAGTATCGCCGGTCGGTCGCCTCGGAATCGGCGTCCGGCAGGGGTTCCTCGCCGACCGCGGAGGCCGGATCGAACGCCGCGACGTGCAGGTGATCCATGGCGGCGCGAAAGCCGCCATAGGCCAACGCGGCCACGAGCGAAGCCTTGACCAGCCAGACGACTCGGATGACTCGTTTCTCGTTCATTGACACCCTCTTCCGATGGGCTCCTTGGCGGAAATCCCGCGTCAGGAAAGGCCCGTACGTAGTTCTGCCACAGCGCTCTATCGTCGCGTGGGGGTATGCACTTGATTCGAATGGCGCCGGAGGACGAGCTTGTGCGGTGTGGGTCGGCCTTATTCCGTCGGGCGGGATTTTATCGGTCCCCGCGTATCCGGGACTTCAGCAAGCACCGATAAGCACCTCCGCGCGAGCAATCAGGCCAGGGTCGCGGCCATGATCCCATAGGAGACGTTGGCCAGGCCGTGAAACAGGATGGACGCCAGCAGGCAGCGCGTTCGCGCGAACAGCCAGGCCATGAGCAGGCCGGGCAGGAATGTCAGGGCCGATACTATCTGACCCTGGACCACGACGTGCGCCAGGGCGAAGCCTCCGGCGGAGATCGCGATCGCGATCCACCGCCGGGCCGGCGGGGACAGACGGCTTTCGCCGAGCAGTCTCATCGTGTTGGCCTGGAGATATCCGCGGAAAAATACTTCTTCGGCCGCCGCGACGTACAGGAACTGATACAGCAGCCAACTGAGCCGGTCGTCGCTGGGGGCCAGAGTCGGACGCAGCGGGATGGGAATGCCCCAGCAGGTCAGCAGCCAGAGTCCGAGATAGACCGGCGTCAGGACGCACAGGCAGACGACCGCCGCGGCCCGTAGAGACGGACCGATCGTTTCGACGCGCAGGCCCACGCGAGGGAAATCCCTCCGGGCGATCCACGCGGGCGCCAAGGCCGCGACCGCCAGCGTACACGGGATCAGGAGCCAATGCAGGCCGACCGGGCGGTGCACATGGAGCAACCGCACAGCGGCCACTGCTGCGATCGCCACCGCTGCGGTCTCCAGGGCCAACGACGCCGATGGACGGATCGACGAGGTCGGCACAAGCAGCGGCGCCGATCCGGCGATCGCGCACGGCCCGGCGTCGCTGCCCCAGTCACGGAATGGACCTGCAAATCGACTCATGATCCGACGCGCTCGGCCACTCTCTTCTTGTCTCTGTGCCGCAGGATCGCCATGAACACGACCACGATGGCGTACGGGACGAGCAGGTGTCTGGGCGAACCGCCACCGGTGGCGGACATGGAACAGCCGCCGTTGCCGTCGGCGCCGGCGAAGGCCATGACCTCCGCGTCGCTGGCGACGAGGTAGTACGGCGTGAAGTGCGTGGTCTTGAATCGCAGGGCATAGAGGTCGCCGCTGATCGCCACGGTCTCGATGTCGGTGATGCCCTGCTGGCTCAAAGCGCCGGTCAGGGAGTTGTACCAGTAGGCCCTCGCCTGGCGGTTGGCGGCGTCGGCCTGGTAGGGGATGGTCACCGTGACCGGCTGGCTGAACTCGATGCCGCTGGGCCCGAAATCATAGCTGCCCAGGCAATCGTCCGGTGAAACGACCGGGTTGAGGATCTTCGAGATGCTGACTCGGACGCTGCTCTGGCAGGCGCCGGCCGGCACGACGATGGAGACGTCCGAGGCTCGCGTAATCGCGGTCGGTGCGGTTCCGATCGTGGTCTGTGCGGCGGGATTGATCAGGGCCGAATACAACGGGGTCGAGTCCAGATACGTCGTCGCGGCGCAGTAGATGTCCAGCGAGGAATCGCGGGAATCCGCCCAGACGATGTAAGGCTGGCCGTCCGTGCTCAGGGCGATGGCCGGTTCGGTCTGGCTGCCCCGGGCGCCGCCGCCGAGCAGGACGTTCGTCTTGACGGCGCCGTCGCTGAGTTCGGTGAAATAGACGTCGGTGGCGGCCCCGTAGACGCCGATGTTGCGGTCGTCCTGCCAGCAGGCGAAGACTTTGCCAGCGGAGTTGCACGCGACGGAGGGCGCCGTCTGGTCGGCGCCGGTGGTGTCGTCGATGATGTTCACGCCGGTCAGCGGGGACGAGGGAAGGCCGTTGGAGGACGCGTAGTCAACGTCCGCATTGCCCGAGACGCGGTTCACCCACAGCAGGTGGACAGTGGAACCGCCCGGAGTCACGGCCAGAGCCGGGCTCGTCTGATCGCCGGCGCCGGTGACGACTGCGACGTTCGTCCACGAGGCGTTTGAGGCTGCGGCATAGAGATCCGCCTGCCCGCTTCGCCTGTCGGTCCAAACGAGGTAGGCCGTGTTGCCCGCGTCAACGGCCATGTCCGGCTCCGTCTGGTCCTCGGTGTTCGTTGTGACGCGAGACACGGTCGAGCTGGCGAAGGCGTTGGTCGAGTGGGCAACGTAGATGTCCTGATTTCCGTTGCGGTCGTCCTGCCACGCGACGTAGACCCGGCTGGGCGAGGCGCCGTCGACGACCACCGCCGGAGCGGTCTGATTGTCGTCGGCGTTGACCACCGCGGTTTCTTTCGAGAAGGTCCGTCCGCTGTCGGCGCTCACCGACGCGTAGACGTCCCAATGACCCGTGCGATTGTCCTGCCAGACCACGTACAGGGTCCCGTCGGGGGCCATCGCGAGGTCCGGATAACACTGATCGAGCGGATGGTTTGTGATCTGGACCGGAGCATCGAATCCGTCCTGGCCCGCGGCCATCCGCGCCAGGAAGATGTCCCTGGCGCCGACGGGGCCGGCGTGCCAGGCCGCCCAGATGTTGCCCGACGCGTCGCCCACCGTCACGGGCGCTCCTTTGGCCAGAGCGCCGGCCTGGCTGACGCGACGAGCGCTTCCGAAGGCCCGCATCTCCGTCGAGAAGGAGTAGGTCGCCGGGCTCATGACGTTGCCCGCCAGATCGGCGGCGTTGACCGTCATGCGGAGCTCATGGTCGAAGTCGAACTGCTCGTTGTGCTGGTAGGTGAATTGATAGTCGTGCTTGGAGCCCGACCGGATGCACCGACCCAGGGCGCTGGTGTACAGAGCCGTGTTGCCCTGGTAGATGATCTGGTCGTCCAGCGTGACGGTCACCGACGAGGCGTTGACTCCCTTGCCGGCGTCGGTCACGTGGAACGTGATCAGGTTGTTCAGCGGCACCTGGATCGCTCCCGGCGCCGGGGATTGCCTGGCCACGACCGGGGCGGCCGTGTCGGGGGCGGAGCCCACGACCATGACGGCGATCGTCTCGGAGGCGGTCAGCGAGCCGTCGCTGACGGTGAACGTGATCTGGTGCGAGCCGACCTGGTCCGCGCCGGGCGTCCAAGTGAAGTTCTGGCCTGTGAACGTCGCGCCGGCGGGAAGCCCCGTGGCTGAGTAGGTCAGGACGGCGCCGTCGGGGTCGGTTCCCGAGAGACTCAGGGCCAGCGTGTTGTCCTCGCTGACCGATCGATCCCCGATGGACGCCAGGGCGGGCGGCCGATTGACATTGGCGACCGAGATCGCGACCGTCCTGGAAGCTTGGGCTTTTCCGTCGCTGACGGTGAAGGTCACCGAGTAGGACCCCGCCTGGCTGAAGTTGGGGGTCCAGGCGAACGTCTGCCCGTTGAAGGTCGCGCCGGCCGGCAGGCCGGTGGCGGAATACGTGAGAGAGTCGCCGTCGGCGTCGGTGGCGCTGATGGTGAAGCTCAGCGCCTGGTTCTCATTCACGCTCCTGTCGCCGAGGCTGCCCAGGACGGGCGCTGTGTTCGGCCGCGACACGGTGATCGTGATCGTCTCGGAATCCTGGGCCTGTCCGTCGCTGACGGTGAAGGTGACCTGGTGGCTCCCGACGCTGTTCGAGGTCGGAGTCCAGGAAAACGTCCGATTGGCGAAAGTTGCGCCGGTCGGCAGTCCGGTGGCGGAATAGGCGAGGGTCCCCTGGCCGGTGTAGACCGCATTGACGGTGAACGTCAGCGTCTGGCCCGTCTCGATCTGTTTGTCTCCGATCAGAGTCAGGGCCGGGACAGTTCCGCCGCTTTGCGTCTCAGACCAGACCGGGCCGCACTGGGCGCGGTATTTGTCCCACATGTTACGAGTGAATGAGCCGATTCCGGACCACCAACCTTGAAATTCTCCACCCGAAGCGGTAAGCGCCATGTACCGGTCCGTGTAATCGAAGTAGGCATCGTGATTCCAGAGTGCTCTTCCGTTCGGCGTCAACAGGGCCGCCAAGGCGGTACCGTCGAACGGAGGACTCGCCACGTTGCGATAGTTGGTATAGAGCCACTTGTTGTCCAAATAGGGATGTGTGCTGTGTTTGATGCCCCACTCAGGCATGCCGAGGTCTGAGACCTCATAGGGGATCCTGCCGTCGCTGCGAGAGTCCGGCTGCCATGGACCTGAGATCTTCCATCGCGTGCGGTAGACCGGCGTGAACGTCCCGCCTGTCTTCTGGTCGGTGCACAGGTACGTCCCGGTCACATCGAAGTCCTTTCCGCGGCCGTCCCACTCGATCGTGACCCAGTCGCTTTCAGTACGCGAGTCCCCGGAGTAGTTGGCGACATTTCGGATCTCGACCACCGTTCCGGTCGCTCCGGTCGTCGTCTGGGCAATCTTGTTTCCGACGCCGATGGTTCCGATGATGTCGGACGGTTTCACAGCCTTGGCCCTGTAGGTCCACGTATTGCCGGTCCAACCGGTGCCTGATGTGCGATTCACGTCCGCTTGCGTGACGTAGAACGTCTGGTCGTCTTCTCCGAAATGAACATAATCCGGTGGTTTGTTCCCGGGTCCGTAGCCGGGAGAATAGAGGTAGTCTCCCGATTTCTGACCGATCGCTTTCATGCCGGGGTCGCCCAAGACGATGCCTGCGAAGAGGATGGGCCATTTGCGTCCGCCTGCAACGCCTCCGTCATTCGCCCAGACCTTTCGGCCTCCGGCTTCGACGATCCCGTTCAAGTCGATGCCAAGCTGCACGAATCGCCACAGGAGCAACTCTTTTTGTTCGTTCGTGAAGTTCATGTGCAGCATCAGCGCTCCTACGCCGATCTGGGCATGTATTTCGCGACCGTAGTTGGGCATGTTCTTCGCCGGGTGCATGTAATCACCCTGCCATCCGGCGTAATGATCCAACCACGGCGCTGCGAAGTAGTTGGCGACGCTTTGCGGCGAGGGTGTGCCGCCGACCGTCGGCAATCGTTGCAGGACCGAATAGTCGAGCATGCTCTTGTTGAATCTGACGGTCTTCTCGGTTCCGCTATAGGCAGGACGAAAGCTGCCGGAGGGGGCCTGCGACGGCAGGACCGTCAGCACCGCCGCTCGATACAGTTGCGGTCGAGAGATCTCGGTAACACTGATAACGGACACGATCGATGAATGGGGCGCCACTACCCGGGGGTTTGACGTGGAAACGTTGAACGCAATATTCAGCGCGGGTTGGTAAGGGATCGGAACCCAGCAGATGGCATTGTCGTATCCGACAGCGTTCACCTTCGGGTCCGGATTGACCATCGATCCGTTCATGATGCGTGTGCCGGACTGCACGCTGGCCGGGTTGAATTCGACGATGGTTACAGGACCAACCACCCAGAAGTCGCCGGTGAGGAACTGCCCGACAGAGTAGTTCTTGTCAAATCGCCAGGTGATGCCGAACTGTTGAAGGACTTGTGCCCTGTAGGAGACATGATCCGGCCAAACCGCGGCATAGGTGGCCGCGTCGGCCTGCTGAATCACCACGGTGTCGCCTGCGGCGGCCTTGGAACGCACCTCGTCCAGCGTCTTCCAGGGCTGTCCGCTGGTGCCGGGATTGGAAGGGCTGCCGATGGCGGTGTTCAGATAATATGTCGCTCCCTGGGCTGGGATTGCACTTCCCGCGAGCAACAGCGGCAAGATGCAGCGCAGCCATCTGGCGGATCGATCAGTCACGCGACGGACTCGTTCCGAGTCGCGGTGTTTTCTTTTCAACGAACTGATCCTCATACATACCCCCAATAACCGGTCTTCACACGCCATCGCGTGCAGGAGTGGTTCCCCGGACTCCTTGACCAAATTGTAGCAAACGAATTGCAGGAGGAACAATCAGATAATCGCGTTCGGTCCTTCCCGAGGTTCGACGCACGCACGGCCAGGCGGGGGCGGGGTCGGATCGCGGGGCTCTGTGCGGGAGCAAGGCGGCAGCGCCCGGGGGGGTGTCGGGCTATTTTTGGCTTGAGTTGCCCGAATGCCGCGTCGATAATGATGCAACAACGACACACGCGAAGTGTCGGAGCGCGACGGCCCGGCTCCTCCGATAAGCCTGGGGGCCGACGGTATCCGGTTTCGTCTCGGTTTGTGATGGGTGTAGGCCAAAGATGTACTACTCGAGGGCTATGCAACCCGGCATACCCCTTTCTGATGGGATGGAAATTATGTGTTTGCGGAAGGGCTATCTCGCGGAACACCGCTGCGGTGGAGCGGCAGGCATTGCCATGGCGGCCATCATTGCGGTGATGGTGATGGTGGGCGCCGGTGCGGCGTACCGGTATTGGGCTCCTCGCTGGAAGATGTCTGCGGACAGGCACATCGAATTGCCGGTTCCGCTGAGCCAACTCCCCATGCAGATCGGCGACTGGGTCGGCCAGGACCTGGAAATCGATCCCGGCGCCTTGATCTACATAGAACGAAATTTCGCGGACGACTATGTGAGTCGTCGGTATCTGAACACGACAGCCCGATTCGTAGGCGATCTCTACGTCGTCTACTGCGCGACGCGGGTGTCCGGGATTATCGGACATCGGCCTCAACGCTGCTATCCCGGCAGCGGCTGGATCTGGGACAGCACGACTCCTTCGCAGATCGTCAGTCGATCCGGCAGGACCGTGGAATGTCTGATTCACAGTTTTCACAAGCCGGCGCCGGCCTTCTCTGAGATCTGCGTATTGAGCTACTATGTTCTGAATGGGCGAGTCACCCTTAGTGAAAAGGAATTCTCAAGTTGGTTTGGCAGGACGCCGAATCTGGCGGGGGATCCTGCCCGATACGTTGCTCAGATCCAAGTCAGTTCGAACACCGAACAGGCGTGCAGAGCTTTGGCCTCGGACGTGGCCGACGTGGTCTTCTCCCACCTGCCCAACGAAGACGGACGCGTCCTCGCAGTTGAGACTTCGGATACGCCGATGCCGGTGCAGAGGTCGGCCGGACAGGGCGAGTAACAACTTGATGTGACGGGATGGAGATCGTCATAACTCTTGAAAAGGCAATGGATTGCGTCTGTCTTGTGGCGCTGCCGACGGGGACGGAGTCTGCCCTGTTTGAGACAAGGGATGTCGCTATCTATGGGGCGAGGATGGTGCTTGTGCTTGAGGGTGACATAGCAAATGCGGCTCATCCGGTTTTCGCATACTTTTGTGGTTTCGGCACGCCCCAAGCGGCGTGCGGAGGAGATTTTCCGCTTTGAGCCAATAGCATGGAGGGGTGATCCGTGCCCCGTGACTCGCGATCCGAGACACCGGCCAGGGGTTACCAGGCAGGCGTGCATAGCACGCCGTCCATGCTGCTGGCGAAAAGCGCAAAATCTCCCAGGCCCGCCCGCTTCGGGCGGGATCGAAGTACGCGAAAACCGGATGAGCCGAAAATATGGCCGTGATTCACTTCTGATGGTCACGGTTCCCTGATAGGATCAGCCGCATGTGATTCTGTCCCCCCGAGAGGGACCGAAAGAAAGAGGCGTCTATGACCGTGTTCTCTCGCTTATCCAAGATTAGCCGGGTGCGTAAGCTGGAACTCCTCGAAAAATGCATGAAGCCTGCGGCTCACGACAAGGTCCTTGATGTGGGCGCTCAAGTCAGCAGCAATTCCACGGATGTCCAATTCGTCGATTGGTATCCCTGGAAAGAGAATGTCACCGCGGTGAACGTTTCGCAGGAATACCTTGATGCGATCAAGGAGCGTTACCCTGTGGTGAATACCAGGTTCGCTGACGCACGTCGCCTGCCTTGGCCCGACAAGACTTTCGATGTTGTCTTCAGCAATGCGGTTATTGAACACGTAGGGAATCTGCAGGATCAGAGGCAGATGGCCTCCGAGATCATGCGGGTGGGAAAACGGTGGTTTGTCACAACGCCGAATCGATGGTATCCGTTCGAATTCCACATGCGCTTACCCTTTGTAACCTGGCTGCCCTGGCATTCCTATCTGCGTTTCAGCAGGCTGGTTCGCTACGACCCCTCTCAAAGAAAATACGTCTTTGGCTCGCGATATCCGGCGACTCTGCGCCTGATGAGTGCCGGAGACCTCAAGCGATGTTTTCCCAACAGCAGAGTTATCAAGCAGCGCGTGACGCCCATGGCTGAGACGCTGATTGTGATCGGGCCCAAGCAGTGATTCATGCTGGAATCATGTCGGTCGGTGCAGCACGGAGAGGACGTGCTCCTTCTGCTGTGCGGATGGTCTTTCTGGCGTGAAACCAATGGGCTGTTGTTTGCAGAGTCGGGATGCAGCGGGTTTGGCAATGTGCGTGCGCGAACGCAGGGTATGAAGAATCGCATCGAGATCAGCAAGCGATTGCTGTTGATCAATTCCGCAAGTTCCATCGGGGCGCAGGTGTTGCAGATGGCGGTGCTGCTCTGGGTGCAGTACCGTATTCTGGATCGCAGAAGCGCCGAGGAATTCGGTCTGTCGCCGCTGGTCTGGGCGGTCATTCATTTCATTCCGCTCTTCACGGACATCCTGACCGCCGGATTGCAGCGGTATGTGATTGAAGCGTACGCCCAGGGAGACGAGAACCGGGTCCGTCAAATCGTGTCGTCCATGTTCCCGGTGTTGCTGACGGGCGGACTGGTGCTTCTGTTTGGCGGTGGACTGGCCGTCTGGCACGTGGAAAAGATCCTGGTGATCCCGGAGGGACTGATTTGGGACGCGCGGCTGATGATGTTTCTGCCGCTTCTGGTGATGGCGGCGCAACTGCCCTGCTCGCCGCTTGGCCAGGGATTGTACGTGCGACAGAGGTACGTCACTATGAACATCATCTCGCTCTGTTCCGATGTCGTCAAGACGGCGCTTCTTTTGACGCTCATACTCGGGGTGAGCACACGCGTGATCTGGATGGCGGTCGCGACGGTCGTCGGACAGATGATCTCCCTGGTGGTCAGCACGATCCTCTCGTTGCGCGCCATGCCCGAGTTGAGGTATCGATACGCACCCATCGACTGGAATATGGTCCGCGCGATCACAGGGTTCGGAGGATGGAACTTCCTGATCAGTCTGGCGACCCGACTGAGGGAGTATTCGGTTCCTCTGATTCTGAACCGCTTGGGGCCGGGCGCCTCGGTGGAACTCACAACGTTCCACGTCGGCTCCATTGCCCGACGTCTCACCGACCAGTTCTTTCACGTCATGGCCAGGCCGACGTACCCGATCATCAACGGCATGTACGCCATGGGCGCAAAAGATCGGTTCCGCAGCGCCTACCTTCGAGGCGGGAGAATCGGATTGTGGATCACCCTGCTGGTTGCGATTCCCGCGTCGATCTATGCCGAGCCGGTGATACGCTTGTACACGAAGGGCAAGTATCCCGATGCCGCGACGGTGATGATGCTCACGTTGGCCTGCTATGTTCTCTCGCATGGAAGCTGGCTGGTCGGAACGGTGGCCGCAGCCAAGGCGCAGGTGCGTCCTCTGGGAATTCGGTTGTCTGCGGCCCAAGCCGCCGGCGTGGTGTTGACCATCATCCTGGCGGGTCGGCTGGGGTTCGGGAGGGTTGGCGCTGCGGCGATTGGCGCTGCGATCGCGACTCTGTCGGCGAATGCCTTCTCCGCAGTGTTCTTCACGCTGCCTCTGGGGCTTCGTCTGGCGGAGGTGAAGTTCGGTTCCTGGATTCGAAAGACGCTCTTGCCGGGCGTGGCTCCGGCGTGCGTGACCGCTGTCGTCTGGGTCGCCCTGAGCCTTCTGGTCAAACCCGACACATGGTTCGAGGTCGTTGCGTGCGCCGCCGCGGGAGTTCCATGCTACTTCGCATTTCTCTTGGCGTTCTGCGCAGAGCCGACGGATCGAGCGGACCTGAGGAAGATCCTCGATCGGGTGAAAGGCCGACTGGCGGGGACCCCCTCGTCTCCAGAGACCGCCTCTGTCGCCCCGATGCAGAACCCCTGACGGGACCGTCGATTGCCTCCGGAAGGAGGATGCCGCTTTGATGGAGCCGCAACGCACATGACTGTCGTCGGCGCTGTCCTTGATTCCAACCTGCAGACCCGAAGCGGGTTCCTGCGGGCGCTCGAAAACCGCGTCGGCGAATGCGGCGTCCAGCCCCTGAAACGCGAGGAATTGGGGGATTGCACGTGCTGCTGGAATGCGTGTCGGACGGCTCCGGTGTCGGTTGTTCAGAGGGGGGGGACCACCGCCTGGGTTCTCGGGCACATCGACGGAATCGAGGCGCCTGGGCAGGGATACGCCGAGACGCTCCTGTCCCATTTCGAGCACAAGGGAACGGATGAGATCGGCTGCTACGGCGGCTACTTCCTCGCGATCCTCTGTCGGCAGGGCGAAACCTGGGTGTTCACGGATCGACTGGGCCTGTTCCCCTGTTACTACGCGACGAAAGACGGTGCGATCGTGCTGGGTACGTCGTCGGATATTCCGACCCTGCACCCCGCCATGCCGCGAAGGGCCAACTGGAAAGGGGTCCTCGGGTATCTGCTCTGCATGTATGAGGTGCTGGGCGAGTCCGTGTGGGAAGGGTGTTTCCGCCTGGGCGTTGGAGAGATTCTCCACGTTGAGCAGGGACGTTCTCGGATCGTTCGCCGGCAGACCATCCCGATCTCGGATGACTATTTCGGCCTGCCGTATGAGACCCAGCTCGACCTAGCCGACGAGGCGATGGCGAAGGCTTGCGAACCATGCCGGGGCAGATCGTTCACCCTCCTTATGTCGGGCGGGTTGGATTCGCGGCTCTTGGCGGGGTACCTGTCGAAGGCAGGCATCGTCCCTCGGATCGTCCATACGCTTGGGGACCGCAAGGACATCGAATTTCGGTGCGCCCGCCGTGTCTGCGAGACGCTGGGCTGGCGGCAAACGCTGATCCCCATTGAGTTGCAGAAGTTCTCGGAGTTCACCGACCGACAGATCGCGGACGAACAGCTCTCGTATACTATTAGCGACTTCTCCTGGTGGAGCCTGGTCGACCATATGCGAAGCGCTGCGGAGCCTCTGGTCAGCGGGATGGTGGGGGATCCGGTGCTGGGCGGCAGTCATATGTTGTTGGGCTACGACCCCGCCACACGCAGCCATTCGTTCGACACGCTCTTTCGCAGCGTCAACTCGTACGGATTGTCCCGCGATGTCTTGCGGAAGGTGTTCGCGAGCGTCGATGTGTCCAGGCTTGTGGACGAGATCGTGGAACAATTGAGGAGTCTGTATGAGTCGTTGCCTGGATACGGGTTTCAGAAGGTATGGCAGTTCGACCTGATGCACAGGCAACGATACCACACGGCTGGAGTCCTCCGGCGATTCTCGCACAGCGTTTGGCCGATATCCCCGCTTGCGTCGAGCGTCTTATTGACGGTTTCCGGCGGGATGCCGGCTTCTACCATCTGTCGGCGCAGGCTTCAACAGGATCTGCTGATCACCCGGTTCCCCAAACTGGCCCGACTGCCCCTGGACCGGAACGCCTGGTACACCAAGCCGCTCCTTCCGTCCGTCGCGTGCCGCATTTGGTACAAGGCGTTGCAGAAGACGGGCATTCTGAATCGGCGTCTTCATCACGCAGAGAGGCGGTACTATTACCGCGTCTTCGACATCAACAACGAGGGATGGCGCCTCGTTCGGGCCCGATGCGATTCGGCTCTGGAATCCATGGCGGGGATCCTGAATCTGGAGGAATACCGCAAGATCCTCCCGCCCTGGGATCGGAACGTCCGTGTGGAAGGCGACGCCATTGCCGGCGAGTCGGGACCGAAGTCTCTTCTGGGATTCGTGTTGTGGCATCAGCGGTGTGCTTCTGGAGACCGAGGGGAGAACGCGTGACAGTTGACCTTGCGACGGCGCATCGCCGCTGGCTCGTGCGAAGTCTCGTTTCGAACGGGGCGGGAGCCTGGACGACATGATCCAAGTCACCGACATTCGAATCCGCGATGGAGGCGATTGCGCGGTGCTCAGTTCGCAGGTGCGATCGGAGGAGCCGCGACTGAACGGAGGAGAACTGTGGATTCGATATCCTCGTGAGTATCGGGAGTGCTTGTCTGCATCCGCCGATCCCTGGATCGCCTTGTTGCTGTGGCCGGCCATGCGGTTGGGCCATTCCCTCGTTGTGGACGCGGCGGGTTCCTCGAAGCTGAGAGAGGCGGTTGCGACCTTGATGTCGATCATGCATTGCTGGGACGAACGCTACCGTCCGATCGAGGTGCAGACGCAGGGCTCGCTGACGCAGGGAGACACCGGCACGGCGGTCGCGACCTTCTTTTCCGGAGGCGTCGATTCCTTCTATACGGCGCTCAAACACAGTTCTTCGCTTGCGCCCGGGGGAGAACGGCTCACGCATTTGATTTCCGTGCACGGCCTCGACGTCAGGTTGGACGACCAGACGCTTTGGACGCGGGTTCGCGGACGCCTGAGCGATGCGGCCACGCATCTGGGATGTTCCTGGGTCGAATGCGCCACGAATCTCCGGACGATCGTGTCGGACGAAATGGTCCCCTGGCAGATGCACTACGGCGCCGTTCTGGCGGGCATTGCGCTGGGGCTCCAGGGACTGTGGCGCAAGGTGCTTATCCCCGCGGACCAGACCTATGCGGAGATGTTTCCCAGCGGCTCTCATCCGCTGGTCGATCCGCTGTGGTCCACGGAGTCCCTGCGAGTCGTCAACGACGGCGCGGAGGCGACGAGGATCCAGAAGATCCAGTGGCAGATCGCCAAGTCGGACGCGGCGCTGCGCCATCTTCGAGTTTGTTGGGAGAATCGCAACGGCGACTACAACTGCTGCGAATGCGAGAAGTGCATCCGAACCATGATCAGCCTGAAGATCGCAGGGGCGCTCGATCGCTGTGAGTCGTTCCCGCAACCTCTGGACTATCGCAGCGTGGCCCAGGTTCGTTTCACTTCGGCGGGGCAGAGGGTCCTGATGGTCCAGAACTACCAGGCGGCCAAGGCCGCGGGTTTGGAGCCGGCACTTATTCACGCGATCGGAAGATGCCTGGACACCTCCTTCTCTGCGAGATTGCGGCGCGGCCTGCGCCGGCGGGCGAAGCGTTTCATCGCGGAGGTCGGACACCTCTGGTCCGAGCGGCGTTCCTGATGGAATGTCGGATCGGAGAGAGCGTCCACGGAGATGCCCATGCGGAGCGTCTGCAGGAGGGTGTGACGAACGTTCCGTCAGATGTTGGAGTGATAAAGGGGGCAACTTGAGGGACGGGTCCCGTCCGGCGAATCAGGGATTGTGGGGAGACCCGCGAGGAGGAAGCGAACACCATGGTTGTCGGGGAAAAGCGAATTGAGGATCTGGCGATTCTGGGCGGCGTTCCGGCTTTGCCGGCCAAGGTTCACGTGGGCGGGCCCAACATCGGTCATCGGGATCGGTTGATGGAGCGAATCCAGGATATCCTGGATCGCCGCTGGCTCACGAACGGCGGCGCCTACGTTCGGGAATTCGAGCGTCGCATCGCCGAGATCGCCGGGGTGCGGCATTGCCTGGCCATCTGCAACGGAACCGTGGCCCTGGAGATCGTAATCCGCGCGATGGGCTGGAGCGGGGAGGTGATCGTGCCTTCCTTCACGTTCGTTGCGACGGCGCATGCGTTGAGGTGTCTGGGGATTACGCCGGTGTTCTGCGACGTCGATCTTCGGACGCACAATATCGATCCGGCGAAGGTGGAGCCCCTGATCACTCCTCGGACGACGGGGATTCTGGCTGTTCACGTCTGGGGGCGGCCCTGCGACACGGAGTCGCTGAACGAGATCGCCCGCAGGCATCGCCTGGGCCTGCTGTTCGACGCGGCCCACGCCTTCGCCTGTTCGCGTCGCGGTCGGATGGTCGGTTCGTTCGGGAATGCCGAGGTGTACAGTTTCCACGCCACGAAATTCGTGAACGCTTTCGAGGGCGGCGCGGTCGTGACCAACGATTCGGATCTGGCCGAGAGGGTGGAGTTGTTGCGGAACTTCGGGTTCGCGGGCTACGACCGCGTCGTCAGCCTGGGCACCAACGGCAAGATGCACGAAGTGTCCGCGGCCATGGGGCTCACGTCGCTGGAGAGCCTGGAGGAGTTCGTCGCGGCCAATCGGCGCAACTACGAGCAGTATCGAAGGGAACTGGCGGGCACGCCGGGTTTGGACGTGATGGCCTACGACGATGCGGAACGGAACAACTACCAGTATGTTGTCGTGACGGTCGATGCGGATCGCCTGACACTGTCGCGGGACGATTTCATGCGGATACTGGCTGCGGAAAATGTGATGGCTCGTCGGTACTTCTATCCCGGATGTCACCAGATGGAGCCGTACCGATCCGAGTTTCCGGAGGCACGCCGGAACCTGCCCCACACCGAAGCTCTTACCGATCGAGTGATGTGCCTGCCGACCGGGACGAATGTGGGGCTCGAATCGATCTCGACGGTTTGTCGCCTTCTGCGATTGGCGGCGACTCATCATGGGCAACTCCGTCGGCTCCTCGACGGCGCGGTGAACTGAGGCGGCGTTCGGATCGGCCCACGCGGTGGGCGGGAGAACTCCAATCGTGAAAGTCAGCGCGGCGATCACCGCGTACAACCACGAGCGGTTCATCGGGCAGGCGATCGAGGGATTCCTGATTCAGAAGACGGATTTCCCCTGTGAGCTGGTGATTGTGGATGATGGTTCGACGGACGGCACTCGGGACGTCATCCGCACGTATCAGCAGAAGACGCCGGACCGTATCCGCGTGCTTCTGAACCGGCACAATATTGGAGGCTTCCGCACTCTGGTGCGGGCCTACAATGCGTGTCAAGGGCAGTACGTCGCCCTGATGGACGGAGACGATTATTGGATCAGTCCGGACAAACTTCAGCGTCAGGCGGACCTTCTCGACGGCCGACCGGACTGTGCGATGTGTTTTCACTCGGTCTCGATGGTGTGGGAGGATGGGAGCCGCCAGCCGGTCGCGTTGCGACCGCCCACTATTCGGGACACGTATACGCTGGGCGATCTGCTGGCATACAACTTCATCGGCGCCTGTTCGCCCATGTACCGCAGGGCAGTGATGGGAGAACATCCGGCGTGGTTCTTCCTGGGACCTGTGGCCGACTGGCCTCATCACATTCTGCATGCCCGGCACGGCAACATCGGTTACATCGACGAGCCCATGGGGGTGTACAGGCAACATGGCGGCGGCGTGTACTCGTCCATGGACGAGCCGGCCAAGCTCCGCGTTGCGGTGGAGTCGCTCCGACGTCTGTGCTGTGTGGTCCCGCAAGAGCATCGAGCTGCGGCCAGGCGTTCTTTGGGCATCGCATATTGCAGACTGATCTGGGAATGCTGCGATCAAGGCCGCTGGGACGAAGCACGGCAATGTGTGAGAGAATGCTTCCGGGAAGTCCGTCCCGGCTTGTCGGCGCCGGCCGGGAAATTGTTCGCTGCCGCTTTGCGAGCCCACGCGCCGGGGCTGCATGCCCGGTGCAAGCGGATTCTCAAAGGATCGAATCGCTCCAGGGCGTGACGACTCGGGAATGCGGTTCAGGAGACTTGTGAAGTGATCAGCGTCGCCATCTGCACGTACAACAACGCTGCGAAGCTGGATATGGCTTTGGAGAGCCTCAAGGAGATGGTGTATCCGCCGGGTCTGGAGTATGAGATCCTGGTCATCGATAACAACAGCGACGATGGGACCCAGGAGATTGTCAAACGCTACAAGCCGGTCTGGGGGACGCGGATTCGGTACATTTTCGAGGGTCGCCAGGGTCTCAGTCATGCCCGCAATCGAGCCATGAAAGAAGCCGCCGGAGACGTGGTCTCCTACATCGACGACGACATCAAAGCCGATCCCCAGTGGCTGTCGGCCATCGGGACGGCATTCGAGAGGTATCCCACGGCCGCGGTGGTGGGTGGCAGAAGCTACTTGGTGTTTCCTTCGAGCCCGCCGGCGTGGCTTTCTGAGAAGTGCGAATTGCTCCTGTCCCGGCTGGACTACGGCGACGAGCCGATTGTCGGCACAGACCAGGACCTTTTCGGCGTGAATTTTTCCGTGAGGACGGACTGGCTGCGAAGAGTGGGCGGGTTCGACCCGTCTCTGGGACGGTGCGGCCAGTCGCTCGTGTCGGGGGAGGAATCCGATCTGCTCCGGAGAATCCGAGCCCTTGGCGGCGTCGCAGTCTATGAGCCGGCAGCGGTCGTCGGGCACATTGTCCCGATAGAGAGACTGAGGTTGCGGTGGTTCCTCAAACGGTTCTTCGTCGCAGGGCAGAACAGCGTCACCATCGCCTTGAAAGAGGGTGCGCCGCTTCCTTCCATTCCGCAGGTTGCGATCCATGCGGCCCGGTGCGCCGGAAGCATCTTGAAAGGCCCCTTCGGGGGCGGTCCGTCTCGGAAGATCCTGGTCGACAAGATCCTGGTGTCCGCGACCGCCATGGGCCGTTTGGAGGGTCGTGTCCGCCTGGCCTTTCGAGGCCGTGGCAAGACGCGCGTTCAGGGGCAGGCGGAAAGCCGCGGACCTTCCACGTAACTCTTGTCGCCAGGAGCGAGTATCCGGAGCGTATGACTACACCTCGCGTCAGCGTGATCATTCCCTCGTACAATCGTGCGGACTGCCTGTCTCGCGCGATCGACAGCGTGTTGTCGCAGACCTATCGCGACTTCGAGATCATCGTCGTGGACGATGGATCGTCGGACAACACCCGGGACGTGGTGACCGCGTACGGCGATCCCGTGCGGTACGTGTTCCAGCAGAACCAGGGGCCGGGCGCGGCCCGCAATCACGGGATTCGCGAGGCCGCCGGGACGTATCTGGGGTTTCTCGATTCGGACGACGTCTGGTTGCCCACGTTCCTGGAGAAGACGGCATCCTCGCTGGATCAGCACCCCGAGGCGGGCGTCGTCACCACGGCCATCTACCTCGGACCCGAAGATCGAAAGGTCCCGGGGCACATGGAGGGAATCGAGACGGGCCTGTGGGAACCGTCGTCGGATCTGCGGCGAACGAAGATGCACCAGGCGCTTTGCGGATTCTGCCCCCCGGCTCTGCTGGTCAGGGCGGACGTCGTGAGGAAATACGGCGGCTACTACGAACACCGTTGCATGCTCGGAGAGGACGTGTACCTGTGGATCCAGGTCCTGCTGAACCATAAGGTGTACCGAATTCGGGAGCCGCTGATGTGGTACGACACCGGGGTCTCCGGACTGGGGTTTTCCAGCGGCAAGGCGCATTACCCTCTCGAACCGGTCCTCGAGAACCCGGACCCGATCTGGCGCAATTGCCCCGATCGGCACCGGGAGTTTTTATCCACCTGGCTGGCCGCCCACGCCCTCAAGACGATCCACATCCAGATCGCCAAGGGCGACTATGAGAACGCCCGGTGGCTTTTGGAGCACTATCCTCGGGTGCGGGAGTGGACCTGGGACTGGCTGCGGATTCGGTTCAAGCTGGCGTTTCCTGGAGCGGCCGGCATGCTCAGACGCGCCAAACGTGGACTCCTGCAGCGGCGCTCAGACGGGTCAAGCCGGCCCGTGTGAGCGATGGCGACCGCTTGGATCTGGATCGGGCAATAGGAAGATCGTGGATTGACGCAAGACTTCGCACAATCTGACGAATATCGAGAGGCGCCCTCGGCGCGTCCGCTGGTGTCGGTGGTGATCCCGACATTCAATCGGGCTCACATCGTCGTCCGCGCGATCGACTCGGTTCTGGCGCAAACATATCGTCCGTGCGAGATCCTCGTGGTGGACGACGGGTCCACCGACAACACGGCCGACGTGTTGCAGTCGTACGCAGACCGCATCGTCTATGTCCGCCAGAAGAACAGCGGACCCGCGGCGGCCAGGAACCGAGGCATCCGCGAATCCAAAGGCGAGTTCGTCGCGTTTCTCGATTCCGACGACGTGTGGCTGGAGACCAAGATCGAGCGGCAGGCGACTTTGCTGCAGCGTGCAGGCGAGCACGTGCCGTGCTGTCTGTGCAACTCGATTCTGGAGATGCCCATATGCCAGGGACGGACCTCGTTCGACATGGCCCGACTGAACCTGACCGAGCCACAGGGGTTGTGCTTGAATCCCGCGGCGATCCTTGCGACGCGGTTCATTCTGTTCGTCCAGTCGGTGATGGTCCGGCGGAGCTTCCTGTTGGACTGTGGCGGGTTCGACGAACACCTGTGGCTGATGGAGGATCACGACCTGGCGCTGCGACTGGCCCTGCGGGGGCCATGGGCCCTGGTCAGGGAGCCGCTCACGAAATGGTGCGGAGCGATGGACGAGGGGAACCTCTCGGTGGCTGCGACGAAGCAGCCGACTCGGCTTTATGAGTCGATTGAGTACATCGACTGCAAGCTCCTCGAACGCGAGACGATCACGGAGCCTCGCGTGAGGGGATACCTTCAACGGGAGCTTCGAAGCGTTCGCAGTCGGCTGTTGGCCGGGCGGTGGATCGCCGCCGGCGGCGTTTCGCGACGGCTCCTGGCGAGAGGGATTCTCGCGTGGGACCGGCTCCGGCAAGCTTGGTTCCGTCGATCGCGGTCCTATCCGCGGGCGCAGGTAGAGCCGCTTGTCTACAGTACTCTGAACGAGGGCAAGACGATGGCTTCGGAAATGGGACGATGATGGGTGCAGTTGCCCCAAGACGGTTGTTGAATCTGGCGACGGCCATCGGGCACTATCTCTGGTGGCGATGGCGGTTTCATTCCTTCGGCTGGCGGTCGCGCCTGGGACGCTGCGATATGCTGACCAGCCCGCGGGCGATCTCGATCGGACGCAACGTGCTGATTCGCAAGGGCGCCCGGCTCGAAGCGGTCGGTCCAAATCGAGGCGGTGGTCCCCGACTGACCATCGGCGACGGCACGGCGATCCAATTCTACTTCCACTGCGGGGCGGCCGACAGCGTGAAGATCGGTCGCAACGTGCTGATGGGGGGGAGGGTCTATATCACGGACCACGACCACTGCTTCGACGACGGCGACCTCAGCGCTCGGGAAAGCCCCCGTCTGACGTCGGCCCCGGTCGAGATCTGCGACGGCGCGTTTCTCGGAGAAGGGTGCGCGATTCTCAAAGGCGTGCGAGTGGGCACGCGCGCGGTGGTCGCGGCCAACGCCGTGGTGACACGGGACGTCCCAGACTTCGCAGTGGTCGCGGGGGTCCCTGCCAAGGTGATCAAGACCCTGCCGCTCGACACTTCCGGAAAGGTGCGGTTGAACCATGGGTGAACAAGTTCTGATAACCGACTTGACTCTCTTTCTCACGGCGGTGCTGAGCGTCCTGACGTTCGCTCTGCCGCGGAAGTACGTCCTGGTGCCGTACGTGATCGGGGCCTGCTGGGTGCCGGCGGACCAGACGGTCATGGTCGGCGAGCTGAACTTCCAGGTGCTGCGCATTCTCATTCTGGTGGGAATGCTGCGGTTGTGGACGCGCGGGGAGGTCGTGACCGTCCGCTGGAACCGGTTCGACAAACTGTTCCTGGCCTGGGTGATCGTCGGGTCCATCATCTACGTCATGCAGTGGAGGAGCATGGGGGCCGTTCTGTTCAAGTGCGGCCAGATGCTCAACTCGCTGGGCTTGTACTGGATCTTCCGCCAGTGCATTCGATCGTGGGAGGATGTGCGGATCGCCAGCCTTGCCGCCGCGATTTGTGCGGTGGCCATGGTGCCGTTCGTCGCCTTGGAGTGGGCGAGCGGGTCCAATCCGTTCGGCGCGCTGGGGCGCGTCACGACGTTCCTGCGGGACGGCAACTTCCGTTCCCAGGCGACGTTTCCCCACGCGATCATGATGGGTTTGTTCTGGGGAACGCTGGTGCCGTTGTTCGTGGGTTTCGCCAGACAGGGCAACAAGGTCCTGTTCTGGCTGGCGGTAGCGGCCAGCACGTTCATGGTCTTTGCGAGCAATTCGAGCACGCCCTTGCTGACTCTGCTGATTGTAGGTGGTCTGGTGGCCACCTATCGGTGGCGGCGGTACGCCGGGACAGGGGCCTGGATGTTCCTGGCCGGGCTCATCACGCTGCACATCGTGATGAAGGCTCCCATATGGCATTTGTTGTCCCGGGTGAGCGTCGTGTCCGGCTCCACGGGGTGGCATCGATACTATCTGGTCGATAATGCGATCAGGCATTTTTCCGAGTGGATGGTGCTCGGGACCCGCAGCACGGCCCACTGGGGACACGGCATGGTGGACGTGACCAACCAATACATTCTGGAAGGCGTCCGAGGCGGTTTCGTGACGCTCGTTCTGTTCTGCGCCCTGCTCATCCTCGGCGGCAGGGCGTTCGCCCGCCTGGCCGTGCGGGCGTCCGACAAGAAGGAATCCTACCTGGCCTGGTGCGGCTTCGGCTGTCTTATCGGGCATTGCGTGTCGTTCCTCGGCGTCGCCTACTTCGGGCAGATCATTCTCGTCTGGTATCTCCTGCTGGCGATCACCGGCTTCTGTTACACGAAGGCACATGCCAAGACGCGAACGGTGGCGACAAAGCCGTCGGCTCGCAGCCGCGCGTCGTACTCGTATCGGTGAGAGCCAGGACGGCGACGACCATTCAAGCGAACGAATGGGCGGGCCGATGAGCCAGGACGTGAATACGCAATAGAGATGCGGTCGGCGTTGAGCGTCGACTCTCGTTTTGCGGCAAGGAAGAGCATAAGACGATGAAAAGCAACACGAAGGAAGAACAACCCTGTGATGCGAACGCGGCGGCTTCGGTCGTTCTTTTCAGCGATCGGTGGGACGTCTCGATCATCATCGTCAATTGGAAC
The DNA here is from genome assembly GCA_937927975.1 of uncultured Phycisphaerales bacterium. Taxonomy (GTDB): domain Bacteria; phylum Planctomycetota; class Phycisphaerae; order Sedimentisphaerales; family Anaerobacaceae; genus PLanc-01. The sequence continues at coordinate 35,859 of CALEZT010000186.1, forward strand.
ACCCGCGACATGCTGCGGGACTGCCTTGCGTCGATCTACGCGCAGACCCAGGGCGTCTCGTTCGAGGTGATCGTGGTGGACAACGCCTCGTCGGACGGCTCGGTCGCTATGCTGCGAGAGGAGTTCCCCAACGTTGTTTTGATCGAGAACCCGGACAACAGAGGATTTGCCGCCGCGAACAACCAGGCCATGGCGATCGCGAGGGGCCGGTATGTGCTGTTGCTCAATCCCGATACGCTAGTGCGCGGCGATGCGATCCACAAGAGCGTTGTGTTCTCGGATCAAGACGGCTCTTACGCCGTCATTGGCATACGGAATGAATCGCAGGACGGCAGTCTCCAACGCAACTGCTTTCGCTTCGCGAGCGTCCTGAATCTGTCGATCAGTGCCCTGGGCTTCCATGAGGCCTTCCCTGGGAGCCGACTCTGGGGACGCGAGCGGTTGAGTTGGTGGGACTACCGCGATACTCGAGAGGTGGACTGCGTGGCGGGATGCTATATGCTGGTCCGTCGTGACGCGATCCACGAGGTGGGTGTGATGGACGAGACGTACTTCATGTACGGGGAGGAAATGGACTGGTGCTGGCGTTTTCACCGTCACGGGTGGAAGGTGGTGTACTATCCGGATGCGACGATCCTGCACTACGGCGGGGCGGCCAGCTCGCAGAACGCTGCCGCGATGCGCGTTGCCCAGCGGCAGAGCCTTCTGCGATTCATAGAGAAGCGTGAGGGGCGTCTGGCGGGCATCGCCGCACGGGGGATTCTCACCGGGGCCGGGATCGTCAGACTTGGCTACTATCTACTGCGGTGGATGCTGGGGCCTGGGCATGCTCGACCCCGCAGCCGGCAGAAGCTTCGCCAGGCCGTCACAATGGCGTTTGGATTCTGACCAGCAGATGAACCCACCCCTCCGGCGGTGGGTCCCGAAAAGCTTCGGAGATCGTTCGGTGTTTCACAGCGTCATGCATCGGTTCACACGTGGCATAAGAGAGCGAGGATGGCTCGGGTTTGTCGCCTACCTTTGCAGGCAAAGGTCCCCGATCTATCGGAGCATCGTATTCACGAAGAGCACCTGCGAATGCAGGGCTCTGGAGGTGCGAAGCCTGACCGTCATCCGGTACCCCGAGCCCATCTCTGTGGATGAACGAGTCCTGCAGCAGATCCGCGGTCATGGCAGGGTTGAGATGATCCGGGAGTTCGAACGGTTGTTCGCCGACGGCTGTGAACTGTGGTTGGGCTGGATCGGAACTGAGATTGTGGGCGTCTGCTGGTCCAGGAGGGGCACTCGGCGAACGGACTACTTTGTCCAGATAACTGAGGAAGATGCGAACATCCTGAGCTGTTTCGTGTTTCCTTCCTTTCGTGGCAAAGGCGTGTATCCGGCGATGCTCCAGACCATGGCGGCGACATTGATGACGCAGGACCACGTCAAGACGGTGTATATTGACTGCAAGTCCTGGAATCATCCGTCGGTCAGTGGGATACTGAAAGCCGGATTCGTACGGCTGGGCACGGGTGTGCGAATCCATGTGGGGAGGCGACACTGGGTGGTGTTCAACTCGTGTCGAACGGCGAACAGGCCGTCGCTCGCTTCGTGATTGTGGGGGAGTCATTTGTGGTCAGTTATGCCCGAAGGGGCTGGTTTGTCCGGGTGGTCTACCTCATACTGGCGATCGCGAACTACGTATTCTCTTTCGGAGGGCGGATCGGACGGGGGGACGTCGTGGTGCTCTGTTATCATGGCGTGTCCAAAGACCAGGGAGGATCGTTTGCTCGGCACATGGCCGGCATTGCACGGAAAGCAGTTTCCCTGGCCGGGGTGGGTGATGGCCGAGCGTGTTGTTTCGCTCCAAAGCCCCATGTCTGCATCACGTTCGACGACGCGTTCGAGAATCTGCTGGAGAATGCGTTGCCGATTCTGGACTCGCTGGGCATTCCCGCGACCGTGTTCGCGGTGCCAGGCAATCTGGGGCGGACTCCCCAGTGGCGGATTTCGCCGAGCCATCCCGAACATGGAGAGAGAATCATGACGGCCGAGCACCTTCGAGGGATCTCCGCCGGGAACATCACTATCGGGTCGCATACGCTGACTCATCCGGCGCTGACGGAGTTGTCCGCCGAGCAGATCCGCTGGGAATTGGCCGAGTCGAAGAGAAACCTCGAAGAGATGCTGGGCCGGCCGGTGGTCGATTTGGCGCTGCCCCATGGTGCGTGCAGCGATGTCGTTTTGGACATCGCTCGGGAAACGGGGTACAGACGTGCGTATACCCTGGAGCCGAGGGCGTGGACCCAGAGCGATGGAATTGCGGTCCCGCGGTTTTCGATGTCGCCGGACGCCTGGGGGATCGAGTTTTACCTGACCTGCGCCGGAGCGTACGCCTGGCTGGGTCCGTGGCGGAGATTCGTAAGAGCGATTCGCCGCCGGATGGGCCGGTGACGCCTGGCCCGAGGAGAGAGCAGTGAACGCAACGTTGAGACACATGGACCGGACGCAGTGGCAGGCAGCCGCTGTGCGGTTCCTGGACTATAACTATCGCCAGATGTGGGATTTCGGCGTCGCCTGCGCCGAGCGGGTCGGCGCCGTCAGCGAACACGTTGCGGTCGAACAGGACGGCGAGATCGTTGGGCTGGCCGACGTCCGCATCAAACGCATCCCGGGTCTTGGGACGGGCATCGCCTACGTCAATGGCGGACCGCTGGTCCGCCAGGGCGACGATCGGGACCCCGGCCGATTGTCGTTATGCCTCAAGGCCCTGATCGAGGAGTACGCGGACGATCGAGGCATGGTCCTTCGCGTCATGGCCCCGATCGATGGGGGCTCATGGAACGAGGGTCAGAAAGCGGTTTTCGCGGAGGCGGGCTTCGCTCCGTCGGAGGCTACGAAGCCCTATCGAACGTTTCTGCTGGACATCGACCGGACACCCGAAGAGATCCGCAAGAGCATGGCCCAGAAGTGGCGCAACGGCCTGAACCAGTCGGAGAAGCGGGGTCTGGCCGTCCGCGCGGGCACGGATCCCGCGTTGTTCCGCGAGTTCTGCGATCTGTTCTCCCGCTTCATCGAGCGAAAGCAGTTCGAGGTGGATCTGACGCCGCCGTTCTATCTGGACGTTCACGAGCGGGCGTCGGAGTCCGACCGATTCCTGGTCACGCTGGTCGATCTCGACGGCGTGGTGGTCGCCGGTCACGTCGCCAGCCTGCTGGGCGACACCAGCGTCTACCTGCTGGGCGCCTCGAGCGACGAGGGACTCAAAGCCAAGGCGACATATCTGCTCCAGTGGCAGGCCATCCAGGCGGCACGAGAGAGAGGGCTGAAGTGGTACGATCTGGGAGGCATCGATCCCGAGGCCAATCCCGGCGTGTACCATTTCAAGAGCGGCCTGGGAGGCCAGGACGTCACCGCTCCCGGCCCGCTGGAGTATGCGGCCACCGGCGTCCGAGGGACGGTTGTCCATTGGAGCGAGAGGGCCTATCGCTGGCTGAAATCCGCAAAACAGACTCTTGCATGAGTCCATTCGAGCGAACGCGTTGATGTCTTCGCACCGGCCTGGGAGGGCCTCCATGAAATCGACGTACGTGATCGTGACGCCCGCGCACAACGAGGGCCGGTACATCGTCGAGACGATCGAATCCGTGATTCGACAGACGGTGCTTCCGTCCTGTTGGGTGATCGTGGACGACGGGTCCACCGACGACACCGCGGCCATCGTCCAGTCGCATGCCCGCCGGCACGGGTTCATTCGGTATCATGGACGTCGCCGAGACGCGACCCAGACGTATTTTGCGAGCAACGTGTACGCGATCATGGAAGGGGTCGCCCAGGTGGCGGTTCTCGAGTACGACTTCATCGCGGTGCTGGATGCGGACATCACGCTGCCGGCGGACTATTACGAGCAGATTCTCGCTCGATTCGAGGCCGAGCCGACGCTGGGAGTGGCCTCAGGGATCTACGAGAACCTGGTGAACGGCAAACTGGAGAAAGTCCTGAACGATCGACGTTCCACGCCCAAGGCGATCCAGGTGTTCCGCAGGGCCTGTTTCGAGGCGATCGGGGGATACGTGCCCCTCAGGCATGGAGGGGAGGACACGTGCGCCTGCGTCATGGCCCGGATGAACGGGTGGAAGAGCTGGTCGTTTCCCGAAGTGAAGGTCGTTCATCGCCGGCCGACCGGAACGGGCAACGCCAGGACCCTCCTTCGCGCGCGGTTCATGCAGGGACTGTGCGAATACGGACTGGCGACGCATCCGCTGTTCATGCTGGTCAAGTCGATGCGCAGGTCGATCCTCGAACGTCCGGTGATTCTCGGAGGGATGCTGCGGCTCGCGGGGTATGTGTACGGGTTCTTCAAGCACGAACCTCGTCAGATGCCGCCCGAGGCGGTGAGCTATATACGACGGGATCAACTTCGTCGGGTCGTCGGCCTCAATCGCGTGGCCAGGGAAAACCGAATCCGTGTGGGGGACCTATGATTCCTTATGAGAATATCAACCTGTTGGGCACCACGATCCACAAGATGCGAATGTCGGAGGTCATCACGGCCTGCGATGAATCCATTCGGACCAGAAACCCCATTTTGATCGGCGTGGTGAACGCTGCCAAACTGGTCAAAGCGCGCCACGACGCGAAGTTGCGTGCGAGCCTGGCCGAGACCACGTTCATCGTCGCGGACGGGGCGCCCGTCGTCTGGCTGTCCAAGCTGTGCGGCTGCGGACTCCCCGAGCGAGTGGCCGGGATCGACATCATGAGCGAACTGCTCGTTCTGGCGGCGCGCGAGCAGTACGGCGTGTTCTTCCTCGGCGCGACGCAGGAAGTCGTGGAGCAAGTGGTCGATTATGCTCGCAAGCACCATCCCGGCGTGCGGATCGCCGGCTATCGGAACGGGTATTTCACGAAGGAGCAGGAGAAGGACGTGGCTGGGGAGATTCGCGCCAGTCGGGCGGACATCCTTCTGGTCGCGGTGCCGACGCCGAAGAAGGAGAACTTCCTGAGCCAATGGCGTCCTTCGATGGACGTGCCTGTGTGCCATGGCGTTGGAGGCAGCTTCGACGTCGTCGCCGGCATCACGAAACGCGCGCCTTTGTGGATGCAGAGGTGCGGCCTGGAATGGCTGTATCGAGTGTGGCAGGAGCCCGGCCGGATGTGGAAGAGGTATCTGGTAACCAATACCGTCTTCCTGTGGCTGAGCCTCGGAGAAATCCTTCGCCACAGGCTGGGACGTGTGCGGTCCGATGTCGCGCCCCAGCGACCGGTTTTGCAGGAGACAGCCGTTGATGAACAGCGGCGCTGAGAGATTCTGAGGAGGAGTATCCACATGCCGAAAGTACTGTTGGTCGTCGGTGCAAGGCCCAATTTCATGAAGATGGCGCCTTTGTTCTTCGTTCTGGCCCGACAGAAGCTGGTCGAGCCCCAGATCGTTCACACAGGCCAGCACTATGATTACGCCATGTCTCAGGCGTTCTTCGAGGACCTGGATCTGCCTGAACCGCACCATTTCCTGGGCACGGGCTCCGGCTCGCACGCCGAACAGACGGCCCGGATCATGGTCGAGTTCGAGAAGGTGGTCCTGGCGGAGAAGCCGGACCTGGTCGTGGTTTTCGGCGACGTGAATTCCACCGTCGCTTGCAGCCTGACGGCCAAGAAGCTGCTCGTGCCTGTCGCCCACGTGGAGGCGGGTCTGCGCAGTTTCGACGAGACGATGCCCGAGGAGATCAATCGGCGGGTCACGGATGCGATTTCCGACATGCTGTTCACCCCTTCTCCCGATGGAGACAAGAACCTGCTGGACGAAGGCGTCGCAAGCGGGAAGATCCACCATGTCGGCAACATCATGATCGACTCGCTGGTCAACATTCTGGCTCGAATCGGGGACGAGGCTCAGGAACAGATTCTCCGGAACTTTGGGGTCCAGAGCGGACGATACGCGCTGGTGACGCTTCATCGGCCCAGCAACGTCGATGCGAAAGACGCACTGCGGGACATCCTAACGCATCTGAACGAGCTGTCCTCGCATGTGCCGGTCGTCTTCCCGATGCATCCGAGGACTCGCAAGAACATCGAGACCTTCGGGATTTCCGGGCTGTTGCGGGACACGTTGCGAGTGGTCGATCCGGTGCGATACCGCGAATGCATCACGCTCGAGAAGCATGCCCGCCTGGTCCTGACGGACTCCGGGGGCATGCAGGAGGAGACGACCTACCTGGGAGTGCCGTGTCTGACGCTGCGTCCGAACACCGAGCGGCCGATCACCATCACGGAGGGTACGAATGAACTGACGGACTTGTCCGGGATCGGTCGGCAGTCCGCCAAGATCCTCGCGGGACAGTGGAAGAGGGGTCGCGTGCCGCAGGGGTGGGACGGCAGGGCGTCCGAACGGATCGCCGACCTCGTCGTTTCGCATCTGTGTCGCGAGACGGCCTGCATCGCATGACGGGGTGACGCACGGGGGCCAAACCGCGTCTCACTGGAGAGCAGCGACATGAGAGTGTGCGTCGTCGGCGTCGGGTATGTCGGGCTGGTGAGCGCCGCCTGCCTGGCGAAGGAAGGGCACACCGTCATCGGGGTGGACGCCAACCGGGCGAAGGTGGACATGATCAACGACGGGCTTTCGACGATCGTCGAGAGCGGGACCCCCGAGCTGATCCGCGAGGCGGTGACGCAAGGGACTCTCCGGGCCACGACGGACATGGAGGAGGCGATGGCGGCCTCCGACCTCTCGCTGATCTGCGTGGGGACGCCCAGCCAGGCCAATGGCGGCGCGGACCTCAGGTACGTCCGCAAGGTGTGCGAGGAGATCGGTCGTTCGCTGCGCGGCATCGACGATTACCACGTGGTGGTTTGCCGCAGCACGGTTCCGCCGGGGACGATGCGGGGGGTAACGATCCCGATGCTGGAGGAACACTCCGGCAAGCGGGTGGGCGAAGGCTTCGGCGTCTGCTACAATCCGGAGTTCCTCCGCGAGGGAACCGCAGTCCACGACTATCGCCATCCGCCCAAGATTGTGGTTGGCGAAAGCGATCCTGTCAGCGGAAGCCGGGTGGTTGCCCTCTACGAGAAGATGGACGCGCCTTTGATCCGCACGCGGATCGAGGTGGCGGAGATGGTCAAGTGCGTGGACAACGCCTGGCACGCGTTGAAGGTCGGCTTCGCCAACGAAGTCGGAGATGTCTGTCGGGCCTCGGGCATCGACAGCCACGCGGTGATGGACATCTTCTGCCAGGATACGAAGCTCAATCTGTCCTCGTCGTATTTGAAGCCCGGTTTTGCGTTCGGCGGCTCGTGCCTGCCCAAAGATCTGCGGGCCCTGACCCACAAGGCGCGGACGCTGGACCTGGAGCTGCCGATCCTCAACGCGATTCTCCCGAGCAATCGAATGCAAATCGAGAGGGGTTTGGATCTGATCCTGGACCGGGCCAAGAAGAAGGTCGGGGTCCTGGGCTTGAGCTTCAAAGCAGGGACCGACGACCTCCGCGAGAGCCCGCTGGTCACTGTGATCGAGCGGCTGCTCGGCAAAGGGTGCGACATCCGCATCTATGACAGAGATGTCAACATGGCCCGTCTGATCGGCGCCAATCGGGACTACCTGCTGAATCTGATTCCGCACATCGCGAGCCTGATGGTCGAGACTCTCGATGAGGTCCTCGACCACGCGGAAGTGGTTGTTATCGGCAACAAGTCCGCGGAATTCGAGGGCGCCATGGACCGGATCCGTCCCGGCCAGGTCGTGGTGGACCTGGTCCGGATCGCGCCGCAGACTACAGAGGAAGGGAAGTACTATGGCATCTGCTGGTGAACTCCGGCGAATGGTCACGTGCGGTGCTCTCGCTTCGGGGACAGAACGATCCCAGAACGTCCCGTCGGTTCTTTGAGATCTTGATATGAGACTATGTGTCGTCGGAGTCGGTTATGTCGGCCTGGTCGGCGGAGCCTGTCTTGCCGAGGCCGGCAATCAGGTGATCTGCGTCGACAGCGACGCCCGCAGGATCGAGGGCCTTCGCCGGGGCGAGATCCCGATCTACGAGCGGGGTCTGGAGGAGATCGTTCGAAACACCGTCAAGACCGGACGCCTGCGGTTCACGACCGACCTGAAGGAGGGCGTGAGCAACTCGGAGATCGTCTTCCTGGCCGTGGGCACGCCCATGGCCGCGGACGGCTCGGCCAACCTCGACGGCGTCTGCGCCGTGGCTCATGCTCTGGGTGCCGAGTTGACGGACTATCGCGTCATCGTGATGAAGAGCACGGTTCCCGTCGGAACCTGCGAGTCGCTGAGCCGGATCATCCGCTCGCATACGGACGTCCCGTTCGACTACGTGAGCAATCCGGAGTTTCTCAAGGAGGGGGCCGCGGTCGAGGATTTCATGAAGCCCGACCGCATCATTATCGGAACCACCAGCCAGCGGGCTCGGGACGCCATGGCCGAGCTGTACAAGCCGTTCATGCGAAAGAGCAAGCGGGTCATCTTCATGGACCCGGCATCGGCCGAGATGACCAAGTACGCGGCCAACGGCATGCTCGCGACGCGGATCTCCTTCATGAATGAAATCGCCATGCTGTGTGAGCAGATGGGGGCGGACATCGAACTGGTCCGACAGGGGTTGGGCTCGGACAGCCGGATCGGATCGGCTTTCCTGTTCCCCGGCATCGGGTTCGGGGGCAGTTGTTTTCCCAAGGACATCCATGCGCTGGCCCACATGGGACGCGATCACGGCGCGGATATGCCGCTGATCGAGGCGGTCTGGAAGGTCAATACCGCCGCTCGCGACCATTTCGCCGACCGGGTGATCCGGCATTTCGCCGGGGGGGGGCCGTCATCCACTCTGGCGGTGTGGGGATTGGCGTTCAAAGCCAACACGGACGACGTCCGAGAGTCCCCTGCGGTGTATTGCGTTCGGCGGTTCGTGGAAGCCGGACTCAGAGTGCGGGCCTATGATCCACAGGCCGGTCCCGCGGCGCTGTCCGCTCTGGAGGGGAGCATCAATCTGCACTCGGATGCATACGCGATGCTGGACGGATGCGACGGACTGGTCATCTTGACGGATTGGCCGGAGTTTCGCACGCCGGACTTCGCGACAATCCGCGGCCGTCTTCGACAGGCGGTTCTTTTCGACGGCAGAAATCTCTACGATCCGGAGACCGTGTTGCGGGCGGGGCTTGCGTACTTCGGGGTCGGTCGGCTCACCCCCATGCGTCAGAGGGAAGAGGGGCTTTGAATCGGGGGAGGCCCGGATGGTCCAGAATGGAAATGGTAGTCATGTCGGGGGTACGTACGGCCGATGATACAGACGTGCCTCTGTCGCGTCTGCGGTAACGAAAACTCCGCGTTCCGGCAGGGCCTTGTGCCCGATGGCGGTCGCCAGCAATCGTGGAATTCAGTGGCAGCGACGGCGCCCCTGTGTTAGGATGCGTCGGTTCATGGACGAGGGGGTTTTGCCTCACGGCGAAACGAGCTCTGGAGAAGTGCCACGGAGCGGTGGAGACGCCAGAGTGCTGACAGATGTGTCTATGGGTGGGATATCCTGGATTCGTGCCGGCCGGAGACATCTCTATAGTGCTCCCGGGTCGGCGCCGGGTATTCCGACAAGATGGATTATGGGGCCTGCCTGGGGGAAGTCTTCAGGCGAAACGAAAAACCAATGGCCGGTAAGAACACAGTGAAGGGCCTGGATATCTGCACGATCGTGCTCGTCGGAGGGCGCGACTTCGGGCGTTGCCCGCTGGCTGCGCGTCTGCCTGCGGCTCTGTGGCCGATCGCGGACCGGCCCGCGCTGGCGCGGTTGCTGGATCATCTGGCTGGTGAGGGGCTCTCCGACGTGACCGTCTGTTGCCCCGGCGACGTGGCGGCGGACGTGGAGGCGGTGTGTCGCGACAGCCGGTTGGCGGTGACGCTTCGGGTCGAAGAGTTGATCAACGGAACGGGAGGATGCCTTCGCGACGCGGCGCCTCGCGATTCTCAGGACCCGATTCTCGTGCTCTCCGGCAGTATCGCGGTTCCCCCTTCGATCGTGGAACTCGTCGAGACGCATCGAGCCGGTGGGGCCGACCTGACGATGGTATTCAATCCCGGCACGCCTGATTCGGCGAAGCCCGGTCCCGCGGCGGAAATCTTCCTGTGTCGGCCGCAGGTGCTCGATCGGATTCCCTGCGGCGGTTATTCGGACATCAAAGAAGGCGTGGTTCCGGGGATTCTTCGCGCGGGAGGAACGGTTCGCCCGTTCGTGCTCTCGCATTCGGTCGGGAATTTCCGCGATCACACAGGATACCTTGAGGCGGTCGGCGCCCTGTTTCACAGCGGCAGGCTGGACGGGCTGAGCGATCGATCCCGCGAATCGTCGCGGCAAGGTCCGATATATAGAGGCGTCGAAGCGTTTGCGCATCCCGAAGCCCGGATTTTCGGGCCGGTCCTGATCGGCGATCACGCTCGGATTCTGGAAGGCGCGGTGGTCATGGGTCCTGCGATGATCGGACGCAACGCCGTGGTGGGCGAGAACAGCGCGATGGTCAGAAGCGTGTTGTGGGCGAAAGCTGTGATCGGCCGGGGAGGTCAGGTTCGCGATTCGATCCTGGGTTATCGGGCCTCGGTGCCGGATCATGGCCGCGTCGTCGGACAAACGGCATCCTGCGAGGGGGCCGAGCGGATGGTTGATCCCACGGACGCGGTCCCGGCCCGTGCGTCACGAGCCGACCGGTTCCTGAGGCCCCTGGGCGAACGGCTGGGCCTGTCGCCCGGTCAGACGGCCCTGTTGTCCGCCGGTCTGGCGGTCCTGGCGGCGCTGCTCTGGTCGTACTGGCCCACCCTGGGCGATCTGATGGACGTTTGGACTCGAAGCGACGAGTATTCCTCGGGAATGCTGGTTCCTTTCCTGGCGGCTTACGTGGTCTGGTCGCGCCGCCAGGAGTTTGACGCGATCCGACTCCGCCCGGCGATCGTGGCAGGGGGAGCGGCGATCGTCGCCACGCAGGCGCTCCGCACGGCGGGGCTGTTCTACATGTATCAGTCGGCCGAGCGGTTGTCGCTGGTTCTGGCGATTGTGGCGCTGGTGCTATTGCTGCTGGGCTGGCGACATCTGTGGAAGCTGGCGGGCGTGCTGGTGTTTCTGTGCCTGATGCTCCCCTGGCCCAACCGCGTCCAGCAGGCGCTGGCGATTCCGCTGCAGCAGTGGGCCACCGGTTCGGCGGTCTTCTGTCTGGAGCTGGGAGGCTGGGACATCCTGCGGGACGGCAACATCATCCGCATCGGAGACACCAGCGTGGCGGTGGCCGAGGCGTGCAACGGCTTGCGGATGATCACGGCGTTCTTCGTGATCAGCGGCTTGGTCGTGCTGTTGACGCGGCGGGAATGGTGGGCCAAGGCGGTCATTCTGGTCTCCAGCCTGCCGATCGCTCTGTTGTGCAACACGCTGCGGCTTGCGGTGACAAGCGTGGCGTTTACGATGATCGAGGGAGAAGGATGGAGACAGGGGTTTCACGACTACGGCGGATACGCCATGATGCCCCTGGCGCTGGGCATGGTGGTGGGGGAGCTGTGGATCCTGACCCGGCTGACCACCCTCCCGGCTCCCATCGAGCCGGCCATCGTTGCCCGGCGGCAACCTCAACACGTACCAGACCCTTAATAGTGGGAGAACCGATTTATGAACAACCTGGAAAAATATCTGGATCAGGTGATCGAGCAGAAGCCGATCGTCTACGAGCCGCCGGCCGAGGTCCAGGAGCCCCCCTCGACGTCGAACCTCATGGAGAGTGTGCGCAGGCGATGGCCCATCGTCGTGGTTGTGGCGTTGCTGATCAGCGCGGCCGGGTTGCCTGTCGTGTGGTTCCTGGTTGAACCGGTATGCGTCGTCCAGGGCCTGGTGCGAGTCAAACCGGTGGTTACCGGCATTCTGGACAACACGCCGTCGCCCGATGAGTCGTCCAACTACGTGCAGTTCGTGAACACCCAGGCCCTGCTGTTGATGAGCGACGAGCAGCGGATTCAGAAGATCATCGACGACCTGGCGGGCCGCAATCTGGCGTTCTTCAGCGGCATGCCCAGCACGCGGCTGGAAAAGCTCCTTGCGAGGGTTTTGCCCAGGGACCCCAACGAGCTTCCGGACCAGGTCCTTCGCAAGGCGATCGCCAAGCAGAAGATCACAGCCGGCTATCTCCAGGGCTCGGAACTGATGGCGGTGACGATGAAGAGCCAGAACGTCGACGAGGCCCGGATCATCGTCAATTCGTTCCTTCGCAATTACGTCGGCCAGTACGGCGTGGAGACCACGACGAGCGAGAGCCAGAACATCACGATTCTGGAGAATCAGCGGAACGAATACCAGAAGCGGATCGCGGAATCACGAGAGAGACTTCGGCGTCTGGCGGAGCAGTACGGATCGGTCGGGCTCGACGCCCTTCAGGCGGTGGAACTCCAGACCCAGAGCGCCTTGCAGGGCCGGCTGACCCAACTCGAGGCGGATCGGGTCAAGATCGAGGCGGACATCGGCGTGTACGAAAAGACCGAGACGATGGCCCTGGCTCCTGAGCAGATCGTGGCCGCGCGCACGAGCCATGTCAACTCGGATCCCATGATCGCGGAGTTGTCGACCAACATCGTTCAGATGGAGCGGGAGTTGATCGCTGCCCAGCAGACGCATCTGCCCGCCAATCCGGTCTACACGCAGCGATTGGCGGTGTTGAAAGCTTTCCAGCAGAAACTGGAGGAGCGGCGCAAGGTCCTCGCGGAAGAGTTCGACGCCAACCTGGAGAACAGGCTCAAGGAAGGGGCCCAACAGCGGGTGCTTCAGGCCAAGGCCCAGAAGGCCCAGATCGAAGCCCACATCGACGAAATCCGGCGCATTCTGAGCGAGCAGCAGGTGCGGACGGTCAAGATGGGAACCACCAATCTCGATCTCCAGGACCTCCAGCGGAAAGTGGAAATGGATGAACAGGTGCTCGATCGGGTCAATCAGCGGCTCAAGTGGTTCGAGATGGAGCGGGATCGTCGGCCTCGCGTGCAGATCGCCTCGATGGCCGAGATGAAGGGCAAGGACGACAACCGCGCCAAGTACGCCGGCATGGTCGTGTTCGCCGCCCTGGGCTGCGGACTGGGCCTGGCGCTGCTGCGGGACAAGATGGACAAGACGATCCAGACCCCGGCGGACATCACCCGGCAGACCGATCTGCCCATTCTCGGGACCACGACGAGTTCGCGGACGGTCAAACCGGCCTTGTTCGCAGAGCAGATCGCCGGCGACTACCAGACGATCCGCACGAATCTCGGTCTGCTGTACAACGGGGGCATGCCCAAGCGGCTCGTCATCAGCAGTCCCGGCATGCGCGAGGGCAAGACCACGTTTGCGGTCAACCTGGCGACCAGCCTGGCCAAGTCCGGCAAGAAGGTGCTGTTGATCGACGGGGATCTCCGAAAGCCCGACATCGGGCACATGCTCAACGTCCTGAACAATACCAGCGGTCTGCAGAACGTCCTGCTGGGCGAAGACCCCAGCGGCGTCGTGTGCGTGCTACCCTCGAGTGGCCTCCACGTTCTGGCGGCCAATCCCCGTCACTCGGGCGACGCCTATGAGTTGCTGACCTCCTCCTCCGCCTCCGAGCAGATGGAGCGATTGGGACGGGAGTACGATCATCTGATCGTGGACAGCCCTCCGACGTTGGCGTTCCCCGACGCGCTGGTTTGGGCCAAGCTCACCGACGCGGTGATTCTGGTGAGCTTCGCCGGGCAGACGACTGCGCCTGACCTGAAGGAGGCCAAGGAGCGGTTCGCCCGCATCCGGGCGCGCATCCTGGGCGCCGTCGTGAGCAACGTCCCTGCGGATCAGGGCTTGTACCGTCAAGGCTACACGTATCGGTCGCGAGGAACGACTCCGACCCGCAAGAGCGGAAAACCCAAGAAGATGCTGCTGGCGTCGTCCGGATCGGGCGGCGATCGTCCGGCGGAGAACTGATTTCCGCCGACGGGTGAACAGACGACGGGGACGTGATCTGGTTGGATATGCAGGCGATCGTCATTCGAGACAGTGGAGACAGCGCCGTCAGCGGCAGAGGGAGTCTGCTGCGGTATGGTCTGTGCACACACCCGCTGAATCGGGTGCTGTTGGACGGGATGGACCATTTGTGGCGGTGCCGGACCGCGGTCGGTCGGCCTCCCATGGCCGGCTGGACGAGCCCGCGTCAATCCCAATGGGTCCTTCCGGAAACCTGGTGCCAGGAGGTCTCGATTGATCGTCTGTCGCGATGTTCCTGGGATCGGGCCCAGGCCGACGGCCTTCCGCGACAGAACGACCGGTGGGTCGTTGTCACGGACGGACGGTTCGCGACGTGCGTGAACCACCTGCTGGTGACGCGCGCGGTGGATGCGTTGCAGGCGGACGTCATCGCCGTGAACATCGATCCGGAGCTGATGGCTTATCAAGAACGGGTTCGTCTGACCCCCGACAATCGATTGGTCGGTTATCGTCGTTTGTTCGCGGATTCGGTTGTGCCGATGGCGGTGCCGGCCGGGTGGCCGCACCATCTGCTGGTCCGACCGGACGTGTTCGAGGCGGTCGTCAAACCGAATCTCCTGGCCGGATTCGACGCGGTGGCCGACGCGTGCCGGGCCGGAAAATACAAAATGCGCGGGATTGCCGTCGCGGGGACGGTGTTCGATCTGGATTCCGAGGAAGGCATGCTGGCCGTGTGCGGAATGGTCCTGAAGCTCTCCGAGGTCCAGGAGCAGTCTTCCTCGGCTGCATGCGATCTCAACGGCGCCGGTGACGCCCCTCGTCTGATCGGTCCGGTCCTGCTGGGTCGGAAGGTGACGGTGGAGCCCGGCGCGATCGTCGTGGGACCCGCGGTTCTGTGCGACGACTGCACGGTTCGCAGGGACTCTGTGGTCGATTCCGCGATCGTGGGAACCCGCGTGTCGGTGGAGTCGGGCCAAGTCCTTCGCGGCCGCCTGGCGCGGGAGCTGGGGCGGAGCGGCAATGGAGGCGACGCCGGGACGGTCCGGCGGGCAACGAAGCCGCGAGAGCACGTGTGTGGTCGTCTGGAAAGCGCGTTTCGCACGTGGCCGAAGTTCTCGTACGCCCGTTCGATCAAGAGGGTGGCGGACGTGCTGGCCGCCGGGATCGTGCTGGCGCTGTTTGCGCCGGTGATTCCGGTGATCGCCCTGGCGGTCCGCTTGAGCTCTCCGGGGCCGGTCTTCTTCCGGGACAAACGACAGGGCCTTCACGGCAAGTTGTTCGATTGCATCAAGTTTCGCACCATGCGTCAGGGGGCCGACAAGATGCAGGACAAGCTGCGGTTCGTCTGCGAGGTGGACGGGCCCCAGTTCAAGATGGCGGACGACCCTCGCATCACGACGGTCGGTCGCTTCCTGCGGGAGACGTACCTGGACGAGATCCCGCAATTCTTTAATGTGCTGTGTGGTCAGATGAGCGTGGTAGGACCCAGGCCGTCGCCGGAATTCGAGAACACGCTGTGCGCTTCCTGGCGCGACGCGAGGCTTTCCGTGCGACCGGGCATTACTGGTTTGTGGCAGGTCTGCAGGACTCGCGCGGCCCACAAGGATTTCCAGGAGTGGATTCATTACGATACAGAATACGTCCGGAATTTCTCGCCGGGGCTGGATCTGTGGATCTGCTGGCGGACATTCCGCAGAATGGTTGAGAATTTCGTGAATCAGTTCTGAGACGCAAACGCAGGAATCGAGCCGCGAGTGCGTCTCCGTTCATCGGGTCCCGAACGCGAGCTGTCTCGGCAGCCGCGGGAAGACCTCCTGTGCAGTAGGAAAGGGCAGGCCAATGGCGATGAGATACTTCAACTGGAAGCTGGCGATCGTTCTGATCGTCGCCGCGGGAGTCTTCGGGGTTTCCGTGTACGCGCTGCACGCCTGGCAGACGGCCACGAAGGCCGAGCAGGCGCTCCCGCGAGGGCTGAAAGCCTTCGAAGCGAAGAAATGGGACGAGGCCGCCGAGCAAATCGGTCGCTATATCGCGAGGAACAACCAGGATGTCGCGATGCTGGTCAAGTACGCCGACGCACAGATGAAGCGTCGCCCAATGAACTCGGGCAACATCCAGCAGGCCATTGCGGCCTACCGGAACGCTTTGCGATTCAAGCCGAACGACATCGAGACCGCCAAGAAGCTCACGCAACTGTATCTGGAGATGAGAGTGCCGAGCGACGCCATAGCGATCGCGACGCGTCATCTCGAGGTTCAGGACGATGCGGGCTTGCGTCGAATGCTGGGACAGGCCTTCTGGCAACTGCGAGAGTTCGACAAGGCTGTGGCGGAGGTCCAAACCGTCATCGACAAGTACCCCGGCGAGGTTCCGGCGTACGGAGTCATGGGTTCATGGGCCGCGGAACGGCCCGAGATCGTGAAGCGACCGGTCATCGCCTGGTTGGACGACGCTGTCGCGAAGAATCCCGAGTCGGCCCAGGCCTATATCACGCGAGCGGGATACTATCTGGTGCAGAAAGACAAGGACAAGGCGATGGCCGATCTGACGCAGGCGATGTCGCGCGATCTCTCGGACGCGCCGACTCGCTTGCTTCTGGTGGAGGGACTGATTGTCGCAGGGAACCTGGACAAGGCGAGGGAGCAGCTTCAGGCCGCGCAGGAGATCGACAAGACCGACCCTCGGCTGTGGCAGACGTGGGCGGTCCTGGCCTTCCGGACGGCCTCCCTGGACGAGATGTTCATGGTCGCCGACGAAGGCATGAAGGCGACGTCGGAATCCTGGGATTTCATCGCCACCGCAACGCGTTTGCTCATTTTCTCGGGACGCCTGGAGAACGTCGAGGGCTATCTGGCCCGGATGCGAGAAAAGGACCTCGATCCGCCGACGCAGGCCTATCTCGAAGGTCTGCTGGCGGAGAAGCAGGGTCGTCTGCGGGACGCCGTGGCGAGCTGGCAGCGGGCGATTTCCCTGAGCCCGCGGGCTCCGGAAGAAGTGTACCGGCGGCTCGCTTCCGCCTATTCCCGGCTGGGCGATACGCAGTCGGCGATCAATCAGTTGCAGATCATGCTGAACAAACGCCCTGGAGAACAGGGTGGGGCCGCTCTGCAATCCGAGTATACGCAGGCCCGCCTTTATCTGACGCAACTGTTCGCTCAGGCCAGGAACTGGCCCAAAGTGCAGGAACTGGCCCGCCAGCTCGAGGAAGTCGCCAAGATCGATCCCCAGGTCGCCACGGAGGCGAGGCTGCTGGGTTTGCAGGCTCGGACTCACCTGTTGGCCGCCAATTCCGGCCAGGAGAACAAGGAGCAAGCGTGGCGCGAGATCGAAACGCAACTGGCCGCCCTGGACAAAGCGACCAACGGCGCCCCCGGCGTCAAGCTGCTCCAGGTCCAGATCGCCATGACGCAGGGGAAGTTCGCGGAGGCCTCTTCGGTGCTCAGCGAGCTGGAAAGCAAGAATCCGTCCGAACTCCGCTTGACGCTCGTCCGTGCGGAACTCAGCGCCGCCGAGGGCCAGAACGAAAAGGCCAGGACGTTGTATCTGGCCGCGATCGCAGCGCATCCCCAGACGTTCGATCCGGTGCGGGGACTGGCTGTGTTCCTGGATCGGCAGGATCAGCGGGCCGAATGCGAATCGGTGCTCAAAGACGCCATGGCGAGGTTCGAGGAGCCGCAGCTTCGGCGTGATTGCGGTCTGTTGCTCGCCGAATTGTACTACCGATGGCAGGAAAAAGAGAAGCTGTGCCAATGGCTTACCGACCTGACGGGGCAGTTCCCCAACGACATCCAGTCCCGGCGCATGCTGCTGGTCTGCGATCAGTTGGTCCAGGACGCATCGCGATCGCAGAAGGTGATCGACGAGATCAAGATATTGGAGGGGGAGAGGGGTTCTCAGTGGCGGTACGAACAGGCCCGGCTCTGGATCCGCTCCCGTGGCGACTTCAAGGTCAACTATGCCCAGATCGTCAAGCTTCTGCAGGAGAACCTGCTGACCAATCCCGAGGACCAGAGCAGTCGTCTGCTCCTGGCGGCCGCCTACGAGGTGGCGGGGGAACAGCAACTGGCCTTGACGATGTACCGGGAGGCTTTCTCAAAATCGCCGAACGATTTGCAGGTGCTGGTGCGGCTGGTTGCGGCGTTGCACAAGGCCAACGAGTTTGACGAGGCGCAGACCATTCTGGAGAAAGTGGGGCCCCAGCAGTTGAACAACCCGGATCTCCAGAAGCTTCTGGTCAACAACGATTTCCTTCGGGGCGACATCGACTCGGCGTCGGATACGCTCCAGCAACTGGTCGATCGCGATCCGAACGACCCGGCGCTCGCGCTGTCGTACGCACGGGTGCTGATCCTCCGCAAGGAGTTCGCCAAGGCGGAGTCCCTCCTGTCCGATCTGAAGGCTCGGATGCCGGATTCGATCCATGTGATTCGCGCGCAGCTTCGGCTTCACATTCAGCAGGGGAATACGGAAAAGGCGATGCAGATCTGCAATGAGGCGGTGGATCAGATGCGCAACGCCAACGCGTATCTGCTTCGCGCCGATATGCTGATTACTCTGGGACAAAGGGGCAAGGCGTTGGAGGACATCGGACAGGCGATCGCCCTGGAGCCGCAGAACGCGGAGAATTGGGAAGCTCGGGCGAGGGTCTACAGCTCGTCCGGGCGGATCCCCGAGGCGATTTCCGACGTCCGACAGGCGCTCGCCCTGTCGCCGAAGGAGCCGAGAATCCAGAAACTCGCAGCGGCCCTATTCATCGCTTCCGGCAAGCAGCCGCTTTTGCGTGAAGCGGAGGTCATGCTCGACAAGGCCCTGGCCGACCAGAGCGGTCCTCAGGAGAAGAAGGACCCGGAACTGCGTCTGTACAAGGCCCGCATCCTGATTCTTCGGGGCACAGGACCCTCCATTGAGGAGGCCCGCCAGCTTCTGCGCCAGGTCACGACGGATTACCCCAAATACGCGGACGGCTGGGAGCTGATGACGCAGCTCGAGCTCAACCAGGGGGAGCCCGGCCGGGCGCTGGACTTCGCCACCCGGGGCCTGGCTCACAACGAACAACACAAGCAATTGCTTCTGCTCAGAGCCATCGCAGAGAAGAGACTCTCTCCGTCCGTGGCGGCTCTGACGACGCTGCCGTCGCTGGCGAAGGAGTATCCCGACGATGTTGGCATTCTCATCGAGTGGGCCGACGCTTATGCTCAGGCCAACCGGCCGGAGAAGGCGGTGGAGTTGCTCAGCGGCAAGCTGTCGGACTTCCAGGGCCTGGCGCACCGACGGTGCGAGATCGCCCTGGCGGCCGCGTTGTACACCGACCAGCAGCGGGAGAAGGCCCACGAGCTCTTCGACAAGCTGATGGCTGCCGATCCAAACGATCCGACTCCGGTGATCGCGCTGGGACAACGGTTGCGCCAGGAAAAGCGGTGGACCGAGGTCAACCAGCTCCTGAACCGCTGGCGCACAACCAATCCCAGCGATGCTGAGATCGCGACGAGCATGGCCCGAATTCTGGCCGGCAGCGGAGACCGCGAGGCCCTCCAGATGGCGGAGGACCAACTCCGCATGATTCTGGATCCGAATCCCCAGGCGCTGCCCACCCTTGAGCTTTTGGGCATGCTGATGCAGGACGCCGGACGAAATGAAGAAGCCGCGAGGCTCAATCGAAGGATACTGGAGCTGGATCCCAACAACGTCATCGCACTCAATAATCTGGCGTGGATGCTCTGTGACAAGCCTTCCCCGTCAGCGGAGGCGATCAACGAAGCGTTGACTTTGGCCAACCGGGGGCTGTCGGTGCGGCCGGATTATATGGATCTTCTCGACACGCGGGGCGTCGTCTACTACAAGGGTGGCGACATGGTCCGGGCCGAGGCCGATCTGGTGAAGTGTCTCTCGCTGTTTCCCGCCGATTCGGCGCAGTCGGCGGCGC
The DNA here is from genome assembly GCA_937927975.1 of uncultured Phycisphaerales bacterium. Lineage (GTDB taxonomy): Bacteria > Planctomycetota > Phycisphaerae > Sedimentisphaerales > Anaerobacaceae > PLanc-01. Next base: position 55,710 of record CALEZT010000186.1, read on the forward strand.
CGCAGTTCCATTTGTCGCGAGTCTATGCCGCTACGAACCGCAGGACGCAGGCGGTGGAGCACCTCAAGATCGCCCTGAATCTCAACCGCAAGAACATCCAGATGGCCAGGGATCACGCCCAGGTCGGACGTAGAACGCATGCCATCAAGGTGCTGCGGGACGCGTTGTCGCTCCAGGAAGAAATGGATCAATTCAAACTGGGCTTCGATCAACAGGATCTGGTGGGCGTCCGGCCTGCGGAGGATTGGACGGAGGCCAGAGTCCTTCTGGACCAATTGCAGAAAGGCCGCTAGCGATGATGCCGCCAGACGAACTGTACGGTGACCGAACGCCGGGCGCCGATCCGAGCGGTCCGGGATCGTGCCAGGTGCTCTTGGATCGCAGGCAGTGGTCGTATCTCTCGCGACGGTACGACTTGACCCCTCGCGAGGTGCAGATTGCCGAGTTGGTGTGCCAGGGACTGCGACACTGTAGCATCGCAGGGCGGCTCTGCATCCAGCCGGGGACGGTGAAGACCCATATTCGGAACATCTATCGAAAGGTGAAAGTCCGCAACAAGATGAACATGCTGCTGCGGTTTGTCAGCGATGCACGCGAGGTCGCAGGGGATCTGAACCAGGCGTAGGCCGCGATAAGGACGGCCCCAAAGATCATGCCTCTGCTTGGACGGTCGATAGGCCTGTTCACGAGCAGGGGCTTTTTTTTGTCCGCAAACTACCCCAAATGAGATATATCGTTAGAGGTACTCCATTGAGGTGAAATAGCCCTTTAGACACCGTCAGTATGGGGGAATGTTCTGTGATAATGGGGTATTTGAATAAGCATGTCGTATTAACATGAGGTAATTTAGGAAAGATGTGTTGACCTCGGGGTTCCATGTGGTTACAATGGAAATGTTGACGGACCCCACGGGATGAGGATCCGCGTGTGCGGTTTTTTCTTGGTTGGTCATCGCGCACGTAGGTTCGGTTTCCGAAGGGGGCAGACGCCGTGTCGAATGGCGTTTGTGTTGTTTGACGCTCGAATCTGGAGGAGGAGCGGTGGTGGAAGAGCAGGGTACATGGCTGCGCGTCTCCCGACCGTCGTGTGCGGTGTCCTGCGATAGCTTCATGCGGAGATCGACTGCGTTGCAGACGACGCGGAGGTCTCTGTCCGACACCCTCGGCCGAAGCCTGTCTGTGTCCCGCTTCAGTTCACCGTTGAGCTTCCCCCAGATGTACTGTGCTGTCCGGTTCTGGAGTCGGGTTCTTGCTGGCCTCGTGCGTCGAGGAGTCTGTTCGTGCAGGCGCTTCGCTGTCCCCCACGAAAGCCACCGAGGATCGCATGACTGCAGGGCAGGGGAGGGTCGATGCGCGCAAGGTCCTTCTTGGCGAAGCAGTCATCGCCCCGTGTCTCACAGCCGCGTGGGCTCCGAGAGGAGTCGGGCATGCATCAGTAGTGTTTGTCGAGGAGAGTCCGAGGAAGGCTGGATCAGGCTGCGGTGACGGATTGTCAGTGTCGTTGTTGCCGATTGGTGGTGTTCCCGGGCTCGACGCCGGCCCGGCAGTGTGTGCTGTCGTGTGTCGGCGATGTGGTGCATGGGGATCGCGTAGGTCCCCGGCGGCCTGCGGCGAGTGCAGGCCGTGATGTAGTCATGCAGAAAGTTTGGAGGTGAGAGTGTCATGGAGAAAGTTGTGAAGGCACTAGCAGTAACTCTCCTAGTGCTGGGGACGGTCAGCGTTGCAAGCGCCGGTTGGACCACCAATGTGTACACTGTAGCCATACAGAGCGATGTCACGCTCGGCCAGTCGTATACGTGGGGTTCCGGTGGCGTCGGCAACAACTACCAGGTCCAGTGGAGTCATCTCTGGACCGCCCCGGCCATCGGCGGCGATGTTGTAGCCGTCGATTTCCAAAGCGCCGATCTTACCGTCAAGGCGACGAACGCCAACGATAAGACGGCAACCATCCATCTCGACAGTCCGGCCTCTCCGAGCGTCGGTGAACTGCAGAGCGGCGAGAATGCGTTCGATCTGGACGCATTCGAAAGCTCGATGGATGGAAATCTGACCGTGTATGCGAAGCTGTTCAAGCAGGGCGAGTACGGCACGATCACGCTGAACTGGTCCAAGCTGGACGTCGTGTACGAGGTCACGGAGCGTATTTGGGAGGATGATCCGATTCCGCCCGCTCCGGTTGTTCCGGCTCCCGCTGCCATCATCCTGGGCAGTCTGGGCACCGGCCTGGTTGGCTGGCTCCGCCGACGGGGCGCTGTGTAATCGTGCAGCGTGTCAGTACGACCCGTCGCTCTGCACGCTTGGGAGCATGATTCATCAAGGGCGTGCAAAGGTGGCGCGAGCCATCGTTCGGGCGGCGGCGCGGGACTCTGATCCCGTCCGACTTCGCTTCTGGCAGAGGTGTTCTGATCCGGCCCTTATCAGGCGCCGACGAAAGAAGCAGGTTGGTCTATGAACATCATGGCCCCAGGTGGATTTCAATCCGCCTGGGGCCTCTCAATTGGGGGTTCAAGGCAGGACTCGAAGAGAGCGGAAGAATGTTCGTGCGCGTCGACGAACCCTTCGACGATTTCCCCGTATGATATCCGCGGAAGGCCCGGCGCGATCTTCTGTCTGGTCCTATAAGAGTGTTGCGAGAGCCTTTTGTGTGGCGTTATGGGTGACTGGGTTTTGCGGGCTACAGGGCAACGCCCTGCGGCGCGAGGCCCAGTCGAGAAATCGGACGATTCTCCGTGTTTTGGCCTTGACAGGGCTCTGTTTCCCGCTAAGCTGACAAGAGCTTATAAGTGCCTAGGAGGAGGCCATCTCCAGGTCTTGTGGCCGGGCTGGCGGGCCATTGAGCCGAAGGATCGGAGGGGATGAACCGTAAGGAGACGGGGAGATGTGGCTGGGCAGGGAAGTTCGATGCTGTACGATCTTCTTGTCCTGTGCCATGGCCCTTTGGGGTGGGGCCATCGCGCGTGGGACTGGAGAGGCATTCGGTTTGCCCAGCCGGAGCGAGGGGGGATTTCATACCACGTCATTCGTCCGATTGGGTTCTCCCGATGATTCTCCTCTGCCGGCTTTTCTCTGCTTTGATGGCCCCACCGATCCGGCGTGTCGAAGCGTGTTAGCCGAGTCGATCGCGGCCATGTCGCTACACGACGGCCCCGATGCGGTCTGCCTGGCGGGGTTGGGGGTTGTCTGCGTCTCTCTCGTCAAGAATCGCAGGCTCTGGATTGGCTTGTGTCTTCTCATGCTAAGAAACGGTCGTCTGGGGGCGGCCTGTTTATCTGGAATGAACGTTTCCCTGCCGGAGTCGACCGGCCCCGAGTCTCCGACCGAGAGCGGATTCGATCATGTGCTGTGGCACCAGCCATCATGTCGGATTCCCGAGCGGTGGATGCGGCGGTCGGTGACGGCATTGGGCAGGCCGGAGGTTCTGACGCCGCGGCTGAGGAATCCGCTTCTGTCCCAGGACTGGGCGTGCTGGGATCGAGGCAAGAAAGGCCTGTTGTCTCGCATCGGTTGGACGCACGAGGGGATCCGCTTGGGTCGCTTGTGTCCTGTCGGCTGGGAGGCGTTCCACGGGTCTGTTGCCGTCGGATGCATCGAGTGGGCTCGCCCGCCTCCTTGAAGGATGTAGAACAACAGGATGAAATGGAGTTGTCCTCGGTTTTCCGTCTACTGGCACGACAAAGGGAGAAAGAGATGAAACGGTTTTTGCTTGCAGCAGTCATTTGTGGCGCGATGGCGGTGCCGTCGCTGGCCGGGAGCACGTTCACCCCTTCTATCGCCGATCTGCAGAGCTTCCAGATTCTGCCTGGGTACTCCACGGATTTGGATTTCGGGTCGTTGTTGGTCTTCACCAATCCCGATCCGGGCTATGATGCCGAGATGTTTCAGGGACGCGTCGGGTATGAAGTGGACAAAGTGGGCAAGGCGAACGACTTCCAGCATATCGCAATTGGAGCGTCCGGTCTGGACCTGACCGGCTACGACGCGTTCGCACTCACGGTGTTCAACGACAACAACCAAGGCTGGGAGTATGCTGCGTTCGCGGGCGACGGCGCGCTGACCAACAGTTCGGCCTGGGCGGCTGTTTCCAAAGGCAATTCCGCCACGTTGTTCGTGGACCTGGCGGGATTGACCCTGACGGATGTCGCGGTTGGTTTCTTCGTCGGCAACTCGACCGGCGGCGACACGATTCACACCTCTGCTTCGCCGATCCCCGCTCCGGGCGCCGTGCTTCTGGGCAGTTTCGGTCTGGGCGTGGTCGGTTGGCTCAAGAGACGTCGGACGATGTAAGCGGGACAGTGCAACCGTCACAGTCTTGCCGGCATGAATCAGAATGCCGATTGACTGGATGCTAGGAAGCTGGATCGCAGGGACGTGATCCGCTTCCTACGTCCACGTTTCGGATGGCAGGCGAGGGCCTGCACACGAGGGGGGCAATCCGTCGACAGCGCGAGTCGCCGCCAGGGGGGAATCTGGCAAGGCGTTGCCATGCGGGGCGGTCAGTGGAAGACGGGTCGTCTCCAATCCCCAATCCCATCCCACCAGTTGCTCAGTCGTTCGGCGGTGATCCCCTGATTCCCAGGATCGTTCTGGATGGCCACCGTCATGTCGCGAAGTTGCCGCATGCAGCTCAAGCCTCCGAGTTGCCACGCACTGGCGCCGATGTTCACCGCCTCCCGCTCGGCGCCGGGAGCTTCGGGAGACTCTGTTTTCAGCAGAACGGCCAGCCTCTCTGCGCTCGGACGCAGATGCTGCTGCCATCGCTGCCGTTCCTGTTCCTCGCGGGCGAAAGCTTCCGCCAGCAACTGTTCTCTTTTTTCCTGGCGGGTGCGTCGCTGGGCCTCCGCCTCGGCAAGTCGTTCGAGGCGGTGTTTTCGGCTGGTGGGCAGAAAGGACTCCACCAGTCCGGCGATCGGGTCCACGATCACCCAGACGACGAATGTCGTGCCCAGCGTCCCCATCGCCACCCCGAGCAGGAAGTTCGCCAGGTAGGGGGCTCCCGCCATGCCCAGCATGCCCGCCAGTCCTCCGAGGAGGGGAGCTGCCACATAGAAGCCCATGTAATAGCTTGTTGTCGTCAGCGGATGCTCATGCTCGATCTGTTGGGCTTCCCCCACGCCGCGAAACAAGGCGAACAGATAAACGCTGATCAGGAGAAACACCACAAGCGCGGAATGTCCGGACAGCGAGAAGATGAACCACCAGCGAAACCCCGCCTGATGAAGGGACAGCACGAGGATATAGCCGATACAGGCCATGAACCAGATCGTGCTTGCCACATGGGTCACCCTGAGCACTTGTCGTGTTGTCATGTGATCTTCTCTGCCCGACTGAGACCGCCGGAAATGGGCGGTTGTCAATATCCGCTGCCGTAGGGTTGGTACCCTTCCCGGCTTCCGGTGCTGCCCGGCGGGTTCTGAATGAGATACGCGCCGTAGAAGGCCCGGGCAATGGGACTGATGAACTCCTCGAGAACCATGGCGACCGACGCCAGAATGGTCGGCGGGACGAACACAATGTCGCCTTCTTCCAGCAGGACGTCCTTCGTGGCGTCGCCGCGGGACGTCGCCTTTTCATAGTTGAACTCGAAGATCCTGGCGTCCTCGTCTTCGCGGATGGCTGGACGGATCACCTGGACTCGTTGCTCCCACGCCATGGTGTTGGGCTGGGCCGAAGCCAGCGCCATCAGGACGCTGTCGCGTCCGGTGTAGTTACGCGGACCCGGTCGCGCGACCTGGCCGACGACGTAGTAGACCTTGCTCGCATACGTGGAGACGCGGACATCCACCGGATGGTCGCCCGGCAAGGTGTACAACTCTTTGATCCGGTTGCTGACGGCCGCGGCAATTTCCGTCGGGGTCTTGCCGGCGACGTCGATTTCGCCCAGCACCTCGAAGCTGATCTTGCCGTCCGGACGGACCCGCTGACGCTGCATGTGGACTTCCGCCACCTGGGTGCAGCGGATCTCGATCTCGTCGGGCGGCTGCACCATGTAGTTTTCAGCGGTGACGTTCACCTCATACGGCCTGACCCATGCCTGGATGTCCTCCGGGTTCGAGGCAAAACAGCCTGCGATCAAACTGACGAAGGCCAACAGCATCGCCATGCACAGTTTTCTGGACCTGCCCACCGCTATTCTCCTTATCGTAATGGATCTTATAGGACCATTTTGCGCTCTGCATTTCACGCGACGGATTCCCGGCGCGACTCTGCACAGACTTTATAGAGTACATCGTATTTTGCGTCAAGCTTCTTAAGGGAAAACCGCCTTTTGGCCTCGATCACTGCGAATTCAGCGAAATCACTTGACGCACGTCACGACGGCGCCGTAAGGTAGGGACTGACGGCGTCGCTGGTTTGAAGGAGCAGCGATATGGACAATCTCCGCTTTGCGCGGCAGTTTCTGCAGCATCCCAGGCAGCTCGGGACTCTGTTTCAGAGCGGTCGGACGCTGGCCAGGAAGATGGCTCAAGAGATCGGACAGAGCGTCCAGGTGGTCGAGTTTGGAAGCGGAACCGGACCGGTGACACGGGAAATCCTCAGGCGGCTGCCCAAGAACGGGCGACTGACGTGCTTTGAGATCAACTCGGAGTTCTGTCGGCGCCTCAGGCAAATCGGCGATCCTCGACTGCGCGTGATCAACGATGACGCGGTTCATTGCAGTCGCTATGTCCGCCGGGCCGATTGCGTGATCTCAGGGTTGCCGCTGACGCTGTTTGACAGCCGTGCTCGGGAGGCAATCCTCGCCATCGCCGGCCGGTCGGGACTGTACGTGCAACTTCAGTACACGCCCATTCTCGGCCAGGACCTGCGACGGCATTTTTCCAGTGTGAGGCTCAAGTTCGTGGCAATGAACTTCCCTCCTGCATTTCTCTTCGTCTGCCGGCGCGAGGGCGAAGTCTGCGAGGACGCTTCGCCCCGTCATCCGTTCAAGTCCCGATCGCGCGGGAGCCGAGTCTTGATCGATTCCGATGAGGGCAGGTCATGAAAAGGCCCTCGACGACCGCTCAGGTCAGGAAGCGGGACGGCGCCCTCGTCGAGTTCGATGCGTCGAAGATCGAGCGGGCGATTCAGCGGGCTGCGGTTGAGGTGCTCCAGGAGCCCCGTCGCGCCGAGGACATCGCCAGGCGGGTGACGCAGAAGGTGATCGAGAATCTCGCGAAGCACTTTCAGAACAGGGCTCCCGGCGTGGAGGAGATTCAGGATCTCATCGAAGTGATCCTGATGAGAGAGGGGTACAGCCGGATTGCCAAGAGCTACATTCTCTATCGCCAGAACCGCTCCGAAGTACGCTTCGCCAAGTCCGCTCTGGGTCTCAAGGACGACTTGAAACTGCCGGTCAATGCTCTGGAGGTCCTTCGGCGGCGATACCTGCTCAAGGACGAAGCGCGTCGGATCGTTGAGACGCCCAGCGAACTGTTCCGGCGAGTGGCCCACCATGTCGCGCAGGCTGAGGGCAACTATCGCTCGGATTCCCAAGTCCACGAGGTCGAGGACGTCTTCTACCGGATGATGCGTAACCGCGAGTTCATGCCCAACTCCCCGACGCTGATGAACGCCGGGACTCCGTTGGGGCAACTCTCGGCGTGCTTCGTGATCCCGGTGGACGATTCGGTCGAAGGCATCTTCCGAGCTTTGGCGGAGATGGCTCGCATCCACCAGACCGGCGGCGGAACGGGTTTCGCCTTTTCCCGCCTGCGTCCTCGGGGCGATCTGGTCGGCTCGACGAAAGGACGTGCGTCCGGCCCGGTCTCCTTCATGGGCATCTTCGACAAGGCCACCGAGGTCATCGTCCAAGGCGGCCGAAGGCGGGGCGCCAACATGGGCGTGCTTCGCTGCGATCACCCGGATATCATCGATTTCATTGAGGTCAAGGTCGGTTCCAACGCGATGGAGAACTTCAATCTGTCGGTCGGCGTCACGGACCGTTTCGTGCGGGCGGTCGCACAGGACCGGCCTTTCGATCTCGTGAATCCGCGTACGGGCAGGAGCGTCAAGCGGATCGGGGCCCGTTCGCTGTTCGACCTGATCGTCAACGCGGCTTGGCGGACGGGCGACCCAGGGCTGATCTTCCTCGACCAGGTCAATCGAAGCCATCCGACCCCAGGGATCGGTTCCATCGAGGCGACCAATCCCTGCGGCGAGGTCCCGTTGTTGCCCTACGAGAGTTGCATCCTGGGCTCGATCAACCTGGACCGGATGACCACGGACGACGACACCGGCACACGCACCGGCAGAGCCAGGGTGGACTGGGACAGGCTGCGGGATCGAATTCACTGGGGAGTTCGGTTCCTCGACGACGTGATCGACGTCAACCGTTTCCCGCTCGAACCGATCCGGGCCGCCACGTTGGGCAATCGCAAGATCGGCCTGGGGGTCATGGGATTCGCGGACATGCTCATCCGCCTGGGTGTTTCGTACAACGACCCTGCGGCGGTGGCCTTTGCAGGCCGACTGATGCGGTTCATCCGTCGGGAATCGCTCGCGGCCTCGGCCCTCCTGGCTCGGCAGCGGGGCGTCTTTCCGAACTTCGCGGGGTCGGTCCACGCCGGCGTCGGTCGGGAGGTTCGCAACGCGACGGTCAACACGATCGCCCCGACGGGCACCATCAGCATCATCGCAGGCTGTTCCGGCGGGATCGAACCCCTTTTCGCGGTGAGCTTCATCCGAAACGTGCTGTCGGGGACCCGACTGTTCGAGTGTCACCCGCTGTTCGAGAAGATCGCTCGGGATAGAGGATTCCACAGACGCGAACTGTTCGCGGAGGTGGCTCGCCGGCCCTCGCTGGCTCAGGTCAAGGGCGTGCCGGGAGATGTCAGAAAGCTCTTTGCGACGGCGTTTGACGTGGCGCCTCAGCAGCACCTGGCGATTCAGGCCGCGTTTCAGAAGCATACCGACAATGCAGTCTCCAAGACGATCAATCTGCCTGCGGATGCGACGGTTGAAGACGTTCGGGAGATCTACCTCCTGGCCCATCGCCTCAAGTGCAAAGGCATCACGGTCTACCGGTACGGCTCCAAGGCCGGACAGGTCCTCTCCGTGAGCGACGAGACGGAATCGCAGCACGACGGACTGACCGATTTCGTCGCAGCGGACATGGACTACACCGGCGGTTGCGCCGGCGGCGTATGCGAGTTCTGACGCGCCGGGGGACTTTGCCGCGGAGGTCCTATCGCCCGGTTTGCCGCTGGCCTCCATAGTAGGGGTAGCTGTCAAAGGCGTCACCGCCGCCGAGGACGCGCGGGTCGCCTGTGGCTTTCAATTCCGCCAGGAGCGAGGATTCGAGCTTCTTCTTCGTTTCAGCGTATGCGGGGTCGGCCGCGACGTTGCGAAGTTGATACGGGTCTTTGCCCAGGTCGTAGAGTTCCTCCGCAGGCCGCTTGGCGAAGGCCAGGTCGAATAGAGGTTTGACTGCGGGCTCGTCGCGGTGTTCCATCATGTAGGTCTTCGACGGGGAGTCGTCGATGTCGCCATACACGCGGTTGGGATTGAAGGGCTCGCCGCCTTTGGCGGGATCGCCCGCGGGCCAGCGGTCCGGCTGGAAGTTGCGGATATACAGGAACTCGCGGGTCCGGATCGCTCGGCACGGATAGCCCAGCCCGCCGGCACGGACCCATGCGTGCCGCTCCTTGCCCACCAGGACATGGTCTCGGGCGGGATCGACTCGGCCGGATTTGCCCGAAGCAAGCAGCTCCAGCAGGCTGCGTCCGGTCATCGCGGCCGGCGGCGTCAGGCCCGCTGCCTCGAGGAAAGTCGGCGCCAGGTCCTGAAGGCTGATGAAATCCTCCACATTCCGTCCCCCGGCGACACGCGCCGGCCATCGCATGGCCAGAGGAACGTTCGTCCCTCCGTCGTAGAGATTGCTCTTGCATCGGGGGAAGGGAAGGCCGTTGTCGCCTGTGATGACGACCAGGGTGCGATCCAGCTCGCCTCGCTCGTCCAGCAGGCTGAGCAATTCTCCGACTTCCCGATCGAAACGCTGGACTTCGAGATAGTAGTCACAGAGGTCCTTCCGCACGGTCTCGCCGTCCGGCAGGTACGGCGGCACCTGGACCTCTTCGGGTCTCATGCCGCTCTTGACGCCGGAGTCCCGCTCGTAGGGCCGGTGCGGGTCGTTGCTGCCGAACCAGAAGCAGAAGGGGGACCCTTGCGGGCGGGCTTTGAGGAAGGTCTGGAAATCCTTGAATGAAGGTCCCGCGGGATTGCGGGTTCGGCCGCCGGGCTGGTGCTGGCCCGGCCCCCAGCCCTTGCGGGTGCACCCGACGTGATAGCCTGCTTTTTCCAGGAGATCGGGATAGATATCGAACCTGGCCGGCAGGGTGCTCCAGAGATTGCCGCCTTCCTCCAGCCGCCAGTGGTACTGTCCCGTGACGATCGACCCTCGTGACGGTGTGCAAGACGGGGCTGTGACGAAGGCGTTGCGGAACAGAACGCCCTCGCGCGCAATGCGGTCGAAGGTCGGCGTCTTGACGACCTTGTCCCCGGCGATGCTCGCGTGTGGCCAGGACCAGTCATCCGCGATGCAGAACAGGATGTTCGGCCGATTGGCGTCTGTCGCCCGGCTGGCTGAGCCGCTCACGGCGACGCTCACGGCCCCCAGGCCGATAGTCTTCAGGAAGTCGCGGCGGGTGGTTTCATTGCGTTTCATTGGTTCTCTCCGTTGGTTGTGATTCTGCTCGAACCTGGCGGCGCCACTCTCGCAACTCCGCGAGCAGTTCGCTGCTCTTGTCGGGCTGCGTGTCCGCCAGGTTGCGTTGTTCGCCCGGGTCGGCGGCGAGGTCATACACCTCCACTGTGTTCGTATCGAAGAACTCGATGAGTTTCAGATTGCCCTTGCGGATGGCCCCGGCGGAGCGACCGCCGAGGAAATGGGGCGTCGCCAGCGGGTAGTGCCAGTACAGGGCCTCGCGGTCCATCGCGGTTCGGGGGTTCCGCAACATGGGAGCCAGGGACGCGCCGTCGAGGACGTGCGCTCGCGGGAGTACGCATCCGGCCGCCTCGGCGAACGTCGGGTAGAAGTCCATCGTGCAGACCGGGGTCTCGCACACGCCGCCGGGGCGCGTCATGTCGGGCCAATAGACGATGAGCGGCTCGCGGATCCCGCCTTCGTAGAGGCAGGACTTGCCCTCACGCAGCGGGGCGTTCGAGGTGACGCGAGTCTCGCCGCCATTGTCGCTGGTGAACACGATGACCGTGTTCTCCGACAGCCCCAGTTCGCGGAGCTTGTCCCGGATCTGGCCGACGCCGCGATCGATGCATTCGAGCTGGGCCGCCAGGTGCGGGTTGTTCCGAGGGGCCTGAAACCCTTTGCCGGCGTTCGGCTTGGCCTCGTACTTCGCGACGAGCGGGGGCTTGCCGTTGAGCCGGGTATGAACGGCGTAATGGCTCAGGTACAGGAAGAACGGCCGATCCTTGTGCCGCTCGATGAACTCGATCGCCTCGAGATTGCAGCGGTCCACGAGGTGCTCCCGGCCGGGCAGACGCTGCTCGATCTCCCGGTTGAAATGGTAGGGGTGGAAGTAGCTGCCGTCGGCGATGCCCCGGTTCTCCGAAACGAGCACCTCGTCGAAGCCGTGCTCGCCCGGCGGGGTCTCCGCGGCGCCGTGGTTGGCGTAACCGGTGAGGTGCCACTTGCCCACGATCCCGGTGGCGTAGCCGGCGTGCTTGAGCACCTCGGGCAGCGTCATGTAGGCTTTCGAGAGGTGTTTGGGATCGTTCGGCCGCAGGTAGTCCGTGATGCCGATCCGCGCGGGATGCTGGCCCGACATCAAGGCCGCCCGGAACGGCGAGCAGACCGGTGCCGCGGCATAGGCGGCCGTGAATCGCACCCCATCGCGGGCCAGCGCATCGAGATGGGGCGTCTCGTTGAACGTGTTGCCGTAGCAGCCCAACTCGGCCCAGCCCAGGTCGTCGGCGAGGATGAAGACGATGTTGGGACGTCGTTGCGTTCCGCCGCTTCCCGCGCCGGAGCGCAGGCTTCGAGAGGCCATGAGCCCGACAGCTCCCGCAGCAGCCGTTCGGAGGAATTCCCTTCGTGTGGCAAGTGCGCTGCTCATGTTGCGATTTCTCCTGATGACTCAGGTGTTGCGAACGGTCAACTCCAATACCAGTCGCGTTTCATCCGTGATCTTCACCGGCTCGGCGATGCGAACGGGGCAGATCCAGAGGATCCGATCCCGGTCGGCGAAGACGATCGTCCGGTCCCGTGACCGGCGCGGCGCCTTGGCCGCCGTCAGGAACTTGCCGACCTTTTTCTCCGTGTCCATACCCAGCGGATGGAACCGATCGCCGCGTCGGCGCGGCCGCGCCACAACGGGCGGCTTGATCCGATCCCAGTCAAGATACTCGCAAAATGGGCCTTTGTCACCCGTGATCTCCGCCCCTTCAATTTCGCAATGCGGCAGAATCCTGGCATCAATCTCCACATCGGCAAAGGCAGTCCTGCCGGGGATGTTCAACGGGGATGGAGCGTCGTGGGCCTTGGGACTCGATCCTTCGACGCCGGGCCGTAGAACGAGCTGACGGGATTCCAGACGGGCGATGAACCCGCTCGGCAGGGAGGTCTGCTTCGCCTGTACCTGCGATCTCGCCAATCCCAGAACGCGTTGGTAGTGTGCTGCCGTCAGGTCCCGTTCGCCGCAGCCCAGGCTCATCAACGCACGTCGGATCAGTTCGACCGCGATCAACTCCGGCAAGGAAGCCAGCCCTGATGCGTCGATGCGAACCGCGTCGTCGTCGGCCTGAGCCATCGTGGTCCACGCCTGCTGAGCTTCCTCGATGGCTCGGTCGTGGAGCTTGCCCGCGGATGCTGCCAGGTCTGCGAGTTCTTCGACGAGCAAGGCCTCGGATTCCTGCTGCAACAGGGGCAGCAGGCGGTGGCGGATGTAGTTGCGGGTGTAGGCGACGTCGGCATTCGTGTGGTCTTCCCGCCAGGGCAGGTTGCGTTCGTGGAGGTAGCGGATGACTTCCTCGCGGGTGACGCAAAGCAGGGGTCTGACCAGCGACAGTCCCTCGCCGAGGCGTCGTATCGGTCGGATGCCGGCCAAGCCACGGAAACCCGTTCCTCGCCGCAACCGTTGGACGACCGTCTCGGCGTTGTCGTTCCTCTGATGTCCCGTTGCGATCCACGTGCAACGGTGGTCGCGGGCAATCTCTTCGAGAGCGGTAAGCCGCAATTGCCTGGCTGCGGTTTCGATGGATTGGCGGCTCGTTTCGGCATGAGATCGAACCTCGACGGTTCGGACGACGACCGGCACACCCATCTCGTTCGCCAGCTCGACGACGAATCGTTCGTCCGCGTCGGATTCGCTCCCTCGCAGGCGATGATTGATGTGGCAACAGATGAGCGGCGCCGCAAGGCGGCCTTGGCGCACGAATGTCCTGAGGACATGCAACAGGCAGATCGAGTCGGCGCCGCCGGAGACTGCGACGAGAATCGCTCTTTCGCCTGCGAAGATCTCATGCAGGCGGATGAACTCGAACACCTTGTCTGTTAGGCGGTCGTGCACGTGATGCGAATCCCCAAAATGAAAACGGGTCTGACACAGTGTCAGACCCGTTGACTTTCCGTCTAGGCCGACCGGAACTCAGTTGGTTCCGGAGGTGGTCAGTTCTTTGACCCGTCTCTCGGCCGGGATGCGCCATTCATCGAAGCTCGCCTCCTTGATGATGGCCTCCTGGTAGAGGTTCAGGGCTTCGCTGCGGCGCTGGAGCCTTCGGTCCAGGATATTGGCGGCGCGGAACCGGGCGGGATAGGGCGTGTTGGCATCCCACTGGTAGGCCCGCTGGAACGACAACAGCGCCAGCGTGTAATCCTTGAAGTAGTCCTGAATGTGCCCCATTCTGTAGGCGGCATCGTCGATCTTGTCGCTCGTGGGATAATTGCGGATCAGTTCGCCATACTTGGCCAACGCGGCCCGGAGCACCTCTTCGTCCTTGAGAATCGGCGCCGAGAGCGGACCGGCGCTGCGCTCGAGCCGGACCGCTTCATTGTACAGTTCGTCGGCCGCGGTGATGCGCTCGGTCGCCCGAAGTGAGGCGGGCATGTCCGCCTCGACGATGTAGCGATACATGGGTATCCGGTCCAGGGACCTCAGTTCCTCCTTGGCCCAGGTGGCCCTCTGGTTGTCGCCCATGGCGTCGTAGTGCTGGATCAGGGCCTGCAGACTCCGGCGGTAGGCCTGGCGATGCATGGTCAACTGCTCGACCAGGTCGATTTGGTCGGAAGAGCTGGGCGTCGCCAGCGGCGCCGGCTCCGCGGTGTTCATGTACGAGCTCGACCGTTGCGGCAACTGCTGGCTTCTTCCTGTGTTGCTCTGACATCCTACGACAATGGTCAAGATGAGAATCGCCGCCGCGGTTGTAACAATCCGTGTCATCCTAAAGGCCTCCTTAAGTACTGCCAACGCATTCTTTACCGGTCCGGGCCCCCTGCACAGGTGAGTTCCGCCTCCGCTGTCTATGCCTGTCAGCACGCCACGGGCGCATTTCAGCGGTTCAGTTAAGCCGAACCGGCTCCTCGCGTCAAGCCCCAACTCGCGGAAAAACTCACAAATCCTGCATCCTGCCAGGCGGCCGACTCTGTCGGCGACCCAGACTGCCAGAGAAAATGCAAAAGTCATGTATGAGCGATCCCTGCGACGTATCTATAGTGGTAGAAAAGCATGAACGATCGCGAATCCAACGAGGTGATGCTGGTGCGTGCCGCCCGTCGGGGCGACAAGGACGCCCTCCAGACGTTGCTCCGTCGCAACTGGAGCTGGGTGAGAGGGCTCGTCTACGGTGTTCTCGGCGGCTCGCGGGATTTGGACGACGTGATGCAGGAGATTTGTGTTCGCGTGATTACCCGGATTCAGACGCTCCGCGAGCCGGAACGGTTCCGGGCCTGGTTGGCGATTCTGGCGCGACGCGAGGCGATCAAGGCCGCTCGCCGACGAAAACCCGAGCCTGTTGCGCAGGACGGACCCCAATACGCGATCGATCCTGCGGAGGATGTTGCGAAGAAGGAGTTGTTCGGGCGGGTGCTGGAGGCAGTCCGAGAGCTGCCTGCGAAGTATCGCGAGGTCTTCATGCTGGCCCATTCCGGCGAACTGACCTACACGCAGATGGCTGAGGCGCTGGACGTCCCGATCACGACGATGCAGATCCGTCTGGTGCGGGCCCGGCAGATGATCCGCGACCGGATCGCCCCGCAACTGGAATGCGTGTCACGGGGCGATCGCGGAATACCACGAGCAGAAGGTGCATGAAACATGAATACCCAAGACGACAGACTGGAGATCCTCATCGGCAAGCTCCTGGACGGAGAGATCTCCCCCTCGGAGCGACGGATTCTCGACTGCCAGTTGGAGAAGGACGGTCGTGCCCGGGAGCTTCTGGAGCAGATGCGTGTGCTGCACGAATGCGGTCGCGAGATCGTTGAACGCAGGGTGCAGCAGGGGGGGGCGGCCCCGGGAGAGGTCTTTGAGCGGGCCTGGCGGCAGAGCAGGGGATCGGGCCGGCTGCGGATCATCCGCCTTGGCGGTTGGTCTCGCTTCGCGGTCGGGGTGGCGGCCGGACTGCTGTTTGGACTGGCTCTGCATTGGGTCCCAGGCGGAGGTCTTCAGCCTCCGATGGACCTGGCCGGCCGGGAATTGGTGGCAAGGGATACGCCCGTCCAGGCGGAGGGCCTCAGAGAGAGTTGGCGAGGGCTGCAGCCGCGAACTCCCGACCAGGTCACCCGCGAGGTGGAGTGGTATGGCTTCACCGATCCAGCGGGCAATCATTGGCTCATCGAAGGGTACCGTGAGGGCGTGGTCAAACCCGCCTCCTATCACGGCGGTCTATGACGAAAGGAGATCCTATGAAGAGAAATGCGTGGTTGTTCGGATGCGTGGTTCTGTGGATGGTCGCTTCGGCGTGCGTTGCTCAGGGCCAGCGGGCTCTGATGGGCGTGGAGCTGGATTCGGCTTCCTTGCCCGACTTGTTGACCAAGCACCTGGGCTTGGAGGCCGGGCAAGGCGTAAGAATTCGCAACGTCATCGTCGACAGCCCGGCGGACAAGGCCGGTCTGGAGCGTGACGATCTGGTGGTCGGCTTCCAGGGCAAGAAGGTCGTTGGCGTGGAACAGATCGTCGAAGGGGTTCTCGCCGCAAGCATCGGCGACGAGATGTCGCTCGATGTCATTCACCTCGGTCAGCGAAAGACCCTGCGACTGAAGCTCGAAGCGGCTCGGGAGAGCCGGCAGCTCAAGTATCCGGCCGAACCGGAAGCGATGACGACCTGGCGGCCGGGCAAGGTCTTCAAGATCGGTCCTGACGGGCAGGATTGGATGGAGGTCCCCTTCGACAAGATGCCCGACTTCAACGTGGACGTGAATCGGTTCTTCAAGGAGATGCGTGTCTTCCGCCACCGCGCGGACAACGAAGACTTCACGATCACCATCGAAGGCGATCCGAAGGACGAGGACGCCACGGTGATCGTTCAGGCCGGCGGGGAGGAATACCGCGCCACGGCGGGCAAACTCGATACGCTCCCCGAGAAGTACCGCGACCGGGCGCGCGAGGCGGTTGAGAACGCTCGCAAGGACGTCAGAGACGATGGGGTCATCAGGAGAGGATTCCGTTTGCCGGAGCCGCCCCGTCCGGAGGTGTATCAGAACTACCTCCGTTCGATTCCTCGGCCGAACATGGAACGTCTGTCGGAACGGACGGATCGGGCCGTGGAACGGATTCAGGAACAGATGGAGCGGCTCCAGGAGCGAATGCAGGCTCTGGAGGAACGCAACCGCCAGATGCTGGAGCGGTTCCTCGACAGGAAAGACACGCCCAATGAGAAGGGGCCAGCCCCCGAGAAACCTGCGGCCGTTCCGCCTGGAACCGGCGACCCGATCTGAGACTTGTTCGTGCCGACAGCCAGGGACTGTTCCTTACGGGACGGTCCCTGGCGGTTTGTGCCGGCGGTAATGCTCGTAGCGTCTGTGTCGATTCGATTCTCCCTTTTCCCTCTGTCTCCGTCGGATATCCTCCTTTGAAGCGAGGCGTCTCCGAGTCGTCCCATCCTGATTTTGGATTGACAAGGTCCTGCTTAGGAGGTATACTGTACTTCTACAAGGGATCGAACAGGGGGGCCTTCGCACGGCCTTGCTGAGTCATCGAGAGGTGGGTGAGTTCGTTGAAGACCATCGCTACAGTCAATCAAAAAGGCGGTTGCGGAAAGACGACGACCGCGATCAATCTGTCGGCGGCTCTGGCGGAAACGGGCAAACGGGTCCTGCTGATCGATCTGGATCCCCAGGCCCACGCCACCATCGGGCTGGGGCGAGACCCGAACTCCTTTCCGCGTACCATATACGACGTTCTGACGAAGCCCGGCGTGGCGATGGCGGACGTTGTGGTTCGTACGACGATCGACCGCCTGGATTTGGCCCCATGCAATGTTCTGTTGGCCGGCGCGGAACTGCAACTGGCGACCGTCTCGGGCAAAGAGCTTCTCCTGGGCGCAGGGCTTCGCGGCGTCCGGGATGCCTACGACGTCTGTGTGATCGATTGTCCGCCTTCGCTCGGCATCCTGACGCTCAACGCTCTGGTCGCCAGCACGGATCTCGTCGTGCCGGTCCAGGTTCACTACTACGCCCTCGAAGGGCTTCGTCGCCTGCTCGACACGGTTGGCATCATGCGGCAGTGGTTTCACCCGTGTTCCGTGGAGAACATCGGCCTGCTCCTGACCTTCGTCGAGGAGCGGACGACGTTCAGCCGGCAGGTGCAGCAGCAGATGCGAAGCATCTTCGGAGACCTGGTCTTCGAGACGGTGATTCACCGCAACGTCCGGCTGGCGGAAGCGCCCAGCGCCGGAGAACCGGTCCTGCGGTACGCGCCGCACAGCAAGGCTGCGATCGACTACCGCGCGCTGGCTGCGGAGATTCTGCAAGTCGCTCCGCAAGCTGCAGAGCCCGCAGAGGATCGCATCCGACGAGGCATGCAGAAACAGGTGAGCGCTATCTTCCAGGGCGCGTGGATTCCCAGACGCCAACGCTCCCCCAACCCTGTAGGACCGAGGCCCCCGTTTTCGCTGGAATCCACCTGAGTTCCTCCCGGTTGGGTCCGACTGTCGAGGTTCAGGACACGGGGTTCCATACCTGTGAGAAAAAACAACGGTCGGGACGGGATTTCCCGAACTGAGGTTTCTGGCTTGCGGTACAATCCCGGTGGATCCTCCTGCAGGAGGCACCTGTAACAGACTCTGATGGGTTTCTGTGGGACCGGCAGCCGCTGTGGCTGCGTCCGGCTCTCTGAGCTTATGCTTGGTGGGTTCGACGTGCGCCCAGATACGACCGACTCTGACGATAGCTTCAAGGGCAAGCCGCAGCGGCTGCCGGACTTCCCCCTCCTCTCTGGGGCGACACGTTCGGTAGCGAATGGAAAGCCCGTCAAAGGTCCCGTCAGGCTTTGGTTCCGCTCGTCTCTGTGCCCGCGAGCATGCCTTTCCAGCGGCTGATGTGACCATCCTCGTCCGCCTGGTCCTTTTCGATCACCTTGCGGGTCTCGTCGTCCCACTCGATGGTCCTCAGCAGTTCGGCGTAGTGGTGCACCGCCTTGCTCTCGACCCAGACCCCGGTTTTGAAGATGGCTTCCTTGCCCAGCAGGCGGGAGCCGAAGCCGAAAGCGAAGCCCACCATCCAGTAGGCGGGCCTCAGGATGCTCGGTCGAAAGCCGTATTCATACAGCTTGACCTGGAAATCCTGGTAATGGCCCATCTCGTTGCACATCGCGGCGATCAGCATGCTGTTGACTTCGCTGCGCTCTTTGGTGATCTGGAACTTGTAGATCGTCTGGGCCATCAGTTCCAGCGTGTGCAGCGTCCGCAGGCCTTTGCGGATCGCGGCCAGACGCTCGGGGGCGAAGCCTTCTCCCCTCAGGGCGAACTGCTCGGCCCGCATCTCCGGGCGAATGATGGAAATGTCGTATTTCGGTTTCGCTGCGGTCTGTTGTTGCGCCATGTGCCTATCCCTTCACTGTCCGGTAAACATTCGAATGTCCCAGGTGTTTTTCCGTATACGCCGATTCGCTGCGCCGGTTCGGCAAACACGTGAAGAGCATTCTTCCATTCTCGATGCTCGTTGTCACCCGAATTCATTGTGGGAAACCGTTTCAGCCTCTGAAGAGATCGCGTCTTGACTGGGGAACAACTTGCCGGGATCATGGATGAGAGTCGGCGATGGACGCGACCAGGAGCCGGCTGTCAGTGATTCTGAAGGAGCACGATCATGAGAACACCCGGCGTACGAGATCTTGCTGCGTTTGTGATGCTTGCGGGGCTTCTTCTGTCGGCGGGGTCCGCATCCGCCGTCGAGCCGGATCGGCCTTCGACGGAGCCTGGGACATCGGTTCCGAGGCCGGTTATCAAGAAGAGGGGACACGTGCGAATCGCGACCCTGGGGCCTCGGTCGCCGTCGGTCGCCGGGACTGCTGAACCGCAGGCGGTCGTCGGCCAGGTGATCGCCCACTGGAGACGCGAATTCTCGCAGGTGTTGGCGGATCGGCCCGATCTGATCGTCGTTCCGGAGGCGTGCGATCGCGTCAGCGGGTTGTCGCGAGAACGACTGCTTGAGTACTACCGCGTGCGCAAGGATCAGGTCCGCGGTTTCTTCGCCAAGGTCGCTGCGGAGAACCGCTGCTACATCGTCTACTCGGCCGCCAGGCAGGTGGAGGACGGCACCTGGCGCAATTCCAGCGTCCTGATCGACCGGCAGGGGCAGGTCGTGGGCGTCTACAACAAGAATCACGTGGTCATCGAGGAGACGACCGAGTCGGGCATCCTGTGCGGGCGCGAGGCGCCGGTCTTCGAGTGCGATTTCGGACGGGTGGCCTTCGCGATCTGCTTCGATCTGAACTTCGATGAGTTGCGGCTGAAGTACGTCAAGGCCAGGCCGGACCTGATCGTGTTCTCCTCCATGTACCACGGCGGCTTGATGCAAGCCTACTGGGCGTACTCCTGCAGGGCGCACTTCGTGGGGGCAATTCACGGCCTGCCGTGCGAAATCCGCAATCCCCAGGGCGAGGTCCTCGCGTCGAGCACGAACTACTTCGATTACGCGGTCGCCGACGTCAACCTTGACTGTCGCCTGGCCCACCTGGACTACAACTGGTCCCGGCTCCGCGAGTTGAAGAACAAATACGGCCCGAAGGTCACGATCAGTGATCCCGGATTCCTGGGTTCCGTGCTGATTACGAGCGAACATGAGACGGTCTCCGTGGACGACATGATTGCGGAGTTTCACATCGAGCTGCTCGATGACTATATGGCCCGCGCTCTGGCGCATCGCCACGCGCCGGGGAATGTCGAATGATCTGTCCCCAGTGATGGGCGGCCGGTCGTTATGAGACCTGTCCTCTTTCGGCGGTTTTGCAGGGGGACGCCTGGGTCCAGGGCGGTTATCTCGCTCCGCCATATTCGATTCTCAGACCCTCAAAAAGCTTAAGCGGGTCGCGCGGAGAACCGATAAACCCCTGGAATGGATTGCGCACGCTTGATGATTCGTGTTCGCAGGGGTGTCCGCGGAGCGGGGCTGTTCCTCATCGTCGCGGCTGTCGCAGCGGGTCTGGCCGGATGCAACAACAGGGTCCTCGACCCCAGCCAGATCGGTCGGTTTCGTCCGACGCCGGCGGTGAGCGTGATTCTGGACTCGCTGGGCGTGGCGGAGGAACCCCCTCTGGCCTGGGAGACCGCAGAAGAGCCCCGACTGGAGGACATCCGGTCCGAGACCGGGGACTATGTCTTGCAGCCGGGCGACATCGTGCAGGTGGCGATCTTCGAACTCCTCCAGGAGGGGGCTGCGGTCATCAACAACTACACGGTCACCGAGAGCGGCAAGCTCTCGATTCCCGAGGTCGGGCCCATTCAGGCCGCGGGGCTTACAGAGTCCCAGCTTGAGGAGACGATCCGGAGGGCTCTTTCGCCCAATATCCTTCGCAATCCCTCAGTTACGGTCATGCTGTACAGCTCGCAGCAACGGGCGTTCTCGATCCTCGGCAACGCTGTCCCGGCGCCCGGCCGGTACTTCATTCCCAGGTACGACTACCGCTTGGCGGAAGCGCTGGCGACGGCTCAAGTGGCGATGCAGTACAACGTCAGCCATATCTACGTTTCGCGGAGAGAAGGGACGGGCGAAAAGCGGCCCTCGGACAAGTCCAGGCCGGGGCAGGCGCCCGAGCTCGAGACCCTCCACCCCGGCGCCTCCGTGGGACAGCCTCTTTCGACAGTCCCCGAAAGCCCCGCCACGTCCAGGAGAGACATTGCGGAGCCGTCGGAACCGGCGCAGAAGTACGAGAACAAGCGTGAAATGCTCGATCTGATCTCGCCTCAGGCGAGGGCTTGGCCGCAGAGTGACAGGGTGATCGGACGCCCGACCGAAGCGATTCAGGCGAACAACGACATGACCGCCTCGGTTCTCCCAGGCGGGTTCCGCGTGCTGGTGCCGATCCCGTCGCAGGGAACGCCCAGAACCGCGCCCCAGGGCATCGTGCAATCGCCGGTCGAGTTCGGGCCGTCGTATTCCGCCTCCGCGGGGAATCCCGCCGACGCCAAGGCCGCTCCGCGAATGGAATGGATCTACGACGGGACCCAGTGGAAACAGGTCCCGGCCAAGAGCGGGTCCGCTCCCGTCGTGCAGCCTCCAGCCGCACAGGTTCCGTCGCCGACTCGCTCTTCGATCCCGGCGCCGGGGCAGGACTCGTCGCAGACGGAATGGGTCCTTCGCAACGGCGCCTGGGTCCCGGCGCCTCGCGGTCAGGCTCAACCTCAGTCTCAACAGCCTCAGCCCTCGGGCGCCAGGCCGCCTGCGGTCGTCGCACCAGGGTTGCCGACGACGGCTCCGATTGATCTGGACTGGGAGCTGGCTTCGCAGACTCGTTCGATCCGCATCCCGGTCGACAAGCTGCTGGCGGGCGATTCTCGCTACAACATCGTCATCAAGCCCGGCGACACGATCCACGTTCCGGTGGATCTGATCGGCGAATTCTTCATCATGGGCAACGTCAACAGGACCGGCGTGATCAATCTGACAGGCCGGCCGATGACGTTGATGATGGCGATCGCCGCCGCCGGCGGGCTCGGGCCGCTGGCGATGCCGCGTCGTGTCGAGGTGACGCGAAGGATCGGCACGAAGCAGCAGGAGATCGTCATGGTGGATCTGGACCGGATCGCCAGGGGCGAGCAGCCCGATTTCTTCATCAAGCCGAACGATCTGATCAACGTGGGGACCGACGCGACCGCGCGATGGCGCGCGGTTCTGCGAAATGCGTTCCGAGCCACCTACGGGTTCGGCTTCGTGTACGACCGGAACTTCGCCGATGCGGACTACGGAAAAGGATTCCAGTTGCCGAGTTGGTTCTAGCATGGCTCCCGTGGCGGATTCCTCGCGGACTCCAGGACTGGACGCGGGTCCGTTCGTGGCGCGTCGGACGTGGAGCGAGCTGGGACCTCATGTCTGGGTGAAGATCCTCCTTCTCGCGGGACTGCTGGGCGTCCTTTTTCGCACGGAGATCGGGGAGATGGTTCATCTGTGGCTCACCGATCCAAGCTGGTCGCATGGCATCCTGATCCCTTTGTTCAGCCTGTACTTCGTCCATCAGAAGCGACATGAAATCCTGGGCCTGGAGCATACGTGCGATCCGCTGTGGGAACGGCTCGCGGGTCGTCGGCCGCAGCGGCTGCTCTCCAATCAGACCCGTGCGAACTATTTCGGTCTGCCGCTGTTGCTGCTGATCCTGGCCTTCTACGTCTTCAATGTCGTCAGTCCCGCGGGATACGCCTATCTGCGTCCGATCTCGATGATCGCGACTGCGGGGGCGGTGGTCCTGTTCCTGGGAGGATGGCGACTGGTCCGCCACACGTGGCTCCCGATCGCGTTCTTTGTCTTCGCGATCCCTTTGCCTCGTCGGTACTACGTGGGTCTGACGATGCCCATGCGGCATCTCTCGGCCACGATCGCGACGACGCTGCTGAACCTGATCCCGAATCTCGATGCCACCGCAAGCGGCGTGGTCATCGAGGTTGTATATCAGGGACGGCGTCTCGATCCGGCGCTGGACGTCGCCGAAGCATGCAGCGGAATACGCCTGTTGATGGCGTTTCTGGCTCTGGGCGTGGCAATGGCTTATCTTCACGAGCGGCCTCTCTGGCAGCGGCTGGTCCTGCTCGCCGGCACGGCGCCGATCGCGATCTTCTGCAACATCGTCCGCGTGACCGTCACAGGATTTCTCTACGTCCTGGTCGGCCAGCAATACACGCAGGGGATCTACCACGACATGCTCGGTCTGGCGATGCTGCCGCTGGCCTTCGCCCTGTACGGACTGCTCGCGTGGTTCATGGCCAGCCTGTTCATCGAAGAAGACGAAGGGGGCGTCCAAGGCGTCGTCGTCAGGAGGCGGGCGAATGGATAAGCGATCGGCCCCTCTTGCGGCGTACGTGCAGCCTTCGTTCGTTCTGTGCGTTGCCGTGCTGGCTCTGGCGGCCGGCGGGATGTCCGTCGCCACGCGGAAGCTGGGCCTGTATCTCAAGAAAGAGCCGCTGCCGCTGAAAGTGCCGCTGGATGCGATGGACGCAGGGAAACTCTCGCCCTACCGCGTCACGGCCCGACACGAGATCGAGAATGCGGACATCCTCGAATCCCTTGGAACCCAAGACTACATCCAATGGGTTCTGGAGGACCCCTGCCAGCCTGCGCGCAGCCCGACGAGGGAAGCGCTCGTGTTCATCACATACTACCGACTCCCCGACCGCGTCCCTCACGTGCCGGAAGAGTGCTATACCGGAGGCGGCTATCAGCGTCTGAACACCGACGCCATCAGCTTTCAGATCGGACCGGCCGACGACCGTCGGGCCGTTCCCGGACGCTACCTGCGTTTCACCAGGAAGGCAGGGGACCTGTCCTTGGGCTTGCAGCAGTTTCCTGTGCTGTATCTGTTCCGCGTCAATGGAGAATACGCTGGAAGTCGGGATGACGCTCGCATGGCCCTGAACAAGAATATCTTCCGCAAACACTCGTATTTCTGCAAGGTCGAGCTGGTCTTCAACCAGTCGCGCGCCGCTCCTGCAAAAGAGGAAGCGGTGACCGCGGGAGAACGAATCCTGGCGGTGCTGTTGCCCGTTCTGGAACGGGAGCATTGGCCGGACTGGGAGTAAAAGGAATCGTCGGCTCCGGCGGGACGTTTGCTCTGATGCGTCCTGACGAAGTCGGGAAAGGGGATTACCGATGGCGAGAAGACGCCTGAACAAGAAGGTGGCGCTGATGGGCACGACGGTGCTCCTGCTGCTGGTGATGATGGTTGTGTTCATCTTCCTGCGGCTCAATCGCGACCCGGCGCCCCTGATCGCCGACGGCGATGCCGCCTGGGCGTCGAAGGACTTCAAGACCGCGCGGGAGAATTACGAGAAGGCCTTCAGTCTGGTCGACTCGCCCGAGATGCGGATCGAGTTGCTCTTCAAACGGGCGGATGTCTATCGGGAATTGGGCCTGTGGGACAAGGTGCAGGGATGCTGGGAGGCGATCGTCACGATCGATCCGCAGAACGTCAAGGCCCATCTCGGTCGGCTCAAATACTCCTATATCCTGGTCGACAGTCTGGGGGGGGTCGGCCGCAGCGCCAGCGGGTATTGGGAAGAGGTCCTTACGCAGGCTCGCAAGACGTTGAATGTGATCGAGACCGCCGGCTTGCTGGAGGCCGCGCGGGTCGAATGGGAGCCTTCCTTCGGGCAGATCCAGGATCGAGGATGGAGCCGGGGCGCGGCGACTCTCGGTCCGCATCTGCACTTCGTCAAGGGGCGTGCCGCGATGGAACTGGCGGGCATGGGCGCCGTCCCTTCTCCCGGCGACTTGCTTCGCGAGGCCCAGGCCGACCTGGAGGAGGCTAAGAAGCTGGATCGGACCAACCCCCAGGTGTATCACTGCCTGTCGCAGGTCTTCGTGACGCGGGGCAAGATCGCTACGTCCGTCGGCAACCGCAACGAACAGACCCAGGCCGAGAAACAGGCGGATGAGGTCCTGGCTGAGGGAGTGCGCGCCGCAGGCGATTCTCCTGAGGTGCATATCCACGTTCTCGCGAGAAAACTCAATGTCGTCCAGCGGGGGACGATCTCCGAAGCGAGAGAACAGATGAGGGCCCTGGAATCCGAGTACGACGCCATGACCCAGCGGTTTGCGTCGAGCGCCCAGGCCCACGCAGCCAAGGCCCAATTCCTTTCGTTTTTCGCGGCGTACCTCGACGCGCCATCGGCTCGGGACAAGCTCGACAAGGCGATCGTTGCCGCCCGACAGGCGGGAACGATCGATCCGGAGAACCCCGAGCACGCGATCCTGTCGGCCGGCTACCATTACCGGAAATCCTCAATCTACAAGGATGCGTCGGCCCTGCAGACCATGATCGATCTGGCGGATCGGGCGCTCCAATTGGCGGACGCGCAGGACACGCCCGGCCCGACGCAGACAGCCCGACGGGTCAATCGCTTGTCTCTGTGTTCGCTGCTGGCGCGAGGTTGCGTCGAGCGGGTTCTCTCGATGCCTGCTTCGGATCCCGCAAGAGGTGAGCTGCTGGCCCGCGCCGAGGAGGCGGTTCGCCAGATCGGACAGATCCAGGGCAGCGGGGACGACCCCGAGGTCCTCAAATGGCGAGGCATGCTCGAACTGGCCCGTGGACAATCAGGCAAAGCAGTGATGAGCCTGTACGCCGCCTACGAGCAGAACAAGGCCGCCAACGCACCTGGGCAGCGAGATCCCTACCTCGCCATGACGCTGGCCTCGATCTTCAAGGAGACGTCGGAGATCGGCGCGGTCATCGACTTTCTGGGCACCGCGCTGGGCGCAGGGATCATTCATACGAAACCCGACGCCATTCTGGACTATGGCGACGCGTTGCTGTCGGCCGGCACGTACGACGGAGCGCTCGGTGCGGCCGGCTCGTTCGATGAGCGGTACGGCGTCACCGACCGGAGCCGGCTGCTGCGGGTCAAGGCTCTGATCGCCAAGGGCCTCATTTCCGAAGCGGAGGATGCCCTCGCGCAACTGAAGGCCGAGGAAGCCGCGGTCCTGTCGCTGCATCTCGATCTGGTGCGAGCCAGGACCGCGCAGGTGCAGGCCGCGATTCATCAGCAACAGGTCGCCGGCAGGACGTCGTCCGGAACCGGGGCAGGCGATCAGGGGCAGCCCGACGCGGTTCGCGGTCTGACGGCCGAACTGCTCGGTCACCATCGTCGCGAGGCGGACCTCACACGACGCTTGCTGAAGGTCGATCCCAATGCGGTCGAGGAACAACACGTCGGACGCCTCTGCGAGTCGTTGGTCGAACAGGGGGACATCGGCGCCGCCAGGACCGTTGCGGATGCCTATCTCCAGCGGTTGCCCGACAGTCCCGTGGCCTTGTTCTATCAAGCCTTGTTGTCGGAACCCGATCCGAGGAACTGCTCCCCAGCCAGACGGAGGGAGATTCAGGGCCAGGCGCTGGGCGCCATCCGGGACCCGATACGTCGGGCCCTGGAACTCGGCGTCTTCTATCGACAAACCGAGCAACTGGACCAGGCGGCCGCACAGTGGCGAAGCGTGTTGGACGCTACGGCTTCGCAGGCGGCGCACGACATGCCTGCCTATTTGAAGATTCGCAACATCAGTCCTCGCCACGTCGCGGTCGGCAATCTTTTCGATCTGGCCCGCCATCGGGAAGATGGGAGGCTCGCGGAAGAGATGGTCGATCTGGCCCGACGCGAGAATCTGGACGATTGCGGCGGCTCTCTCTACGCGGCCCGCCTGGCTTTCTCGCGGCAGCAGTACGACATCGCGCTGACTCATCTGGATCAGTGCCTCAAGCACAGGCCCGTCTTCTCCCACGGATACCTGCTTCGAGGCAACGTCAAAGCGGCCCTGGGTCGGGAGCGGGAATCCATCGACGACATCCGCGAGTCGTCGCGTCTGAATCCGACGGACCCGACGATCGCCAAGTCGCTGGCCAACGCTCTGTATCTGCGCAACCACAAGCTGGGCGCAAGCGCTTCGTCGGAACAGAAGAGCGAGGCCAGGCAAGCGTTGGAGCGAGCCATCCATCTGAATCCGCGGGACGTTCAACTGCTCTCGGGTTACGCCGGCCTGGTGGGCGAGGAAGACCCGATGAAGGCGATCGCAATTCTCCAGACGATCCACACCAACGCGCCGACGCTGCAGAACGCGGTGATGCTCGGACGAGTAGCGACCGAGGCGGCGCAGAAGGAGGCCAGTGAACAGAAGAAGAAAGCGTTCTTCTCGGTGGCGGAATCGGCGTTCGAGCAGGCTCGACGGATGAATCCGAGCGATACGTTTCTGCTCGAGAACTACGCGGCGTATTTCCGCGCCCTGGGTCAGAACGACAAAGCCCGACAGTTGCTGGTCGAATCGAACGACAGCCGGCTCCTGTGGCGGCACTACTTCCGCGTCCGTGACTTCGCAGAGGCCAAACGCCTGCTCACGAAGTTGTATGCCGAAGGCGACGGCCGAGTGGACGCTCTCAAGGGGTTGCTCCTGGTTGCCGAAGAGACCGGCGACCGGCAGGGGGTGAAGACCCATTCCGAGGAGCTGATCGCGCTCGAAGACAACGTGGTCAATCGTCTCGCTCAACTGCGTGCGTACCTCAACGCCGGACTCGTCGGCGAGGTCGAATCGAAGCTCCGGAGGTTCAAAGAGAAGTATCCCAACGAATCCAACACCCTGCTGTTGGAGGCCCAGGTGGCCAAACGCCAGGGGCAGCTCAAGCAGGCGATGGACCTGGTCAACCGCGGCCTGGAGACCAATCAACACAATGCCGCCGCCTGGCAACTCCGCGGCGAGATCTCCCTGCTCATGGGGGACGAGGATCGGGCGATTCTCGACTTCCGCAAGAGCCGCGAGATCGAGGACAATCCGATCACAGCGATCGGTCTGGCCAAGGCGTATCTCTGGTCCGGCCGCAACGATGAGGCGGTCAACGAGCTGCGGCGGGCGATCGGACTACCCCAGGCTCCCCTCGAGGCGATGACGCTGCTGGAAGCCACCTATCGAAAGCTTGGGCGCCTCGACAGTCTCAGAGAGTTCTATGCGAATGTTCTGGCCGAGTCTCCCGACAGTGTCTTCTGGCTGAATCGGGCGGGCGCATTCGCCCTGGACCAGCGGCAATACGGCCAGGCAGAAGAACTCTTCCGAAAGGCCGTTGAACTCCGCCGCCGCAGTTCGGCGGGACAAAGCGTCGCAGACCCTGCGCCGGATGCGGAGTACTCCGCGGCGTTGGATGGGTATTTCCGGTCGCTGATTCTGGGCGCAGGCGATCCCGCCGACGCAGGAAACTGGCGGCCCCAGAGACTGGATCAGGTGTTCCAGGAAGGTCCGCAGTACGCCGCGACGCCGTACGCCCCTGTGGTCTTCTTCCGAATGGCGGAGGCCAAGAAGAAGGCGGGAGACGCGAACGCTGCTCGGGATCTGAGCCGACAGGCGGCCGACAAGGCCTGGGCCCATCCGCGTCTGGCCGTGGAAGTCCTTCTCCGCATCTACATGTTGCTGGGCGAGGAGGAAGTGTCGGCATACTGCCACCGGCGTCTGGCGGAGGAGCCGGGTTCTCTGACCGCTCACCTCGTTCTGTTCAACCTGGCCCAGATTCAGGACAAGTACCCCGAGGCGATCGCGGCCATCGACACCTGCATCCGGCTCTCCGGGCCGGATACGCCGGCTGGCGTCGAGCATACGATTCGCAAGGCCGATCTCCTGACCATCGCCCACAAGAGAACATCCGATAACATCTATCTTGGACAGGCCATTGCGGTCTACGAAAGTCTGCTGTCCAAAATGCCGAAAAACAGCAGTGTTTTGAACAATCTGGCCTACGTGCTGGCGCAGAGCGACCGGAGACTCGATGTGGCCCTGGCGTACGCCAGGACAGCGGTCGAACAGAGTCCCGACGTGGCGGGTCACCAGGACACCTATGCCTACGTGCTGTACAAGAACGGAAAGTACGCCGAAGCGGCCGAGACCCTGGCGGTTGCGATCCAGCAGTATCAGGCAGGTGGTGCGGTCCCTGCGGAGGTGTACGAGCACCTGGGCATGGTGAACGAGGCGCTGGGGCACAAGAGCAAGGCCCTCGCGGCCTATCGTCGCGCGCTGGAGGCGGGCGGCGATCATACGCCGGACGGAGTCAGACAACGAATCAACTCCGCGATTCAGCGGTTGCAGTAGGGGTGATGCGACATGATGAAGAGAAATCCAGCGGCTGCGGGCGCAACGTCGAGACCGACGCAAGCCCGAGGCGCGCCCGAGGCGGCCTTGACGCCGAAAGAAGTGTTCGGCATGGTGCGCCGGCACGTCTGGCTGATCCTCTTCATGACCGTCGTGGGTGCGGCGGTGGGCGGGGGGGGCTGGTTCCTCGTTCGTCGTTACTTGCCGCTCTACAGGGCTGAGACCGTGATCAAGGTCTTGCCCCCGGTTGAGACCGATCCGATGGAAATCGTCGCATCGCAGGTTCAGCAGGACATCCAATATGGTCACCGCGTTTCGCTCGCCAACCTGATGAAGAGCCAGAGCAGCTTGCAGAGACTCCTGCAGCGCGAGGCCGTTCAGGCCACAAACTGGTATCGACAGACCGTCAAGGGGCGAGGGGGGACCGTTGCGGCGGTGCGGTATCTGGAGAAGAACCTCCGCGTTCATCCGCATCGGGAGGCAGAGCACATCGTGGTTTCGATGGCGTGCGGCCATCCGGCGGAGGCCGCTCTGATCGTCAACGAGATGGCGGGATTGTTCGTCAAAGAACACGGGGACACCGAGAGGCAGGACGTCACCGACAGGCTCGTCGAATTGACCGCCCGCCAGACCGAGATCGAGAAGGACCTTCTGATCAGCGAGACCGCTCTGGACCAGGTCCGAAAGGAAAGCGGAATCACGGATCTGGAGGTACCCGCGAGCGGTCGATACTTCCAGAACACGATCACCATCCGGCTGAACGATCTGGAACTGCAGAAGAACGAACTGGACCTGGCGGTCAACCAGCTCCGGACCGACATCGAGAACCTCAGTCGGTTGGCCGAGGGGCCGATCAACGAGCAGATCGCCTATGCGATCGAACGGGACCCTGTGATGCTTGCACTGGCGCAGCAGATCGCGCTGGCCGAGGCGCAGTTGTCGGGTCGGCTCTCTCGGTTCGGCGAAGGCCATCGCAGCGTTCTGCAACTGCAGGAAACGATTCAGGAGCTTCAGGCCAAGAGAGAGGTTCGCAAGACGGAGATCGCCGAGCAGACCCGCCGGGCCAATTTGAAGAACGCCCAGGACAGCCTCCGCGTGTTCGAGGCGCGTCTGACGGAACTGGAGCGAATGCGGCAGGCGGCGCTGGTCCAGCAGGCGGCGCTGGACGACGCCCGCGCCACGTACGGCCGGCAGATGAAAATCCGCGATGAACGCGTCGAGATGCTCAACCAGGTCAAGACGCAGATCGAGAAGTTGCGGATCATGGTCAAGCACCCCGATACGCCCAAAGTGCAGCTCCTGGGCAGGGCGCCTGAGCCTCTGGAGATGGTCGTCTCCCGCAGTCTGTTGCTGTGGGGACCGGGCGGCACGACGCTCGGCATGATGCTCGGATTGGCTCTGGCCTTCCTCGTGGAGATGCTCAACGACCTCGTGCGGACGCCGAGCGACATTCGCCGGTTCCTGCACGTTCCGCTGCTGGGCATCATTCCGGACGCCGACGAGGACCGCGCCGTCGACGACGTCGATCTGTGTCACGTTGTGGAGGAGGCCCCTCATTCGCTGGTCGGGGAGTGTTATCGACGGTGCCGGACCAATCTCGATTTGTCCACCGAGGAAGGGTACAAGACGTTGCTGGTTGCCAGCGGACAGCCCCGCGATGGAAAGACTGCTGTGGCGTGCAATCTGGCCGAGGCCTTTGTCGCCAAGTGCGAGAAGGTCCTGCTGATCGACGCCAATTTGCGTCAGCCGTGTCTGCATGTGGCTTTTCCACAGGATGCCGCCTATGGCGACGAGCCCCTCCTGGGACTGACGAGCATCCTGACGGGCGAATGCGAGTATCCCGACGCCGTCAGACCCAGCGGTTTGACCGGTCTGGACATCATCTACGCCGGTCCGATGGCGACCAATCCCGCCGAGCTGCTGGCCAGCCATCCGATGAAGGACCTGCTGGCGAGCGTTGCGAAGGACTACGATCGAATCCTCATCGACACTCCGCCGGTTCTGCTGGTCAGCGACGTCAAGGTTCTGGCCCGGCTTGTGAATGCGACGATTCTGGTGTTCAACGCGGCCACCACGAAGCGGGGAGCCGCCCAGCGAACGATCTTCGAGCTCCGGGAAGTGGGCGCCAATGTGGTCGGGTGCGTGTTGTTCGGCGCCGAGGCCATGAAGGGCGGATACTTCCGTCAGCAGTTCAAGGCCTACCGCAAGTATCTCAAAGGGCAACTGGCGGCCGGTTCCGCCTGATCCAAACGCCTGACATGGTCGAAAAAAGAGTTTCTCTGCCCTCGGTTCGGCCGTAAGATGGTGGCTCACTTTGCCAAAACGATGTTCTGCGAGGGGTTTGAAAGCATGGAGAAGTTTCTGGTGACAGGGGGGGCCGGCTTCATCGGCTCGAACCTGTGCAAGCGATTGGTCGCGGACGGGTGTTTCGTGCGGGTCGTGGACAATCTTCTGACCGGCAAACGAGGCAATCTCGCGCCGATTATGGACAGGATCGAGTTCATCGAGGCGGATATGGGCGATCCCGAGGTGGCCCGCGTGGCCACGAAGGGGATCGACGTGGTCTTGCACGAAGGGGCGCTGCCGTCGGTGCCGCGCAGCGTGGACGAGCCGCATTTGACTCATCAACACTGCATCGACGCCACGTTCACGATGCTGATGGCGGCCCGCGACGCTCGCGTCAAGCGGTTCGTGTATGCCGCCAGTTCATCGGCCTACGGCGACACGCCCACGTTGCCCAAGGTCGAGACGATGCGTCCGGACCCTTTGTCTCCGTACGCCGTCGGCAAGCTCGTCGGCGAGTACTACCTCTCGGTGTTCGCCAGGGTCTATGGCCTGGAGACGATCTCCCTGCGGTATTTCAACGTGTTCGGGCCGGGTCAGGACCCCGCCAGCCAGTACGCCGCGGCCATTCCCGCCTTCGTCACGTCGATCCTGCGCGACCAACCTCCCACCGTGTACGGCGACGGGGAACAGAGCCGCGATTTCACCTATATCGACAACGTCGTGCACGCTAATCTGCTTGCCGCCAGGGCCAAGAAGACCGCCGGCGAGGTGATCAACGTCGCGTGCGGCGAGGCGGTCACGGTCAACGCGATCATCGGCGAGATCAACCGGCTCCTGGGCAAGAACGTCAAGCCGATTTACGCTCCGTCCCGCGCCGGCGACGTGAAGCATTCCCTGGCCGACATCAGCGGGGCCCGAAAGCTGATCGGGTTCGAGCCGATCATCCTGTTCCAGGAAGGGCTGGAGAGGTCCATCGACTGGTACCGCTGCAATCTGGGCTGAGAGGACGAGCTGTTATGGCAACTGCGTGCGGAGCGATTGGCCCTGCTCGATCAGCTCGTCGCGGGTCGGGTATTCTTTGACGGCCAGGTCGAAGGTCCATTCGTAGGCGTTTACGATCCGACCCGGATACAGGATCTGCGCGAAGAAATCGAATGGCGGATAGTCATGCAGCGGGGCCCTGAGCTTGCGGTGCGTGTTGAGGGTCTCGTAGCCGTCCTTGCTGATCCGGAC
The DNA here is from genome assembly GCA_937927975.1 of uncultured Phycisphaerales bacterium. Taxonomy (GTDB): domain Bacteria; phylum Planctomycetota; class Phycisphaerae; order Sedimentisphaerales; family Anaerobacaceae; genus PLanc-01. The sequence continues at coordinate 88,422 of CALEZT010000186.1, forward strand.
CCAGTAGTCCCCATACCAGTTGAACGGCACCGTCACAGGCGAGACGCCGATTTCCTGATCGTTCAGCGTCACGATCGCGCCCTGGGGCTCGGTGTGGATCGTCAGCCGGCGTTCCACGCAGCCGGTCAGGAGAACCGCCGCAAGACACAGAGCGACGGGCCATCTGGGATTTGAGATCTGAGACTTGAGATTTGAGATCACCGCGAAGCCCTCATTCAACGATCCAACGTCAAACATCAACAATCGACCTTTCTTGTCCGTTATTCGGCGATCACGCACCGGCCCTGGGCCCACTGGCGAAGGGCCGACACTCTTTCGGCCATCGTCGCCGACAGCGGGGGCGAACCCTGCACCGCCGCGACGATCTTCTCCGTGCACAAGTCCGTCTTCTCCGCGTAGGCGTCGTGCAGAGCGGCGATCACCGCCTGCTCGATTTCCGAGCCGCTGTAGTCCTGCGAAGCCCGGGCCAGCGTGTCCAGGTCGAACCGGGCCGGGTCGCGCCCTCGCTTTCTCAGATGGATTGCGAAGATCTCTCTGCGAACCTCCTGCGTGGGCAGGTCCACGAAGAAGATCTCGTCGAAACGGCCCTTGCGGAGCAACTCCGGCGGCAGGGCCTCGATGTCGTTGGCGGTGGCGACGACGAACACCGGCTGCTGGTGCTCCTGGAGCCAGGTCAGCAGGGTGCCGAACATGCGTTGCGAGAGCCCGCCGTCGGCGCTTCGGCTGGCCGCCGAGGCGAACGCCTTCTCGATCTCGTCGATCCACAGGATCACCGGCGCCATCATCTCCGTCTGGCGCAGGGCCTCGCGAAGATTCTTCTCCGATTCGCCGATGTAGCTGGCGTAGAGCGTGCTGGGATCGAGCCTCAGCAGAGGCTGCTGCCACGCGGTGGCGATCGCCTTGGCGCAGAGGCTCTTGCCTGCCCCCTGGACGCCCAGCATGAGCACGCCCTTGGGCGGGACGATGCCGAATGTCTTGGCCTCGGGACTGAAGACGTCTTTGCGGTGGCGGAGCCATTTCTTCAGGTTGTTCATGCCGCCGATCTCGTCGAGGTCCAGCGGGGTCTGGATGTACTCGAGCAGGCCGTTCTGCTGGATCATCCGCCGCTTGTTGGCGATGATCAGGTTGATGTCGTCGTCGTTGAAGGTCTGGTCGAGGGCCACCGCGTCACTGATGACCCGCACCGCCTGGCGTCGCGTCAGACCCCTGAGGTTGCGGACGATCGTGTCGAGCCCCTTCTGCGTGATGCCGACCTCGATCGGCTTCTTGCGATGAAGCCGCTGGAGCGTGGCCTTGATGATCTGCATGAGCTCCTGCTCGTCCGGATAGGAGATCTCGAACGGCCGGGCGTAGGTCTTGATCACGTCGGGCAGATTGGCCGCGCTGTCGATCATCACCATGGTGATGCCGGTCTTGTGGAAGTTGTCGACGAGGTCGCGGAGGATGCGGAGGGCCTTGCCGCTCTTGAGATGGTCGGCCAGATCGAGCGTGACGCAGATCGAGCCCGGTCGGGCCTGGGAGAGGTTCAGCAGTCCGGCTGCCGGGACGTCCGTGTCCGCGATGCAGGGACCGCCGTCGATGGCGCCGTCCCGGACGCCGTCCGCGACGGACCACACCCACAGGTCGCGTTTGAACTTGGCCGCGGTCTTGCGGATGATCTCCAGCGCGTACCGCTCCTCATGCGTCACGATCGAGATGCAATACGTGCCGCCTTCGATCAACTGTTCGAACCGTTCGAAGTCGTTCATCGACAATCTTCCCTCTGGATCGCAAGTCGTCGTGCAGCCCTATGGAGCCGCCAGACACTGCGAGGGTCATCCTACCGGATCGAGCTTTGGCTTTCAACCCCCGCCGGCCGGGGAGAGAGGGAATGCGACGCCGAGACGACCTCGGACTGCTGTTCAACGCCACGGACGTGGGCGGGACGGCGGGACGAATGTCCTGATCACGGCGTTGACAGCCTGGGTGTCTGCGGGTAGCCTATAGGGTTTCAATCGCTCTGTGTAAGGGTTTGCGACATGAAGGTTTCCATCAACTGGCTTCGTGACTACGTGGATATCGACCTCTCGGCCGAGAAGGTGGCCGAGATCCTGATGAACCTGGGATTGCCCTGCGAGGGTATCGAGCATCTGGCGGACGACGCGGTGATCGACGTGGAAGTGACGAGCAACCGCGGCGACTGTCTGAGCCACATCGGGATCGCAAGAGAGCTGGCCGCCGCGACGGGCAAGGAACTCCGTCTTCCGGCGGTTCGCCTGGAGGAGGCGGACCGCCCTGTGTCCGACTTCGTCCAGGTGGAGATCCGCGAACCCCAGGCCTGCGGTCGATACACCGCCAGAATTATCGAAGGCGTCAAGATCGGCCCGTCGCTCGAGTGGGTGCGAAAGCGGCTCGAAGCCGTAGGCCTGCGGAGCGTCAACAACGTCGTGGACGCGACCAACTATGCGATGATGGAGACCGGCCAGCCGCCGCACGCGTTCGACTACGCGACTCTCGAAGGCGCCAAGATCATCGTGAGAAAAGCACAGCCGGGCGAGCAGATCGTCAGCATCGACGGGACCCAGTGCGCTCTGGCCCCGGAGATGCTCGTGATTGCCGACGCAGAGAGGCCGGTGGCTCTGGCCGGCGTCATGGGCGGACTGAAAACCGAGGTGACCGACGCGACGATCACGATCCTTCTGGAGGACGCGCATTTCGCCCCGGTCAGCATTCGCACGACCTCCCGGCGGCTCTCGCTGCCCTCGGAGGCTTCCTACCGGTTCGAGCGGATCGTCGATATCGAGCGGATCGACTGGGCCTCGCAGAGGACAGCCCAGCTCATCGTCCAGCTTGCCGGCGGCCGCGTGGCCAAGGGCGTGGTGGACGCCTATCCGGCCAGGCCCCAGCCCCGGCAGGTTTCCATGCGGCTGGCCCGACTGAACAAGCTTCTGGGAATTGAGGTGTCTCAGGACGACGCGATGAAGATCCTGGGGGCGCTGAAGTTCGAGCCTCGCTTGCAGGACGGCTCCATCGTTTGCGTCTCGCCCACGTGGCGAAGCGATATCCAGCGGGAAGTGGACCTGATCGAGGAAGTCGCCCGTGTTTATGGCTACGACAAGGTTTCGACTCGCCGAAGAATTCAGATCGAGGCCAAGCCCGCGGACGCCCGACAGAAGTTCTCCCAAACCGTCGGCTCTTTCCTCAACGGCTGCGGGTATTACGAGACGGTGAACGTGACCTTCGTGGATCGGGCGGTGGCGGATTTGTTCGCGCCCGAAGGGGCGGCGCACCTGGGAGTCCGCGACGTGACCCGCAAGACCGGCAACCTCCTGCGGCAAACCCTGCTCGGCTCGCTGCTGGGGGTGCTCAAGACGAATGTGAACGCGAGGAATCTGCCGTGCAGGATCTATGAGATGGCCGACACGTTCGTGCCCTCCGGCGAGAAGGACTCGCTGCCCAAGGAGCGGATGAAGATCTCGCTCGTAACCGACGGCGAATTGCGGCAGCTTCGCGGAGTGGTGGAAGGGGTGATTCGGAACGTCAACCGCACGGCCGACGTGCGATTCGAGCCCGCGGATCACCTTTGGGCGCAGGTGGGCGCCCGCATCCTGGTCAACGGCAAGGAGATCGGCCAGGCCGGCGTGTTTTCGGACGCGATCCGCGAGGGGTTCGACTTCAAGGAACTGGCTCCCTGCGGCGCCGAATTGGATTTTGCAGAGTTGATGTCTCTCAAGGGCGGACCCATCAAGATCCGTCCGATCCCCCGGTTCCCGGCCATCGACCGCGACCTGTCCATTCTCGTGCCCGAGCAGACGACGTGGGCTCAGATCGCCCAGGCCGTCGAGGGGGGAGCGCCCGACGAACTGGAGGAGGTCCGGTTCGTGGACATCTATCGGGGCAAGGGGATCGCGTCCGGCAAGAAAAGCGTTACGCTCTCGCTTCGCTTCCGCGACGATTTCGGCACGCTCACGCACGAGACGGTCGACGGATACCAGAAGGCCATTCTCGAAAGCCTCGCCAAGACGGTGAACGCCGAGCTGCGAACGCTGTAGGAGTCGTGCTCGCAGCGACCGGGGCGCGGCCGAAGAGTGGTTTTCAAGAACTGCGTTCGCCGAATAGATCCTGCGCATCGGAACCAGGATGTTGTCGCATTTTCTACAGATGAAGCGTCTGACACGCCGATAAGAAGAGGGATGGAATGCCGTTCTTCCGCGTTCCTCTGCGTCGTGAGTTGATCCGTATTTCCTTGACCCACGGCTGCAAATCTGGTATATACAATTTGCAGGCTGACCCCTGCAGTGTTCGTGTCTTAGGCGTGTATTTGAAGGAACCTATACCCGTACTAAGGGAGATCAGGTCTTGTCGGATCGGAAACGCCTGCTTGCCAGGACTTCCGGACGCACGCAACGATCACCCACTTGATAGTAAGGGTTCCCTTCAATCGCCTTTGTCACGGCACAGGTGGAGGTGAGCTGGCACCTAAGAAAAGGGCCTGCGCATTGAGTTGCACAGGCCTTTTTTCCTTTGTCCGTCGGGCCGGGATTATCGGTCCGACGAACCCCTCTCGATCTGCAACTCCCTTTTCCTTTTACGGTTAAGCGCACGCGGCGAATTGCCGATGACAGCATGGGTTTGCCGTGTCATGAGCGGCGCCTTTTGCAGATGGATGCAGTTTGTGAGGAGATGAAATGCCGAGTGTGCGAAGTTTCACCGTTTTGCCGGCCCTGCCTGAATCGCTGATGGAGTTGGATGTCCTGGCTCGGAACCTGTTCTGGTCCTGGAGTCCGCAGGTGATCGATCTGTTCAGGAGGATCGATCCGGCCCTGTGGGCGGCGTCCGGCCACAATCCGGTGAAACTGCTTGGCGCGGTTTCGCAATCGAGGCTCGAAGCCCTTTCGCAGAATGAGAGTTTTCTCCACGAGTTGCGCCGGGCCTCGCAGGTCCTCGACGAGTATCTTCGGGCTCCGACCTGGTATCAGAAATCCTGCGGCGAGAACCCCGAGACGACCATCGCCTATTTCAGCGCCGAGTTCGGCCTGCACGAATGTCTGCCGATCTACGCCGGCGGCCTGGGCATCCTCGCAGGCGACCATCTCAAGAGCGCCTCGGATCTGGGCATCCCGCTGGTCGGCGTCGGCCTGATGTATCAGAAGGGCTATTTCCGCCAGTATCTGAACCTCGACGGCTGGCAGCAGGAAGCCTATGGGGAAAACGATCCGTTCAACATGCCGATCGAACTGATGCGAAAGCCCAGCGGCCGCCCGCTGACGATCAGCGTCGAGTATCCCGGCCGTTCGGTCCACGCGCAGATCTGGTGCATTCACGTTGGCCGGCTCAACCTGTACCTGTTGGACACCAACATCCCCGCCAACTCCGGCGGCGACCGCATGATCACCAGCAGCCTCTATGGCGGCGACCGCGAGCTGCGGATCCGCCAGGAAATTCTGTTGGGCATCGGCGGCCTGAAGGCGCTGGCCGCGATGAACATCGCGCCCTCGGTTTGCCATATGAACGAAGGGCACGCCGCGTTCATGGCCCTCGAACGGATCCGCCAGATCCGCAGCACGACGAACATGAGCTTCGAGGAGGCTGTCGAGGTCACCCGCTCGGGCAACGTCTTCACCACGCACACGATCGTCAAGGCCGGTCTCGACGAGTTCGAGGTCGATCTCATGGATAAATACTTCGGCGCCTACTTCCCGCACCTGGGCGTCAACCGCAAGCAGTTCCTCGCGTTGGGCAGGATCCTGGCCGACGATGAGAACGAGCCGTTCAAGATGCCGGTGCTGGCGATCAAGCTCAGCAGCTATCTCAACGGCGTCAGCAAGCTGCATGCCCAGATTTCCCGCGAGGTCTGGGGTTCGCTGTGGCCCGGGCTCCCTTCTCGCGAGGTCCCGATCACCGCGATCACCAACGGCATCCACCTGAAGACCTGGCTGGCGGATGAGATCTCCGCCCTGTATGAACGGTATCTCGGTCCCACATGGTCGTCCACGGTGTTCGACAAATCCGCCTGGGACCAGGTGGATCACATTCCCGACGAGGAGCTCTGGAGCGCGCACCAGCGATGCAAGGATCAGTTGATCGTCTTCGCCCGCAAGAGACTCATGGCCCAGATGCAGCGACGCGGCACGTGCCAGGGCGAACTGCGGCAGGCCGAGGGGATCCTCGACCCGGAGGTTCTGACGATCGGTTTCGCCCGTCGGTTCGTCGCCTACAAACGCGGCGACCTGCTCCTGCGGGACGTGGAACGTCTCACCCGGCTGCTCAACGACGCCGATCGGCCCGTGCAGTTCATCTTTGCCGGCAAGGCGCACCCCAAGGACAACGCAGGCAAGGAGATCATCCGCAACATCGTCCACTTCGCCTCGCAGGATTCGGTCCGGCGGCGGATCGTCTTCCTGGAGGATTACGACATCGACGTCGCTCGGTTCCTCGTCCGCGGCGTGGACATCTGGCTGAACAATCCGCGAAGACCCATGGAAGCCAGCGGCACCAGCGGCATGAAGGCCGCGGCCAACGGCGTTTTGAATCTCAGCACGCTCGACGGCTGGTGGTGCGAGGGGTATATCCCCGACGGCGGCTGGGTCATCGGCGCCGGTGAGAACTATGAGAACCTCGACTACCAGGATACCGTTGAGTCCCAGGCCCTGTACAACGTGCTGGAGAACGAGATCGTGCCGCTGTTTTATGCCCGGTCGGCCGACAATCTGCCGAGGGCCTGGATACAGAGAATGAAGGCCTGCGTCAAGCACGTCGCGCCCCGGTTCAATACGCATCGGATGCTGGCGGAGTACGCCCGTCGGTTCTACTGCCCGGCGGCCACGCGATACCAGCACTTTACGAGCGATTCGATGGATCGGGTCAAGGCCCTCGCCCAGTGGAAGTCGGAGATCCGCCAGGCGTGGCAGGAGTTCGCGGTACGCGAAGTGACGCTGAACTCCGGCAACAGCGACGGCGGCGAGGAACTCAATCCGCGTCAGCCGCAGATGAAGGTGGGCGCGGAGTTGACGGTGCGAGCATTGATCAAGCTCGGGCGAGTCCGACCTCAGGACGTCAACGTCGAGCTCTACCACGGTCCGACGGATTCCTGGGGCAACATCCGCGAGGGCATGGCGCTGCCGATGTCCTACGAACAAAAGGCCGGCGACGGCGGCGAGCACTGGTTCACAGGCCGGATGGAGTGCCGGGCGGCCGGTCAGCACGGCGTGGCGGTTCGGGTCCTGCCCAACCATCCCGACCAGAGCAACCCGTTTGAGCTGGGCCTGGTCCTGTGGGAAAAGAACTGACAGATCGACGATCTGCTACTTACATTCTATCGTCCGGCCAGAGCCGTTCCGCGGAATGGAGCACATGCGAGGGCGCGGCGAAGCCAGATCGTCGGTAGTCAATAGTAGATAGTCGATTCTAACGCGTCTCTCGTTCGCTCATGAGCTTATAGGCGGCTTCGGAGGAGGACGCCTTTTCGAGAGCGGCCTTGAAGTCCTCGTCGAGCATCAGCCGGCTGATCCGGGCCAGGGCCTGGATGTGCGGACCGGTCTGGTCCTGCGGCGAGACCAGCAGGATCACGATCGACACCGGTTTGCCGTCGACGCTGTCGAAATCGATCGAGTTCTGGGCCACCCCCAGGGCCATGACCAATTCCTTGACGGCGCCGCACTTGCCGTGCGGGATGGCGATCCCCGAGCCGATGCCGGTGCTGCGCGTCTGCTCCCGGGTGAACACCGCGTCCAGAACCATCTGGCGATTCTGGATGAGCTTGTTCTCGTCGAGAAGGGTCACCAACTCCGTAATGACCGCATATTTGTCCTTGCCGTCCAGCGGAACCTTCACACATGTTGGCTGCAATATCTGCGTCAGAATCATCTCAAGAGCGACCAAAGAGAAAATAGCACTGACTGTTTCGGAACAAGAGAGAAAGTATACCCATCGTCGTCGGCCCTTGCCAAGCATTTTTCTGGTTCATCCGGTTCTTGCGTATTTTCGTGGTCATGGCGCGTCCACGGCCGGCGTTCGGAGGAGGTTTTCCGCTTCACGTCGGCAGCAAGGTATGCAAGCGTCTGTGAAAGGACTTGTCAGCGGCGGGCGGGACTGGTATCCTCAAGCATTCGTTTTTTTTCGCGGAATGTCAACATCTGTGCCTTTTGTGATGGGAAATGACGATGGCCAATCCGGGTTTGAACAAACTTGATCAATTGTGCGTCGATACGATTCGTTTTCTGGCGGTGGATGGGGTCGAGAAGGCCAAGAGCGGCCACCCCGGGATGCCGATGGGCATGGCCCCGGCTGCCTATGTGGTCTGGGACCGGCATCTGCGTCACAACCCTGCCAATCCACAGTGGCATGGCCGCGACCGGTTCGTCCTCTCGGGCGGGCACGGCAGCATGCTCCTGTACTCGCTGCTGCACCTGACCGGCTACGGCATCAGTCTCGACGATCTCAGGCAGTTTCGCCAGTGGAACAGCAAGACGCCGGGACATCCCGAGTACCATCCCGAACTCGGCATCGAAGCGACCACCGGTCCCCTGGGCCAGGGCGTTTCCAACGCGGTCGGCATGGCCATCGCCCAGAAGTACCTCGCCAACTATTTCAATCGGGAAGGATTCCCGGTCATCGATTACAAGATCTACGTCTTCTGCGGCGACGGCGACCTCCAGGAGGGCATCGCCTCCGAGGCCTGTTCGCTGGCCGGGCATCTGGGCCTGGACAACCTCGTGGTCGTGTACGACGACAACCACATCAGCATCGACGGCGCGACCGACCTGTCGTTCACCGAGGACCGGGCCAAGCGGTTCCAGGCCTACAACTGGCACGTGCAGAAGGTCGACGGCGACGGCAACAACATGAAAAAATTCGAGCGGGCCTTGATCAACGCCAAGAGCGAGGTGGGGCGGCCCTCGATGATCCAGCTTCGCACGCACATCGCCTATGGCGCCCCAACCCTGCAGGATACCGCCAAGGCCCACGGCTCTCCTTTGGGCGAAGCCGAGATCCGCGCGATGAAAGAGAAGTTCGGTTGGGACCCGAACGTGCAGTTCCACGTGCCGGAGAAGGTCGCCGCGCACATGCGACAAGCGGTCGAGCGAGGAGCGGAAGCCGAGAGCCAGTGGAATGCCCTGTTCGAACAGTACAGCGAGAAACACCCGGATCTGGCGAGGGAGTTCCGCGACGCCGCGGAAGGCCGTCTGCCGGTCAAGCTGGATACGATCCTGCCCAAGTTCGAGCCGGGCAAGCCGATCGCCACTCGCGAGGCCTCCGGCAAGGTGCTTGACGCGATCATGCCCAAGATGCCGATGATTCTCGGCGGTTCAGCGGACCTGACCCCGTCGAACAACACGCGGTTCGCAGGCGCGGTGGACTTCCAGAAAGACGCCCGCCAAGGTCGCTATATCCGCTACGGCGTCCGCGAGCACGCCATGGGCGCGATCATGAACGGCATCAGCGTCTCCCGCCTGCTGCGGGCCTACGGCGGGACCTTCCTGGTCTTCTCCGACTACATGCGCGGCGCGGTCCGCGTCGCGGCCCTCTCGCACTATCCGTCGATCTTCGTCTGGACGCACGACAGCATCGGATTGGGCGAAGACGGCCCGACCCATCAGCCTGTCGAGCACTTCGCGGCTTTGCGGGCGATCCCGGATCTGCTGGTGATCCGTCCGGCCGACGCCAATGAGACGGCGCAGGCCTGGAAGTACATCCTGGAGCATCCCGACAAGCCCATCGGACTGCTGCTCAGCCGCCAGGGGATGCCGGTGATCGATCAGAGCCGCTATGCCTCCGCGTCGAATCTCAGCCGCGGCGCGTACGTCCTGACCAGCCGGGGCGATCCGCAGGTGATCCTCATGGCCAGCGGTTCCGAGGTGCAGATCGCCATGGAGGCCGCGGCCAAGCTCGACGCCGAGGGCATCGCCTCCCAGGTCGTGAGCATGCCCTGCTGGACGCTGTTCGAGAAGCAGGATGAGAAGTACCGCAACTCCGTGCTGCCGCCGCAGGTCAAGGCTCGCGTCGGCATCGAAGCGGCCACCGATTTCGGCTGGCATCGTTGGCTGGGCGAGTACGGGGCTTTCGTGGGCCTGACCGGGTTCGGGGCCTCCGCTCCCTACAAGCAGTGCTTCGAGGCCTTCGGTCTGACGGCCGATAATGTCGTCAAGACCGCCAAGGACGTTCTGGCCAAACTCAAGGAGCAAGGCCTCCTCTAGAAAACCCATTGTGCGGATTCCCGAGGGCCTATACGAGCGACGATGCCGTGTAGGCCCTTGGTCTGCGCGGACGATCTATTGTGGTCTCGCGGCGAGTCGTTTCCCCTCATGGCAGCAGGGATATTGAGTGTTTTCCCCTCGGTCGAGCACAGCGGGGCCGGATTTCAGCCGACGATATTCCGGAGCTGTCCCCAGGTGGTTCTTGCTCGCCGGGACAGCCTTTCGCGGGTATAGTGATGCCCGCAGAACCGTTTATGGATCTGGTGCGCGACAAGGTGGTCTCGGAAGTTGTCGTCCGACTGAGCCAGGCGAAAGGGCCGGTGAAAGTCGAGGGGACCTGGGGATCCTTTGCGCGCATGCTGACCACGCACATCTCCAAGAGCCTCCGCCGGCCGGTTCTGCACCTGTGCGCCCACATCGACGACGCGGATCGGGCTTTCGATGATCTCAAGACTTTCGGTGTCGAGCGGGTCGAATTGCTGCCTGCCTGGGAGGGCGAAGAGGACCTGGCCGACGCGACCGACGAGACCCGTGCCGAGCGGCTGCGGATCGTATCGCTGCTGGCGGACTCCAACGGAGGGTTCCAGGGCCTTGTGATCGCGGCACCGGTCCAGGCTCTGTGCCAGCCGATTCCCAAACCCTCGGCTCTGCGGGAAAGCGCGCTTCGCGTCAACCGAAACGACGTCGTGGACCCCGAGCAGGTGATCGAGTGGCTCGTGCAGAACAACTTCGAGCGGGTCGACGCGGTGGACTTGCCGGGCCAGTTCGCCCGTCGCGGCGGCATCATCGACATCTACGCACCGCTGGCGAGCCGGCAAGACGGGGGGACAGGTCCCGAATCGCAGGCGGTTCGCATCGAGTTCTTCGGCGACACCGTCGAGAGCATCCGCCAGATCAATCTCGACACCCAGCGGTCCACGCAGGAGATCGTAGGCATCCATGTCGTCGGCGCCGCCAGCGGAGCGGTGATCGAGCAGCGCGAATTGTTCACGAACATTCTGCCCGAGGACGCCATCGTCGTTTTCGAAGAGCCCTCGGACGTGGAGGAAGTGGCCAAGGTGTTCCTCGCTCGCATCGAGCGGGCGGATCGGCTGTACCCCTGGCCCCAGATCTACAATTCCGCCGCTCGATTCATGCAACTGCACATCTGCCGATTCGCGACGGGACAGGAGGTTGTGGACGGCTCCGGCGACCCAGGTCGGGGGCCGCTGGCCGTCGGCGTCAAGAGCGTTCAGCAGTTCGAGCGAAAGGCCACTTCGCTCTGGGCCGGGCACAAGGCCGCTCTGGAGGAGCTTCTTCAACGGACGAAAGAGGGCAGCACGGTCCTGCTGTATTGCGAGAGCCCCGCGGAGATCTCCCGTGTCGGCGAGATCGTCCGGGAGATCGCGGGCGAGGTCCCTCGCGGTTTCCACCTCCTGCTGGGCTACGTCCATCAGGGCTTCGTCGTCGAGTCGCTCAACACGATCGTCGTCAGCCACCACGAGTTGTTCGGGCAATACGCCCTTCGCCGGCGGGAGCGGCCGGCCCGCGCGACCGCGCCGGTGGACACGCTGGCGGATTTGCAGCCGGGCGAGTACGTCGTCCACGCCTCTCACGGCGTCGGCAAGTTCCTGGGCACCGAGACCATCGAGGAGAAGGGCGGCCGGGCGGAGTACCTCACGATCGAGTACGCCGACAGCGTCAAGATCCAAGTCTCGGTCCAGAACATCGCTCTGGTGCAGAAGTACATCGGGACCAGTCCCAAGCGGCCCACGCTGAGCAAAGTGGGCACGAAGAAATGGCAGAGGCAGAAGGAGAAGGTTGCGGAGGCCATTCGCGATCTGGCGGCCGAACTGCTGGAGGTTCAGGCCAAACGCCAGGCGATCGGCGGCATCGCCTACGGCCAGGACTCCCAGTGGCAGATGGAGTTCGAGGAGTCGTTTCCGTACCAGGAGACGCCGGACCAGATCGGCGCGATCCGTGAGATCAAGGCCGACATGCAGGAGCCCATCGCCATGGACCGCCTCCTCTGCGGCGACGTCGGCTACGGCAAGACCGAGCTGGCCATGCGGGCGGCCTTCAAGGCCGTCGAGGGCGGCAAGCAGGTCGCTGTGCTCGCGCCGACGACCGTGCTCTCGGTCCAGCATGGGCGGACGTTCTGCGAGCGATTCGCGGACTTCCCTGTCACGATCGAGGTGCTCAACCGCTTCAAGACGCCTCGCCAGGCCAAGGACATCCTGGCCAAGGCCAAGCGAGGCGAGGTGGACATTCTGATCGGCACGCACCGGCTCTTCAGCAGCGACGTCGCCTTCAAGGACCTGGGTCTCTTGATCATCGACGAGGAGCAGCGGTTCGGCGTCGAGCACAAGGAGCGGCTCAAACGTATGCGGGTCGACGTGGACATCCTGACGTTGACCGCGACGCCCATTCCCCGCACGCTGCACATGGCGCTGTTGGGCCTGCGGGACATCAGCTCGCTGACGACCGCGCCGCTGGACCGCCGGAGCATCGTCACCAGCGTCACGACGTACAACCAGGACCTGATCCGCAAAGCGATCTACCGCGAGCTCAACCGCCAGGGCCAGGTGTTCTTCCTGCACAATCGCGTGCAGTCCATCGAGAAGAAGGCCTGGGAGATCCAGAAGCTGGCCCCCGACGCGAGGGTGAACATCGCCCACGGCCAGATGAGCAAGCGCGAGCTGGAGGACGCGATGGTCAAGTTCGTCCTTGGTTCGACGGACGTGCTGGTCTGCACGACGATCATCGAGTCGGGCCTGGACATCCCGAACGCCAACACGATCTTCGTCAACGACGCCGACCGGTTCGGCCTGGCGGAGCTGCACCAGCTTCGCGGACGGGTCGGGCGCTACAAGCACCGGGCCTACGCCTACATGCTGATGCCGAACAGCCGGCCCGTTTCGCCCATCGCGGCCAAGCGGCTCAAGGCTATCGAGGAGTACTCGCACCTGGGCGCGGGCTTCCGGATCGCGCTGCGCGACCTGGAGATCCGCGGCGCGGGCAACATCCTGGGCCCCGAGCAGTCGGGCCACATCCAACTGGTCGGCTATCAGATGTATTGCGAGATGCTGGCCGACGCGGTCCGCGAGCTCAAGCACGAAAAGGTCGAGCCGCTGCCGACCGCGACGATCGATTTGGGCGTCCCGGTCTACATCCCGAAAAACTACATTCCCATCGACCGCCACCGCATGGACGCCTACCGTAAGATCGCGGTTTCGCGGTCGCCGGCCGACGTCAAGCAGATCGAGGCGGAGATGGCCGACGTCTATGGCCCGCTGCCCGATGAAGTCAGGTTGCTCCTGGACATCGGCGAACTGCGAGTCGCGGCGTCGAAGTGGGACATCCGCAGCATCGTGGTGCAGATCCCGTCGCCGGGCATCACCATCGTGAGCAAGGGCCCCACGGGCGATCTGATCTTCTCCTTCAAGCACGCCCCCGGCCGCAAGGTCAAAACGCTCTTTGCCGGCGCCCGCGGCGAGGTCCTCGTCCCTGATCCCAAGACCGTCCGCCTCCGCCTGCCCCAGAGCTACTTCGAGCCCAAGACGCTCGTCACGCTGTTGCGGAAGCTACTCTCGACGGGAAGCGGATCGTGAATCTCGGTGCTCCGTGCTCAGAACCTCTGGTATTCGCCGTCTGGGCCGGGTAGGATAGCAAGAGAATAGGCTCTTGTTCTGAACGTGACGAGGGAGGTGCGGCATGACCGAGGAATCGAACGGCCAAGCGGACAAAACCCCTGGAGGGAGAACCTCACAGAGGAGCAGATTCTCACTGGTGCGAGTCCTTGTGACGGCGCTCATCTGCCCGACCGTTCCGTTACGGGTTCGAGGAATTGAATGAACTTGCCACAGGGGGCTGTGAATTCCATAATGGCTTCCATGCGATGCGCATCACGGTGAATGGCTGTCGCCTGTCGTCCTGAACGGAGCGCAGCGTAGTGAAGGATCTGGCTCTCGAACGAGAGAACCCTCGTGTCCGACGCCCAGATCCTTCGGCTTCGCCTCAGGATGACAAACGTTGACCCGCGTGTGGGCCACTCCGGGTCCGTATGAAATGGGAATCCTGTAAGGATGCAGTGGCATGGGAATCTCTCGCAGACGGTTGTTGGGGGCGTCGGTGCTGACCGGGATTGGCGGGGCGGGAGTCGTCGCGGGACAGGGAAACGCCACAGGCGTCACGCGGTTCAGCGTGAGCCGCAGGCGGCTGATGTTGACGCACACCTGGACCATCGCGCGGAATTCCAGCGACTACAAGGACAACGTGTTCGTTCGGATCGAGCGGGACGGCATCGTCGGCTGGGGCGAAGCGGCTCCGAACGTCCGCTACGGCCAGAGCGCAGAGGGAACAATCGAGATGCTGGAGAAGGCCCGCCCGTTTGTTCAAGCGGGGGACTGGCTCCAGTATGTGGATTTACGCGCGCGGTGGGAGCGAGAGCTGGCGGGGGATTCGTGCGCCCATGCGGCCCTCGACATGGCGATCCTCGACTGGGTGGGCGGCAAGCTCAGGACGCCGTTGTATCGAATGCTCGGCCTGGACCCCGCCAAGACGCCTGTCACGACGTTCTCCATCGGGATCGATACGCCGGAGGTGATTCGACAGAAGGTCGAGGAGGCCAAGGATTTTCCGGTGCTCAAGATCAAGGTGGGTCGCGACAACGACGCGGAGATCCTGGCCGCGGTGCGCGACGCGACGGACAAGCCCCTGCGGGTGGACGCCAACGAAGGCTGGAGGGACAAGCAGCAGGCCCTCGACAAGATCCAGTGGCTGGCAGCGCAGGGCGTCGAGCTGATCGAGCAGCCTTTGCCTTCGTCGATGATCGAGGAGACCGCCTGGCTGAAGGAGCGGATCGACATCCCGATCGTTGCGGACGAGGCAGTGAAGACGGTAGGCGACATTCCCCGTCTGGCGGGGGCCTACGACGGGATCAACATCAAACTGATGAAATCCGGCGGCCTCCAGGAGGCGATCCGCATGATCCACGTGGCCCGAGCTTTCGACATGAAGATCATGCTGGGCTGCATGATCGAAAGCTCCGTGGGGATCTCAGCCGCGGCGCAGATCAGTCCCCTGGTGGATTGGGCGGACCTCGACGGCAACCTGCTGATCTCCAACGACCCGTTCTCCGGCGTCGGAGTGCGGCAGGGCAGACTGATCCTCAACGACCGGCCGGGACTGGGCGTCAGCGAGAGACCGCAGACCTCACTGTGACGGCGGCTTTGTCGGGTCGGGCTTGTCGTAGCCCTGTTCCATCTTCATGCCGGGAGGCATGGACAGGCCGCCGCGGCCCTGTCGCTCCTTGAAGTCCACGATGATCCGTACCGCGGCGTCGGGATCGTCCAGGACCGCGAAGGCGTGGATATCCTCGGGCGAGATGTACCCATTCTCCTTGAGCATCGTCTCTTCGATCCAGCGAAGAAGACCTTGCCAGTAGTCCTTCACCATCAGGATGACCGGGAAGTGGGCCTGACGCAGGGTCTGGATCAGCACGAGGGCCTCGAAGAACTCGTCGAGCGTCCCATAACCGCCTGGGAAGACGATGAACCCGTGGGCGTATTTGAGGAACATCACCTTGCGGATGAAGAAGTAGCGAAAGTGCAACGGCAGGTTCTGGAAGGAGTTGGGAATCTGCTCCTGGGGCAACTCGATGTTCAGACCGATGCTGCACCCGCCGGCGTCGGCGGCCCCCTTGTTGGCGGCTTCCATGATGCCGGGTCCGCCGCCGGTGATGATGGTCAGGCCGGCGTGGGCCAGTTTGCGAGCGGTCTCTTCCGCCATCAGGTAGTGCGGATGGGTTCGCGGCGTTCGGGCCGACCCGAAGATCGACACCGCCGGGCCGACCGAGGCGAGCTCCTCATACCCTTCTGTGAATTCCGCCATGATCCGGAAGATCCGCCAGAGGTCCTCCACCGGTTTCTCGATCATTTGCCCTATGCCGACATGATTCGTTTTCCATCGCATGCAATTCACCAGCAATTCGGGTTATTCGCCGCCGGACAGTGTTTCGCGAGCGGGCACGCGGGGCATTCCGGCTTTCTTGCCTTACAGATCGTCCGTCCGTGCGTGATCAACAGATGGCAGAACAAAGTCCACACGTCTTTTGGGACGATATCGGCCAGATCGAACTCCAGCTTTACCGGATCGGAGTTGGGCGAAAGCCCGAGCCTGCGAGACAGGCGGATGACGTGCGTGTCGCACATGATCGCGGGTTGGCCGTAGGCGTTGCCCAAAACGCAGTTGGCGGTCTTGCGTCCGACGCCGGGCAGGGTGACGAGCTCGTCCATGGTCTGCGGGACCTTGCCGCCGAAGTCGTCGAGGAGCTTCCTGCAGGCCCCCTGGATGTTGACGGCCTTGTTGTGATAGAAGCCGCAACTCTTGATGTCCTGTTCGATCTCCGAGAGGTCCGCATCCGCCCAATCGGCGGCGGACCTGTATTTCTTGAACAGGCCGGGCGTCACCATATTGACCCGTGCGTCCGTGCACTGCGCCGAGAGGATCGTCGCGACCAGCAACTCCAGCGGATTTCCGAAGTTCAGGACCATGGCTGCATGGGGATAGGCCTGTCTGAGGATCGGGTAGATCGTCTCCACCCGCCTGGCGGCGGCTCCTTTGTCGAACTTGAAGGCCTTCTTGCGACCCTTTAAGGCAGCGCCGACCTTCGTCGCGGACTTCTTCTTCTGAGTCATCTATTTCCCGACCTCCGGCAGATTCGCAAGGATGGGGATCAACTCGCTCTTGTCGAAAATCCCTCGCAGTTTCTCACGAGTCCCGTCCGGCAGCACGACGATCGTGACAGGCACGTTGCCCGCTTCGCCGTAGAGAGCCTTGAGGTCCCGTGTGGCGGGGTAGTCGATCACCGTCGTATCGGCCTTGATCGGCAGCACGTTCCTGGCCTGGAGAAGGCCGACGATCTCGGGGTCTTCATAGACCCTCCGCTCGACGACTTTGCAGTTCGTGCACCAGTCGGCGGTGAACTTCAGGAGCACAGGCTGCTTCCTTGCGACGGCCTGCTGCACGACGTCGGCGTCGTACGGCTTCCAGTCCAGACGCGACGAAGCAGCCAACTCCGTGGCGGGCAGCAGCCACGCTGCGCTTCCGACCGCCAGGGCCAGCGCGACCCCTCGAATGATCCGTCGTCTCAGCGCCGGCGTCGTGAAGTCCACCCATTTGCCCCACATCCAGACGCAGAAGCTGAAGACCACGCCGTACATGAGCACGTTCACCAGCCTGTCTTTGGGCAGGGCCGCAAGCGTCAGTTTGACCGCGATCAAGAACAGCAGAAAGCCCGTCGATTTCTTGAAGATCTCCATCCAGTATCCCGGCTTGGGGATGCGCTCCAGGAGGGAGGGGATCAGGACGATGATCGCATAGGGCAGGGCCATGCCTGCTCCCATCAGAACGATGGCAGCGCTGCTGACCGCCAGCGGTTGGGTCTGGGCCCAGACCAGGACGAAGCCCAGCAGGGCCCCGCTGCAAGGCGTGCTCAGCACGCCGGCGAAGAAGCCCATGCCCAGGGACCCCGCCAGCGTCGATGCGCTGCTTGGTCGTCCCGCAACCGAAGAGGGCAGCGACAGGGTGACGATGTCCAGCATGGCCAGTCCGAAGAAGACGATCGCCAGGAACAGGACGATGACCGCGGCAGGATAGCGAAACAGACTGTTGAGATCGAGCACCGCACCGGTGGTGAGGTTGACGATGGCCGAGATCAGGGCGAAGGCCGCGAAGAAGAGAACGACTCCGGCGCAGAACGCCAGGCCGGAGGCAATGCGTTTCCCGCCGGGAGCCCGCGACTGATCGACCAGCCGAAGCAGAATCAGAGGCAGGACCGGCAGCACGCAAGGCATGAGATTGATCGAGAGGCCCGCCGCGACGGCCAGCAGGTAGTAAGGTACGGCCGAGGATGGGCTCGACGCTTTCGGCCCTGGAGAACCGGCCTGCTCAGCGGGCGGTTGCGCGAGGACCTCGGAAGGGGCCTCGGCCCGAGACGTGGCGATGGAGACCGAGGGCCACGTGGCAATCCCAGCCAGGTCGAGGGTCGTGTGCAAGGTCTTCTCGAAAGGCGGCAGACACAGCGAACTCGTGCAGGCGATGCCTGTGATCTCCACCGTGACCGCAATCTCTTTCTTATCCGCGGGCAGGGACTCCTCGCGGAGCGGGATGAATGCGGTGAAGTCGCCTACGTAGACTTCGATCTGTTGACCCAAGGGATCGTCGAAGAGGGTCCAGTCCGGCAGCACGGCGCCGCCGAACTCCATGTCACGGGACGTGGCGGCGATCTTCAACTGCATCCCAGGGGCGGGAGCGGTCTCCGACTTCGCGTAGTAGTGGAGGTCGTCGGTGCCTCGGAAGACCACTGCGATGCCAGGACGCCCCTCCCATCGCGCGGGCGTCAGGTACGCGCTCGATTCCTCCAACTCAAATCGGACGATTTCGGTCGCCTCAGGGACGCTTGCGCCCCGGCCTGGAGACAACGAAGCCCCCATCAAGGCGCAGACCCCAAAAAACAGGACGCGTTTCATTCCTTTCATGTCGATCTCTCAGTTGCACCCCAATCCCAAACGGGAGGGTCAGTTGATGGACTGTTCCTGCTTTTGTTTGTCTCCGTCGCCGGCATGCCTGGCCTGCTCGGCCGCGAGCAGATCGCCAACGGTGGGACGATCGAGCTGGCCGCCGTTGAGGATCAGCTTGACGTCGTCGGCATCCAAGGTCTCGTATTTGAGCAAAGCCTGGGCGATCCGTTCCAGCTTGTCCCGGTTGGTCTCAAGCACGGTCTTGGCCATCCGGTAGGCCTGGTCCACCAGCGTCTTGATTTCCTGGTCGATTTCCTGGGCGGTCTTCTCGGAGTACTCGCGCTCCGTCGGCAACGCATAGTATTCCGTGCCGCCAGAGTCTTCCCCATAACTGATCGGGCCGAGCAGTTCGCTCATGCCCCACGTCTTGATCATCTCCTTGGCCAGCCGGGTGGCCTGACGGATGTCGGACTGGGCGCCGCTGGACAGATCGCTGAAGGTGATCTCTTCCGCAATCCGGCCGGCGAAGCAGATCTGGAGCTCTGCCATACAGTACTTCTTCGTAAACAGGGTGCGGTCCTTTTCGGGCAGTGCGAAGGTCGCGCCGCCCATCGGGCCGCGAGGAATGATGCTGACCTTGTGCAGAGGATCGGCGTCCGGGATCAGCGACTGCACGAGCGTGTGGCCCGCTTCGTGATACGCGGTGATCTCTCGCTCCTTCTGGTCCACGACGCGGCTCTTCTTGGCGCGTCCCCAGCGGACCTTGTCGCGGGCCTCTTCGAGGTCCGCGATTTCGATGTAATCCTTGTTGGCCATCGTCGCGGCCAGAGCGGCCTCGTTGATGATCGCCGCCAGGTCCGCGCCGCTGAACATCGGGGTGCCGCGGGCGAGCCGGTCGAGCGTGGCGCTGGGGCTGAGCTTGACCTTGCGGGCGTGGACGCGGAGGATTTCGAGCCGGCCCTTGAGGTCCGGCAGCGGCACCACCACCTGGCGGTCGAACCGGCCCGGTCGCGTCAACGCGTGGTCCAGGATGTCCGCGCGGTTGGTCGCGGCGATGACGATCACCTGGTCGTTCGTGTCGAATCCGTCCATCTCGACGAGGATCGCGTTGAGGGTCTGTTCGCGTTCATCGTGGCCGCCTCCGACGAACGACGCGCCTCGCTTTCGTCCGATGGCGTCGATCTCGTCGAGGAAGATGATGCAGGGGGAGTTGTCCTTGGCCTGCTTGAACAGGTCGCGGACTCGCGACGCGCCGACGCCCACGAACATCTCGACGAAGTCGCTGCCGGAGATGCTGAAGAAGGGCACGTCCGCTTCGCCTGCGATGGCCTTGGCCAGGAGGGTCTTGCCGCAGCCGGGAGGGCCGATCAGCAGGACGCCGCGAGGGATGCGCCCGCCCAGACGCTGGAACTTCCGCGGGTTCTTGAGGAACTCGATGATCTCGCCCACTTCGTCCTTGGCTTCCTCGATTCCCGCGACGTCCTTGAACGTGACCTTGACGCGGTCCTTGCCGTGGACTTTGTGCTTGCTGCGTCCGAAGGACATGAGCATGCCGCCGGCGCCGCCGCGCATGTTGCGGAAGACGAACAGATAGAAGAAGCCCACGAGCAGCAGGATCGGCAGCAGCCAGTTGAGCAGCATGAACATCCAGACTTGCGTCTTGGTGTATTCATTGGCGACCACGTGATACTTCGGGTCCTCGGCCGCACGCTGTTCGAGCGCGTCGAGGATTCCGTTGAGCCGTTCCTTGGCGCCGGCTTCCGGCCGATAGTTCACCTTGAAGGCCACTCCGCCGTGGTCTTTGGCCGCCTGGGAATCCTGATGGAATTTGCCGGTGATCTCGGCGTCTCCGATCTGAATCTGCTCGACGTGACCGCCTTCCTGGAGGTATTGGGTGAATTCGTCCCATCGCAGCGTCTTGGTCACGAGCCCCTGTTGCAGCATCATCATGGCCCCGAAGACGACAATCGCCATGATCAGCCAACTGAAGGGACTTCGCCGGTAATTCTGCACTTGCGGCTTTCGGTTCGGGCGCCCCCCGTTTTCTCGGGGCGGGTCATTCTGCGTGTTGTTCGAGTCGTTTTTCATAAGCTATGATCATCCCGGTCCACTGTTGCGGCATGCACGCTCTTGCGACCGAGGCGCACACTCTCATCCCGGCTCACCACGGGTTTTCCATCAGTTGTACGACGTTTTGGGCCAGCTTGTTTGCCGCGACGGACGAACCATAGGTGAAGTCCTGGCCCTGGAACTCCGAGTAGCTGGCGACCGCGGTCACCGTCTGATTGTTGATCATGAGCCGTCCGGTCTTGAGGCTCTTCCAGTTCACCACCGCGGTCAGAATCACTTCTTTCTCCATCGCCCGGCCCAGTTCCCGCTCCAGCGTCAGGATCGATTCCCCGACCGAGACGAGTTGGCCGCTGAGGACGCTGTCGGCGCGATCTCGATCCGACACGATCTTGTAGGGCGTCTCCACCTCGATCCGTCTGGCCAGGGCGTTCGAAAACGTGAACTCGGTCCCCCGACGGAAGCTGCGGTTGTCGAACATCTCGACGTAAACGCTTTGCACGTCGTCGGGAAACAGCGACGCGTTCGAATAGCCGGTCGAGCGGCCGCAGCCGCCGGCAGCGAGAGCCGCCAGGCTGGCGGAAATCCAAAATCCGAAGCATGAAGTCCGAAACAGACCCAAAGCACGAAACTCAAATGACCGAAACGCCGTCGCATGCCCGTTATTCAGCCGTTTTGGATTTCGTACGTTGGTCATTTGTGCTTGTTTCGAGTTTCGGATTTCGAATTTCGAGCTTCTTTCTTGTCTACTTTCCATCGGCCGGGCTCTCCGCAAGGGCCTCCTTGGCCTGCGCCGCCGCCTGCGTGTTGGGCCAGTTGCGGACGATCATATCGAAGTACAGACTCGCGGCCCGCGGTTCCCCGGTCCGCCGATAGTACTGAGCGGTGGTGAACTCCTTGAGGGCCATCTGCTCGTCGATCTGCTCGATCTTCTGAGGGACCTCGTTCTGCTTGGCCTCTTCGGGGTACAGCAGAAGGAACTTCTGGTAATAGGTCTTGGCGGTGACTAGCTTGGAGGCGTCGAAGTTCGGCCGTTTCTGCGGCGGGTGCCGGTTGTAGGCCAGAAGGTTGTTCTCCGCCATGCGGTAGAGGGCCCGTTTGCCGATGGGACCGGCCTCCCAGTACGAGGCGATCTCGGACCACTTGAGATACGCTTCGAGGTACTTCTCCCTCGCCTCGTACTGCTCAGCCACCGCGATCGCGGCCTTGAGCCCGACGCCGTTCGGGTCGTCGAGGCCCGCGCGGTCGCTGACCTTCTCCATGATCTCGACGCCTTCCGAGAAGCCGGAGAGCCTGAGGAATCCCAGGACGACCTTTTTGCGGCCCTCCAGGTATTCCTGGGCCATGTCGAATTCCCGTTGGAGAGCCAGGCCCGCGTACTCGCTGCCCGGGTAGTCCTTGAGCAGCTTCTCATACTTGACCAGGGCTTTGCTGTACCGCTCCTGCCAGTATCGGGTCTCGCCCAGGGCAAACAACTCCAGGTCCGGACCCACGCGATCGGGGAACTCTGCCTTGATTTCCTTGAGCGCGTCCTTGACCTCGCGAACATCCCCCTCGCGGACGAGCTTCTTGAGCTCGTCGATCGTCTGGCGATACTGCGACTGCGGATCGTCGCCAATCGTTTCGAGCTTCTCGCCGCCCGCGAGCCTCCATGTCTTGCCCACGGCGCTGGAACCACACGAAACCAAAGCGACCAGCGCCAAACCAAGGAACCACATCCGGTGTTTCCGCATCTTCTCTGCCCGCCAAAAATCGATACCTGCCGGCCGCAAGCCCGTTCGGGCTCCCCCGACGCCAACCGTGGCGCTCGGAATTCCCGTCCGACACGCCGCCATTATACCCACCCCCCGCCGAATTACAACGCCGTGTACAAAGTCCGCACCTCTCGGAGGCTGATTGCCTCGGCCCACTCATTCAACGAATAGGACTTCCGACCCGGATGGACAATGAACACACGGTCCAGCCGCAGATCCGCTCGCGCCACGTGAATCGATCTCGTCACAGCCGGCGCATCGGCGTACTTGAACTCAAATCCGATCCGCCGACCGTTGATGAACACCAGCAGGTCCAGTTCGGCTCCGCCTTGAGTATTCCAGAAATAGGCATCACGATCGCCCGTCACACGGAGGACCTCCTCCATGGCGAATCCTTCCCAAGACGCTCCCAGTTTCGGGTGCGTCTCCAGAGCGGCGAACGACGGTATGCCCAGGAGTGCGTGCAGCAAGCCGCTGTCGCGGAGGTAGACCTTGGGCGATTTGATCTGTCGCTTGCCGATGTTCTCAAACCAAGGCGGGAGTTGCCTCATGACGAAGGCTCCGCACAGGATTTCCAGATGCCGTCTCACCGTGGTATGAGCTTCCCCCAAGGATCTTCCGATTTCCGAGGCGTTCCAGATCTGGCCGTGGTAGTGCGAGACCATCGTCCAGAAACGACGAAGGGCAGTCGGCGCCACCTGGACGCCGAACCGCCGCAGGTCTCGCTCCAGGAAGGTCTGGATGAAATCCTCTCGCCACTGGCGACTCTGTGCATCGGTTTGGGCCAGGAAGGACCGTGGAAATCCACCGCGCCACCAGAGTGCGCGAAACGTATCCGGGCCCACCTCCGACAGGTCGAACCCTGCCATGGATATCAGAGCCACCCGCCCGGCGAGAGATTCCGACATGCCCCGGACCAAATCGGGTGATGCGCTGCCCAACATCAGGAACTTCGCAGGTAATGGACGTCGGTCTGCCAACACACGCAGGATGGGGAACAGCCCCGGCTGCAACTGGGCTTCATCAATTACGACCCAACCGGTCAGCGGCTCCAATGCCGTCATCGGTTGAGCCAATCGGGCAGCATCCGCCGGGGACTCCAGGTCGAAGTACTCCGCTTTGTGTCGCGTGGCGAACTGCCTCGCGAGCGTGGTCTTGCCGCATTGTCGCGGTCCCTGTAAGAGCACGACCGGATTGGATTCGAAGCGATTCTCAATTCGGGACAGAAGCTTCGCGCGTTCAATTGTTTCGTTCATCCTTGCATTATGAGCGAGATGTGCACAATTTGCAACGATATCCTTTGTGGATGCCGAGGCCCGAGGCCACCGACGCCTGAGCTCACATTCTGAGACAGCGCTGGTGGGATCTGTCGCTCGCTGAGGATCGTTTTTGCTTTACTCCCGAGGGACCGGGCGATATAAGATGCCCACGACCGTTGTCGGCAGTGAGACCGGTTGGATGGATTCCGAGCCGCACACGCGTTCGGCGTAACGCACAGACTGAAGGAGGTTTGTCATGAATCGCAGTCTCGTTCTGGGTGTCGCTGTGATCCCTGTTCTCGTCGGATTCGCCGGTTGCGGCGGCGCGCGGGCGAGCCGCCAGGATGCGAAGATGCGGCAAATCAGCGTCGAGGAATACGTCGACAAGATGAAGGCCGGCTGGATCGGCCAGATGGCCGGCGTCGGCTGGGGCGGGCCCACCGAGTTCCGCTACAAGGGCGTGATCATCCCCGAAGACCAGATCCCCCAGTGGCAGCCGAACCTCATCAACCAGTTCCAGCAGGACGACATCTACGTCGAGATGACCTTCCTCAGGACCCTGGAAATCCACGGCTTCGGCGTCTCGATCCGCCAGGCGGGCATCGACTTCGCCAACAGCGGTTACCAGCTCTGGCACGCCAACCTGGCCGGACGGAACAACCTGCGGGCCGGCATCGCGCCGCCGGACTCGGGGCATCCGAAGTTCAACTCCCACGCCGACGATATCGACTACCAGATCGAGGCCGATTTCGCGGGTCTGATCGCCCCTGGCATGCCCAACGTCGCCATCCAGTTGGGCGAGCTCTTCGGTCGGCTCATGAACTACGGCGACGGCCTCTACGGCGGCCAATTCGTCGCCGGCATGTACGCCGAGGCCTTCTTCGAGACCGACCGGATCAAGATCGTCGAGGCCGGACTCCGCTGTATTCCCAAAGGCAGCCAATACCACGAGTGTATCAGCGACGTGCTGGCCTGGTACAAGCAGTACCCGACCGACTGGGCCAAGGCCTGGCAATTGATCAATGAAAAGTACCATCTCAACCCGCAGTATCGCCGGTTCTCGTGCAGCGGGCCGCAGGACGAGTTCAACATCGACGCCAAGATCAACGGCGCGTACATCGTAATGGGCCTGCTCTATGGCGAAGGCGACCTCGACAAGACGATCGTGATCTCCACCCGCTGCGGCCAGGACTCCGACTGCAACCCGTCCAACGCGGCGGGCGTTCTGTTCACGACGATCGGCTTCAAGAACCTGCCGGAGAAGTACAAGTCGGCCCTGGACCCCTCGGGCAAGTTCAGTCACACGCCTTACAACTTTCCCACGCTGGTGCGGGTCTGCGAGAAGCTGACGCGCCAGGCGGTGGTCAACTGCGGCGGCAAGATCGCCGTGGACGACCAGGGCGCCGAGCACTTCATGATCCCGCGGAGCAAGCCCAACCCGACGCCGCTGGAGCAGTCCTGGGACCCCAAGCCCGCGATGGGCAGCCGGTACACCGACGAAGAAATGGCGAAGATCACCGTCGCCAGCGGCGTGGACCTGTCCAAGGCCGTCGAGAAGTTCGCCCCCGGCTGGAAGATCGCCAGGTGCGGCCCCGACATGGAGCCCGGCCTGCGCGAGGAGCTTCGCGGCCGACAGAACGTCCTGTTGACCCATCCGCTCAGTCAGACGGTCGGCTGCGTCCTGACCAGGACCGTGAGCCTGCCCCCGAACGCCAAGAGCAGTCTGAAACTCGAAGTCGGTCACGACGCCAGGGGCGACTGGGATCTGATCGTCCGCGCCGACGGCGAGCAGTTGATCCGCAAGACCATCGGCCCGGACACGACCAAGCTGGGCTGGACCGAGGTGGACGTGGACCTCTCGAAGTTCGCAGGCAAACGCGTCAAACTGGAACTCGTCAACGAGCCCACAGAGTGGCGTTACGAAGCCGCCCTCTGGTCCAGGATCGCGATCGTCAGCGAGTAGTTCTGCCGGATGTACGGTCCCTGGTTGTGGCGCCAGCGGTAGGACGGGCTCTGAGCCCGCGCGTCCTGTTCATTGATGGAGATGCCTATGGATCGTCGCGCATTCATGAAAGCGAGCGCTCTGGGCGGCGCCGGAATGTGGCTGGACGCACACCCCGCGCCGGCGGCTGAAAGCTCAGCCAATCGCCTCACCGCCGGTGAAGTCCACGAATACCTGCGCAGTCTGGGCCGCGAGTGGATCAATCCGCAGAACACCGTCGATACGTTCAAGTCCGGCAAGCCCGAGATGCCGGTCAAAGGGATCGCGGTCGCCTGGATGAGCTACTTCGACGCGCTGCGCCAGGCCGTCGCGAAGGGCTGCAACCTGTTCGTGACCCACGAGCCGACCTACTACAACCACACCGACACGGACCAGTCGGTCTTCGCCTTCGAAGTCGCCAGGCGGAAGAAGGCGTTCATCGAAGAGAACGGCCTGACCATCGTTCGCTGTCACGACGTGTGGGACCGCGTGCCGGAGATCGGCATCCCCGACGCCTGGGGGCAATACCTGGGCTGGACGAAGGTCGTCAGGCAGCAGACGTTCTACCGCGTCTACGAACTGCCGCCCACCCCGGCGGGAGAACTGGCCAAACACGTGGCGGCCAAGCTGGCTCCGCTCGGGCAGAACGGCGTGCAACTGATCGGTCCGGCCGACAAGGTGGTCCGCACCGTGGCGGTCGGCACCGGCGCGATCACCTCGTTTCGGACCATGCTCACCGACCTCAAGGCCGACCTCGCCCTGTGCACCGACGACGGTTTCACCTACTGGAGCGATGGCGCGATGGCCCTGGACATGGGCTATCCTGTGATCGTGGTGAATCACCCCTGTGCGGAAGAGGCAGGCATGGCTCAATTGGCGAACCTCCTGCGGCGGAAATACCCCGCCGTCCCGGTCCACCACATCGCCCAAGAGTGCATGTTCGCAACGATCCAGGCATAGATGGAACAGCAGGCCCGCAGGCAAGGCGTCAGCGGTAGGGCCGGCTCCACCCACCGCTCCTCTCTTCTCCGACAGCGTTCATCAGCGTTGATCCGCGGTTCAACACCTTCCTTCTTCCTTCTGTCTTGCTGTCGTCGGAGAAGACAGGTCGATGGCGGACCTGCTTTGACGGCTGGAAACCGCAGATAAACGCGGATGAACGCAGCCCGGCCTTCGGCTGAAACCAAATCGTCTCGCGCAGAGACGCAGGGACGCTGAGGCGAAGGTGAATGCAGTTCACAGCATCATGAGGATTGTCTGGAACCCCTCTTCAATTCTTGAGAGTCGGCGGCGCCGTCCAACCTTTGGCCGCAACCAAGAGCGTTTGTCGCTTTGCAGGGTGCCGACGGAGAGAGGGGACAACTCGGGCGAGTCTCTGCTGTCTCCGGCGGTACCCCATTACGCGTCAACCGCGCTCTTTCCTTCGATCGCGAGGCTCCGTCAGTGCAAGATTTGTGGTGCGGCCTGCCAAGTGCCAAGAGCCTCCCTCGGGAGATCGACATGAGCAAGGCATCCTCGGAATTCGTGCATAGATGCTTGTCTACTTGTGAGCCAGTCGTTTGAGGATATTCCGGTACCTATTTAGAAAATAGTCTACCGGACTTCTCTTGTTGTAGAAGGCAGTTGAATCCACCCCATCTGTCTCGGTCAACTCACAGAGGCGTCTGACCTCTTTGATTGCTGAGAGGCCCACTTCGCGATTCATCCCAGGGCATGTAATTGTGCCCACGCTCTTTCCTGCGGGTTCTGCCTTGCGAATCATGCCAAGGAACACTGTTCGTTGGACTGTCCTTAATCGGACAATGCTCGAAGTATTCCGGTCTGGTTGTGTGATCTCATACCCGTAGCTCTTCAGGATGTCGTTAAGCTGGCGGAATGTTATCAGCAATTCCCCTTTCTTGATTGGACGGATTCGCTCGGCTATCCATCGCGAGGTGTACTCCACCGCCTCATCCGCAGAGAACGGCTTCGCGTCTCTCAGTTTTCGTTGGCGGACTCTCTTTTGCCGCGATCTCCTTGCAGGGAGGCGCGCGATTTCCATCATATGGAGTTCGTGTTTGGCCATTCCCAAAATGAGCGAGTAGACATCCTCGGGGTTAACCCCCGCATCGAAGACGAGATTGTTCCTATCCAGATGAACGAGCATCGAAACCAGGGCGGTGCGTTTGTTGCCGTTGTGAAATCCATGATTACAGCACAGTCCATAGGCTAGCGTGGCAGCATTTTCTGTTGGCGTGGGGTACTTGAGTGTTCCGTTGGCTCCGACCATTTGTCTGTCCACAGCCGATTTCACCAATTGGCCAGGGCGTTCGCCAGGCGGATTGATGGGGTCTTCATTCCGGAACAATTCAACCAGTGCATAGTGTATCTGCATCACGTCATCATAACTCAACATATGCAAGTCTGTATGATTGGTCATATATCTAACGATGAAGCGATGCACCCTGAGCTACATTTTCCTGCGGGAAACGGGAGGGTGTCAGGTACATTTTCGTGGGGTCTTTTTCCCTCTTGAGGTTCTCGCTGGTGACATCCGGATCGCAATTGAACCTACGCGCGTGCTCTTCTCGATACCTGTGGATCTCTGCAACGATCGGGTCTCTCATGGCACTCTCCGCACAACTCATCAAGGCCAAGCGTTCCAACGGTATTTCGTCCGCGTTTACAGAAGCCTCGAAGGCTATTATAGGAGAGCGGTGTCGGTGGGGCAAGGGGGCAGTCTGGGCGAGTTGGACGCGCCCGGGGCGGGCGCGTCAGGGACATTTATCGCTTTGGGCCAGCAGCATGATGGGCGTGCTTCGCCCGCGCGATTCGTGATCCGTCGTTCGTGGCTCGGGTCACGAGACACGGGTCACGGGCCACCCCTCTCTGCCATGCTTTGGGCCCAAAGCACAAAAATGGCGGGGAGCAAGAAAATCCGCCGGTAGGAGCGGGATTTCAGTTGACGGCGAAAGATGGCCTAGATAAGATAAGTGAAGAACTGAATAGCGAGCCGTAACGACCGCGAGAAGGCCATCGACTGTCCTGCACTGAGGAGGTTTGTCGTGCTCCGCCAATCGCCGTTTTTCACTGGCCCAGGAGATGCGCTCCAGAGGCACAGGGATCTTGACGCGGCCTTCGGCCGCTACCCAAAGAGCAATCGCCGAAAGAAACGAAAAGGGGCGAAAAAGGGGAAGACGGCCTGCCTTCGCCTGTCTTCTCAGTGTTCTCTGTGTCTCGGTGGTGAGCGATTGTGCGAAACGAAGCCAATTGGCGAGTTTGAAGTTTGAAGTGTCAAGTGTTCAGTCGGAGAGACGCCGAGTGTGCGAAACAAAGCCAATTCGCCGGTGGCAGAATCGATGGTAACTCGCGGTCGAGAAAGAGGTTATGTGAATGCAAGCGGCTGGAGCAGGGCGAAGAACGAAGCCAATTGGCTTCGTTTGGACATTCAAGCGTCGAGCGAGAAGGG
This sequence comes from uncultured Phycisphaerales bacterium, assembly GCA_937927975.1. GTDB lineage: Bacteria > Planctomycetota > Phycisphaerae > Sedimentisphaerales > Anaerobacaceae > PLanc-01. The sequence goes on from CALEZT010000186.1 coordinate 117,607, forward strand.
AGCCGAGCGAGGACCTCTCCGGCTTCACGCGTCGAACTCGACACTTCGAACTTCCAACTCGACCCTTCGCCCTTCCTCCCGCCGTCGCTGCGAGCCGGGGCGGATTCTCTTGGCAAAAGGGGCTCGAAAGCGGTAAGATGGGCGTGTTTCGGGGTGGTTGTCGCCAGTTTCGAGGTATCTTGGGATAAGGAAGACGCATGTCAGGAAACCTGGATCGACGTGATTTCTTGAAGAACTCCCTGATGGGCTCCGCGGCGGCCTTGGCGGCGCTGAGTCTGGAGGAGCAGGCTCTCCTGGCAGCGGCGGGCGGCGCGAAACCCGCTCGGGAGACAGGCGTGCAGGGGCTGCCGGCGGGCAAGATCGGCGACGTGACCGTCAGCCGGCTCATCTGCGGCGGCAATCTGATCGGCGGCTGGGCCCACAGCCGGGACCTGGTCTACGTCTCCTCGCTGCTCAAGCAATACTTCACCGACCAGAAGATCTTCGAGACGCTCGAACTGTGCGAGGAGAACGGGATCAACACCATCAACGCGGGCACCAGCTCGATGTCTGTGCTGCGGAAATACTGGGACCAGCGGGGTGGCAAGATCCAGTGGCTCGCTCAGTGCGTGCCCAGCGAGAACGACCTGGAGACCGACGTCAAGAAGGCCATCGACGGCGGGGCGACCGGCGCCTATCTGATCGGCAACGTCGGCGACGCCTGGTCCCGCGCGGGCAAGGTCGATCTGATCGGCAAGTTCCTCGACATCGTCAAGGACCACGGCGTCATCACCGGCGTCGGCGGCCACAACCTCGGCACGATCGTCGCCTGCGAGGAGGCCAAGCTGCCGGTGGACTTCTACATGAAGACCCATCACGGCACGAACTACTGGTCCACGCGGAAGGCCGACCAGCACAAGGACGTGATCGACAACTACGCCGTCGACAACTATTGGGATATCGATCCCGACAAGACGAAGGAGTTCATGCAGAGGGTCGAGAAGCCCTGGATCGCGTACAAGGTCCTCGCGGCCGGCGCGATCCACCCTCGCGACGGGTTCCAGCACGCGTTCGGCAACGGCGCCGACTTCGCCTGCGTGGGCATGTTCGACTTCCAGGTCCGCGAGGACGTGATCGTCGCCAAGAACATCCTGACCGGCGATCTGCCGAGGCAGCGGCCCTGGCGGGCGTGATTTGCCTGGCGGCGACCGAACTGGTCTCTTGATTTTTGCGTTCCAAATTGCGACGATGGATGGAGTGACCGAAGGTTCTTCAACTGGGTTGTGTGTCTTGAAGAGAGGTAGGCATCATGGCTGAGAATCAAGTCGATCGGCGTGGGTTCATCAAACGGTCCGTGGCGACGGGGGCCGGCGTGGCTCTCGGGCTGCAGAGCTTCGAGGAGCAGAACCTGCGGGCCCAGATGTCCGGCGGCGGCAGGGCCAACGAGCCCGGGACGTCCGTCGGCGCCGCGAAGATGCCCTATGGTCAGATCAAGGACCTCAAGATCAGCCGGATCTTCTGCGGCGGCAACCTGATCGGCGGCTGGGCCCACAGTCGGGACCTGATCTACGTCTCCTCGCTGGTCAAGGCCTATCACACCGACGAGAAGGTCTTCCAGACCTTCGAATTGGCCGAGGAACTGGGGATCAATGCGGTCCTGACGAACCCCGTTTCGGACAAGGTGATCAATCGCTATTGGAACGAGCGGGGCGGGAAGATTCAGTGGTTCTCCGATTGCGCCTGGGGCAAGGACATCAAGGAAGGCATCAAACGTTCGATCGACAGCGGCGCCCATGCGGTGTACGTGCAGGGCGGGCTCGCGGACCAGGCCGTGCGCGACGGCAAGGTCGCCGCGATCGGCGAAGCGCTGGCCTACATGAGGCAGTTCGACGTGCCCAGCGGGCTCGGCGCCCACGACCTCGAGACGGTCAAGGCCTGCGTCAAGGCGGGCTTCAAGCCGGACTTCTGGGTCAAGACGATCCATCCCGACAACTACTGGTCGGCAACGCCCAAGGAGAACCGCAAGGAATTCGACGTCGTCGGTCCGAACAGCAACGAGCCCGGCCAGTTCCACGACAACATGTACTGCCGAAATCCGCAGGAGACCATCGAATACATGAAGGGGCTCAAGGAGCCGTGGATCGCGTTCAAGGTGCTGGCGGCCGGGGCGGTGCAGCCCAGGGCGGGGTTCCAGTTCGCCTTCGAGGGCGGCGCGGACTTCCTCTGCGTGGGCATGTTCGACTTCCAGGTTCGCGAGGATGCGATCATCGCTCGGGAGGTTCTCTCGGGCCAGATCAATCGGGCGCGGCCCTGGTGCGCGTAGCGCAGCAGCGTGCGGTTCTGACGGGCACTCGGTCCGCCGACGTCTTATATGGACTCGGGATGATTCGTGTGTGGCGAGGATTTTTGTCGTCCTGAGGCGCAGCCGAAGGACCTGGGCACAGGACGAGAGTCTTCGCTCGTTCGCGAGCCAGATCCTTCACTTCGCTGCGCTGCGTTCAGGGCCTGCCCTGAGCAACGCGAAGGGATGACAAGACCCGCGCGGATCATTCCTGATGTGCATCCCTCCATCGCCGTCTTATCGCTTCCACGATCCAAAGCAAAGGGCCCATGCCTGGGAAGGCATGGGCCCTTTGAATTCACTGCATCGATCCGACAGCTTTGCAGCCGTCGTCTCTTGCCGCTTCCGCTGTCGCCTTACGGCTGAGCGGGGACAGAGCGGCCGAAGCCGATGTCGTCGATGAACACGACGCCCGAGCCGCCGCTGGCGGCGCCCTTGACGCCGATGCCGATCGTGAGCTTCTTGACTCTGGTGAAGTTCACGCCGTTGAAGCT